>JBEKZC010000014.1:0-68058 GCA_049510295.1 Verrucomicrobiota bacterium | reverse complement strand
GCGACGACGCGCTTCGCCCAACGAGAGATATTTCCACGGCATGGCCGCGGAAAACCGGCAAATCCAACCAAAAACTGTTACCCATGTCTTGGCCCTTTGTTGTCACCCATCTGTTGGCACCATGCCGGGTTCGTGCTTGTAAACATTGGCTCCTCACCCCGGCCCTCTTCCCGCTCTGGCGGGGAGAGGGAGTTGGCTGTAGTGTCAAGCTGTACCCCTTTGATTTTTCGATGCGCCGTAAATGTCCAAAAGCTTGACTTATGGCGCGGAAACCTGAAGCAATGGTCCATGCGCGCAGCAAAAAAAACCTTGTTGGTTGGCGTGGACCTCGGCGGCACGAATGTCCGCGCCGGTCTGGTCCAAAACGGCAAAATCACCGCGTTGCAGACACGGAAGATTTCTTCCCGGGCAAAACAGGAAGTGGTCGTTGATGAAGTTTGCGAAACCATCGCGGCGGTTTTGCCGCCGGGCGTGCAGGGCATCGGCATCGGGGTGCCGAGTCTGGTGGACCAGGGGGTGGTTTATTCGGTCAACAATATCCCGTCCTGGCGCGCGGTGCCGCTCCAAAAAATTCTGAAACGGCGTTTTGGCGTCCCGGTCTTCGTCAATAACGACGCCAATTGTTTCGCCCTTGGCGAATTGCACTTTGGCGTCGGACGCGGTTATCGAAATCTGGTTGGCTTGATTGTCGGCACCGGGCTGGGCGCGGGCGTCGTCATCAACGGCCGGCTGTATTCCGGCAGCAACGGCGGCGCGGGTGAAATCGGTGCAATTGCCTACCGGGAGAAGGATTTTGAGCACTATTGCAGCGGGCGGTTTTTTCAGCGCGAGTTCGGCCTGGATGGCGCAACCCTTCAGCAGCGCGCCGGGAGGGGTGATCGCAAAGCGCAGGCGATGCTCGCCGCGTTTGGCGACGACTTCGCCAACGTCATCATGGCTTTGCTTTACGCCTACGACCCGGAAATCATCGTGCTCGGCGGCTCGGTCGTCAAAGTGTATCCGTATTATGAAAAGCGGATGCGCGAAAAACTGAAGGGGTTTCATTTTCAGAACAGCCTGAAAAAACTGGTCATGGCCCAAACCCAAAAGCCCAACATTGCCGTGCTCGCTGCGGCCGCGCTTTGTCTCGACAACCAATGAGAATTGCGGCAAAGTTTCCCGGCCAGGGCCCATGGAATGTGGACTTACGAACCCCGCCAGGGCCGGAAGGCAGCAACGGTAGTTTGCTCCGTATCTGCCGTGGTCACCCTGGCATTCTCAATTTACGATTTGCGATTTTCGATATACGATTGCCGGCGCAATTGCAAAACGACGCGTAAATCGCAAATCCGAAATCACAAATCGAACATGGCCTATCAAGTAATCGCCAGAAAATACCGTCCGCAACGGTTTGCCGATGTCATCGGCCAGGAACACGTCACGCAGACGCTCGCCAACGCCATCGAGCAAAAGCGCATCGCGCACGCCTACCTGTTTTGTGGCCCGCGGGGCACGGGCAAGACGACCATCGCCCGCATCTTCGCCAAATGTCTGAATGGCACCGGCGGTCCGAAAGTCAATTTCGACGACCAGGATTTGCGCTGCATTGAAATTGCCGAAGGCCGCTCGCTCGATGTTCTGGAAATTGACGGCGCGAGCAACAACGGCGTCGAACAGGTTCGCGAACTGCGCGAGACCTGCAAATACGCGCCCGCCAATTCGCCGTTCAAAATTTACATCATTGACGAAGTCCACATGCTTTCGACGGCGGCGTTCAACGCGCTGCTCAAGACGCTCGAAGAGCCGCCGGCGCACGTGAAATTCATGTTCGCCACGACCGACCCGGAGAAGGTTCTGCCGACGATTCTCTCGCGTTGCCAGCGTTTTGACCTGCGCCGGATCCCGGCCGCACTCATCACCAGACATCTCGCGCACATCGCGAAACTGGAAAAGGTGAAAATTGACGAGGCGGCGCTCCACGCCATCGCGCGCGGCGCGGACGGCGCCATGCGCGACGCCGAATCCACGCTCGACCAGCTCATCAGCTTTTGCGGCGGCAAGATCGAGGAAGCCGATGTGCTTTCCATGTTCGGCCTCGCCGCCCAAAGCCAGATCCTCGGTTTGAGCCAGGCCGTGCTCGCCGGCGAAATTCAAGCCGCGTTGAGCCGATTGAACGAACTGGCGCAAAACGGCAAGGACCTCGGACGATTGCTCACCGATTTGCTGAATCATTTCCGCAACCTGCTCATTTTCCGGGTTTCGCGCGGCGACCTGAATTTGCTTGAAGTCTCCGAAGCCGAAGTCGCGGCGCTGAAAGAACAGTCCGGACTGGCCAATACCGAATCGCTCACCCGAATTCTCGAAGTCCTGACCGATTCCGAACTTCGGCTGCGCGACACCGCGTCCAGGAAAATATTGCTCGAAGTTGCCATGCTTAAAGCCATCGAAGCCCGCAGCGCCATCAGCCTCGATTCGGTTTTGAAGCAGCTCAACCAGTTGCGCGGCGGCCAAGGTGGCGCAGGCGTCACCGTCGCGCCGCAGCACGGCGAAGGCGGATCGTCCGCTCCAACTTTCGTAGCCGCGAACGTAAGTTCGCGCAATAAGCCCTCCCCGGCTCCCGCTCCGACAAGTTCCCAAGCATTCGTGACAAATGCGCCGACTGACGTCGGCGGCTACAGCGACCTGGCCGGGTTGTGGGCCAAGCTGGTTGAAGCCGTTGGCCGCGTCAGTCCTTTTACGCGAAGTTATCTCGTGGACGCAAATCCGGTTTCGTTCGATAAAAATCTGCTCACGATTGGTTTCGATCCCGAATTTGAGGATCACCTTGGTCTCGTGGACAACGCGCGCAACCACACGCTGCTCCAAACCAAACTCGCGGAGCTTGGCCATGCAAACGCGCTAATTAAATTCGTCAAAATCGAAGCGTCGGCGATGGCCGCAAAGCAAAACGAGGGCGTTGGAGTTCAAGCTTCAGCTTGTTCGACTGACACGCTAAAGCGTGAACTCCAACAAGCCAAACCGGCTGCGTCTGCCGTGCCGGCCGCAAAATCTAAACCGGCCTCCGTCCCCTTCGACAAAAACGATTTCAAAAACGACCCGCTGATCCAAAAGGCCCTGGAAATTTTTAAAGGCCAGATCGTTGAAGTCCGCGCTTGAAAATTTGCAATCTGAAATCCGCAATCTGAAATTAAAATATGTCCAGCATTGGCAAACTCATGAAACAGGCTGCGCGAATGCAGCAGCAAATGGAACAGGTGCAGGCCCAACTCGCGGCGCGCACCGTCGAGGCCGGCAGCGGCGGCGCGGTCAAAATTACCGCCAGGTGCGACGGCTCCATCGCGTCCATCAAGATTGATCCGCAAGCGCTCAACCCGTCTGACGCGCAGTTGCTCGAAGACATGATTGTGACCGCCGCGAACCAGGCACTCGGCCAGGCCAAGGAAATTTCCAACGCCGAAATGGGCAAAATCACGGCGGGATTGAACATGCCGGGGCTGATGTAAATTTTTTAATCGTCCTCGTCCTCGTCCTCGATTTTTCGATTACGAGGACGATTACGAGGACGAAAGGGACGATGAATCCAATTCCAGAACCCGTTGTTTCGCTCATCGCGGCGCTGAACAAGCTGCCCGGCATCGGGCCGCGTTCCGCCGAGCGCATCGCACTGCACCTCGTCCAGACCGATTCGGCGGTGGTGAAACAACTGGCCGACACGATGCTCCATGCCCGCGAAAAAATCCAGTTCTGCACGACCTGCGGCGCGCTGACGGAAAAGTCGCCCTGCCCCATCTGTGCCGACACGCGGCGGGATGCCTCGCTGGTGTGCGTGGTCGAGCGCGCGGTGGATATTCTGAGCATTGAGAAATCCGGCACGTATGGCGGCAAATTTCACGTGCTCGGCGGAAAAATTTCCCCGCTCGATGGTGTTGAACCGGAGGACCTGCGCATTGCCGAATTGGAAAAACGGTTCCCACAGGAGCCCATCAGGGAAATTATCATTGCGCTGGGCACGGACGTGGAAGGCGACGCGACGAGCCATTACCTGGCCAAACGGCTGGCGCGCAAGGGGGTCAAGATTTCCCGCATCGCCTACGGTTTGCCCGCCGGGAGCGGATTGGAATTCGCCGATGAACTTACGTTGAGCCGCGCGCTGGAAGGCCGCAGGGAAATGTTGTGAGCACCGTCGTCGCTTTCGATCTCGGCAAGGTTTTGGTGGATTTTGACTACCACATCGCCGTTTCCCGGATAGCCGCGCGCAGCACACTGCCGCCTGATGGAATCAAAACCTTCCTTGGACAATCCCACGCCATCATTGATTACGAGTCCGGCCGGTTGACACGGGAGGAATTTTATGAGCAGGCGCGCAAAGCCGCCGGCTTTCGCGGAACAATTGAGGAATTCGGCGAATTTTTCGCGGACATTTTCACGGAAATTCCGCCGATGATTGAACTGCACGCCGGACTGCGGCGCCGCGGCGTCCCGACCTATATTTTTTCGAACACCAACGACCTCGCCATCGAACACGTCCGGCGGAGTTTTCCGTTCTTCCGCGACTTCGACGGTTACATTTTTTCCTGCGAAGTCGGCGCCATGAAGCCCGACGCCAAAATGTACGAGGCATTGGAGAAACTGGCCGGACGGCGCGGCGCGGAAATCCTTTACATTGACGACCGGCCGGAAAACGTGGCGGCGGGCGCGGCGCGCGGCTGGCGGACGATTTTACACAAGACACCGGAGAAATCCCGCGCGGCAATGGAAAGATTTCGGTTGTAGCGTCGGCGCTGTGCGCCGATTCATCCGAGCCGCAGGCTCGACGCTACAGCTAGTTCGAGCGCGGCTTGACCGGCTTGACCGGCTTGAGGCCGACCTCATGGGCGATGTCGTCGAACTCATCGTGACTGACTTCTTCGAGTTGTTTGCCGCGGGCCTTGAGCTTTTCGTTGATCTTGACGGCCTTTTCAGTCATCACCTCGTGCGTTTCCTTCGTGCCGCCGACGAGCGCAAAGTTCGGCCCGGTCGTCAGCCGCTTGTGCCCGTCGGAATCCAGGCCGACACCAAGCATTATTGCTCTGCGTTTTTTCTTTTGGGGCGCGTTCGCCATGAATTCAAACTAAGTGCAGCCCTGGTCGCGGTCAAGCGCGCGGCGGTTGAGTTTCGCAAAATTTTAACCGAAAACCAAGATTGGAAGCCGGATACTTGCGGGAATCGCGTGAGTGGTTCGTCATGGCGATTTGCAGCCGCGAACATCCGTCCGCGCTCATCAGAAGAAGTTTGCGCCGACTGATGCCGGCGGCGGCTGCGTTTTTCGTTAAATCATTTGCGCCGCGAATGGGCGCGGTCAGACATCTGCCAGGGTCCATACTTGACTGAAATGGCGCACTCTTTACAGTGCCCGGTCTGAGCAAAACTTTTTAATGAGCATGCGTTTTGAATTCCATGAATAGTCGTTGGGGATCTCTCATTGCAGCCTCTCTGGCAGCTTTTGCCAGCCTCGTGATAACCTGGCAGTTCAGGCATTACGATGGAGGAGAGGACGGACAATACGGAACATATGAGTCCCTGGCGCAGTCCTTTCTTCGGCAGGGAAAACTGGCAGGGATTTCTAATATCGTCGACAGGAGTGGGGAAACTATTTCAGCCTCAGGAACAAGCCGGTATTATGATTTGGTTTTGCCAAAGAAGGCACGCGTTTTCATGACTGACATGACCGGTCCCACCAACTACGACAAGATTGGGTATTTTTTTTATGCAACTTACTATCTTTTCCCTCGTGAAGTCGGCGTGAGTGTGGATCAGCCAGGCCGCTTAACCAAGGACGGCTTTCTGGGCAGGACGGCTGAATCCGATCAGGAAATTCTTGCCCATGGATTCGATATGGGGTTCGACCTTTCTCCGGGGCCCCGACTGTGGGTGAAAGCACTGAGGGACCTTCCCTTGAAGTTCCCAACCAATCCGGCCTGGTTTAACTCCGGTTATGACACCGTCATAGCGTTTCTTCTTCCATTGTTGACGGCGTTGGCGGGGATGTGGCTGTTCCGTTTTTTGTTCCCTACCTTGAGTGAGCGGATGCCGCTGCTGGAGCAACTGGCCTGCGGCTTGGGCTTGGGAATGATGGCCGTGGCGGCACTGACACTGGGCGTCAAACTTTGCGGTTTTCAAGGGCGGGGGCTGATTCTCATGGTAACCGCCGTTGGGGCAATTGCGGAAATATGGCGCGACCGCAAAGTCTATTGGACCGGGATTCGTGATGGTTTTGGGAAGATGGTTCGTAGTCCCGTTATCGCCGCTGTTTTTGTGGCGGGAGCGCTGGTGTTTCTGGTTCTCTTCCGTCTGGCCGGTTTGCAGGAAGTCACGGAATTTGACGCCGTGGCGGCGTGGTTGCTCAAGGCAAAAATAATCCACCTCTATACCGGAAGCGAGATCGTGCAATGGTTTTCCAATCCGCGTCTGGCGCATGCGCATCTGGATTATCCCACGCTCGTGCCTTCGCTGCATGCAGCCACGTATGATTCGCTCGGTCATGTGGATGAGTTTGTCACCAAGTTCTGGCCCACTTGGATGCTGTTTTTCCTTATAGCCGCCCTGGCCTCTCTGAACCGTGCCGGAAAAGCATGCTTCCATGCCCCGTCATTTGCACTCCTGGGTGTATTGCTGTTGCCGGCCACCCAGATGTTCGTCCAGTGGGAAGGCGGGGTTTTGCCCATGGTCTTCTTCACCGTTCTGGGATTCGTGCAATGCGCTTTGTGGCTGGTCGGGAAAGATCCCGCCCGGCTCGGCCTTGGGCTGACGCTTTTGTTTGGAGCGGCCATGTCAAAGTTTGAGGGCTTCATTTTTCTGGCAATGGTGGGAAGCTGGATTTTGCTGCTGCCTTCGGCACGACCCTCGTTGAAACCGTCGCCCCGCTTCTGGCCGGTGCTGGCGTTCTGTTTTCTGGCGGCTTTGCCCTTCGTCTGCCTGCGTCTTCAAATACCCACATTGAACTACGAATCGAGTTGGGCCAGCCACGTCCTGCACCATCCAACCACCCTGTTTTCAACCCTCTCAAATTGGGCCCGCCTCTTCCAAATCGAACTGGCTCGATTGTTTGTGAATCCCGACTTTGCAAACTGGAATGGTGAAGGCGGACAGCTTCATTGGATCGGCAAATGGGACGGCCTTTCATCATTGTATAATCCTTCGACACTCGGTCTGGCATGGCTCTGCCTGTTTATGACGGTGGCGCTTTGGTTTGCCATTCCCACCCGCCGTCAAATCGTCGTCTGGATCCTGGCAATGTTTCTCGGCGCCGTGGCTGCGTTGAGCGGTGTATTTGCCAGCTTTGTCAACATCACCAGTCTGGCTCATGTGATCGGTTACACTGTGGATTCCGCCGCGGGACGATACCTTCTCCCAGTGCTGCTGGCCTGGTTCGCCACGATCTTGACCATGTTTTTTGCCGATCTGCCATCGGCCACCACTGCCGACCGGGGCCTGCCTGTTTTGAAAAACGGCAGCTGGTTGGCAGCTGGCGCGCTTTTGATCCTGGCTTTGGGAGTATTTGTCCTGCCGGAAAACGAATCCACCTTGCCGGAGAATCCGTTGCAAAGTGCGGCGGCTGCAAATTCCTTGAACGGTTCCGAAACCAACGCGCCCGGAAATCCCGAACTGCAAAGGAGAATGGAACTTGCCATCCAACTGAACAAGGCCGGAAAGTTCGCCGAGGCGGTTCAAGCGTATCGCGAGGCCACCCGCCTCTATCCCAATGACCCTGTGGCGTTAAACAATCTGGCCTGGAACCTGGCGGCAAATCCCAGGCAGGAATTGCGTAATGGCAAGGAAGCTGTGCAGTTTGCCAGCAGAGCTGTCGAGTTGACCGGCCAGCAACAACCGGTTTTCATAGGAACCCTTGCTGCTGCTTATGCCGAAGACGGCCAGTTTGCCAAGGCCATTGAAATGGCTAAAAAGGCGCGCGACGTCGCTTTGTTGAACGTCCACCCGGAAATAGCTGCGGTAAACGAACAATTGTTAAAACTATACTCCGCAGGCAAAGCGGTCGGCTTGACGAATGGACCATAGCAGAAGGCTTCAGGGAAAATCGCCGCTTCGAGGGCACTCTTACCAAAATTCAAACCAATACCCATTCTAGAAAACATTTGGTACACTGGCATAGCGACCTTGGAGCGCTAAAGGGTATGATGGTATGATGGCCGCACGGCGGCCGGGCGTTCGCAGAATTTTAACCTGAAAACCAAGATTGGAAGCCGGACACCGGCGGGCAGCGCATGGGTGGTTCGTCATGGCGATTTATCGCCATGGTCGTCAGTCCATGCTGATCAGGAGAAGTTTGCGCCGGCTGATGTCGGCGGCTACTGCGTTTTTCGTCTTTATTCATTGGCGCTGCGAACCGGTACGGTCAGCGGTTTGCCGTTGTCCGATGGGCCGAGCTTCAACAGAAACGGCACGGCAATTTTTGCCCATTCTTCCGGTGTTGGATAACCCGAGGCCGAACCGCCGAAGCAACTGCGCAGCATGTCGGTGTTGATGATGCCGGGATTGAGCGGCACAGCGGCCATGCCCGACGGCAACTCCTGCGCCAACGCCTGCGTCAGCCCTTCAATCGCCCATTTCGTGGCGCAGTATGGCGCGACTTCCGCGGCAGTCGAGCGCCCCCAGCCGGAACTGAAATTTACAATGACCCCGCGCCGGCGTTTGACCATTTCCGGCGCAAAATGGCGGATGACGTTCGCCACACCCTTGAGGTTCACGTCAACCACGTCGGAAAACTCCTGCGCGCCAATTTCCCAGAGGCGTGCGTTGCGGTTGATCATGCCGGCGTTGTTCAACAACAAATCCGGCGCGCCATGGGATTTCAAAATGCGTTTCGCCCAGGCCGCGACCTGTTCGTCCGCGGAAACATCAACGACGGTGAAGTCATGGGGCGCGGCGAACTGTTTTCGCAATTGTCCGGTTTCCCTTTCCGAGCGTCCGCAGCCCAGCACGGTGTGGCCAAGCCGGATGAATTCCTCCGCGAGCGCGCGGCCAAGTCCACGCGAAACGCCGGTGATCAAGACGGTCTTCATGCAGTCGTAGCGGCTTTCGGTAGAAAGCCGCACAATTCAATTTTCTCAAGTTTGCGGCGCTCTGCCGAGACGCCGCTACGCTCAAAGGCGCGGGTTGAATTTTGATTCACGGGCAAGCTGTTCCCACAATTTTTTCTCCGTGTCTCCGACCCTGGCCGGCACGGCGATGCGGGTGACGACCATCAAATCGCCGCGCGCGCCGTTACGCGTCGGCAGGCCGCGTGCGCGCACGCGAAGCTTTTGCCCGTTTTGGGTGCCGGGCGGAATTTTGATGTTCACACGACCGTCCAGCGCGGGCACGGAAAGATTCGCGCCCAGCACGGCTTCCCACGGCGCCAGTTCGGCCTCGTAAATCAGGTTGTGGTCCTCGACCTCGAAGTCGGGATGTTTGGCCAGCCGCACGCGCAAATACAAATCGCCCGCCGCGCCGCCGCCCGCGCCGGTTTCACCGCGCCCGGCGAGCCGCAATTTTTGTCCTTCGGTCACCCCGGGCGGGATTTTGACCTGGTGCGTTTCCGTTTTGACCGAGTGCCCGACCGTGTGACGCACGTTGACCGTGCGCACGGAACCGCGCATGGCTTCTTCGAGTGTGACCAGGATGTCGCCTTCGATGTCGCGTCCGCGCTCGGCGAATTCCTCATCCTCAAATCCCGCGGTGCGGCCAAAGCCGCCGGCTCCGCCGCGCATCCGCGAGCCGAACAATTGCTCGAAGAAATCGCTGAACCCGGTGCCGCCGAAATGGGTTTCAAATTCTTCACCCCCGCCGCCGCGCCCGCGAAAAGTCTGGCCGCCGGAGAAATGTTCCCAGCCGGACGGCGGACGAAAATCCGCGCCGGACTTCCAATTCGCGCCCAGTTCGTCGTATTTTTTGCGTTTGGCCGGGTCGCTCAAAACCTCATAGGCCTCGTTGATTTCCTTGAATTTTTCCTCGGCCTTCTTTTTGTCCTTGGCGACGTCGGGATGATATTGCCGCGCGAGTTTGCGAAAGGATTTTTTCAGCTCATCGGCGCTGGCCGTGCGCGGCACGCCGAGGGTTTCGTAGTAATCTTTGTATTGGACGGACATAGGGGTTGCCTTTATTCGCGGCAACTTTTGAAAGGATGTGCCAGTGTGTGACGTTTGTCAAAATTTCGGTTGTAATGTCGGCGCTGTGCGCTGATTCATTCGAGCCACAGGCTCGACACTACAGCAAATCAGGCCACTCTCCCAATTCCGGGCTACTTCCCGATTTTCGTGTTGTCCACGCTGAGGTAGCAGGTGCCGGCGATGTCGCCCTGTCGGCGCCAGATTTTCAGCAGGATTTGATCCCCCCTGGCCTGCCGGCCAAGTTTGACCGCGTCGTTGGAGCCGCTCACCGGCTGGCGGTTGATTTCCATGATCACGTCCCCGCGCTGCAATCCGGCGTCGGCGGAATTTGAGGCCTGTTCAACCTCCGCGACGAGTGCGCCCCGAATGCCGGGGGGAACCCCCAGTTGCCGCCGCACCGACGGCTCCAAATCAGCCACCGTCACGCCGTCGAGGGCGTCAATCATGGAATTGCCGGAACCCGGTCTTTTCTGGTCATTGTCACTTTGCGCAGCTTCACCGGGCAGCTCGGTGAGCGTGAGCGTGACCGTTTCCGGGCGTCCATCGTGGAGCAATTTCACTGTTGCCGAGCTTCCCGGCGCGCACTCGGAAACGGCCAGTTGAAAGCTGTGCATGTCGGGGATGTCCTTGCCGTTGAAACCGACAATCACGTCTCCCGATTTGATTCCGGCCTTCTCCGCGGGCGTATTCGGAAAAACATCGCTGACAAGCACCCCGTTTTGATCCGGCAAATCCAGCGCCTTTGCCAGCCGGGGCGTGATATCTTGAAGCAGGATGGCGAGGTCGCCGCGCGTTACTTTGCCGCCGGAGATGAGGCGTTCCATGACGTGGCGCGCCATGTTGATGGGGACGGCGAAGCCGATGCCCTGATTGCCTCCGTTATCATTTGGAATAATGGCGGTGTTGATGCCCATGAGCCGGCCTTCGGCGTCCACCAGCGCGCCACCGGAATTGCCGGGATTGATTGCCGCATCGGTTTGAATGAAATCTTCATACTGGTTGATGCGACCAAAGGCAAAATTGCCGCGTCCGAGCGCGCTCACGATGCCCATCGTCACAGTCTGGCCAACGCGAAAGGGATTGCCGATGGCGAGCACAATGTCGCCGACCTCCAATTGGTCGCTGTCGCCCAACGTGATGGCTGGCAAATCCTTCGCGTCAATTTTCAAAACCGCCACGTCCGTCGGCGGGTCGGTGCCAACAACCCGGGCAGTGAACTCCTTTTTGTTGTCGGCAATGGCAACTTCGATTTCATCCGCGCCGTCCACCACGTGATTGGCCGTTAAAATGTAACCATCCGGTGAAACGATGACGCCGGAGCCGAGGCTTTGCTCCCGGCGCGTGCGTTCACGTCCGTCGTTTGGGAACTGATTGCCGAAAAATTGCCGGAAAAACGGGTCGGCAAAAAATGGGTTGCGCATCGGCCGGATATGAACGATGTGCGTGGAGTAAATGTTCACGACGCTCGGTGCGGCTTTTTTGACGACGGGTGCGAAGCTGGCACCAGGCCGGGCGTCACGGTTGACGGGCGTGGTTTCAACCTTGATCGCCGGTTCGGTTTCCCCGGCCCAGGAGGTGAGGAGAAACAGGCCGGCCACGACCAGCGCGCCCGCGATGCCTGAAAGAAATCCAACCAATGACCTGGGAAAATGTTTCATAGTTTGGTGAAACTATTGACACCGCCCCCTGACTGCCTGTTCAAGCCGCCGGCGCCTATTTCGCCGGTTGGTTGGTTTGTGGTGGCGGTGTTTGCGACTGCTGGTATTTTGCCGCGTCTTCAGGTTTGATGACTTCGATCTTCGCGCCTTTTTTCATTTCTTCTTGCGAAGGCACTTTGATGATGTCGCTGGTGAGCGGTGAATTGGTTGAAACCCCCGACGCGGGCGGTGACTGATGTTCGGTGGAAAGCAGTTCAACTTCAAAGATCAAAACGGAATTGGCCGGAATACCGGGGCGTCCCCGTTCGCCGTAAGCGAGTTCCGACGGCACAAACAACTGCCATTTGGAGCCGACGTTCATTTTCAGGAGCGCCTCCGTCCAGCCGGAAATGACGCCGTTGACGGAAAATCGTGCGGGCTGGCCGCGTTTGATGGAACTGTCGAATTCCGTGCCATCAATCAACGTGCCGCGATAATTCACCGTTACGACATCGTTGGGCGCTGGAATCGTGCCGTTGCCATTGGTGATGACTTTGTATTGCAGGCCGTCCGGCAATGTGACGACAACCGGGTTGTTTTTGTTTGTGGCCAGAAAGGCCTCGCCGTCCGCCTTGTTTTTTGCCGCCGCCTCTTCGTGCATTTTTCGCTGCTTGGCGGCAAACTCTTTTTGAAATGCCGTCAGCGTCTCCTGCGCCTGTTCCGGCGTGAGCAGCGTAGGGCCGGACAGCACGTCATTGACGCCGCGTGCGACTAGGTTTGCGTCAACCTCGACCCCTTGGCGCTGCAAGGTGTGGCCCATAGACATGCCAATGGCGTAACTGACGCGCGCCTTTTCGTCACCCAGCACATTCGTGCCGGCCGGCGTTTTATCAATGGGAGCGATGGAAGTTTGGACGGTTGTGCCAACTGGTTTTCCAACTGGTTTTGACTTGGAGGCGCAGCCCACAAGGCTGGCGGCGCTCAGGGAAAAAATCACAGCCAATGCAATAGTCTTCATAGTTTTGATTTTCGAGGGGCTATTATCGGGATTGGGATTAAAATTGCAATTCTTTTTACACTCAAACACCGGCGCGCTCAAAATGATTCCCTTGCTGAACGAATCTGCTTAGACTTGGTCGAAGCTGTGCCAATTGCAATGAGTCACTTAAAAATAAAAATCCTCGCCCCCATCGCATCTGCCGTGCTGGCCGGGTCTGTCATCATCGGCTGCACCATCGCCAAAACGGTTCCACCCCCCCCGCCGCCGGCAACCCAAACCAGCGTTTCCCCGGCGTTGATGACGCAAACAAACATTTTCCTGGCGCCGGGGCAAAACGACGCGCGCATCGCCTACGTCACGGCGCGGTTGCTGGAGGAATTTCACTACTCGCAACAACTGCTCGACACGGAGATTTCAGAAAAGTTTTTCGACGGTTATTTGGAAACCCTCGATCCAAGGCATGAAAATTTTCTGCAATCCGATATTGCCGGATTCATGCACTACCGGACGAATCTCGACACATTCACCATCGGCACCAACGGCACTGCCAACCTCACGCCCGCGTATGAAATTTACCGGCGATACCTTGAACGCATCCAACAGCACGCTGACCATGTGAACGAACTTTTGCAGGAGGACAGATTCAAATTTAACAACGACGAACATATTCTGCTCGACCGGCGCCACGCGCCCCATCCCAAAGACCTCGACGAGGCAAAACAACTTTGGTCGCAGCGATTGCGTTACGAGTATTTGCAGGAAAAACTCAGCCGCGAGATTTCGCCGACCAATAACAATGTGATCCTGACTTTGCCCAAATCCGCCGCCGCGGAAATCACCGGCACGCTGGCGCGGCATTATCGCTGGAATTTGCACATGGCGACCAATTTGGACAGCACGGGCGTTTTGCAGGCGTATCTCAACGCCCTGGCGCATGCCTACGACCCGCATTCGGATTATTTCAACACCGAGCATGCGCAGACTTTTTCCATCGACATGAGCCTGTCACTTTTCGGCATTGGCGCTCAACTGACCGAGGACGACGGCTATTGCACCATCAGTTCGCTGGTTCACGGCGGCCCGGCGGAGAAAAGCAAGCAACTGCATGAAAAAGACCGCATCATTGCCGTTGCGCAGGACAATCAGCCGTCCGTGGATGTCGTGGACATGGAGCTCGGCAAAGTTGTCCAGCTCATTCGCGGCCCAAAAGGAACCGAAGTGCGGCTGACCATCAGTCCGCCGGAAGACCGCGCCGTTCGCCGCGTTGTGACTTTGATCCGTGATGAAATCAAACTCGAAGACTATGAAGCCAGGGCCCAACTCATCGAATTGCCGGATAGCCACGGCGGTACGACGCGGCTGGGCGTCATTGATTTGCCGTCGTTTTACGCGACGGTTGATTTGCCCGGCAACACCGAGCATTCAACGGCCAAAAGCACCACCGCCGATGTCACGCGCCTGATTAAAAAACTCAAATCGGAAAAGGCCGCCGGCATCATTCTCGATTTGCGCGGCAACCCCGGCGGTTCGCTCGAAGAAGCCGTCAAATTCACCGGCCTTTTCATCAAAGACGGCCCGGTTGTGCTCGCCCGTTCTTCGTCCGACGGCCCGGTAAACGTGGATGGCGACACTGATTCTTCCATGCTTTACGCCGGCCCGCTCGTCGTGCTCGTCAACCGTCTCAGCGCGTCCGCGGCGGAAATCGCCGCCGCCGCATTACAAGATTACGGTCGCGCGCTCATCGTCGGCGACATTTCCACCTTCGGCAAAGGCACGGTGCAGAGTTTGAATCTGCTGCGCCCATTCTTCGTCGGGCCGGCCACCGCGTCCGCGACCAATGATCCCGGCACGGTCAAAATCACCATCCGCAAATTTTATCGCGTCAGCGGGGCTTCGACGCAGTTGAAAGGCGTGATGCCAGACCTCGTGCTGCCGGACGTGTTGAATTATTCGACTCAATTTGGCGAATCCTCGCTCGAAAATCCGCTGCCTTGGGACACCATTCCCAGTGTGAATTACTCCAAATTGAATCTGGTGCAACCGTATCTCGACGAATTACGCCGGCGTTCGAGCGAGCGCACCGCCACGAATCAGGATTTCATTTATACCCGGCAGGATATTGACCAATTCCAAAAATTGCAGGCCGACAAAACCGCCTCGCTCAATGAACACGAACGCCTGAAGGAACGGCAGGACGCCGACGCCCGCCAAAAAACGCGCGATACGGAACGGGCCGCGCGTAAGGTGTCAGATGTAAAAATTTATGAGCTGACCGTCGAAAAAGCCGATGATCCCGGTCTCCCGCCGCCGGTCGGGGAAACCAATACCATGACCGCAAACAGTTTGCCCGCAGGCACAAATTCGATGTCAACCGCGTCTTCAAAGGTGGCCGACGCGCCGAAGCCACCTGACCCCATGCTGGACGAAACGGAACGGATTCTTGAAGATTACATTTCACTTTTGTCGTCGAAACAGATTTTGATTGCCAATTAGTGAAAATCCATGAAAACCCTCACTGCGTTTTTTTGTTTGTTGTTCGTGACCAACGGCGTCCTGGCCGACGTTTATTCGGCGGCGATCCGGCAGGCCAAAAACGTTGCCGCCAATGCCAGCAGTACGCGGCAGGACAATCCACCGCCGCCGGCCCAGCCACCGCCCGCTCCGCCGTCGCAAACCAATCCGCCACCGGACCCGGTGCTCGAAGCCACCCGGCAAAACATCGCCGCCCTCCATGTCGATTTTGACGCCTTCGGTGACCGGGCCGACACCAATTCAGCCGCCGCGCAAAAGCCGTCGTTGATGAATAATCTGACGGCGGCGGCCTCGGGCACGAAACCGTCGCCCGCGTCCATTTCCAAACTGGCGGATGACCTGATGACAGCAATGGCTGGAAATGAAAAACTGCGCCCGCAACATCAAAAACTGGCGCAGGATGTCCATGCCATCTTCAACAGTTCGCATCTTTCGCCGGCGCAACAGCAGAAAATTTTCGCCGACGTCCAAACCCTTTTGCAAAACGGCGGAGTGTCGCCGGACAATGCCACAAACATCGTCAACGACATCAAGACAATTGCAACAGAAACCAAATGAGCGCATTCACCGGCTGGAATGTCCGGTTTGCAAAAAGAAAGGCGACTGGTTTGCCGGGGCGTATGGCCCGTTTTGTTCGCACCGTTGCAAGTTGATTGACCTCGGCAAATGGCTCGGCGGCGAACATGTGATTTCCGAACCGTTGCGCCCGGAGCATTTTGAAAAATACGCCGGCCTGCCGCCGGGCGAGGATTTGGATTTGCCGGAAAAGGAATGAATTTTGCAAATGGGAAAATGAAACAAACAATTTGTCTTTTACTGGCTGCTGGCGCGCTGAATTTGTCCGCGCTTGCGCAACCCACCAATTCCATGAACACAAACAAAACTGAATCCGCCCTGTTTGGCGGCGGCTGCTTCTGGTGCATGGAAGCCGTCTTCGAGCGGCTGCCCGGCGTCAAATCCGTCGCCAGCGGATTTGCCGGCGGCCACACCGCCAACCCGACCTACGAACAGGTAGGCACCGGCACCACCGGCCATGCCGAGGTGACACAGATCGAATTTGACCCGTCCAAAATCTCCTACGAGAAACTGCTCGACGTTTTCTGGCAGGCGCATGACCCGACCACGCTCAATTGTCAGGGCGCGGACGAAGGCACGCAATACCGCTCCATCATCCTTTATCACAGCGAAGCGCAGAAACTGGCGGCGGAAAAATCAAAGGCCGGGGCGCAGAAAAATTTCAAGCACCCCATCGTCACCGAAATTGTGCCGTTCACCAAGTTTTACAAAGCTGAGGGTTACCATCAGGAATACTACGACAACAATTCCAATGCGCCCTACTGCCGGATGGTCATCGCGCCCAAACTTGAGAAGCTGGAAAAGGCAGGGATAATTCAAAGCAAGCCGCAGAATGAAACCGGACATTGAAGTTTAAATTTGGGCATGGCAATGAACCTGTTCCTTGCAAAAAGATGGCCGCCTTTTTTATTGCTGGGGATTGCCACTTTTTTGGTCTGGGGACACACGGTGACATTTGACTTCGTATGGGACGACGAATTTTTCATACGTGATCTGCCGAGTGTTCGTTCACTGAAGCACGTCCCGGAAATGTTCTATCGTCTTGATGCCCAGGCGACACATCCGGATGATTTCCGGGTTTTCCGGCCGGTTCGCACTGCGCTCTACGCGCTGTTGCATTTCCTGGGCGGCAAGGAAACACCGCAACCGTGGATTTACCATCTGGCCAACGTGCTCGGGCATGGTGGCACGGCCATGATGCTGTTTGCGGCATTGACGCTGCTGCTGCCGCGCTGGCGCAATGGTTTCACGGAAGCGGAAACGCGATGGTGGTCTTTTTTTATTGCGCTGGCATTCGCCGTGCAGCCCGTCGTCTCGGAGGTCGTTTGCTGGGCAAAGTCGCTCGATGATATTCTCGCCGCGTTTTTTACGCTCGCCGCGTTGAGGGAACTGCTGCTGCCGCCGGGAAACAAGGCGGCGCACTGGCGCGGCCTGCTCTTCTTTGCGCTGGCAGTCTATTCCAAGGAATCCGCCGTGCCGTTCGTGGTCGTTCCGCTCGTGATCTTTCGCAAAATTCATCATCTCGGCTGGAGACAAAGCATCATCCGCACGGCAGGGTTTCTCATGGTTGCCGCCATTTATCTGGCCAACCGATATTTCGTCATCGGGCGCAGCAGCCAGACCGCCCCGATTTCCGGCAGCTACGGACAAACGCTGATTGATATGCTTCCGGTGGTGCCCAAATATTTTCGTTTGCTCTGGGGTGTGCCGCCCTTCTTTATTGATTACAGTTATTTGCCTGGCGGCTGTCGGTTCTGGTCGCCGGAGGTTTTGGCCGGGCTGGCGTTGCTGATCGCGCTCGTTTTGGCCGGGGTGATTGCCGGGCGCAAATCCGGATGGGAATTGGCTGGATTTGGCTTGCTGTGGACCGGGTTGTTCCTGCTGCCCGTCTCCAACCTGCTGCCCATGCTGCAATACATGGCCGAAAGGTTTCTTTATCTGCCGCTCATTGGCTGGCTGATCGCGTTTGCCGCAATCGTTTCCGCCTTCCGCCGGCAAAGCATCATGCGCATGACCGCTTTTGCCTTGATATTGTTGTGGGCGGTGACAGCGTGGAACCGCTCGTGGATTTGGCGGGATCCGGTCACGCTGTTTGTTCGCAGCAGTCAGGAAGGCCCCCACACCCAGCGCGTTGAAGATAATGCGGTTGCCGCCATTATTTATCTGCCGCAGGTTCAACGTTTCTTTTCCGGCAATGGAACGAACACCGTCCGGACATCCGCGAACATGGCGGACGACAGCGCCGTTCTGAGCACGCTGGAACAGGCGTATCATTTGTTCCCGACAAACCATGTCGTTCTTTCCTATTACGGCACGAGTCTGGCCCTGACCGGCCAGCCGGGAAAAGCCCTGCCGTTTCTTGAAAAGGCCGCGCAGCTACAGCCCAAAAAATTGGATTACTGGCTGAACCTTGCCCGGGCGGCCCTGGATGCCGGACAACCCGCCCCGGCCAAATCCGCGCTGGAAAAGGCCGCTGCCCTGGCCGGCGGCAATCCGGTCGTGCTCCAGTTGCGCTTCAAATTCTGCTGGCAAACCGAAGATTACCCTGCCGCACGCGAAATCATGCTGCGGTTGAATCAAATCGCACCCGGCGACGAGCATGCTTATTGGTTGTCTGAGGTGGAAAAGAAACTGAAGACCGCCAGCCAGCCCGCGACCAATACGCCGTCAGGCACGAAGAATTGAACGAAAACCGCAAAACATAACCGCGGATTACATGGATAACGCAGATATTATTTTAAATCCACATCGCCTGCATTTTTCCGGCGCTTTTCGTTCATCACACGTTTCCATTCAAGTTTGGCATTCTTGAAATTGAGGAGTAGCGCCACCTCCAAACCGGTGATATTCAGATAACCGAGCATCCGGGCTATGTGGGTTTCATTGAAGTCGCTGACGACTTTGGGATCGGCAATGACCTTGCCATCCACGATGAGATCCGGGATGGGCTTGCCAATGAAATGACCACGATAATGCACCGGATATTCCCTCTGCTGCTCAACGGAATGACCGCGTGCCTGCAATTCGATGACGAGTGCATTCTCATACAGCTTTTCGTCCAAACCGGGTTTGAGTTCATTCAGGACCGCCATCGCAGCGCCGATAATGACTTCGGTGATTTCTTTGTGGAGCATGAAAAAAGATTAACCGCGGATTCCGCAGATTTCACGGATAAATTTTTCTCCATCCGTGTCATCCGCGTAATCCGCGGTTAAATAATTCCGTTCTACTGTTTACAGCCCTTTTTTGATCATCAGCTTGACGAGGTCGCCGACGCGGCAACTGTAACCCCATTCGTTGTCGTACCAGCTCACGAGCTTGAAGAACCGCTTGTTCAGTTCCATGCCCGCGCCCTGATCGAAGATCGAAGACAGTTCACAATGGATGAAATCCGAGCTGACCACTTCGTCTTCGGTGTAGCCGAGGATGCCCTTGAGATAGGTTTCGCTGGCCTTCTTCATCGCAGCGGAAATTTCGGCATAGCTCGTTTCCTTTACCGTTCTCACCGTGAGGTCCACGACGGAAACCGTCGGGGTCGGCACGCGGATCGCCATGCCGGTGAGCTTGCCCTTCACTTCGGGACAGACCAGCCCCACGGCCTTCGCTGCGCCAGTGGTGGAAGGAATCAAATTGAGGGCCGCGCTGCGACCACCCTTCCAGTCCTTCTTGCTGGGGCCGTCCACGGTCTTTTGCGTGGCGGTATAGGAATGAATCGTGGTCATCAAACCTTCTTCGATGCCGAAGCCTTCCTTGAGCAGCACATGGACAACCGGCGCGAGGCAATTCGTGGTGCAGGAGGCATTGGAAACGATGTGATGCTGTTTGGCATCATATTTGCCGTCGTTCACGCCCAGGACGACCGTGAGGCAATCGCCCTTGGCCGGGGCGGAAATGATGACTTTCTTCGCGCCGGCGGTGATGTGGCCCTGCGATTTCTCGACGGCGGTGAAAAGACCGGTGCATTCGATGACGAGGTCCACGCCCAGCGCCTTCCACGGCAGTTCCGCCGGCGACTTGGCGCTGACGACCTTCATGTCCTTGCCATTGACGACGAGGATGTCCGGATCGACTTCCTCGGCCTTTTTGCCGGCGGCCTTGGCCTTGGCCACGGCGTCCGGGGAAGTTTTGCTGTCCACCTTGCCCTTGAAGCGGCCCTGGATGGAATCGTATTTGAGCAGATACGCGAGGTTGTCCGCCGGAACGATGTCGCCGACGGCGACCACCTCGATGTCCCTGCCCACCATGTCTTGTTCGACCAGCGCCCGGAACACCAGGCGCCCAATGCGGCCGAACCCGTTGATTGCTACTTTGACTGCCATATTTTTTTATCCGTTTCCAAAAAAAGTTTTGCAAAAACCGAACCCATAGTTTACGGGCAACCGCCTCAGCGTCAATGAAGAATTCAGAAACGAAATTGCAAAAACCTCGCCAATTCTTGCCTTGGCCGAAGAATTCAATGAACCGCCCAACGCCCGAATGAAAAAGCCGGCGAATTGACGCAACCCAAACCGGCCTTGCCTCAATTTGTCGTCATTTCTCTTTGGGCTTCTGTTTGAGAAGCCTCACTTCAAATGTGCCGGCGACGCAGCTTTTTGAATCGTCAGGAAAACACAAATAGATTTTCGCGGACACCGTCCGGTTTATGGCTTGATCGAATTGCAGCTTCATTCCATAGCCTTTGTTAAAAGTCGCGGTCTGAATCACTTCTCCTTCATTCCAAGTCATCTTGACGTGCGGATTGGCGCTGCTGCCGTCAACGGACTGGATTTCATAACTGTGGCCTTCAATGGACGCACCCAGACCATAAATGTCCAGTGACATTCCGTTCGCGGAACTTATTTTAAGGTCGCCATTTCTGAACAACGCTGTCTTAACAGCGAAATCAATTCCACGAAGTTTCCCGCTGGCCGGATGGTCGGGGAAAGACGCTTTGCTGATGTCGGATGTCCACTCGGATTTGGCGGGTTCGATTTGCTGGTTGCCGGTGGCAACGGTCCCGGGCTTGACGGGTTCTGTCTGTTTATTGTCATTGGAAACAGTTGCGGATTGAGTTTGCGTGACAATTACATTGTTCGTAATCAGGTCTTGCCGGACATTTTCGTATCCCTGTTTCAATGCGGATGAAAAAGACCATAGGCGAACTGCGGCGGTGCCCGCTTCGAGCAACAAAATCAAATAGCCGATGATGAGACCCGCCGTGGCGAGACCACTTCCTTTGAGCGATGGATTCCGGCGAATTCGTGATTTGGCCAGATGCCCGCAAATGATTCCCGGGAGCCAGCCAACGCACGTGATCAATGATGACAGGGAGCAGACCAGCGAAGCGACGGCCAAACCAGAAGTCCGTTGAGCGGTGGTTGCGATGTTGCCCAGCAACGCCGGCGGGATGCCCGTCGGGGTGGAAACATCGGCGGGTCCGGCAGTTTCCTTTGGCACAACGATGATGGCATTGCAGACCGGACAGGCAATCTCTGTTCCCACATGAGATGTGTCACCCAAAATGTTTTGGCCGCAAGCAGGGCATGAAAATTTGAATTCACTCATAGAGGTTCTCGCACATTGAATGTCAAAAAGTATCGCGTTAAAAAATTCGATTCAAGCTTTCGCCACATGTTTTCCCGCGGAGAAGGAGAATCGTTCGCCGTCCCCTTGAAAATTCGCGCGACAGGATTTGCCGGCTATCCGCAAAGATTTCCCGACGCCGGGCCATCCGTTATTCCGCCCATCACATGATTTCCGGGAAATTGGTGGATTGCGTGGGCGGCGGCGGGGCATGGGTTGGCAGTGTAGCTGCCGGAGCGTTGGTTGCGACCGTTGAACCCAGCACGGTCAATTGATTGGTGTTATCCAGCACGATCTCCGGCTTGTCATGGTAGTTCTTGATTTTGCCTTTTATTTCCACCGCTTTTCCGTCCAGCGCTTTCACGTCGGCAAGATATTCGCCCGGAAACATGACCACGGTGAACGGCGAGTCCGGGTAGGGCCGGTCCAGATTCAGAAATATCACCTTTGGACGGATGGTGACTTGCGCCACCTTGCCCGTCACAATCATTTCCTGACCGTAATGTTTGTCCGCCTCGCCCGTGCCGATTTTCAACGGTGCGGAGGTGTTGGTTTTTGACAGCGTGGGTGCGTTGGTGTCAGCCGCAGACAATTTGATTGCGAATGTCAGGACAACCAGAATCGAAAGAAATGTTCTCATGCAAACAGTGGATGCGTTTTGCCATGCTTCGGCAACAAAAAACAGAAATGAGCCTCCTCATGTCGGTTGCCACAATAAATTGTTCGCCACCGTATCCCCGGCCCTAGTTTCACCGATTTTCCGTCGCCAGAAATCTTTCCGCGTCAATCGCCGCCGCGCAACCCGTGCCCGCGGCCGTGACGGCCTGCCGGTAAACGTGGTCCGCGCAGTCGCCCGCCACAAACACGCCCGGCACATTCGTCATCGTGCCTTTCCGGGGAATGATGTAGCCGTTGGCGTCCATTTCTATTTGCCCCTTGAAAATTTCCGTGTTCGGTCCGTGACCGATGGCGACGAACACGCCCGCGCAGTTCAAAATCGTCTCCGCGCCGGTCTTGAGGTTTTTCAATTTCACGCCGGTCACCTTGTCCTGCTTCACATCGAGGACTTCCGTCACGACGGAATCCCAAATCGGCTTGATGGTTTTATGAATGTGGACCCGTTCGGCCATGATTTTGGATGCGCGCAACTTGTCGCGCCGGTGCACGAGATGAATGACCGAACCGAACCGGGTCAAATAAAGCGCCTCTTCGCACGCAGAATCGCCGCCGCCGACCACGACGAGCGGTTGGTTGCGGAAAACGGGCAAGGCGCCGTCGCAGGTCGCGCAATACGTCACCCCTTTGGTCTCCAGCAAATCTTCGCCGTGCACGCCGAGATGTTTGTGGCTCGCACCGGTGGCGATGATGACCGCCTGCGCCCCGACCTTTTCGCCGTCCACCGTGAGCGTGAAGGGACGTTTGGAGAAATCCACCGCTTCGACCGTGCCGAAGCTGGCGCGCGCGCCGAAGCGTTCGGCCTGTTTCTGCATCCGCGTCATCAGTTCGTAGCCGTCCACGCCTTCGGGAAAGCCGGGAAAGTTTTCCACGATGCTGGTGGTGATGAGCAGTCCGCCGGGCTGACCGCCGGTGAGGACGAGCGGCTGCAAATTGGCGCGTGCGGTGTATAGCGCCGCCGTCCAGCCCGCGCAACCCGAACCGATGATGACAACTTTTTCCATAAGCGGGCGAAAGGTAGTGCGTGAATGCGGCAGATGCAAGTTCGGCGGCGCGATTTGCGTTTGCCGGGTGCGCCTTTTATGGTTTTACTGACATGAAATGAAGCGCTCCATTATCACTCATTGGGTCAAAATTGTTGCGGGTTCGTTTTGTTTGAGCGCGCAGCTCATCTGCCACGCGCAATCTCCGCCAACAAATCTTTGGCTGCTCCGGATGTCGGGTTATGTTGCTGATTCGTCACCGGCCATCGCAGCGGATGGAACGATTTATCAAGCCGACTTTGCCGGCAAAATGCGGGCTGTTACACCGCAAGGCAAGGTGAAGTGGGCTTTCAAGATCAATTCCGAAATCAAATCGTCCCCGGCGATTGCCGATGACGGAACGATTTATTTCGGCGCGCGCGACCGGAAATTTTACGCCGTCACACCCCGCGGGAAACTCAAATGGGCTTTTCCGACCGGCGCGTGGATTGATTCTTCACCGGCGATTGCCGGGGACGGGACGATTTATTTCGGTTCGTGGGATGCAAATTTTTACGCGCTCAATCCCAACGGCTCAAAGAAATGGGTTTTTGCCACGAGCAACATCGTGGTTTCGTCACCGGCGATTGGGAAGAACGGAACAATTTACTTCGGCTCGCATGATAAAAAGTTTTACGCGTTAAGACCGGACGGCAGCCTTTTATGGTCGTTCACAACTGGCGCACCTATCATCTCCTCACCGGCTATCAGTTTGGACGGCACGATTTATTTTACTTCGACGGATGGCAATCTTTATGCATTGCGACCGGACGGCTCGGAACTGTGGCGGTTGCACACCGGCGGCGCAACCGAATCCTCGCCGGTGATTGATGAACGCGGCAACCTGTATTTGTCGGTAAATAAATGTGACATTTCCGTCGGCCCCGACGGAAAAGCAGGATTACGATGGTGTTCGGACGTTCTGATTGACGCCTCACCTGCCGTTGCCGCAAACAACGTGATTTATTTCCCCGCGCCGTGGCGACAGTTGTTCGCCCTTCAACAAAACGGTGGCGGACTGTGGCAGGTGGACACGACTGGAAACCTCGTCGCTTCGCCGGTTATTGGGAGCGACGGAACCGTTTTTATCTGTGACGGCAAATTTTTGTACGCCATCAATTCAACCAATGGGTTGGGACCGCCGGCGAAGAGTTCATGGCCGATGTTCCGCGCCGATGCCCGTCACACCGGCCGGGTGCAAAGCGCGAATTGAACGGCTTCCAGGGTTTATACCGATTTCCGGCAACCATCGGATGGAGCGCAATTCCTGGAAGCGCCGGCGCTCCCAGGGGTTACAGCCGCTCGCGACCGCCGAAGCCGGTGTCGAGGTCGTGCCAGAATTCGATGTCTTCCTCGTCCTGTTCCCAGCAAAGAAAAACCTCTTTGTCCCCCATGATGGCGGGAAAATCAATCAGGCCACGCTCCAAATCCTTGACGAAAATCCGGCGGCGTTGAAATTCGGCGAGAACCTCCTGCATGTCCGCGAGCGCGCGAATCCAGTTGTTCACCGTTCCGCCGCCGATGTCGTTCCCCTGCTCTGTCAAACCACTCAGCCGTTTGTCGAAGCGTTCCAATTCATGTCGCAGCCGGTTGAGGTGTTCCAGCCATTTGCGAATTTGCGGCAAAAGCGCGCGCGCCTCGTCGCGGGTGTAATGTTTGTCAAAACGATGTTCCATCACTTTTAATCAGTTGGCAGCGACGTGAGGAGTTTCCAACTTCCAACCTGAACTCAATTCAAACTTGAGTCTCTCCCCCAATCCGGGAGAGACTCCTGCACAAAAATAAAAACCGCTCGCCCCGGCGCGGTGAGGCAACCGCACGCGAACGGATGAATCAATGCGCGAAGCAGATTACTTCTGCCAGGTGCGCTTCTTGTGACGATTCAAGCGCAGCTTCTTGCGCCGTTTGTGCTTGTTGATTTTTGCCTTGCGGCGTTTTTTTAATGAACCCATAAGTCGCTAATGGAGTAATGGAGTTATGAGGTTATGCAACAAAAATCTTCAATTTTCGACACCCCAACGCTCCAGCACTCCGTATTTTTAATACACCACTTTATTCAGCGGATATTCGATGATGCCTTCCGCGCCGGCAGCCTTGAGCTGCGGAATCAATTCGCGCACGACGTGCTCGTCAATGATCGTCTCCACCGCCACCCAGCCTTTCAGGCTCAGATTGGAAATGGTCGGGTTGCGCAACGCCGGCAAATTCTTGAGCAAGCTCTTAAGATTTTTCTCGGCAATGTTCATTTTCAATCCGACTTTCGCTTCGGCATCCAGCGCGCCCTTCAGCAGCATCGAGAGCGTCTCGATCTTTTTCCGCTTCCAAGAATCCTTCCACGCGCCGTAATTGGCGATGAGCCGCGGCGTGGAACTCAGCAATTCGTCCACGATGCGCAGTTTGTTCGCGCGCAACGACGAGCCGGTCTCGGTGACTTCCACGATCGCGTCCACCAATTCGTGCGCCTTCACCTCGGTCGCACCCCAGGAAAATTCCACCTCGGCCGACACGCCGTGCTTCTTCAGATATTTTTTCGTCAGATTGACGACCTCGGTGGCAATGCGCTTGCCCTGCAAATCCTTGACCGATTTCACCGGCGAATCTTCCGGCACGCACAACACCCAGCGGGCCGGGCGGCGCGAAACCTTGCTGAACAAAAACTCGCCAACCTCGTGAACCTTCGAGCCATTTTCGATGATCCAGTCGTAGCCGGTGATGCCACAGTCGAGATAACCATGCTCGACGTAACGGCTGATTTCCTGCGCGCGAATCAACCGGACTTCCAGCTCGTCGTCATCCACGTAGGGGATGTAGGAACGGCTGCTGACCTGGATGTTAAAGCCGGCCTTGGCCATCTTTTCGATGGTGGCCTCCTGTAAACTGCCCTTGGGCAGGCCGAATCTTAATTTCTTGCTCATTTAAAAAAAATTACGCAAAGGCGCAAAGGCGCGAATGCCGTTTCGACGATCCCTTCCCGCGCGTGCCGGATCAATCTGACAAATTCGGCGCGGAAACGCCAACTTTTTCATCCGTGTCAACTCGGAAGCGCAACCGGCCACTGCCACCGTTCGGTGTCCCGCCTTTAGGCGGTCTTCATCAGTGATCCAAGCCAAGTGCTGTCCGGACCGCCTGAAGGCGGGACACCAAACCGACTCAGATCGCTGGTTGGTAGTTGTGCCAAGTTGCGTCCCCACAACGCTACTTTGCGCTTTGAATGGTCCACTGGCCATCCACTTTCACCAGCACGAAGGCACACAGCCCCGACGCCGCCTCGCCCGCGTACCAGGTGCCGATGGCTTCGGACACATCGTTCGTCGGGTCCATGGCTTTCGCGCTCAGGATCATTGCTGGTTTGCCCGTGTCCTTGTCAATCGGCGCCTGGTTCGGACACAGTTGCGCCCGGTTGCTCGGCTTGATGGGCGGAACATGATTTGGAAATTTCCGAATCAGCGCCGCCACCCTGGCATCGCTGCCTTCAAGGAAAATCGCCGTGTATTCGCCGTTGTCCCAGGGGTGTTTTTCCAGCAAATAGCCGTAAACCGCCATTTCAATTTTGAAATCGTCCCGGCTCTCAAGTTTCCGGCTTTCGCTAAGGTCCTCCGCCTTCCGGTTCGTGCGGCACCCGGCCAGCAGACAAAGGAAAACTGCGGCAACAATTGAAATGGCCTTCATTTTTTTACCACGGATGGACACGGATAAACACGGATAAAGCATGGAACGGTAGGGCGGGCAGTCCCCTTGCCCGCCGCTCGCAAAGATTCCAACCACGGCGCGCACGGAGTCTCGCGCCCCACCTTGAAAAGCTTTGTTATCCGTATTCATCCGTGGTTGATTTACTTTTTCCGGATCACCCGTCGTCCCACCACCGAAATTTCCCCGCGCGCAATGGCCGCGATACATTTCGGATAAAGCTCATGCTCGGCAGCCTGAATCCGGTGATGCAACATCTCCGGCGTGTCATTGTCCAAAACCGGAACCGCCTGCTGCCCGATGATCGCGCCGGAATCCACGCCCGCATCCACAAAATGCACCGTGCAACCCGTCAGCTTCACGCCGTGATCCAGCGCCTGCTTCCAGGCTTCGAGGTTGGGAAACGACGGCAGCAGCGACGGATGAATGTTCACGATGAGCCCCTCGAACGCGCGCAGAAACTCGCCCTTCAGCACCCGCATGAATCCCGCGAGCACGATCAAATCCACTTGCACCATTTGCAGCGCCCCCACAAATGCGCGTTCGGCGTCTTCGTCCAGTTTCGTGCGGAATTTTCCCGGCGGGATGAACTGCGCGGGAATTTTCCGCTCGCTCGCCCGGGTCAGAATTCCCGCGCTTTCGACATCGCTCAAGACGATGGCGACTTCCGCCGGAATTTTTCCCGCTGCGCAGGCAATGGCAATCGCGACAAAGTTCGAGCCTTTGCCGGAACCCAGCACACCCAATCGAAATTTATTGCCCACGGGGACTTGAATAGCAGAGTGACCAACCAAAACAAGTGGAAAGGTGAGGATGTTCGTGGCTCGTCCTCATCCTGATCCCGCTTTGCGGAAAGAAGGAACAGCATGCGTTTGAATCGCGAAATTTGCAGTAATGCCCGATTTGCCGACCGACTGACGAAAGCTCTCCCTCTCCGCCGTCGCCGACGGGGGAGAGGGCCGGGGTGAGGTGGGCGCTTTTCAGTCGCCCCCGCCCTACCCCGCCGGGTCATAGATCACGCCCATGAACAGGACGGATTTCGTCGAGTCGTCGTCAATCACGAACAGAAACGGCCGGTCCACGATCATTTCAAAAGGTTTGGGAGGACGTAGCGACATTACGCTGTCACTCAACATTACTGTCGTCACTGCTGCGGCTTCGGTGCCCTCTTCGTTCACGTCCACAAAACTTTTTTGTTTCACCATCGTGATAAACAGATTGTCATTATCCACCATTCGAGAAAAATCCGCCTCGCCTTCTACGAAGGCGCATTTCATTCCTAGAGCTTCCAGCGAGTCGTTGAGCAAAATATTGTAATCCAGTTTGAATTTTGGAAACACGAGCATTCCTTTTCGATCTGAAAATTGCGGCAAAATTTTGTTGTGCCAACTTTCGCTGTTAAAATTTGCGAGCAATTTTTGCGGACTCGAATTTGTCGCGGGCAAAAACAAATACATTTGCAATCGGTCGCCAGCGTAAGGCAGCCGTACCGCTTGAAAACCGTCGCCTTCCTGATAGCTGAAAGTCCTGCTTTGCCGCATCATCGGGACTTGTTTTTCGCCACCTTTGGACAAATGGAAGTCCCGCGGCTTGGTCTGGCTTTTGTCAAACGGCTCGGCCCACTTGCCTTTGAAATAAATCGCGTTCGCCAAAACCACGCGCGTGCTTGCAGGAAATGGAAACCGAACAACTTGTTTGATTTTCCCGTGCGTATTCTTTTCAGCCCAATCGTTGATGATGTCCGCCGATTCCGCATTTGTGAAACTATCTACTCCGGCTATTTTGACCTGAAAACATTTTTGATTGTTGGAAACAAAGGCGGGCGTGAAATGGATCCAGTTTTCATACCAAATCGCGTTGGCCAGGTTCAAAATCACGTTGGTTTGCGAATTCAGGGACTGATTCAAATCCTTGCAGGCGGCATTCAGCGTTTCCGCCGGCAAACCGGTCGTTTTCAAGACGCGCTGCATTTCCGCCTTAGTCTCGCCGGCTGCGCCGTTGGCGACCATTTGCAGCACGCTCGAAACACTGAACGGTGAAATGAAAACATTTGTGACCGGTTGTTCCCGGGTGATTTGTCTCAGCAAATCAAACGCGAAGCCGGTGTTGGCCGAAGCCAGCTTTTCCTGACCGGCTGGCGACGCCGCCAGCACTGTCAAGCCGGCGAAACACAGCAAAACCCCGAATCCAGGTTTTTTGCTCATGACAATTGGCATAACAGAGCGTGCCTGCAAAACAAGTTAAAAGGTGGGGTAAGTACGCTTTGCCATCCTCTTGGGAGCGCCGGCGCTCCGAGATCCCGTTCCGCATTCGCACTGCGGATTTTTTTAATGACACACCGCTTCGTGGCGTGAACAATGCGGGTGCAACGCATAACGGTCACACTGTTCATTCCTTGTTTTTTTATAGACGCGCTCACAACTGTCGGGTTAAGAAACCAGGTAAACACGGGTGATTTTGTTGAATATTTTTATTGAAACCTGCGCCGCTCCCGCGCAGTGTCAAATCATCATGAGAGCGAACGCTTTCCCTCTCCCCTGCGGCTTGTCCGGCACAGACAAAAGTTCCATAATCTCGGCAGCTCTTTTTTTCGAGTTCAAACACACTTCACGAGCCTATGAATGCTGAAACAGCCATTCCGGGTGGCAAAAAGATTTTGGTGGTGGATGATGATCAGATCATTCTAAAAACATTGTCCATAGCGTTGATCTCCAATGGTTATCAGGTGTTCACGGCCACTGATGGTCCGGGAGCTGCCAGCATCGTTGCCCAGGAAAGGCCGGATTTGATCTTGCTTGACCTCCTGTTCCCGCCCGATGCGGCGAATGTCGGCGGGGCGCTACAGGACGGGTTTTTCATCATTGAATGGCTTCGTCGCATGGGCGAAGCCAAGGACATTCCCATTATCATCATTTCCGGTGACAAGTCGGCGAAAGACAAGAAGAACGCCTTGGCCACCGGAGCGGTGGGGTTCTTCCCCAAGCCGATTGACCGTGTCGCATTGCTAGCCGCCATTCGCGCCACGCTCGGCGAGGACGGGGGTGACAAAACGCCCGCCTCAGCCTGAATTGCGATGACCGGGCCGGGGGCATCGCGTCAGGGGAATATTGTCGGGCGGTGGCGGCGCGCGTATTCCTCCAGCGCGGCGAAAAATTGCGGCTGGCAAACGTCAAAGCACTTCTTCAGCAAGCATTCTGGGCGAAACGATTTTCACCCCCCGAACCGCTTTGCCCCAAAACCTTCCGAAATCCCGTTCATCGCCGGTGAGCAGATGTGTGGCATGACCGGCAATCGCTCCGCCTAAAATCGGCCGGTCCTTGAGCGGCAATTCAACTTCCAAGTCGGCCGCCAGTTGCGAAACCATTTCACACCGCCTGACCATCTGTTCCAATAACTTCAGGTCGTTTGGAGATTTCAGTTCCAGATTGCGCCGGGTTTCTTCGACGGCATAGGCATTGGTGAGCAAATCCGCCCGTTTGGATAACACTTTCAAAAACGCCCGCATCCGGCTGTCAGACCGCGCGGCGGAAAAAAGGATGTTGGCGTCCAGGAAAATTCTCATTTCCGTTTGAGCTGGAAGCGAGTCAACGCCTGTTCGTTGTGACGATCAAATTCAGCCAGTCGTTTGCCGGAATAAATCTCGATGGGAAAAGTCATTCCCGCGCGCAGCAAAATACCTTCATCCGTTTCCTCGGCGACGACCTGGCCGTTGCTGTTGACGCCCAGCCGCCGGCGCAATTCCTTTGGCAACGTCAGCGTGCCGCGATCATTGATGTTGATGACTTTTATCATTATTTCAGTATTTCATACTTTCAGCTTTTATGCAAGAAAAATTCAAGACGACTTTAACCTTCAATTTTCAAACCCCGCCAAACCGCCGGTGACGGCGGGCGTATTCCTCCAGCGCGGCGAAAAATTGCGGCTTGCGGAAGTCCGGCCACAGCGTGGGCGTGATGACGAGTTCGGCATAGGAAATCTGCCACAACAGAAAATTGCTCACGCGCATCTCGCCGCTGGTGCGAATCAGCAGGTCCGGGTCGGGAAGGTTCCTCGTCCAGAGATGCTGCGAAATGACTTCCTCGGTGATATCGGCAGGCTCGAGCTTGCCGTCCCTGGCCTTTTCCGCGATGCGGCGCACGGCGTCCACGATTTCAATGCGGCTGCCGTAGCTCAACGCCATGACGAGCGTGAGGCCGCTGTTTTTGGAGAGGGTCGCGATGGATTTCTTGAGAGGTTCCTGCACGTTTTCCGGCAGGCGGTAAATCTGTCCGATGACTTCCAGCCGCACGTTGTTTTTATTCAACTCCGGCGTCTCGGTCTTGAGATAGTGGATGAGATATTTCATCAACGCATCCACTTCGTCCTTGGGGCGATTCCAATTCTCGGCTGAAAAAGCGTAGAGCGTGAGATATTTGATGCCGAGTTCGCCCGCCGTGCGAATGATCGTCCGTGCCGATTCTGCGCCCTGCCGATGACCTTCGACGCGGGGCAGGCTGCGCTGCTTCGCCCAACGGCCGTTGCCGTCCATGATGATTGCCACGTGCTGCGGCAGCGAAGTCTTGGCTTCGGGGCTGAGATGGACTGTTGCGCTCATGCCGTGCAAAAAAAACGGGGTAATGGAATGATGGAGTATTGGGCTTTCTGCTTTTTCATTACTCCATTACTCCTATACCCCGGCACTCCGTTTTTCTACACAAAAATTGTCTGGTCGCGGCTTGGGCCGACGGAAACAATCGCCAGTTTCGCGCCGGTCAATTCGGCAATGGCCTTCAAATACGAGCGCGCTTTGGCGGGCAAATCTTTCCATTTGCGCGCCTTGTCCGTCGGCGTGCGCCAGCCTTCAAATTCCACATACACCGGCTCGCATTCCGCGAGCGTCTGCGCGTCGTTCGGAACAAAATCGTAACGCGCCTTGCCGTGATGATACGCGACGCAAATTTTGATGGTTTCGACAGTATCGAGGCCATCGAGGTTGGTTACGGCGATTTTGTCAATGCCGTTGACCATCGTCGCATGCCGCGTGGCCACGGAGTCAAACCAGCCGCAACGCCGCGCCCGTCCGGTCGTCGCGCCAAATTCGCGGCCCATCCCGTGCAGCAGGTCGGCGATTTCGGCGTTCTCCGTCGGCAACGGCCCCTCCCCCACCCGCGTTGTGTAGGCCTTCATCACGCCGACGACGTCGTCCATTTTATTCGGCGCCACGCCGGAACCGGTGGACGCGCCGCCCGCCGTCGTGTTCGACGACGTGACGAACGGATACGTGCCGTGATCAATGTCGAGGAACGTGCCCTGCGCGCCCTCGAACAAAATGTTGTCGCCGCGCCGCGCCGCCTGGTGCAGCAGCACGACGGTGTTGGCAACGAACGTCTTCAAATAATTTCCGGCCGCCCGGTATTCGGCAAGGACCTGTTTGAAGGAAAGCGGCTTGGCGCCGAGCGCATGCAGCACCTCGTTGTTTTCCTTGATGCGCAGGCGCAATTTTTCCTCGAATCGTCCCGGGTTCACGAGGTCAATCATGCGCAGGCCGACGCGCGCCGCCTTGTCGCCATAGGCCGGGCCGATGCCGCGCTTGGTCGTGCCGATTTTATTTTTGCCCTTGAGAACCTCCCGCTGCGCGTCCAGTTCGCGGTGATACGGCAGGACGAGGTGCGCCGTCTCGCTCACGACGAGGTTATCGCCAACTTTCACACCGAGCTTGCGCAGACCGGTGATTTCGTCAACGAGGCCGATGGGATCAATGACCACGCCGTTGCCGATGACGCACAATTTGTTTTGGCGCAGAATGCCGGACGGCACGAGGTGCAGGACGTATTTTTGTTTGCCGATGAAAACGGTGTGGCCGGCGTTGTTGCCGCCGGCGTAGCGGACGACGATGTCCGCATCCTCCGTCAGCACATCAATGATTTTGCCTTTGCCTTCGTCGCCCCACTGGGCGCCGACCAAAATTGTGTTTGCCATATTTTTTCAAACCAGACCGTGCCGTGTGTTCGCAATAAAAATCCCCGAACATGAATTCGGGGCAAAGCGCGTGTCTTTGCGTTGGGAAGTTAGGGACGGAAAAGAGCGATGTCAATTCCACAAAGTGAATGGCAGTTCTGTCCGATTACGATTAAGGCGTGTCTTCAAAATCGTTTTGCCGTGTCAGCGCCGGAGGCGCGCAAGCCAGTAGCCCACGGTGAAACCGTGGGTTTGGCCATCAAAACAAATCAAGCCCCGGCAGGGGCGGCAGAAAACCAGCGTAAAACGTTTCTTTCGCCCCTTTCCGGGGCTTGGACGGTTTGCGGTTGGAAGCCCACGGTTTCATCGTGGGCTGCTATCGGTTGCTGCTTCGCAGCTACAAATGGATTTTAAAGACACGCCCCAGGAAGTACAGAAGTTGAAACTGGCGGAGAGAGGGGGATTCGAACCCCCGATACGGTTTAACCCGTATAACGGTTTAGCAAACCGTCGCCTTCAGCCACTCGGCCATCTCTCCGCCCAAAATCAATCCCGTCCGCCGGAACCAGTCTGGCAATTGCCATTGGCGAGTCAAGATCGGAGCCAAACTATATCCCCAATCCCAAGGGATGTCAGGTTTTGGACAAGGATCGTCATTGCGGCAGGGGCCGGTTGCGGATAGAATGGGCAACCAGATTTGGAAAAACCAAACGCCGGCGAACGGATTGAACAAGTTGAAACGAAAGACGTGATATGGAAAAGAAACGACTTATCGAGAAGGATCCACAACTACAAAAGGACGATTTGATCGTCATTACCGGCGCCGGCGGCTTTATCGGCGGCAACCTGGCCCGGTATTTCAAGAACAAGGGTTTTACCCGCATCCGGGCCGTGGACAAGAAGCCGCTTTACGAATGGTATCTCAAGGTGCCGGGGGTCGAATCGCTTTGCCTCGATGTCAGCCACGAGGAAAATTGCAAGCGCGTCTGCGAAGGCGCGGCCGAGGTTTACCAACTGGCCGCCGACATGGGCGGCATGGGCTTCATCGAACGGTTTCGCGTGGAATGTCTGCGCAGCATCCTCATCAATACGCACATGATCGAGGCCGCCTATCGCGCCGGGGTCCGCAACTACTTTTATTCCTCGTCGGCCTGCGCCTACAATGTCCTGCTGCAGCAGGACCCGAAAGTCCGCGCGTTGAAGGAATCCGACGCCTACCCGGCCATGGCCGAGCGCGGTTACGGTTGGGAGAAACTCATTTCAGAAATGTTCTGCCAGGAATACTGGGCCGAACGCGGCATGAAGACGCATATCGCCCGCTTTCACAATGTCTATGGTCCGAATGGCACCTGGGACGGCGGCCGCGAGAAGGCCCCCGCTGCCCTCTGCCGCAAGGTCATCGAGGCCATTGACAAAAAGAACATGAACATCTCCATCTGGGGCGACGGCACGCCCACCCGCAGCTTCATGTACATTGATGACTGCGTGAAGGGCATTGACATGATCATGCATTGTGATGAGTTGATCGCCACGCCGATCAATCTTGGTTCCAGCGAACTTGTTTCCGTCAACGAGTTGCTCTCGAAAATCGAAAAGATTGCGGGCGTGAAACTCAAACGGCATTACGACCTGGACGCGCCCCGCGGCGTGGCCGGCCGCAACAGCGACAACACCTTCATCCAGAAAATGCTCAACTGGGAGCCAAAAACACCGTTGGACGAAGGCTTGGCCGTCACCTACAAGTGGATCAAGGAGCAATACCACAACCGGAAAAAAGGAAAGCGCGTGGTGGAATGAAAAAACCGCCGTTGGTCACCGAAGTCATCGGTGCCATTTCCAACCGGCTGCAACTCGCGGGCGGGTGGATTGACCAGCCGTTCGTCTCCCGGTTCAATCCCCGGCCGCCCGGTTCCATGGTCGTGGTGGCGCTGGAGCCGACCTTTCGCGTGATGGACCGCGCCGGCTGCGGCGGCGGTTATCTTTTGGTAGCGTCAAGGAAACCGGTGCCGGGGGCGTTTCAGGTCACCATTCGAATTGCATCATAATGATTACCCCCGCAAAACAGATTGTTGTCGCCGGTGTCTTTGATGATTTCCTTTCGATTCACCTGCGCTTCCTTGAAGAGGCCGCCCAGCTCGGTGAAGTAACGGTGTTGCTCTGGCCGGATGAGGCCGTGGAGAAACTTACCGGCAAGCTGCCGAAGTTTTCCGAAGCGGAAAGGCTTTATCTCCTCAATGCCGTCCGCTATGTCAGCCGGGTCATACCCATCACCGATGTGGTGAATAATCTTAACGAGCTTCCGGACGTGAGTGGTTACCGCCCGAAGGTATGGGCTGATGTCGAGTGCCACTACAACGAGAAACGGAAGGCGTTCTGCCAGTGGCATGACCTGGAGTATTGCGTTTTCAGTAACGAACGAATGAAGGGCTTTCCCGACCCGACTGCCCATGCGGCCGATCCCGGCCCGGCCCCGGCAGAAGTTCGAAAAAAAGTCGTCGTCACCGGGTCCTATGATTGGTTTCACTCCGGCCACCTGCGGTTCTTTGAGGAGGTCAGCGCGTATGGCGATCTTTACGTCGTCATCAGCCACGATGCGAACATCCGGCTGCTCAAGGGACCGGACCATCCGCTCCTGCCGCAGGGAGAGCGCCGTTACGTTGTCGGCTCAATCAAGTACGTCAAGCAGGCGCTGATTTCCAGTGGCGACGGCTGGATGGATGCCGATCCGGAAATCCAGCGTTTAAAGCCGGACATTTATGCAGTGAACGAGGACGGCGACACGGGTGGCAAGCGCGAATACTGCAAAAAAAATGGCATTCAATATCTGGTGCTCAAGCGCATACCTGCGCCCGGTCTGCCCAAACGCTCCAGCACCGACCTGAGAGGTTTCTAGCGTTGTTGTCCCGGGGTCTTTCTTTCAAGGGCGCAATTTGGCCCCGCCATCATTCTTCCGCCTCTTGGGGGCGCTGGTGTCCACCCTCCGAAGTGCTGCTACGAAGGACGGGTCCCACCGGCTCGCTATGTTGCGACAGACAGTTCCAACCCGCCGGACGAGACGCCGCCGCTCCCAGGGTTCGCAAGCCGGTTCAGTACGAATATCATAGTTGGTGGCGGTGATGGTGGCAAACTGCGCCCTTTTTTCAACCGCAGTTGATTTCGAGCTTGTATTTTTGAGCTTCGGGCGAAAAACTATTCATCCATTATGGAATTACATGACGCACCGGCGACTTATCTTTTTAAACTGTGGCCTTGGTTTGAAGCCAACCGGATTCGGATTATTTGGGGCGGTGCCGTTATCGTCGTCGCCGCCGGGCTGATTTCGTTTTATTCCTGGCAGCGGGATCAAAAGGAGATCGCGGCCGGCCAGGCGCTGACGCAAATGATGAGTTCCATTCCGCGCAACGCCACCGCCAGCCAGGTGGCCGACCTTTATTTTAAAATCACCGCGGACTATCAGGGCACGTCCGCCGGGCAACGGGCCTTGGAGCAAGGCGCTGCAATGTTGTTTGCGGCGGGAAGATATGCCGACGCGCAAGCGCAGTTCCAAAAGTTTCTCGATGCCTACCCGGGCGGTTTCTTTGCCGCCCAGGCTGCGCTTGGCGTGGCGACCAGTCTTGACGCCCAAGGTAAAACGGATTTGGCCGCCGGCGGTTACCAACGGATCATCAACAACTATTCCGACGCGGTAGCGGTGGACTCCGCAAGATTCGCCCTGGCGCAAATTGACGAACGTCAGGGCAAACTTGCCGAAGCGGCAAATCTTTACGAAGCCATCGTGCATTACAACCCCAATGGCTCGCTGGGTTCGGAAGCCGGGTTGCGCTTGATGGAATTGAAAATGAAGCTGCAATCGGCTTCGCCTTCAACCGTCCCGGCGGCTCCGTTCAAGCCAAACCACTGAGAGCCATGAAGCTCACCCTCATCGGCACGGGTTATGTCGGTCTGGTCACCGGCACTTGCTTCGCCGAAGTCGGCCATCAGGTCGTGTGCGTGGACAACGACGCGGCCAAGGTCGAACTGCTCCAGTCCGGTGGCATCCCCATTTACGAGCCGGGACTCGAAGAACTCGTGAAGAAAAACGTGGCTGCCGGACGGCTTACATTCACCAGCAGTACCGCTGAAGGCGTCCAAAAATCCGACGTAATTTTTATCGCCGTGCCAACGCCGCCGCAAGCGGATGGTTCGGTGGATCTGAGCTTCATCGAAAAAGTCGCGCGCGACATTGCCGCGGCCATGACTGATTACAAGATTGTCGTGGATAAAAGCACCGTCCCGGTCAAAACCGGCGAAAAGGTCGCCGAAACCATCAGACGCTATTGCCCGGCAAAAGTGGACTTTGACGTGGTGAGCAATCCTGAGTTTCTGCGCGAAGGCTTCGCCGTCGGCGATTTGATGAAGCCCGACCGCGTTGTCATCGGCGTCCGCTCCCCGCGGCCCGTCGCGGCCATGAAGGGAATTTACGCGCCGTTCAACGCGCCGATTGTCGTCACCGACATCAATTCCGCCGAGCTCATCAAGCACGCTTCGAATTCATTCCTCGCGCTTAAAATTTCCTACATCAACGCCATCGCCGCCATTTGCGAAGCGACGGGCGCCAACGTTCAGGAAGTCGCCGCCGGCATGGGGCTGGACGAGCGCATCGGTCGCCGGTTTTTGAACGCCGGCATCGGCTTCGGCGGCAGTTGTTTTCCAAAGGATTTAAGCGCGTTCATCAAAATCGCCGAGCAAAATGGCTGCGATTTTCGTTTGCTGAAGGAAGTCCAGCACATCAACGCCGACCAAATGGAGCGCTTTGTCAAAAAGATCACCAACACGCTTTGGGTGCTCAAAGACAAAACCATCGGCGTGCTCGGCCTCGCCTTCAAACAAAACACCGACGACGTGCGCATGTCACCGGCAATTGAACTCTGTCACCGCCTGCAAAAGGAAGGCGCCAGGTTGCGGGTGCATGATCCGAAGGCGATGGACAAGGCCAAAGCCGTGCTCGCGGACGCGACCTACGTGGACGACATGAACGCCGTGGCCGATGGTTGCGACGCGCTGGTGGTGGCCACCGAGTGGGATGAATTTAAAAAGCTTGATCTCGAACGCGCCCGCAAATCGCTCACCCATCCCATCATGTTCGACGGCCGCAATCTGTTTGACCGCGAGGAAATGGAACGGCTGGGCTGGATTTACAAAAGCGTCGGGCGGTGAAACAGCAGTCGAAAGTCGAGGGACGAAAGTCGAACGCCGTCGCGTCTGGCTCCCGACACGCGACACCCGGCACTCGACACCTCACGGAGGTTTCCGCCGCCTTGATTTTCCACGACGGCAAGCTGCTCATTACCCGGCGTCACTCCGAGGCGCATCTCGGCGGGCTGTGGGAATTCCCTGGTGGCAAGCGCGAACCGGACGAAACCTTCGAGCAATGCCTGGTGCGCGAAATCCGCGAGGAGCTCGGCGTGGAAATCTCCGTCGGCAAACTTTTTGAATCCGTCACTCACGCTTATCCGGAGAAAACCGTTCGTCTGAAATTTTTCGTCTGCCGGTTGGAACGCGGTGAACCGCAGATGCTCGGCTGCGCGGCGTTCAAGTGGATCAGCGCGGCGGAATTGGACAATTACCAGTTTCCGGCGGCGGACACAAAGTTGCTGGGAAAACTGCCCGATGCGCTGGAGTTCAAGCTTTAGCTTGCAGGCGGGGGACAGTCCCGCCCGGCGGGACTGAACTCCAGCTTACAGTTTGCCGTAAGTCTCTTCGATGATCTGGCGGAAGTTGTTTTCGCCGACGTTGACGATGCCCATTTCGCGCCTGGCGTTTTCCGGCGAGTCGCTGGCATGGGCGGCATTAACCGTGATGTTCAATCCAAACTCGCGGCGAATCGAGCCGGGTGGCGCCTTGGACGGATCGGTCGGACCCAGCACGTCGCGGATTTTGGCGACGGCATTCACGCCTTCATAAATCAGCGCGATGCACTTTTCCGTGCCGGGCTTGGTCCACTGTTCGCGCGGCAATTCCGACGGCGCATGACCGGACATGAAACGGACGATGTTCTCGAACTGATGCTCGCCGAAGGTCGCGCAGAGAACTTCTCCCAGTTGTTTTTCCTCGGCGGCGGCAATTTTGATGGGGAACTCCTTTTCCAGCGCGGCTTTGGTCTTGGCCCCGATCACGTCCTTGAGCTTGGTGCAGAGGAATTCGCGGACGGGACCGTAGAATTCCGTCGCCTGGGCCACACTCATGCGGTGCACCTTGATTCCCACAATGAACAGGCCGGCGCGTGAAAAAAAGTCAATGACATTGCCGGGGCGTCCGGTCGGGAAACGAAAATTATCCGGTTTGATGAGCACCAGCGTGCGCTGGCCGGTTTCGCCGGGTTGATAGGCAATGACATTTTCCAGGACGCCGCCGTCTTTGTCGGAAAAGCGCGCCCACAATTTGAGTTTCGCATCGGCTTCTTCCACGTTTGGCGCGGCGAGTACTGCCGGTTCAAAGTAGCGAATCTGCCCGTTGTCATCCGTGATCAGGTCGCCGTAAGTATCACGAATGGTTTCTCCCACACGACGCTCCGGACTGAGATTGCCGACGACGGAACGAACCTTTCGCACGGCGTCATTGCCGCGGAACAGAAGCATCATGATCCGCCGCCGCCGCCCGGTCTTGGGGTCGGGTGAGAAATTTTGGATGACGTACTGGCAAAGCAGTTCCTGGATTCGCCGATCTTGCGGGTCTTGGGCGGAGACAATGTTTTCAGCATATTGCCTGATCAGCTCGGCGCCGGGTGCGAACATGCGCATGGCTGCCAGATCCAAACCCGTCCGCGTAATCAACCGGCTTAAAATTCCGCCGGTGCGCGACTTGTAAAGCGAATAGGGCGTGATGATGACATAAGCGAGTTGTTGCGGCATAATCAGTTCGTGGTCGGCGGATTGGCCGGCGTCGCACTGGTAGCGGCTTTGCCACCCAAAATCTTGAACATCACCGTGCCACAGGTCGGGCATTTGCCCTTGATCGCCTTGCGCCCGTTTTTCATCGTCTCTTCAACGCCGTTGGCGATTTCCTTCTTGGCTTTGCACTTAACGCAATATCCTTCGGCCATAAAAGTTTTTACCGTCCACGCTTCATGCCCGAACGGTCTAATAGCTTACCGGTGGCTGTCTGGCCGCGTCAACTGGGAAAAGGCATTGGCTTAACCCGTTGAAATCCAACTTGTTGTTATTCTTGGGAGCCTCAAACCAACGGTTGTTGCCTAAGTGCGGTTTTAAGTATTTTGCCCGTTGCGTTTCGGGGCAAGGCAGACAGAAAAACCATCTTTTTGGGCACTTTGTAGTCGGCCAGTTTGCCGCGCACGAATTGCAGAAGGGTTTTTTCTTCGACCGCTTGTCCTTCCGCCACAACGACAAACGCCACCGGCTGCTCGCCTTTGCGCGCATCCGGCACGCCGATGACTGCCGCTTCCTTGATGCCCGGAAATTGATAAATGACTTCCTCAATTTCCCGTGGATAAACGTTGTTGCCGTTGACCAGCAGCATGTCCTTTTTGCGGTCGGTGATGTAAAAGTAGCCGTCGGCGTCGCGATAACCGATGTCGCCGGTCAACAGCCAGCCGTTGCGGAAGGCTTTCACTGTTTCCTCCGGGTTGTTCCAGTAGCCCAACATCACGTTGCCGCCGCGCACGCAGATTTCACCAGCCTCGCCGGCGCCGAGAATTTTTCCCGAATCATCCTGTGTGCTCACTTCGACGTTCGGAACCGGCAATCCAATCGAGCCGGGCTTGCGCACGCCGTGAATCGGATTTTTCGACACCACCGGACTTGCCTCGCTCAAGCCATAGCCTTCAATCAATGGAATTCCAAATTTCGCCTCAAAATCCTTCAGCACCTGCACCGGCAACGGAGCGGAGCCGCTGATGCAAAGGCGGAAAGGCAATTTGACTGGCGCCGGTGAACCCGCCAGCGTGCGATAAAACGGCGGAATCGCCGGCAAAATCGTCGCCTGCCGGGCGCACAACTCCTGCAAAATCTGCCGCGGTTGATTTAGCGACTTCACCAGCACCATCGTCCCGCCCACCAGCAACGGCAGAAACACGCCCACCGTCAGCATGTAGCTGTGAAACAGTGGCAACAGCACCGCCATTCGGTCCTGATCCACCGTTTCGAGCACCAGCCGGCAGCTCTCGACGTTGTGCAGCAGGTTGCCGTGCGACAGCATCGCGCCTTTCGGCCGGCCCGTCGTGCCGGACGTGTAAATGATGACCGCCAGATCCGACTCGTTACAAGCCGGAGGAGATGGGAGATGGGAGATGGGAGATGGGGAAGCAGGAAAATTCTCCACCTTGAAAATCTTGAGTTGCGGGCGCGCTGCGAGGAGCGCGGGCGCGTGAATGGCGAGTTCATCGTCCGTGATGAGCACGTCAATGCCGCCGTCCTTCAGGATGTAATTTACCTCGTCCGGCTTGAGGAAATTGTTGATGGGTACGAGCACCGCGCCCGCGCCAAGAATGCCAAAGACCGCCGGGATGAATTCCGGGCGGTTTTTGAGCCAGAGCGCCACGCGGTCGCCGGGTTTGACGCCGAATTTGCCGGCCAGCTCCGCTGCCACGGCGCGCGACTGCGCGAACAGCGTGGCATAGCTGAATTCGCTTTCGCCCCAATACAAGGCGATTTTATCCGGCCGTTTTTCAACCGAGGCGGTAAACGCAGTGGCCAAATTCATGGTGCCAGACATTACGAAAAATTTTCACCGCTTCGCAAGACCTAGCCGCTTGGTGTCCACGCTTCAGCGTGTTCAAACACCCCACCCGCAATGCGGGACGAAGGCCGAAGCAAACGAAGTCTGGTACCGGTTTCACCCGTCCCGCCGCGCGATCACGGCGATACGATCCGATAGAACCGGACCGGCAGGTTGGTTGAATTATCCGTAATGGTGACGGTGCCTGCTCCAAACGTTCCATTGGTCACCACCGTCCACTGGCTCACTGGCAGCGTCAGATCGCCCGCGGCCAGCACTTGGTAGCTTTGTCCAGCCTGGGCGCTGAAACTCAACTGCCAACCCCCGGAGCCCACCGCTATCCCCTGACCCGCAAAGGCCGGTGTCACCAAGGGCAGAATGCCCAGGGCCGTCGCGTTCCCCGCCGCCTGCACAAACGTGTAATTGCCGTTGTTCGCCGTCAAACCGGAGCCGTTGATGGCGTAGCTGCCCACACTGCTCGACGAAGTCGCCGGCGTCGTGAAGGTCAACGTCCCCGTCGTCGCATTGGCCTGCGTGTCGCTGCCCACAAATCCGCCCACCGAACCGCCCAGGCCCGGCACCGCCGACCCGTAGATCATGTTTGCCGCGTTCGCTGTGTAGGTCAGCGTCGCCTGGCTTACTGTTTGCGACAAGGCGGGTGAATTCGTACTGCCAGCATAACCACCGCCCCCGCCATATACGGCGGCGATGGAATGGGTGGCGGCGGAGAGTTGGGTGGCGCTCGTGGCATAAGCGGCCTGACCGCTGCCATTGACTGTTCCGGTGCCCAATTGGACGGCCCCATCATAGAACGCGACGGTTTGCCCGCTGATGCCTCCAACCGCCACACCATTGGTCCAGACCGTGGCGGTAAAGGTCACCGCACTGCCGTAGGTCGAAGGATTGACGCCTGAAGCCAGACTGACCGTGGTCGTTACCAGCGAGTTGGCAACGCCTTGCCCCACGAACGTGACCACGCTCATGGCCGGCAGCGTGTAGGTGAAGGACGAACTGCTGACCGTGACGGGCGTCTGGTTGGCCAGCGAGAGACTGCTCGTCGTCATCCACGGCGTCACCGATGTGGCGCTGAAGTTCGTCAGATTGAAGGTCTGAGTGATGGCGGAACTGGTGTTGTTGACAGCTACAATGGCAAAGTTGGTGGCGTTGGGGTCTTTGTAGGCGCTAATCAGGGCGACGCCGGTGTTGGTGGCGCCAATGCGATAAAAGTTGGGACGAACGAACCGGCTCCACTGACCGAGGACATACATGCGCTTGGCGGGATTGCCGGAGGTGTCGGTAAGGCCTTCATTGTCCGCATTCTGGGAAATCAACCACCAATAATGCCAGGCGTTCACTTGAACCACAGTCATGAACTGATGAATCCGGGCGGCCCATGTCATCGCATTGGCGATGCTTCCATCGAAAGCGTCGGTCGTCATGACTTCGGTCTCCCAGAGCGCCTTCCCGTAAGCAGGGATCGCCACCCCTGGATGACCTGTATTGTCATAATTATGGTTGGCGATGATGCCCACATCCGCCGCAACAGACGAATCGGACATGGCGGTAGTGTAGAGGCTTGTCTCCCAAAATTCGTCTTCGGGAATGATGATTTTGGTGAAACCCACTCCTTTGGCCACCAGCGCATTGTAAAGGTAGGGAACAAAGTCATGAAATTGTTGAGCACTCCAATGACAGGATTCATAGGACACATTCGCATCGGGCTCGTTTTGGACGGAAATGGCGCAGAGATTGACCCCATAGTTGGTCTTCATGTTCAACACATAGTTGGCCAACTGACTCGCATAGGCCTGGTTGCTGGCCGACAGGAAATTACCACCGACCGAATTAGTGTTATCTTTTAACTTGTTTGCCGGAGTCCACGGCGCGCTCCACACCAGGGCACCGCGGTCTCGAGCCATCTGCATGATGCTCCATTCGGACGTGGTCGGTATGGCGCTCGCTGAAGGTGAACTGGCGGCGGTAATGTGGTTGCGCAACAGGGACAGGCCGATGCCGGTGTTGGTGGAAAAGAACATGTCCGCCTGCGCGCTGGTCCAACTGCCCCGCCAGGCCGAGGAAGCGCCAAAGCCGTCTATCCTTTGGTACACATTGGTCCAGTTCACGGTGCAGGTTTGCGCCCGGCCCGACAGGGATGACATTGCCAGCGCCAGCAAACCAAACGACAAACCTGTCCGAATCGTTAAGCACATTTTCATTGGGGTAATTTTTTTTATGTGACCAACCGTCAACTGAAATTTTCTACTGCAGCACAATTGTGTTCCGCATTTGATAAAAACCTTCCAGCATCATGTTTGGAACAGTGCAATTTAACTCATTTCCCAGCGGGTGACAAATATTATCAACCCGGACTCCGAAGTTGAATTTTTGCATTAGCAGAGGGCGGCCGTCCCGACCGCAGCCAAAGGGGGTGGGTGGGCGGTTGGAAAATGTTCCATGGCTCGAATGAAGCCAGTTGCTGTGCCCAAGGACGGGCGCACTCCGGCATGGCTCTCGTCCACCCCGCCACCTTTTCGGAGTCCGGGTTGAAGTCAACACTGTGTAATCCCGCCCCTGCGGCCAGCTCACCACCAGATTCACCGGCCCGCCCAAAACCGTCACCGTAAAGTTGCTGGTTGCGTTCAAACCCGGCTGCCGTTGCCGGTCATTGCCACGAGTGATCGCCGCGGCGTGGCCGCTTGAGCATCAAGCTTTCAAAACAATCTTACGGCGATACGATCCGATAGAACCGGACCGGCAGGTTGGTTGAATTATCCGTAATGGTGACGGTGCCTGCCCCAAACGTTCCATTGGTCACCACCGTCCACTGGCTCACTGGCAGCGTCAAATCGCCCGCGGCCAGCACCTGGTAGCTTTGTCCAGCCTGGGCGCTGAAACTCAACTGCCAACCCCCGGAGCCCACCACTATCCCCTGACCCGCAAAGGCCGGTGTCACCAAGGGCAGAATGCCCAAGGCCGTCGCGTTCCCCGCCGCCTGCACAAACGTGTAATTGCCGTTGTTCGCCGTCAACCCGGAGCCGTTGATGGCGTAGCTGCCCACACTGCTCGACGAAGTCGCCGCCGTCGTGAAGGTCAACGTCCCCGTCGTTGCATTGGCCTGCGTGTCGCTGCCCACAAATCCGCCCACCGAACCGCCCAAGCCCGGCACCGCCGACCCGTAGATCATGCTCGCCGGGTTGGCCGTGTAGGTCAGCGTCGCCGCACTGATCGTGCCCACCGCAGCCGAGGCCGAAGTGCTCGCCAAAGTATAGTTGGTCACGGACGCGCCTGAAATTGCCAGGCCCGTCACAGTAACTGTCTTGCCACTGCCCTGGTTCCGGGTGTCGTAAGTCCCGCTCGTCGGATCATTCAGCGTCACCGTGTCGCCGCTCACCACGCCCGACAGGGTGTAGTTGCCCGCCGCCAGCGTGGCGGCCGTGGTTCCATCGTAGGTCTTGCTCACCGTGCCAGTTAATCCCGCCGTCAGCGTCGCTTTGTTTACTGTTTGCGACAAGGCGGGTGAATTCGTGCTGCCAGCATAACCACCGCCCCCGCCATATACGGCGGTGATGGAATGGGTGGCGGCGGAGAGTTGGGTGGCGCTCGTGGCATAAGCGGCCTGACCGCTGCCATTTACTGTTCCGGTGCCCAATTGGACGGCCCCATCATAGAACGTGATGGTTTGCCCGCTGATGCCTCCAACCGCCACACCATTGGTCCAGACCGTGGCGGTAAAGGTCACCGCACTGCCGTAGGTCGAAGGATTGGCGCCTGAAACCAGGCTGACCGTGGTCGCGTTCGGCGTAAAGGTAATGAGCGTCAGGCTGCCTGCGGGAAAGGTGTTGGTGAAGGATGTGGCGACGGTAATCGTATTGGTGGAGATGTCCTGCGACCCGGGGGTGGGGTTGTTCGTACGCGTGGCCTCATCCTGGATGATGCCGAAGGATCGGACCGTGGCGGTTCCGGCGGGAATGAAATTGGTCAGGTTGATCTGCGCGGTGAAGGTGGTCGTGACATCCTTGTTGATGACCAGCAGGGCGAGCGATCCGTTGATTTTGCGGGCGGCGTAGGCCGAGAGGAGAAGGTAATCGCTGGTGGCATTCAGGACGGTGTCACCGCCCCGGACAAAGTATTGCATGAGCTTTTCGGCGTAGAACGTGGGGTAGAGCGGACTGGCGGCTCCGCCGGCCATGCCCAAATCGCCGTTGTTTCGCCAGCCGTAGAGCGTGGAGTCAAAGCTGCCCGAGGTGTCCGAGCCGTTGCGGAAATCCCACCAGATATAACTGTTGAACTCCGTCTTCATGATCTGTGCCAGGTTGTCCGCAAGAAACAGTCCATTGACGATGCTGGTGGACTGACGGCCTTGCGCACCGGCATCGCTGTTGTTCTCGGTGCAAAGCAGTTCGACATTAGTGCCGTTGCTGCCGAGGTAATCCGTAAGTTGCTGGCGCAGGTCGGCGGCGGTGAGCGCCCAATTGATGCTGGCCTGGAGCGCGAGCGGGTCGCTGTCGGTGCCTGTGGAGGGGTCGGCCGACGTGTATTCCGGATAGAAGTGATAAATGAGGAAGTCCGGGGTAACTCCGTTGGTCTTCAGGTAGGTCAGCATGACCGGCGTCCAGCCATAATGTGTCACGCCGGTTACAGGATTGACGACCGGATGAGCCGCATTATTGGAATAGCTGTCTTCGCCGGGCACGGCAACCACACCGATCTTGATGGTCGGATCAGCGGCTTTCATGAGCGCGATATAACCAGCGGCGCGGGCGACATAGGTGTAGGGATCGTATGCCGGGGTGTTGTTGTCGGTTTCCCAAGTTCCATAGCATTCGTTGCCGATTTCCCAGTATTTGAAACCGAATTTGTTGGTGACGTTGACGGACTTGACCCACGCGGCGGCTTCGTTGCTGGTTCCGCTGCCATAATTGACGGTAATAAAGACGTTGGCGCCGAAGTTGGTGGCGAGCTGGTTGAAGGTCTTGTTGTTGGCTGTGTCGTTGTACCAATGGTAGGCATCTGAGGTCGAACCACCCGGCCAGCGCAGGGTGGTGGTGCCGTTTTGTTTCATGAGGGAGACGGTTTGCGAGTTGACGAGGTAGCCATCCCAAGTGGCGGTGTCGACACCAAACCAGCGCGGGTCGGCCGTCCGCAATGTATTCGTGGCATTCACGCTCAAGTGAACCAGCGCCGGCGCCGGCACGGCGGTCAGCGCGATGTCATCCACGTAAAAAGTGCCGGTCGTGCCGCTACCCGTCAGCATGATGACAATCGTGTTGACGTCGGATCGGTTGGCCACACCGAGCGCGCTCAGGGAAATCGTGTACGGCTTCCATGTACCTGCCGTCAACGTGCTCGGCAGTGAAACCGTCGTTCCATTGGTGCCGCCGGGGCCGTATTGCGCGTAAACCTGGAGCTGTTGCCCGCCGTTTGTGCCGCCATGTGCCCAAAAGGTGAGGTTCGTATAAGGAGTCGTGTTGAAATCCGAATTCTCGAACGCCAGCGCCGTCCAGGCACTGGAGGTTACGCTGATGGATGCGCTGCCCGAATGAACGGGCGTGGTGTTGTCCATGTTCCGGGTCGCCCAGCTCCAGTCCTGGAAACCGTTCACCAGGTTGTCGGTGTAGATCGGCAGGCTGGCCTGGGCCATACCGTTCTGGACAGCGGAGAGGAAAAATGCGGAAAGTGCCACTCGAACGAGGAATCGTGTGCTCATATACAACAAAAGCCTGCTTCAGAATTTGAACGCCACCTCCCCCTTGGTTGCCCAACAGCAGTAACTTCGTAAAAATTCAGGCTGATGGATATTATAATACCCTGATTCTGCGTTGAAAGCAATCAGGAAGTCCTAACCAACCATACTGGACCCGTGAAAAACAGTTTGGTGTCCACCTGTGCGATCGTTTCAAAACGGTGCCTTGCTGTGGTCTTCGCCCCGAAGTCAAACTCGGTCGAGCGAACGCCGGTTTGCGCCTTCAGTTTGCCGGGAAGTCGCTGGTCGTCCCTAAGTCACCAGCCCATCGTCACCGACCTTTTGCGCGGGTGATTCTTCACCGACCAGCTATTTTACTTTCTTCAGCAAACTGTTCAACAGGTTCCCCACCTGCGATGCGCCGTTGGTGGCCGTGCCAATAATACCGCTGCTGAGGGATTTCACCGCCATGCCGCCCAATGCCACCTTGTTGATGTCCGCCTTCGGATTGCCAATCGTACCCTTCATTGCCAAAAATTGCGGCAAAGGAACATAAGTGGCGCTGGCGGAAGTATTGCCGGAAGCGAGATTGAGTTGTTTGGCAATGGACTGGCTCACAAAAACGGCAATGGGAATGTTGATGGTGGAGTTGGTCAGCACCTGGGCCAGGGCGATGCCACCCTGGCCGTCGGCTTTGAAAGCCGTGCTTTGCACCGAAGCCGAGGTTAAATCAATCCGCCCGCCGCCCGCCCGGATTTGCGCGTTGATCACCTGGATGGGCGACTTTTTAAGTTCATCCATCAATCCGCCGCCTTGCCCGGTCACCTGGCCCAACAGCGAAGCAATGGCGCTTTCCGGACTGCTCAAAAGTTGGGGGATGGTGGCAATGACATTAATCAGTGTTTTAAGGATGGCACTGTGTACGTCCATCACGGACAGGTTCAAGTTGGTAACGCCGCCGGCAAACTGCCCCGTAAGGTTCCTTTGCAAACTCGCGCCGGTGATGCCCGCGCCGCTGAACTTTGCCTGGGCCGTAAAGGTTCCGCCCATCTGACCTTTGCGATCGGGCATAAAGGTATTCACCAGCGGGGCAACCAGAACCCGGTCGGCACCCAAGGTCAGATCGTATTTGTAACCCGGCATGTCCAGGTTTAAATCCGCCGTGGCGTTCACGGGCGCGCCGTTGAGTGTGAGTTGGAATGGCTTCACCGTCACGTGCCCACCGTCCACGCTCACTGTCGTCTGCCAATGGGTTATCTCGATTTCGCGCAGATAGAACCGCCCGATGTCGGCAACCACGGTGAAATTTTTCAGCGGGAAATTTTTTGCCGGCGGTTCCTGGCCGGCGCTGGTGGAATCCGGTCCGGTTTGGGTCGCCGCCGCGGCCGGTTTTCCGCTGCCTTTCGAACCGCCCGCGAACAAATCGTAATAGCTGGTCACGTCAAGCGAATCGGCGGCGAGCTTGAGGTTCCCGCGGACCGCGTTCGGCTGCGAATAATCCACCTGTCCCTGCAACCGGACCTGGTTTTGCGCCCGTTTGGTGGGGGTGAGCGTGATTTGAAACTGGCGGATGTCCGCTGATTGCTTTTTCACGGCGGTGTCAATTTCCAACCGGGCCTCCAGCGGCGTGGTGGGCAGTTGCCGTTGCGGGTCGTTCACGACGAGATTCGCCACCTGCATCGTGGCTTTGATGTCAGAATTGCCGCCCGGATCATATTGCACGGAGGCGTTGCCGTTGACGGCGATGGAGATGAGTTTCTTGTCCGCCAACAGCGGTTCAAGGAATGGACGCAGGCCGTTCTGATTGAAGCCCGACAGGCTGGCGGTCAGTTGCGCCGATTCACCCGCGGTGTTGTATTTGCCGGCAATCTCAAAAGTGCCGCCGTCATTTCCGCCCTGGGTCAATTTGCCCGTGATTTTGTTGATTTGGATTTGCTCCGGCGTTTTGCTCACGTCGAGGTCCATGGTGCTCCCGAAATTGCGGAATTGGTTTTGGCCGGCCTGTCCCGTGAGATTGGCGAGCACCAGTTTGCCGGTGATGGTTTGCGTGTTCTGTTTTTGGGTGATGCGTCCCTTCAATTCAACGGTGCCGGACGAAAGGCTCATGCCCGGTTGAGGAATGGCCTGGCACAGCGCAGCCGGCAAAGCTTGCAGTGCCACCTGCATGTCCGCGTTCCCGCCCGCAAGGTCATACGTGCCGGAACCGGTGGCGGTGACCAGCGACTGATTCTGGCGGAGGACCAGCAGCCGGTATTCGCTCAGGTTGAATTGTTTGAAATTCACCGCCTGTCCGCGGACATGCAAACTCACCGCCGCCTGAACCGTTTGACTGCCGCCGATTCGGGCCGCGAAATTGTCAATCCGCGAATCCAGATCGAATGTGAGTTGCCGGCCGCCCTGCTGCGATGACAATTTCAATGTCAAATCCACATTGCCCGTGGCGGCGGCGTTGCCGGGGAACGGCTTCCAATCCGCGAGACTCAAATCCGTGACGGCCAGATCGAGCGCGGAATCCCCCGCCCCGCTGGCGTTCTTTCCCCAGACCAGGTTCATGGGCCGGGTCAGGCGCGCGGTCAGCAGCGGGTTGCCGTTCTGCGTGCCCGTCACATTCAGCCCGCGGAGCAGCACCATCTGCGCCGGGCCGTCCACCGTGACGGCGTAGCTGGCATTGAGATTGAGCGTGGGCGTCGTTTGCCCCGCGCGTGTCAATTGAACATGGCCCGCGTCGAACCGGCCCGTGGCGTTGATGATGGAGCCAGCCTTGGTTAATTCGATTTCGTTGCTGGAACTGATTGTGGTTGTGCCAAAATCAATCCCGCCCGCGTCTCCGGCCAGGTTCAACAATCGCCGGTCAATGCCCCGCAGTTCCACCTTCAACCGGCCTTCCATTTTTTCCATGTCCAGCGGTCCGCTGACGGCCAGTTCGCCCAGCGGCGTCCCGCCCCTTTGAAAATGCAACACCGCTTGTTTGATTTGCGCCGGTGTCACGTCGCAATCCAGCACGGCGCTGAACCCGGAAAAGTCGCTGAACACGCCGTCGGCGCGCGAAACATCCAGGCGCGCCTGGCCGGTGACGGGGGCGGGTTTCAAGTCGGCACTCAACGTAAAATTATAATTGCCCTGCACGGCGGCCTGCAAATGTCCCGCCTGCCCGGTGGGCGGGTTGTTCTCCATTTGGATAAGTGCACCCAACTGAAGCGTGCCGGACTGCCCATTCTTCAAGCTGGCCAACATCACATTCACGTTTCCCACTTCCAGGGAATCGCGGCGGTTGCCGGGGTAATTTTTAGTCTTCCGAAAGGTGGCATTGCTCAGGGTTGCCTTGCGCACCTCAATTTGCGCCGGCTTCGAGGTTTTGCCGGGCCGCGACGGTTTGGATTCAGACGGCTTTTTCCCCGATGCCTGCAGCGCGTCCCAGTTGCTGCTGCCGTCCGGGTTTTCGATCAGGTTGACCGTCGGCGACATGAGCACAATTTCGGAGATGCGGGGTTTGCCGCGGAGGATGCTCCAAAGGCTGTAACTGGCGCGGACTTCCGGTGCGGTGATGACCGGTTCCTGTCCTTTCGCCTGCACTTTCAGGCCGCGCACCGTGATTTTGCTGAACGGATGGACCGAGATGTCAGTGACGGTGACATCCGCGTGAATCGCGGCGCTCACGCGGGGCAGAATGACGCGTTTGATGAAACCGGAACTCGTCACGACCAGATACCCCACCAGCGTCAAGATCACCAGCACCCCGGCAACCCACGTCGCAATCGGCAGCGCGCGCTGCAGCCAGCTCCGCTGTTTTTCGATGGTCAGTGACGCAATCGTTGCCATAAGATGTTACTTTTTAACGGCTTGGGGCCATTGTGTTTCAGGAATGACCCCCGCTGCGGTCTCCGCCAGCCGTGGTTTTCAGTTATTACACTGTCATCACCGGATTATTCAATTCAAATCGAACCAGAAGTTCCCTTAAAAACCGGGATGCGCCGTCCTTTTTCGCTTCCCCGTTTCCCGCCAGCCAATATATTTTCAGCGTGATTGATACCAACGCAAAGCTCGCCGCCTTCCTCCCCACGTTGAAATCCGCGACCTGGCTGGCCCTCGACACCGAGGCCGACAGCCTGCATGCCTATCCGGAAAAAGTCTGCCTGATTCAAATCAGCACGACCGCCGGCGACGAATTGATTGACCCGCTGGCGAAAACAAACCTGGACCCGCTGCTTGACGCGCTGGCCGGTCACGAACTCATCATGCACGGCGCGGATTACGATTTGCGCCTGTTCCGCAAACATCACGAGTTTGTCCCGCGCACCATTTTCGACACCATGCTCGCGGCGCGGCTTTTGGGCGAACGGCATTTCGGCCTGAGTTCGCTCGCGGAAAAATTTCTCGGCGTGAAGCTGGACAAGGCTTCGCAAAAGGCCGATTGGGCGCGGCGTCCGCTCACCGAACGGATGGAAACCTACGCGCGCAACGACACACATCACCTCAAACCGCTTTCCGACAAGCTGAAGCTTGAACTCCAAAATAAAAACCGCCTTGGCTGGCATCAGGAATCGTGCATGCGATTGATTGAGGAATGTTCACAACCACCCGTCGTGGACGGTGATTCCGTCTGGCGCGTGAAAGGCAGCCACGCGCTGAATCGTCACGCGCTGGCCGTGATGCGCGAGCTTTGGCAATGGCGCGAAACCGAAGCCATTGCCGCAAACCGCCCGCCGTTTTTTATTTTGAGCCACGAAAAAATGGTTGAACTCGCCGAAGCCGCCGTGGGGCGGCAGGCGGTCGAGCCGCTTTTGCCGCCGCGGATGTCGCCGCGCCGCCGCGACACCCTGGTGGCGGCCATCCGGGCCGGACTGGCGGTGCCCCACGACCGGCATCCGGAAAAAGTCCGGCATCATTCCACCCGGCCCACCGAAACCGAGATGCGCCGTTACCGCGAATTGGAGCGGCGCCGCGACGCGCACGCTCACAAGCTGGGCATTGACCCCACACTCATCGCCCCGCGCGCCACGCTCGGAGATCTGGCCCGTGATTGGGAACGACACGCGCCGGAATTGATGAACTGGCAGCGCGAATTGATGAAGTAGCCGCGCTGCTCAAAAACGCGGAATGGATCCGCCGATTCCCATCGGCGGCGATCATACCATCCTCCCTCAAACGCAAAGCCCTTGGGCCAAACGGCAAATATTTCTATTGAATCAATACGGGTTGATGGATAAGCTGCCAACAATTCCAGAAAGGGTTTCCATGAAACGGTCCATTTTGCAATTGGCAGCCATTTGTTCCCTGGCTTTCACGCTCAATTCATCCGCGGCGGTGTTTTATGTGGATGTAAACGGCACAAATCCCGTTTCACCCTACACGAGTTGGGCGACGGCGGCGACGAACATTCAGAACGCGGTTTTTCGCGCCGGAAGCGGCGACACGGTTTTGATCACAAATGGAATTTACCAATGCGGCGGCTATTCACTTGCAGGTTCGAACCGCGTTTATGTGCTCAACAACATCACCGTGCAAAGCGTCAATGGCCCGGCGGTGACGATGATCAAGGGTGCCTGGGATGCGGCCACAAACGGCCCCAATGCGGTGCGGTGCGCGTATTTGAACAATGGCGCGACATTGTCCGGGTTCACGCTCACGAACGGCGCGACGCAGAATTATGGCTCCGGCGGCGGAGTTTGTTGCCAGTCCACAAATTGCCTTGTGACCAATTGCGTGATCACCGGCAACACGGCCTACAATCAGGGAGGTGGGGCTTGTTACGGCACGCTGGTGAACTGCGCTTTGATTGGAAATTCGGCGGCACCCCTCAACAACGACATCGGCAACGGCGGTGGCGCTTACGAAAGCACGCTGGTCAATTGCGTGCTCACCCGCAATTTCGCCGGTTACGTGAGCGGGGCGGCGGGTTTTTGCACATTGATCAATTGCACGCTGGTCAGCAATTCGGTCGCGGGTTACAGCAGCGGTTCTGTCGAGGGATGCACCCTCAAAAACTGCATCGTGTATTACAACTTCAGTGATTATACCAACACCGATGCCGGCGGCAGCGGATACTATACGAACTGTTGCCTGTCGTTTGCAGCCACTTTTGCCGGCGCTAATAATTTCACCAATCCACCTGCCTTCGTAAATCTGGCTGGCGGCGACTTCCATCTGCAACTTGGCTCTCCCTGCATCAACGCGGGAAATAATTCTTTCATCACCGACAGCACGGATTTGGACGGCAACCCGCGCATCATTGGCGGCACGGTGGATATGGGCGCTTACGAAAATCAATACACTGGAACGGTGCATTATGTGAGTTTGAACAGCACGAATCCGGTGACGCCTTACACGAATTGGAGCACGGCGGCAACAAACATTCAGGACGCGGTGAGCGCGGCGCAAAACGGCGAAATTGTGGTCGCATCAAGTGGCACTTATAACTCGGGCAGCACGATCATTTACGGACAGGAAGCAAACCGTGTGGCGCTGACGAATGCCATCACCTTGCTCGGTTTGTACGGGCCGCAATCAACGATGATTGTCGGCGGAACACAAACGCGCTGCGTGTATGTCGGCGGTAACGCGGTGTTGAATGGTTTCACGTTGAGCAATGGTGGAACAAGAAGCACTGGAGACCTCATCAATGAACAAAGCGGCGGCGACGCGTGGTGCGAAACGGGCGGCGTAGTCTCCAATTGTGTGTTCGGCGGTAACGGCAGCCGTGTTTCACAAGGCGGCGGAATTTACGGAGGAACAGTTTACAACAGTACACTGGCGAATAATAAAGCATCGTATGGGGGCGCGGCGGCGGCGGCCAGTCTTTTCAATTGTGTCGTCGTGAGTAACAGTGTTTATGGTTTCGGTGGCGGGATTATTCAAGGAACAGCTTTCAACTGCACGTTCACCGGTAATTCAGCTTTCTCTGTAATGGGCAGCGGTGGTGGCGGAGATTCAAGCACGTTTTACAATTGCACATTGGAAAATAATTCCGGCGCTTTCGGCGGCGGCGTAATTGGCGGGACCTTATACAATTGCATCCTGTCGAGTAACACGGCTTCGAGTTCTGGCGGAGGCGCTTACCAAAGCAAGCTTTATAATTGTACCGTGCTCGGCAACACAGCGAATTCCGGCGGCGGAGTTTATGAAAGCACACTTTACAATTCCATTGTCTATTACAACTCTGCCCCAAACGGCTCCAATTATGGAGGCGGCACTTTGAATTATTTGAATTATTGCGACACAACACCTTTGGTTTCCGGTCTCGGAAACATTACCAATGAACCTGCCTTTGTGAACCTTGCCGCCGGTGACTTTCATTTGCAGACCAATTCCCCCTGCATCAACTCCGGCAACAATGCTTATGTAAGCACCACCAACGACCTCGACGGCAATCCGCGCATCTCCGGTGGCACCGTGGACATCGGCGTGTATGAATTCCAGAATCCGGCTTCGGTCATTTCCTATGCTTGGCTCCAGCAATATGGGCTGACGAACAACGGCTCGGCGGATTACGCGGATTACGATGGCACCGGAATGAACGTTTACCAAGATTGGATCGCCGGCTTAAATCCCACCAACCCCGCATCCGTTCTGGTCATGTTGACGCCGGTGTCCACCAATAATCCATCAGGTTTGGTCGTAAGCTGGCAAAGCGTGAACACGCGAACGTATTATCTCCAAAGCAGCACCAATCTGGCGGCGCAAACGGCATTTTCCTCCATTCAAAGCAACATTGTCGGTCAGGCGGGCACAACGAGTTACACCGACACCAACGCTGTCGGCGATGGGCCGTTCTTCTACCGCGTCGGCGTGCAATAATGATCGTAGCGGCGGTCGGCTGACCGCCGCAAATCAGTTCCCGGAAATTGCTGGCGCTTCATCGGCTCGCTGCCGGGAGCCGCTACGATTTCATCTGCCCACCTCTTCATTCATCCTTCAACCATCTTTCCCCTCTCTTGCCGGACGAACAATGGGTTCGAACACCGCCGGGTCCAGTTTCGCCAGCATGGGCGCGACCGCCGCGCGCAGCACCGGGATGGACCGGTAAAACAAACCCGCAATGACGATGCAAATGACGCCGCTCGCCGTCAACGTCACCGTCGTGCCCCATTCGGCGGCGAGGAAACCCGCGAGCAGGTTGCCCGCCGGCATGGTGCCGGTGAACGCCATCGAGAAAATGCTCATCACCCGCCCGCGTTTGTCATCGTCCACCAGCGTTTGAATCAGCGTGTTGCTCGACGCCATCAGCAGCACCCCGCCCATGCCCGTCAACGTCAGGCAGCCCAGCGACAACGGCAGCCAGCGCGACGACGCGAAACCAATCAACCCCACGCCCATCGCCGCGCCGCCGAACGCGATGATCCGGCCCAGTCCGCGAATCGTCGTGCGCGAGCCGAGATACAACGCCCCGCTCAACGCGCCGACGCCCGAGGCCGACATCAAATAACCGAGCGTGCGTGCGTCGCCCAGGAACACATCGCGCGCGAAGATAGGCGTGAGCACCGTGTAGGAAAACCCAATCGCGCTCATGGCCGCCACCAGCCCGATCAACATCTTGATGGGCGCGAAACCAAATGCGTAACGAAATCCCTGCCGCAATTCGATCCACGGATGCTGCCGCACCCGCCGCGCCGGACGTTCGGGCAGCCGCATCGCGAGCAGCGCGGCAATGACCGCCACGTACGTGAGGCCGTCCATCAGGTAACACAGGCCCGGCCCGAATCCGGCGATGACGAACCCGGCGACCGCCGGCCCGATCAGCCGCGCGAGATTGAACAGCGACGAGTTCAACGCGATGGCATTGCCCAGATGCTCCTTGCGTCCGACAAATTCCACGACCAACGTCTGTCGCAACGGCATGTCCACCGCGTTGATGACCCCTTGCACCAGGCTCAGGATGACCAGATGCGGAACGGCGATCGTATGCGTGAGCGCGAACGCCGCGAGCGCGAAGGATTGGAGCATGGAACAAACCTGCGTGGCCACCAGCAGCCGGTGCCGGTTGACCCGGTCCACCCAGACCCCGGCAAACGGCGCGAGCAGGAAAATCGGGACCTGACTGGCGAAACCGACCACCCCCAGCAGAAACGCCGACGAACTCAGATGATACACCAGCCACAGCGACGCCGTCTGCGTCATCCAGTTGCCGACCAGCGAGATGATCTGTCCGGCGAAGAACAGGCGATAATTCCTGGACGTCAGCGCACTGAATAATTGCGTCAACCGCATGGCCAAAATTAACCGAAAGCCTACGGCTTGTCGCGCCGAAGTAAACGAAGGCGGAAGAAACTTTTTTACACGAATTGCACGAATTTCGGAGGGCTGATCCCGCAGTGCGGGAGAGGCCCAAACTCGCTTTCCCTGTCCGCGCTCCGAGCGCTCATCCGATCGCTCTTGCACGATGGTTTTTTTGATGCAGATTGAAGCTGATTTTGTGGAACGGAAAGGAAATGACATGAAACAGCGAAAGCTTGGAAAACAAGGATTGACCGTCCCGGTGCCCGGACTCGGGTGCATGGGGATGTCGGAATTTTACGGCATGCGCGATGACCAGGAATCCATCGCCACCATCCACCGCGCGCTGGAGCTCGGGGTGACCCTGCTCGACACGGCGGACATGTACGGCTGCGGCGAAAACGAGCGGCTGGTCGGACGCGCCATCCAAGGCCGCCGCCGCGAGGTGATCCTGGCCACGAAATTTGGAAATGTGCGCGATGAGCGGGGCAATTTTCTCGGCGTGAACGGCCGGCCCGAATACGTCCGCGCCTGCTGCGACGCCAGCCTGCAGCGTTTGGGCGTGAAGGAAATTGATCTCTACTACCAGCACCGGGTTGACCCGCAGGTGCCCATCGAGGAAACCGTCGGCGCGATGAGCGAACTGGTCCGCGCCGGCAAGGTGCATTACCTCGGACTGTCCGAAGCGGCGCCCGCGACCATCCGCCGCGCGATGAAAGTGCATCCGATCAGCGCGTTGCAGACGGAATACTCCCTGTGGACGCGCGACGTGGAGGCGGAAATTCTGCCGCTCTGCCGGGAACTGGGGATCGGTTTTGTGCCTTACAGCCCGCTGGGTCGCGGTTTTCTCACGGCGAAATTCAAGAAACCCGAGGATTTGCCGCCCGGCGATCGGCGCCGGGACATGCCGCGGTTCCAAGGCGGAAACTTCGAACGCAACCTGAAACTGGCCGAACGGATCGAAACGCTGGCACAGCGGAAGAAATGTACACCGGCGCAACTGGCTTTGGCCTGGGTGCTTGCGCAGGGCGACGACATCGTTCCCATTCCCGGCACCAAGCGAAGGAAATATCTCGAAGAAAACGCGGCGGCGTTGAACCTCGAACTGACGCCGGCGGACCTGAAAGAAATCTCGGCTGCGGTGACGCCCGGGGCCGCCGCCGGCATGCGCTATCCGGAACCGGCCATGCAGGCAGTCAATCACTGAACACAAAGAAACGCTTTTGCACGAATTGGCGCGAATTCGTGAAATTAGCGTAAAAACGCTTCTTTGTGTGCTTTGTTCATCCGTGGTTTGAATTACAACCTTACATTCTTTCGAAGTCAATAAAGCCCTTGGCCACGTTCACCGACACCAATCGGACCTGCACAGTGTCGCCGACGTCGATTCCCCGCGCACCCCGGACCACCATGCCTTCGGCGGGGAATTTCAGCAACCGAACGTAGGTGCCTTTGGGCGACGCGCCGGTGATGATGCCGTCGAACACTTCGCCGATGCGCCGATTCAGAAGGCAGGCAGCGGCCACTTTGTGCATCAGGCGCTCCACTTTTTTGGCGGCATCCTCCCGTTCGGTGCAATGAGCGGCGATGGCGCTCAACTCCGGCTCCGAATAAGGACCCGGACCGCCGGTGGTGGTTGCCTTGAGCAACCGTTGCGTCACCAGGTCGGCGTAGCGGCGATTTGGCGCGGTGGAATGGGTATAATCGTTCTCGGCCAGTCCGAAGTGGCCTTCGTGTTCGCCACCGGGAGGTTCCACGATGTATTCGCCGGGGCCGAGCAGTTTTACCACGGAGAGTGAAAGGTCCGGAAAATGCCCGGGATCGGCAGCCTTGCGCTGATCCAGGAATTCGGACAGCGCGCGCGGATCGGGCGCGGCCGGAAGCTTGACGCCGAATTGCGAGGCGATGGCCTGGATGCGGTTCCAACGTTTCGGAGTCCGCACCACCCGGCGGATGGAGAGGGAGCCTTTCTCCTTGAGATACTGCGCCATGGCCACATTCACGGCCACCATGAAACTTTCGATGATGTCGTCGGCCACTGTGCGCCGGCTGACCGCCAGGTCTTTGACTTCGCCATTTTGCAGCACCGGCGTGGTTTCGACCGACGCGAACGTGAGCGCTCCGTGTTGCTTGCGAATACCGCGCAAACTTTCCGATGTGTCCTGTTGCAGGCGAAGTTGCGCCTCCATACCGGGCACGTTGGCGACCGCCAGCGGGATGGGAGCACGACCTTCCAACCAGTCGCCGGTCGGGCTATAAGCCAGTTTCGCCCGGTTGCGCAGCCAGGCCGGATAAACATCGTGGGCCTTCACGTCGCCCGAACCGAGGATATGCAGCTCGATGATGATGGAAAGACGGTCCTGCGCGTCCAGCAATGAAGTCAGGTCTGTGGAAAGTCCAGCCGGCAACATCGGGAACGTCGCCACGCCGGTGTAAACCGAAGTGGACTCCACCGCGGCGTGCTGGTCCGTGGCGGACCCTTTGGGGACGGTGGCGTCCACATCGGCAATCCCCACCAGCAGACGCACGGTGCCATCCGGAAGTTTGTCCACATACTCCACCTGGTCCAAATCCCGGGAGCTGTCGTTGTCAATCGAAGACCAAAGCAGCGAACGCAGGTCACGGGCCACTGGCCCGGCATTTTTTGGTGCTCCTTGATTAAGGGCTTGCACTTCCCGGGCAACCTCGGCCGGAAAATCCGGCTGGAATCCAGCTTCCAGCATGGCTTGGTGCGCTCGGGCTTTAAGATCGAATGGGATCGTCGTCACAACGCCATTCTGATTCGAGTCGGGGGACCCAGGCAATCGGAAACGCGGTGGATTTAGGAGCACGCTTTACCAAGGCTCCCGCCTTCATCGGATTTTGGCGCGGCAAGGAAGGCGGAAGACAGAGGGGGCCGGGAAACATCGAACATCCAACATCCAACGTCGAATAACAGACGCCGGAGGGTGGAAGGCAGAAGGCAAAAGTACGAACCGGCAGACTCGTAAAGAAACTGAAGTCCCTTCTGGAATAAAAGAACAACGTTGACGCGAATGCCGCCAATTGGCGCGAATTTATGAAATTAGCGGCAAAATCGTTTTCCTGCGGTAAATAATCCGTGTCCATCCACGCGTCGGCTGGGCCGGCATGGAGTTGACGCGCTGCCAACGGTTCGTTATCAAGTCCATGAATTTCCGTGGCAACATTGAAGTACCCGGCCCGATGCCGGGAGGAGGCACACGATGCAAACAGTTTTACCCTCAGAGTTCAAACGCGGCATGGTCCTGATGCTGGACGGCGCCCCGCAGTTGGTGGAGGAGTTCCACGTCAGCGGCACGGCCCAGACCAAACACAAGCTGCACACGCGGCTGCGCCATCTCAAAACCGGCCGCCTCATCGATCATACGTTCCCGGAAGGCGAGCGCGTGCCGGTCGCCGACGTGCAACATTGCCGTGTCCAACTCAGCTATGCTGACGGGAAGGATTTCGTCTTTTCCGATGTCGAATCGTTCGAGGAATTGACCCTCAGCGCCGAGCAGGTCGGCGACCGCCGCTGTTTCATCAAGGAAAACGAGGAGTACCGCGCCCTGTTGCTGGACGGACGTCTGCTGGACATTGTGCTGCCGCCGAACGTGACTTTTGAGGTGGTGGATACCGCTCCGCCCGTCCGCGGCGGTTCCGACGCCACGTGGAAACCCGCCCGTCTCGACACCGGGCTGGAGATCATGGTCCCGCTGTTCATCGCCCCCGGCGAAAAAATCCGCGTGGACACGACCGAGCGGAAATACGCCGGCCGCGAAAACGAGGGGAAGAAGTAACGCGGGACCAAGGCTGAAAGCCGCGTAAAAGGCTTTCAGCCTCACGCGGTGGGCCACGCCCATTTACGGGGTTAAAGTTTCGGCCTCTCCCGTACTGCGGGATCCGCCCTCCGAAATTCGTGTTCATTCATGAAATTTATGTCAAAGCGTTTCTTTGCGTTCTCTTCCGCCTTCGCTAGCTACGGCGCGACAAGTGCCGTAAATGAGATTCGTGTAGTTTCCGCCTTCATCCAATTTCGGCGCGACAAGCGCGTATTTCGTGGTTGAAGGTTAACTGTTCCGGCCGGACGCCCTCAATTGCCGCCACCGGTTCCTGTTGACCTCAAAGGCGAGGGCCAAGAAACTAGCTCCGTGCTGCGACATGAAATTTCAGACAACTGGACGTTCCGCGAGGCTGCCAAAGACCAGCTCCATCCCGCCCAGGTGCCGGGCTGCGTGCATACCGATCTCCTGAGGAACGGGCTGATCCCCGATCCCTTTTTCGGCACCAACGAACAGGAGTTGCAGTGGATTGGCGAGAACGACTGGATTTATCAAACGACCTTTGATCTGCCGGCGGACTTTCTGAAACAGGCGAACGTGGAACTGGTGTTTCGAGGACTGGACACCTACGCCTCCGTGACACTTAACGGTTCGCCCATCCTGACCGCGAACAACATGTTCCGCGATTGGAGAGTCCCCTGCAAACCGCTGCTCAAGGAAAAAGGGAACGCGCTCGTCGTCCGATTCCGCAACGTATTTGCCGAGACGCTTCCCAAATACCAAAGCGCCCCGTACCGGTTGCATGCTTTCGGCACGAACGACCAGGCCGACGTCAAGCTCGCGATGTATTCGCGCAAAGCGCAGTTTCATTACGGCTGGGATTGGGGTCCGCGGCTTATCACGTGCGGCGTCTGGCGCCCGGCGCTGATCGAAGCCTGGAGCGGCATCCGGATCAAAAGTGTCTTTGTGCAGCAGCAGAATGTTTCCGCCGCCGGGGCGGACATCGTTTCCGTGCTGGAGGTGTTGTCGGACACGCCGCAGCGCGCGCGGATTTCCGTGAGCATGGATTCGATCCAGTTGAATTCGGAGGAACACCCGTTGCAGCAGGGGCTCAATCGGATCACGGTCAAAGGGCATCTCGACCAACCCGCGTTATGGTGGACCAACGGACTCGGCGGCCAGTATCTCTACAACTACCGGGCGCAAATCAAGGCGGGCGGGAAGGCGGCTGACGAATACTCCACGAAGATCGGCGTCCGCTCCTTGGAAATTGTCCGCGACAAGGACGCGTCCGGGACTTCGTTTTATGTGCGGCTCAACGGCGTGCCGGTTTTCATGAAGGGCGCGAATTATGTGCCGCTGGATAATTTTCAGAACCGGGTGACGCGGGAACGGTACGAATACATCCTCCGTTCCGCCGTCGAGGCACACATGAACATGTTGCGGGTCTGGGGCGGCGGAATTTACGAGGAGGACACATTCTACGATCTCTGCGATCAGCGCGGGATCCTGATCTGGCACGACCTGCAGTTTGCCTGCGCCGCCTACCCCACCGATGAAGCGTTCCGGCAAAATGTGCGGCAGGAGATCATTGACAACGTGACCCGCCTGCGCAACCACGCCTCAATTGCACTCTATTGCGGCAACAACGAGAACGAAGCCTGCTGGCATCTGATGTGGAAGCCGTTGTGTTCCCCGGAAATCCAGGCGTGGCATGAACGGGATATCCGGACGCTCTACTACGAAACCATCCCGCAAGCGTTGCGGGAGGTGGATACGACCCGTTACTACCATTCCTCCAGCCCGAATGCCGGTTTCAACAACATTCCGTACGGAGAAGGCGACATTCATTATTGGGGCGTGTGGCATGGCAAGGAACCGTTTGAGAAGTATCCCGAAAACATCGCCCGCTTCGTGAGCGAGTACGGCTTCCAGTCGTATCCCGAATTGTCCACCGTGAAGAAGTTTGCGGAACCGAAAGATCGCGAGCTGCATTCCGCGGTCATGCTTTCCCACCAGCGTTGCATGGCCGACGAACGCCGGGATCGGGAATACGGAAATCGTCTGATCCAAACCTACATGGACCAGTGGTATCGCCGGCCAAAGGATTTTGAATCGTACCTTTACGTCAGCCAGGTGATGCAGGCGGAAGGTGTGCGGCTCGCCATGGAAGCGCACCGGCGGGCGATGCCGTACTGCATGGGCTCGCTCTACTGGCAGATCAACGACTGCTGGCCGGTCGCCTCGTGGTCGAGCATTGATTATTTTGGCCGATGGAAGGCGTTGCATTACACCGCGCGGAGGACTTTTGCCCCGGTCATCATCTCCGCGGTGGTGAAGGAAAATGAAACGCTGTTTTATATCGTGTCCGACCGGCGGGAACCGATCACGGCAACGTTGGAGATCGTCGTGCTCGATTTCGGCGGAAAAGAGGTCAGCCGGAGAACGCAGCCCGTCACCGTGGCTCCGAACACATCGGAGCTGCACCTGACTTTGACAAAGGAGCAACTGGCGCGTGGCCAGGACGACGCGCAGTTGGTGATGGTCTCGCGGTTGAAGGACGGAAAGGGAATCATAGCCGAGGACCTGAAATATTTTCGTCTGCCGAAGGATTTGAAACTGTCGCCGCCGGAGATTATGACGAAAATCATCAAATCGAAAGGCGGCTGTTCGATTGAACTTTCCTGCCGGTCCTTCGCCCGGAGCGTCATGCTGGTCTGCGGTGATGATGAGGGCTTTTTCTCCGACAACCATTTCGACTTGCTGCCGGGCGAAACCAAACGGGTTGAATACAGGACTTCCCTGGATGAACCGGGCGTGAAGCGGCAACTGAAGGCAATCAGTCTGATAGACAGCTAAGAAATCTGTCTTCGACCGAGAGCGCCAAGGTCAACGCATTTGTTTCCACGCCAGGTCGTCCAGGTTGACCACCCGCGGATGGTTCAGCAACTCGGTGGCATGAGAGTTGGAATTCTTGGCGGAGCATATCGCGTAGGCGTAGTTCCAGTTCATCCACCAGATGATCTGCGGCAAATAATCCTGAATCCCCGTTACCAGCTTCAGATTGTCCCCCGGCGGCTCGTCCTGGCCTATCTGGTCCTTCCCGCGCCGGGGTCCCCATTGGCTCAACCCCAGAGGTTTCCCCAATTTCCGGAGCGCGACATACGCCGGGATACGCGCGGGGGTCAGATTCTGGTTCCAGGAGACGAAACAGGAAATGCCAACCATGTCCACATACGTGTCGCCCGGGTAATACGCCGCGGCATTTTTACTGCTGCTGCTCGGTTCGAAGATAAAGAGCAGGTTGTTCAAGTGTTTGACCTTGACCAGATAGTCAAAGGTGGCTCGATAAAGGGCCTTGCATTTCTCGGGATCCTGCCCACCCCACCAAAACCAATCGGCCGACATCTCGGCGAACGGGTTTAAGAAGACGATCACTCCATTTTCCTGCAACGTGGCCAGCCCGGTGGCCACTTCGTCCAGTTCATTGAAGAAGAAGCGATGGTATTCATGTTGGGGGTCCAGGACCAGGTTGATGTCGCACTTGCCTCCGCCGTTGACCGAATCCGGCGCAGCGGGATTGCGCATGATGAGATAGATCTGCACCAAGCCGCCTGTGCGCCAGTATTCAATGCACAGCTTGTTGGGTTCCGCTGGAAAGACACCGCCCGCATGGTACTCCACTCCCACCAGACCGACCCATTTCCCTGTCTTTTCATGGATAATCGCGAGGTTGTTGCTTGGGCTGGACAGTGGTTTCACGTCGTTTCCCCACGACTCGAACTGTCCCGAGATGAGCTTCTTGTCCGTCCGCAAGGGCAGGCTGCGCAGGTACTTCATGATGGCCCTGGCATCCGGCAACGCATTCGGGTTCGCCGTGTCCGAATTTCCCGATGCGGGCTGCGCCGGCAAACCGGCCTGTAGAAATGCCGCAGCCAGGCCAAGAGCAACAAAAGAAATGGCCCTGGTCAATCTGCCTTGGAAGCAACCACTCACTCCTGTTTGCATGAAATCAAGGAGAGCAGGTCAGTGACTTGGTTGCAAGCGCAACCTCAGTCCCATCTCATGGACTGCTCTCTTGCACCGCCTTGGGCCAGCCTCTCGAACTTCCACGATCTCGTAATGAACGGGTCCCGATAACCGGCAGGTTTTCACCTCTGCCTCGCCCGCGGACCATAAATTGTCGGGATTGAACCCTTCATGGGGCGCTTCCTGGAGACACGCTCCTAAAAAGGAACCCCGGGTCGCACCGTTCCGCCTGCTCTGATGAAGGCCGACAGGGGGACCGTCAGCGTCTTTTGCATTCGTATCGAGAAGCCATTTGTGTGAAAGATTACGCCGGGGGAATTTTTTTCCGCTCGGCGCTGTTTGGCTCCCGGAAATCGCTGAGCTTGCCCTTTTTGAAGGTGCCATCCGGGAGCTTCAACGTGAGCTCCGGCGGCCAGCCGGCTTTGGCCTCAATCACATTTTCCACGACGCCCATGGCGCGGGAAATTCTGTGGACCATGGTTTCGCCGAGATAACCTGCTCCGGTTTCCGGTATTTTGGATTTGCCCATGGAATCGAGAGTATGCGGAAACGCCATAAAATGACAAGTGGCGAGTGACCAGTCTTCGCTGCGCTTCGACCCGGCAAGCAGGTGGCAAGTGACACGAGGCGGACACTCCGCGAGTTGAGGGCTGATGGTTGAGTGTTGAGAGAGTTAGGCGCCCTTCAGCGGGCGTAGCGGTCCAACGTAGGGCAGTGCGTCCCGCCCGCCCATCGCGAAGCGGACTCAAGCCGGTTATTTCCCCTTTTGCCCGAACAGGCGGGACGCCGGTCCTACGTTATTCGCGTCCATTCGCGCAATTCGTGTAAAAGCGTTTCTTTGCGTCTTATGTGCCTTTTTACGACAAACGGAATCCGTGTCCATCCGTGGTTAAACTCCGCGTCTTCTTACACACTGGCTTGTACCACCGCCGGGGCGGTTTCCACCACCGGGCTGGCTTCGGCAAGTCCCCTGCCCCGGCCGTGATCCATGTTGATGAATTGTTTCGTCTGGGGGATGTAAAAGACGATGTTGAATTTGCCAATCGGTTCTTTTTTCGCAACTTCAAAGGCTGCTCCGGTTGCCCCGAAGTTTTTGCCTTCGGATGCTTTTTTTGTCCAGTGGTTGTCGCTGGTTAGATATTCCAGCTTCTCGGCGTCTTCAATTAGGATGTTCATGAACGGGGATGTTAGCACATTCTCCCGAACAACAAGCATTCAAACTGACATATTCGCGGTTTTATTTTTCACCGGATCCGTGTTTATCCGCGTAAAGCGGCGTGATCGCCACGCGGCTTTACGCCGTGTCCATCCGTGGTCAAGAATTGGGGCCTCTCCCGCACTGCGGGATCCGCCCTCCGAAACTCGCGTCAACCGTTTGCTATTCCATTCCAACCGGACGACGCGACGCCTTCTTGTCGGAGTGATGGGATTTGTCGGCGAGCATCCGGTTTTTCGCCCGGCGGCTGCGCCGGCGTTTCTGGCGGCGGATTTTCTCAATGCGGGCGCGCTCGGCGTCCACGTGGCCGCGTTTCAGCGTTTCAACCTTGTCCAGCAGCAGGCGGCGGGCGATGAAGCGGTTGAGTCCCTGCTGTCGGGTGGCCTGACATTTGACCTGCAGACCGGTCGGACGGTGGAGCAGCATGACGCAGGTGGAGGTCTTGTTGACGTTCTGGCCGCCGTGGCCGCCGGAGCGGACAAAGGTTTCCTCGATGTCGGCCTCGCGCACACCCAGCGCGGCCATGCGCTGCGTGAGTTGGGCTTCCTTTTCCGGGCTGACGGGGAATGCGCTCATGGCGTCAACTGTAACGTCGGTCCATGACCGACGCCAAGTGTTTAGACGCGAATTGCACGAATTATCACGGATTCAATCCGCGTAAATTGGTGAAATCAGTGTCAACTTCCCCGTGTCCTGGCATTTCACCGCACGATTTCAAACGCAAAGCCCTTCAAGTATTCCGTTTCGGGAATCATCGGGATGACGGGATGATCCGGGCTTTGGGAATACATTGCCACGCGGCGTAAAACATGACGCGTGTCGTAGGCGGCGGAAAGAATCACGTCCAGAAACGTTACGGTGTCCACGTGATGCGAACAACAAAACGTCGCCAGTGTGCCGCCAGGCTTGAGCAGCTTTAGCGCGCGCAGATGGATTTCCTTGTAACCGCGCAGCGCGTCGGGCACGGACGCTCGATTGCGGGTGAACGACGGCGGGTCGAGAATGATGAGATCGAATCGTGGAATGACGCGCTCGTGCGGTTTGACGGCGGTGTTGGCCTTGAGCCAGTCGAAGACATTCACGACCTCAAACGAACATTTTTCCGCAAGGCCGTTGGCCGCGGCGTTGCGGGTGGCCGCAGCAATGGCATCAGCGCTTTGGTCGAGCAGGTGGACATGCGCCGCGCCCGCGCGCGCCGCGTGCAGACCGAATCCGCCTAGAAAACTGAAACAATCCAAAACCTGCGCGCCCCTGGCAAACTGCGACACGGCCTGATAATTCACCTGTTGATCGAGATACAGGCCGGTTTTATGGCCGGCGACCAGATCCGTTTCAAACTTCAAGCCGTTCAAATTCACGGTAATGGAAGGAGCGCGGACAGCTTTGTCCGCGTCTTTTTCCGTCGGTGAACCCGCGGACATGGCTGTCCGCGCTCCGAATTCGCCGAATAAAACCCCGTTCGCCTCGCCCAAGCCTTCAAACTTCCGCGACGCCACGTCGCTGCGTTCGAGGATGGCGCGAAGAGGGCGAAAACCGCCAAGCGCCTCCTCTCCCCGCCCCTCTCCCCCGCTGGGAGCGGGGGAGAGGGTGTCCGAAGGACCGGAGAGGGGGCGTTCCAATTTTGAACCGGAGAATATCTGTTGCAGCGCGGTGGCGATTTGCGCCTTGCGCTGGTCCATGCCGAGCGACGAAATCTGCACGACCAGCACGTCCTCGTATTTGTCCACGATGAGGCCGCTGAGAAAATCGCTCTCGGCGTTCACGACGCGGAACGAGGTTGCGTCGGGCAGATGCTTTTGCCGGACGGCGAGCGCGGAGCGAATGCGCTCTTCAAAAAACTTTTCGTTCACCTCGACCCGCTCCGGTGACAGGACACGAACGTGGATTTTCGATTTTGAATTAAAAAAACCGACACCCAGAAACCGCTGGCGATGGTCTTTGACCTGGACCAGCCCGCCGTCGTCAACGGGCGCGGTGAGCCGGAGAATCCCGGTATGATAGATCCACGGATGGCCGGCCACGACGCGGTCGGCCTCACCCGGTTTTAACAGGACAGTTGGTAACGAATCCATAGTTTGTAAACAGTTTGGTTGGAGTCCACGCTTTAGCGTGCTGTGCGGACAAGCTGAAGCTTGAATTCCAACGCGCATATGAAGCCAGAAACGGACGCTGGGGGAAAGGAAAAGTTCCATCAAACCGCCGTTCCAAGACTTGTAATGATTGCAATAATTTGCTTGAATCATGCACAGAAGAAGCGGATAAAGGCATCAAACCTATATGAAATCCAGCGGCACAGTCAGCGCGGTGTTGCATCACAAGGGATCGGAGATTTGGTCGGTCCCGGCGGAAGCCACCGTCTTCGAGGCCATCAAAATCATGGCGGACAAAAACATCGGCGCTTTGCTCGTCATGTCGGGCGGGAAACTGGCGGGGGTTTTTACGGAGCGCGATTACACGCGCAAAGTCGTGCTCCAGGGGAAATCGTCCCGCTTGGCGCATGTGCGGGAGATTATTTCCAGCGAGGTCATTTCCGTCGGGCTGCATCATTCCGTCGAGGAATGCATGAAGCTGATGACCGAACACCGCGTGCGGCATTTGCCGGTGGTGGAAGGTGAAAAAGTCGTCGGCCTCATCTCCATCGGCGACCTGGTGAACTGGACCATCTCCACCCAAA
>JBEKZC010000013.1:0-69551 GCA_049510295.1 Verrucomicrobiota bacterium | reverse complement strand
CGGTTACGGCCTGGTCAACCCGCCGTTGGGCATGAGCATCAACAGCAGCGGCATCATCACCTGGACGCCGGCGCAAAACCAGAGTCCGTCCACCAACACGATCACGACGGTGGTGACCAACAGCGATGTGTTTGACCTGGTCAACCCGCAGTTGACGGCGACGAACAGCTTCACGGTGATCGTGAAGGAAGTGAACGTGGCGCCGGTGCTGCCGGTGATTCCGGTCCAGACGGTGAACGAATTGACCCTGTTGACGGTGACCAACACCGCCACCGAGTCCGACCAGCATGCCACGATCCTCGGTTACGGCCTGGTCAACCCGCCGTTGGGCATGACGATTAATGCCAGCGGGATCATCACTTGGACGCCGGCGCAAAACCAGAGTCCGTCCACCAACACGATCACGACGGTGGTGACCAACAGCGATGTGTTTGACCTGGTCAACCCGCAGTTGACGGCGACGAACAGCTTCACGGTGATCGTGCGGGAGGTGAACGTGGCGCCGGTGTTGCCGGTGCAATCAAATCGGACGATTATCGGATTGGGAACGCTGTTGGTCACCAATGCTGCCACCGAACCGAACCAACATGCGTTGACGACGGGTTATGCCCTGATCAGTCCGCCGGCGGGCATGAGCATCAACAGCAGCGGAGTGATCAGTTGGACGCCAGTGGTGACTCAAGTGCCGAGTACCAATATCATCAGGACAGTGGTGGCCAACTCCGATCCGTTTGATCTGGTCAATCCGGTGTTAACAGCGACCAACAGCTTCACGGTAACGGTACAAGCGATTCACAACGGGCCGAGCTTATTGAATCAGGCCAGCCAGACGAACAATGAGTTGACATTGCTGGTGGTGACAAACAGCGCAGTGGACAATGACGTGCCACCGTTGCCGTTAAGTTACAGTTTAGTGGTCACAACAGTGACCAACATGGTGGGGAACAGCGCGGTGACCAATGCAGTCATTAACACCAACGGCGTGATTACCTGGACGCCAAGTGAGGGGCAGGGGCCAGGTGTATATACCTTTAAAACAGTGGTCAGCGACGGAAGTTTGAGCGCGACGAACAGTTTCACGGTGGTGGTGAACGATGTGAACATTGCGCCGGTGTTGCCGCCACAATTCAATCGGACGATTCATGGGAGGTTGTTGATGACGGTGACTAACACGGCGACGGATTTGAATATTCCGGCGAACCCGCTGACCTACACTTTGCTGGTAAAGCCCAACGGTGCGTCGATTGACACCAACGGCGTGATCAGTTGGACACCGGTGATAAGCCAGGTGCCGAGCACGAACACAATCACGACAGTGGTGGCGAACACGAACGCGTGGGCGGTCAATGCGAAGTCGTTGAGCGCGACCAATAGTTTCACGGTGGCGGTAACAACCACTGTGGTGAACACTCCTCCATGGTTGCCGCCGCAGACCAACCAGGTGGTCAACGAACAGACGACATTGGTGGTAACCAACACAGGCATGGACTCAAATATTCCCGCCAATGCTCTAGCTTACGCACTGCAGGCAGCTCCGGCCGGGGCGGCGATTAACACCAACGGGATCATCACCTGGACGCCCACTCAGGCGCAAAGTCCGGGCACCAACACCATCACGACGGTGGTGACAGACAACGGTTCGCCGCCGATGAGCGCGACGAACAGCTTTACCGTGATCGTTCGGGAAGTAAACGTGGCGCCGGTGTTGCCAGTGGTTTCGACCCAAACAGTGAGCGCGTTGACGTTGTTGACGGTGACCAACACGGCCACGGAACCGAACATTCATGCAACCACGATTGGTTACCAGCTGGTCAATCCGCCGATGGGCATGACGATCAATGTCAACGGGATCATCACCTGGACGCCCACTCAGGCGCAAAGCCCGGGAACCAATGTGATAACGACGGTGGTGACCAACAGTGATGTATTTGACCTGATCAATCCGCAATTGACGGCGACCAACAGCTTCACCGTGATCGTCACGGGAGGATCAGCGCTACCAGTGGTTCAATCCATCAGCCTGACCAATGGCATCGTCACCATTAAATGGAGCGCCGTGTCCGGACAAAGTTACACGTTGCAATACAAGACGAACCTGACGGATTCCGCCTGGAGCAGCGCGGTGCCGAACTTCACAGCATTGGGATCCACCGCCACCGGAACCAATGGCGTCAACAATGCAACACAGCGATTCTACCGGATCATGCTGCTGCAGCCTTGAGATAGACATGGGATTCATTGGGCTTGCCGGGATATGCGACACAATTAAAGTGCCGCACCCCTACCACCATGCAAATAAACGTCATTGAATATTTCGAGAAGGGAGCTGCGCACAAATGCAGCGACAAGGTGGCGGTCGCGGAATCAGACCGTCAGTACACGTTCAAAGAAATCGAACGGTTCGCCAAAAATTGCGCCGCATTGATTCTCAAACGAAGTTCCGCAACCCGGCAGCCAATTCCGGTGTTCCTGCCGAAGAGCGCCCAGAACATCGTGGCTGACCTCGGCATCCTTTACAGCGGCAATGCCTACGCAAACCTCGACATCAAGTCTCCGCCGCAACGGCTCAAGGGCATGTTGGACAACCTTGCTCCCGGCGTCATCATCACTTCCGCCGCGCACGCCGCCCCGTTGCGCGCCCTGGGCATCGCCGAAGAAAAACTGGTTTTGGTGGAACAGGCCATGGTCCCCGAAACAATCTATGACAACGCGGTCCTGCTCCGGCGACTGGATGCCATCATTGATACCGATCCTTATTGCATCATCCACACCTCCGGTTCCACCGGCATTCCCAAGGGTGTGGCACTGAACCATCGCAGCACGATTGATTGGGCGGATTGGGCGTTTGAGCGGCTGGGCTTGGACGGCAGCGAGATCATGGGCAGCCTGGCGCCGATATATTTCGACGCTTACACGCTTGAATTTTGCCTGATGATCGCGAAAGGCGCCACTTGGGTGGTGATTTCCGACCAGTGCGCCACGTTTCCGGTCAAGCTGGTTGATTTCTTGTCGGCCCATCCCATCAATTTTATTTTCTGGGTCCCGACCATCATGGTCAACATCGCCAACCAGGATTTGCTGGCGAAAGCGAAGCTGGACCGCATCCGGAAGGTTTTTTTCATCGGCGAGGTTTTTCCCACCAAACATCTCAATTACTGGCGGCGCCATTTGCCCGGCGCAATGTTCGTCAACCTTTACGGGCCGATCGAAATCACCGTGGCCTGCACCTATTTCATCGTGGACCGCGAGTTTGCCGACGACGAGAAGCTGCCGGTCGGTTTCCCGTGCCGCAACACCGACATCCTGATTTTGAACGACCAGAACCAGCCGGCCGCGGTGGACGAGCCGGGCGAAATCTGCGTGCGGGGAAGTTCGCTGGCGTTGGGGTATTACAACAACCCCGAAAGGACCGCAAAGGGGTTCGTGCAAAACCCCCTCAATCCGCACTACCCGGAATGGATTTACCGGACCGGCGACTCTGGCTATTGGAACAACCGCGGCGAAATCATGTTCCTGGGCCGGAAGGACTTTCAGATCAAGCATCTCGGCTACCGCATCGAACTCGGCGAAATTGAACACGCCGCGCTGCAGGTGGACGGCATCCGCAATTGCTGCGTGGTTTACAATCAAAACAAAAAGGAGATCACGATGTTTTACGAGTGCGACCAGGAGCTGGCCCCGGCCTTCATCCGCGAACGGCTTTCCCTCTCCCTGCCGAAATACATGCTGCCGACCGTGTTCAACTGGATGGAACTCATGCCGCGCAATCCAAACGGGAAAATTGACCGGGCCCGACTGGTGGCCAGTGTGAATTGACGTGATGAGTCCGATTCAGCAACTGGGCCAGGTGTTCGACGCCGTTCAAAAGGCGAAGGCGGGGGCGCCGGCTTTTTGCACCAATTTCTTCCCCGGGGAATCGAAATTGCAGGGCTGGATTGATCACGGCGAATTGTCCGGTGAAGTGCATGACGGCGCGGCGTTTTTTCTGAGAAAGGACCGTGATTTCGGGCATTTCTATTTTTGTGCCGCGGACATGACGGCATTGCAACAGGCGATCACAGCCTGGTCCGGATTGAAATCCGGGCGGATGGTGACCGATCTCATCGGGAATGAATCCGCCGTGAACCGGTTGTTGCCGGCGCTGGAGCCGGCCGGTTTCCGGCGCTACACGCGCCTGCAACGCATGGCAAGAATGGGCCGGCCGGAAACCGGCAGCGGCGGAGTGCCCGTCGATTTCGCCGGGAAGGCGGACAGCCGGGCGGTGCTGGGGTTGATCGAAAACTCGTTTGACCGCTACGGCGAACAGCTTCCGATGCCATACGAAATTGAATCAGCCATTGAAAACCGCCAGGTGCTGGCCGCCCGGCGCGCTGGCGCGCTGGCCGGGCTGCTTTTTTTTGAAACCCAGGGGCTGGCCTCCGCCGTCCGCTTCTGGGCGGTGGCGGAAAAATTCCGCGACTGCCGGGTGGGGTCCACCTTGATGCAGCATTATTTCCAGACGCACAACGCAGTACGGCGCTTCAAGCTTTGGGTGAACTTGAGCAATGAGAATGCCATCTCCAAATACCGGCACTATGGCTACGCGCCGGATGGTTTGGTGGACCAGGTTCTGGCCAATGAAATGATTGACGCATGAAATCAGTCGCCGAAATTCTGAAGGAAATCCGTCCGGAATTTGACTTCACCGCCTCCAGCGATTTCGTCGCGGACGGAATGCTCGATTCGTTTGACATGATCACGCTGGTGGCGGCGCTGGACAAAAACTACGGCGTTTCGATCCCGGGCACGGACATCGTGCCGGAAAATTTCCAGAACCTGCAGACCGTTGAAGCACTCCTGCGCAAGTGCGGGGCCAAACCATGAACTTCACCTTTCACCGTAAACGCATCACCGGGGTTCTCGTCGTCGTGCCGGAGAACGAGCGGTCTTTCTCCGAGGACATGAAGAATTTCAATTTCCCGGAGGCGCGGTCGCTCAAGCTCAAGGAGGTCATGGGGTTCGACAAGCGCCGCGTGGTGGAACCGGGCGTGTGTGTGTCGGACCTGGCGGTGTTCGGCCTGGAGCAACTTTTCAACCGGGGCCTGTTGCATCGCGATGAGATTGACGCGTTGATCCTCGTCACCCAAACGCCGGACCATTTCGTGCCGGCGACGAGCAGCATTGTTCAGGGCCGCCTGCATTTGAAGCCGGATATGCTGTGCCTGGACATCAGCCAGGCCTGCGCGGGATTTGTGGTTGGATTGATGCAGACCTTCATGCTGTTGGAACAGGAAAGTATCAAAAAAGTGGTCCTGATCAACGCCGATGTCCTCAGCCGGAAAGCTTCGCCGAAGGACCGCAACATTTATCCGCTGATTGGTGATGCCGCCGCCATCACGGTGGTGGAACGGGATTCGGAAGATTCCGTCATCCACGCCAGTCTCAAAATGGACGGGGCCCGCGGCCACGCGCTGACCATTCCCGCCGGCGGGCTGCGCATGCCGGCCACGCTGGAAACGGCGATCCTGGAGGACGTGGGTGACAACAATCTCCGGGCCAAGGACCATTTGTTCATGGACGGCGCGGCCATCTTTAATTTTGTGCAGACGGAAGTACCGCCGCTGATTGAGGGTCTTCTGGCAACCGCAGGGGTTTCCAAGGACGCCGTGGATTACTTTCTCTGCCACCAGCCGAACCGATTCATGTTGCAAAAGCTGGCGGACAAGATGAAGGTGCCGCATGCGAAAATGCCCAACAATGTGGTTGAACGTTTTGGAAACAACAGCGGGGTGTCCATCCCCACGGTCATCACGTATGACCTGGGAGACCGCCTGCTCCGGGAAAAATTGCAGGTCTGTCTGGCGGGTTTTGGCGCCGGCTTGACTTGGTGTGCAATGCTTGTCAGCTTGGGTAAGCTGGATTTTAATCTAATCACCGAATACAAGTAAAACCTATGGATAAAATTATATTCTACGAACAACTGGCAAAAATTCTTGATCTCGAGGAGGTGAAGCCGGAAAACGTTCTTATAGACTTTGAAGCCTGGGATTCGCTGTCCGTCCTCTCGGTGCTGGCCATGGCCGACGCGAAATACGGCGCCTCCATCAAGGCGGAGGAGATTCGTTCGGTGGTCACCGCCGCCGACCTGGCCGATCTGGTGGCATCCAAACAGAAGTAGGATTTGATTCAGAGAACCGCCGTTTCTCCGCCTGAATGGCACCCGCATGAAATGTATTTTTAAAAACAAAAAAATCAGCGCCATCGTCGCCGTGGTGCCGAAGGAGGAGTATCGTTTTGACGACGAATACCCCGTCTTCAAGCTCACCGAAGACAAGGCCAAACGGTTCAAGAAGATGATGAGCCTGGACCGGCACCGGATTGCGCCGCCGGACGTTTGCGCTTCCGACCTTTGCCAGTATGGCCTGCAACAACTGTTGAACGCGGGGGCGTTGAAAAAGGAGGAAATTGGCGCGTTGCTGTTCGTGTCGCAAACCCCGGACTACTTCATGCCCCCCACCAGCAACGTCATCCAGGGCAAACTCGGCCTGGGCCACGACATGGTGTGTCTCGACATCAACCAAGGCTGCACCGGTTTTCTCCTCGGATTCATGCAGGCCTGCCTGCTCCTGGAGATCGCGGCGCTCCCCAAGGTGGTTCTGTTGTGTGGCGACACCTGCAGCAAGCAGATGGACCGGTGCAACCGGATTTCCTACCCGCTGACCGGGGACGCGGGCTCGGTCACGGTCATCGAACGCTGCGAAAGGGAGAGCCCCATTTACATGGACGTGAAGAACGACGGCTCGCGTCACAAGGCGATCATGATTCCCGCCGGCGCCTTCCGGATGCCGGCGACGCCCGAGACTTTGAAGTTGCGGGAGGTGGAGGAAGGAGTGGTCCAGAACCTGCAACACATTCACATGGATGGCCCCGCCATTTTCAACTTCACGATGGGGGACGTGCCGCCGCAGGTTGAAGAGGTGCTCGCTTTTTCCGGGGATACGCGGGACTCCATCGCCCATTTCCTGTTTCATCAACCGAATCCGTTTATCCTGAAACAGATGGCCGACAAGATGCAAATCCCGCAGGCCAAGCTGCCCAACAACATCGTGAGCCTCTACGGCAACTGCAGTTCCGTGACCGTACCGCTGAACATCGCCCTGAACTGCGGCGAACCATTGCGGCGCGAGACCCGTCGCGTGTGCCTTTCGGCGTTCGGCGTCGGGCTCACCTGGATTTCCGCGGTCATGGACTTGGGACCGCTGGGGGTCTGCAAAGTTGTGGATTACGAACGAACCTGACCTGGGGGCGCGTGGACAATCATTACACACTGATCACCGGCGCCGCCTCCGGCTTCGGCCGGTGCATTGCTTGGAAACTGGCTTCCTCCCGAAAGCTGCTGCTGGCCGACATCAATGCCGAAAAGCTGGATGAAGCGCGGAAGAGTTGTGAAAATCCGGACCGGCACCTGATGTGGGTGCGGGATTTGAACCGGTTGGATGGGATCGGCGACGATCTGGCCGCCTGTCTGGCGGCAAACAAAATCGCCATTGAACATTTCATCCACTCGGCGGGGGTTTTCGGGATCCAGTTTGCGCGGGCCAACGAGATGACGTTGGTCACTCAAGTGTTCAACGTGAATCTGTTCTCCGCCATGGAAATCATCCGGCCGCTGGCCCAGAAACGGGTGAACCGGGGTGCGCTGCGAAGCATCACCTTCATCTCCAGCATCAACAGCCGGCTGGGGGCAAAAGGTTATTACACTTACGCCGCCAGCAAGGGCGCGCTGAATGCCATGGCGCTCTCCCTGGCCGTGGAACTGGCCCCGGCGGTCCGCGTCAATTCCGTTCTGCCCAGCATCATCGAAACGGAGATGAACCGGGAGCATTTTGCCAATCCTGATTTTGCGGCTTCGATGCGGGCAACCCATCCATTGGGATTGGGGCGCCCTGAAGACGTGGCGGAAGTGGTTGAGTTCCTGGTCTCCGACCGCGCCCGCTGGATCACCGGACAGGAGCTGGTCGTGGACGGCGGCAGATTCGCAGTCAAATAAACAGTCACAAAGACGTATGGGCGAAATTTACACACTGATCACCGGGGCTTCATCCGGCTTTGGCCGGAGCATTGCCCGGAAACTGTCCCCTTCCCGGAAGCTCATCCTCGCCGGCCGGAGTGCGGAGAAACTGGAAGCCGTGCGAAATGCTTGTGAAACCCCCGAACGGCATCTTTTGTGGGTGCGGGATTTGAGCCGGTTGGACGGGATTGGTGAAGAACTGGCTTCCTTGCTGGCCGCAAAAAAAATTGCCATTGAACATTTCATTCACTCGGCGGGGATCATCAGCATTCAATATGCGCGCGCCATTGAGATGGCCAGCGTGATCCGGCTGTTCAATGTGAATCTGTTCTCCGCCATGGAAATCATCCGGCCGCTGACCCGGAAAAAGACCAACCAGGAAGCGTTGCGAAGCATTACCTTCATCTCCAGCATCGCCAGCCGGGTGGGGGCCAGCGGTTATTCCGTTTACTCTGCCAGCAAGGGCGCAGTAAATGCATTGTCGCTCTCCCTGGCCGTGGAACTGGCCCCGGCAGTTCGCGTCAATGCCGTCCTGCCCGGCATCATTGGAACCGAGATGAACAGGGAACATTTCGCCGATCCGGATTTTGTGGCCTTCGTACAGGCCACCCACCCGCTGGGTTTTGGCCGCCCGGAGGACGTGGCTGACGCGGTCGAGTTTCTGGCCTCCGACCGCGCCCGCTGGATCACCGGACAGGAGATGGTCGTGGATGGCGGCAGATCTGTCTTTGCGCCTCCCCGTGCGGGCAAAGCGGACGGGACGGAGTCCACAGCAACAGGTCGGGCACGCCATGGCAACCTTGATTCGTGAACCTCATTTTCTCGTCGAAAGCCTCGAAACACTGTCGTCCGGCAGTGGAAGAGTTGTTGTTTTTCAATCCCCGCCAGTACCGGGTGCGGGAAGGGATCGTCAACTCGCTGGAAAAGTTCGGCCATCCCCGGATCGAGGAAACCGCCGACCGGCTGTCCGTCCAGATCGGAGATTGCGAGGCGCAAATCCTGTTTGCTTACGACCAGAGCCGCCATGGCGACGATCCGGTTGGCATCGTGGTTTTTCTCCGGACAAGTCCCGCCGAAGTCGCCATCATGCACGTTGCAGTGCATCCGGAATACTCCCTGCAGGGCGAACAGGCCGGAGCCGGATTGGGGGTTGTTCTGGTTGAAAAAGTGAAGGAAATTGCCGCGCGCATCGCCGGGGTCAAGCAGGTGATTTTTTTCTATCGTAGCGAGGTCATCCTGCGATTATGAAACCCATCATGGCTTTCGTGTCCATTTTGGATTCCCTCGCCGGCGGCAACGCGCCGGGCCAGGAGAAGGCGGATAACACAACATAAAATCAATGCAACATTCGCTGCAATCGGAGGGTTTTGGCATGCGTTTGCGCCCGGTCCGGATGGAAGACGCCGCGTTCATTGTGTGGCTCCGTAATCTGGAGCACGTCAAGGGCCGGGTGGGCGATTCCGCCACCGACGTAGCCGGGCAGGAGGTGTGGCTGAAAAAATATTTCGAGCGGGAAGGCGACTATTATTTCATCGCCGAGACGCCCGGCGGAATCCCCTTGGGCACATACAGCATTTATGACGTGCGTGGGACCAGTGCGGAGTGCGGACGGTACATTATGCGTTCGGAGGTGATGGGGGCCGGGGTGCCTGCCGCCATACTGGCGACGGACTTGGCCTTTGGAAAACTGGGGTTGAGCAAATTGCGCAGCACCTCCGTGTCCACCAATTTCAAGGTTCATTCCCTCCAACGGAAGTCCGGTTTCAAGCAGGTGGGAATTGCACGGGCGGCCCAGTTCATTGACGGCAAGCCGGTGGATCTGGTGCTGTTTCTTCTCACGGCGGAAGACTGGTTCAACGTCCGCGATCGTTTGGTGCCGTTGGCCGACGTGGCCGGGAGCCAGGTGCGGGAATGGGAAAAAACGCCGCCGGCCGGAAACCAGCCGTGGCTTGAAACCAAAACCGGGAACTGAACCATGACCTTGAACGACTGCAAACTGATCGAGTTGCCGAAGATCGCCGATCCGCGCGGGAACCTGACTTTCATCGAAGGTGGAAGGCATGTGCCCTTTCAAATCCAGCGGGTTTATTACCTTTACGACACGCCCGGAGGCGCGGAGCGCGGCGGCCACGCGCATAAGGATTTGCACCAATTGATCGTCGCCATGTCCGGAAGCTACGATGTCATTCTGGACGACGGAAAACAAAAAAAGCGGTTTCATTTGAACCGGTCTTATTACGGATTATATGTGTGCCCGATGATCTGGCGCGAACTGGACAACTTTTCATCCGGCGCCGTGTGCCTGGTGCTGGCGTCCAATTTGTATGACGCAGCCGATTACTATCGTGACTACCAGGAATTTCTCAAAGCCTTGAGACAGGCATAATAAAAACACCTTTTCCTGGATTGGAAATTCGGTGGACAAAATTAACAAAGGAGCGGCCTTTACCAAATCGAGGTGAGGCCGGTTAAACCCCAAAAAATCATGACCATGAACCCTGTCGGGCAGGCTGGAAATCAGGGCTGGCGTCATTGGCCAATTCAAACGCGGGGAATGTTGGCTGGCGTGCTGTTTTTGACTTTGGTCCCAACCATTGCGCATCTCTTAATTTCGTGGATGGGCATGAATCCCACGGATGACGGGTTTTTCCTTGGGATGGGCAGGCGCATTCTGGACGGTGAAATTCCTCATCGGGATTTCATCACCGCTCGTCCTCCTGGAACCGGGATTATGTGGACCCCCGTCATTCTTCTGGGCGGTGACTACACGATATGGATTTCGCGTTTCTTCGTGTGGTTTCAATTCGCCTGCATTGCGTGGATTGGGACCGTGATAATCCATCGAATGCTGAGACAGGCGCTCGATCCGGTCGAGCAAACGGCCATGGCTTTGGTGGCCTTCGTTGGCACAGCAACCACTTTTATCATAACTCCCTGGCCGGCCATTGATGGACTCTGGTTCGTTTCGGGTGGACTGGTGCTTTGGCTGTCGAATCGGCCGTTCGGCAGGTTTTTGGGCTACGCCATGATCGGCGCGGCCTGCCTGTTCAAGCAGAATTTTCTCGTTTTGGGCCCTGTGTTTCTAATTGTGCTGGGAGACTGGCGACAATTCCGTTACTGGCTGGCGGTGGCATCGCCTGCATTTGCATATCTGGCTTTCATGTGGATTACGGGCGCACTCCCTGATTTCAGGCTTCAACTGACCTCCCACACCGAATTAATCAAAACAGGCTTTCTCAATTATTTGCATTCCTCCGGCATGTTTTGCGGTTTTATTGTTGCCTACTTCAGCTTGCTGGTTGTCTCCGGGCAGATAAAGACACCCATGTTTAATCTGCCGCGAAACATGCGTCTGGGGCTCGTTGCAGTCGGAACGGCGGTCCTTATTCTGCCACTGGCTTTTTGCATGGTCTGGCATTTGGGAACAACCGCACAGAGATACTCGATCATTCTCTTCGGCATGACCATCGGGGCGGTTGCGTATTTCCTTTGTCATCGGGACGCTCCGTTCGAAACAATCAAAGTTGCGGTCCTCGTTCTGGCCATGATGTGGACGGTATCCATCTCGATTGGTTGCAATTATCCTCTTTTGGGCACGGGACTGGCGATTGTTCTGCTCACGAGTTATTTGCGAATCATCCTGACGTCAAATGCCGCGGAGAATCGTTTTCTTTTCCTATGGCGCTCATGCCTGCTTGTTTGCACGGTGATCACACTCATCTGCTTTGTGATCGGGCGAAGCTGGCACATTTACATGGAACGGCCCGCCTGGAAATTAACTTGTTCTTTGGGTGGAGTTTTGCCGGGTGGCAAGCTGATCAGAACCAATCCCGTGACTTACGAATATATGAAGGAACTCCATGACACAATTGAACGACTTCAGGGACGGGAGTATGCGATCCTGCCCGATGCCGCCATTTACTGGATTAAATCTCCTCAAAAAAATCCATTGCCGACCAGTTGGCCTCTGGATTTCGAACTGGCTGATCCGGGACTTTTTGATCGGTTCACGCAGGCGCTGGAAGTTCGCCGGGGGCGAATGGTCATCCTGGTCGCCAAAGTAAAAGGGTTCAATTTGGTGGATAAACCCGCGCCAGATTGGTATAAAATCGTCCCCTACGTGCAGTCTCACTTCCACAAGGTTGGTGAAACTCAATATTGGGCAGTGTATGAATAACACCTTTTACGGCCAATCGGATTTTACCGTGACGTTCAGGGGTTCTCCAAAGTTTTGAAACAAAATTGATGAAAGTGTCTTTCCTGGAATTGAAGCCGGCTTACGACGAGCTTCGTGAAGAGCTGGATGCGGCATACCACCGGGTTATGGATTCCGGCTGGTATTTGCTGGGCAATGAAATTGAATCGTTTGAAGCCGGGTTCGCCAAATATTGCGAGGCCGGGCATTGCGTCGCCGTTGGCAATGGCTTGGACGCGCTGCACTTGATCCTGCGGGCTTACAATATCGGCGCGGGTGACGAGGTGATTGTCCCGACGAACACATTCATCGCCACCTGGCTGGCGGTCTCATATGCGGGCGCCACGCCGGTGCCGGTCGAACCCGACCTGGAGACATTCAATCTTGACCCGAAACGGATCGAGGCAGCCATCACGCCGAGAACAAAAGCCATCATGCCGGTGCATCTTTATGGCCAGCCGGCGGACATGAACCCGATTATGAGCATCGCCCGCAAACACGGGTTGAAGGTCGTCGAGGACAACGCTCAGGCACAGGGCGCCCGATACAAAGGCCGGCGAACCGGTTCGCTCGGCGATGCCGCGGGCAACAGTTTTTACCCCGGCAAGAATCTCGGCGCTTTCAGTGATGCCGGAGCGGTAACGACCAACGACGCGCAATTGGCGGAACGTGTGCGCACATTGCGCAACTACGGGTCAAAAAAGAAATACCACAATGAGGTCAAAGGCTTTAACTCGCGACTCGATGAACTTCAAGCGGCCTTTCTCCGGGTGAAGTTAAGGAAGCTGGATGTGTGGAACAAACGCCGACGGGCAGTGGCTGCCCGATACATTGCCGGGTTGTGCGGCAGCCCCGAACTGACGTTGCCATTCGTGCCCGAGTGGGCGGAACCTGTTTGGCACCTGTTTGTCGTTCGCCATTCCAAACGCGATGGTCTGCAGCAAAAGCTGGCTCAAGCGGACATTGGAACGTTGATTCATTATCCCGTGCCACCGCATTTGTCCGGCGCTTATGCCGATGGGAAATGGAAGCGGCATGATTTTCCAATTGCCGAGGAATTAGCCGGCACGGTTTTGAGCCTGCCGATGGGACCGCATCTTTCCCGGGAACAAACAGATCATGTGATCAAGGAAATGTGCCGGATTCTCTGACCATCCAGAAGGAAACCGGCGATTCAGGCCAGCTCCTGAATCAAGGGAACAATTGTAATGTGAGCGAAGCAGGGAAACATTCCTACGGACAGATTTTAAAGTCGTCCGCTTTGATTGGTGGTTCTTCGATTTTGAACATTGGTTTCGGCATGGTGCGGACCAAGGCCATAGCTCTGATTCTGGGAGGGGCTGGAGTAGGACTGTTCGGCCTCTACGGATATGTCAATGACTTGACGCGGAGCATCGCGGGAATGGGAATTAACAGCAGTGGCGTGCGCCAGATTGCCGAAGCCGCCGGGACCGGAGACGCTCAACACCTTGCCCGAACGGCAACGACCCTGCGCCGCGTGGCGTTTTGTTCCGGAACCCTCGGAGCTCTTCTGCTGCTGGCCCTGAGCAAACCCATTTCTTGGCTGACGTTCAAAGATTACCAGCACACCAGTTCGGTGGCGTTGCTTGCATTGGCGGTGTTCTTCGGGGATGTTTCCCAGGGCCAGGCGGCCTTGGTGCAGGGAATGCGACGGATCTCGGACCTCGCCCGAATGAGCGTGCTGGGGGCATTTTATGCCACGCTGTTCAGCATCCCCATAATTTATTTTTTCCATGAAAAGGGCGTGGCCCCCTCCCTGGTCTGTGTGGCTGCAGCGGGCATTCTCACCTCCTGGTGGTATGCTCGAAAAATCAAGATCGAGCGGGTGGTGCTGACGATGCGGCAGGCCAGGGAGGAAACCTCCGCCCTGTTAAAACTGGGGGTGGTTTTTATGACGACCGGCCTGATGCCGCTAGGGGCTGGCTATCTGGTGAGCATCATGGTGCTGCGCAAGTTCGACCTGGCAGCGGCAGGTTGTTATCAGGCGGCCTCAGTACTGGGCGGAACGTATGTCGGATTCATTACGCAGGCGATGGGAGCGGATTTTTATCCACGCCTCACTGCGGTTGCCCACGACCACAAGGAATGCAACCGGCTGGTGAATGAGCAGGCGGAAGTGGGCCTGCTGCTCGCCGTTCCGGGGGTGATCGCAACCCTCACGTTTGCTCCGCTGGTGATCTGGCTTTTTTATTCTTCAACTTTCACCCCAGCGGTTGAAATTCTCCGTTGGATTTGTCTGGGCATGATGTTGCGCGTAGTCAGTTGGCCGATGGGGTTCATCTTGGTCGCCAAGGGTGAACGGAAACTCTTTTTCTGGACCGAACTCCTGAGCAACGGACTCTTCATATTTTTGGTCTGGGCTGGTTTGACGGTTTTTGGGCTGAAAGGTTCAGGTATTGCGTTCTTCGGATTGTATGCCGCTTATTGGACCGGCATTTACCTGGTTGTCCGCCGGTTGAGCGGATTTCGATGGTCGTGGGCAAATCTGCGACTGGCCGCGATGTTTGCGCCCGGAATCGCGGCGGTGTTTGTCAGCTGGTATTTCCTTTCTCATATCGTCACCGCAATTCTGGGAGTGATACTCACGTTGCTGACCGGTATTTATTCGTTGAGAACACTTTGCACGTTGGTTCCGCCGGAACGATTCCCCAAACCAGTGCAGAAAATGATTTTGTTTTTTCGGTTGGCACCCCCAAACCCGAACGATTGAGCCGCCGTTTCATTCAATTTCGAGAGTTAAAAACTAAATTCATCATAAAAAGGAATACATCCATGAAAATAGCAGTCATCGGGCTGGGTTACGTCGGGCTTCCCTTGTCGCTTCAATTCGCACGGTCGGGAGTCACGGTTTTTGGTTTGGACATTGATCCGGCCAAGGTGGAATCGCTGAACGGCGGTCGCAGTTATATCAAGCACATTTCCTCGGAAACCATTTCCGAGGCGGTGAAGGCGCGCATGTTCTCCGCGTCCGGCGATTTCAGCCGCATTCGGGAAGTCGAAGCGGTCATCATTTGCGTGCCCACGCCGCTCAATAAAAATCGCGAGCCGGATATTTCATTCATCATTGAAACCGGCAAAGCCATCGCGCCATATCTGACGAAGGGGATTTTGGTGGTGCTGGAATCCACGACTTATCCGGGCACGACGGACGAGGACTTGCGCGCCGTGCTCGAAGCCGGATCGAAGCTGAAAGCGGGAACGGACTTTCATCTGGCCTTTTCGCCGGAACGGGAAGACCCCGGAAATGCGCAGAGCAAGGTCGAAATTATTCCCAAAGTGATCGGCGGTTACACGCCGGCTTGTTTGGAGCGCGCGAAAGCGATTTATGGCCGCGCCATCAAAACCATTGTGCCGGTCTCTTCCTGTCGGGCGGCCGAGGCTGCGAAGCTGCTCGAAAACATTTTTCGCAGCGTGAACATTGCGCTGGTCAACGAACTGAAGCTTGTTTACGGAGCGATGGGGATTGATGTTTGGGAAGTCATCCAGGCGGCAAAGACAAAACCGTTTGGCTTCATGGCCTTTTATCCCGGGCCGGGTTTGGGCGGGCATTGCATTCCCATTGATCCGTTCTATCTCACCTGGAAGGCCCGCGAATACGGCCAGCACACCCGTTTCATCGAACTGGCCGGCGAAATCAACACCGCCATGCCGGCGCATGTGGTGAACCGGACGGCTGAAGCCCTCAATGAATTGCGGGAACCCATGAAAGGCAGCCGCGTGTTGGTGCTGGGCCTGGCTTACAAACCAAACGTGGATGATGACCGTGAATCGCCAAGCTACGTCCTGTTGGATCTTCTCAAAGCCCGGGGCGCGGACGTGGCCTATTACGATCCTTACGTGCCGGTCATCCGCCCAACCCGCGAGCATCCACATTGGGCAGGCACTCGCTCCGTAAGCTGGAATCGTGAAACGCTGCAAAGTTTTAATGCGGTCATCATCGCCACCAACCACCAGTCCATCAATTACCAGGAACTGGCAGATTGGTCGGCGTGCATTGTGGACACCCGCAATGCGATGGCGGGGGTGAAGGTAAAACCCCGTCAAGTTTGGAAGGCATAGACAGTCGCAAAACGGGAGGTTGGATTTTATCATGATCTTGTTGCTGGGATCAAGCGGTTACGTGGGGCAGGCCTTTGCGACCGAATTGCGCAGGCGTGGACATGGTTTTATTCCACTCACGCGCAAGGCGATTAACTACGCGGATTTCACCCTTCTGTTTGATTATGTGCGGAAAGTAAAACCGAAGTTCATCATTAATGCGGCCGGATTCCGGGGCCGGCCGAATGTGGATGCCTGCGAACCGGCTCGCGAAGAAACCTTGTTTGCCAACACCCTGCTTCCCCAGACCGTTGCCCGCGTTTGCTCGATGACCGGCACCCTCTGGGGGCATGTCTCTTCCGGTTGCATTTATCGCGGAGCAAAGTTGATTCTCAACGGCAATACCCAAAACGTGGAGGGGGCGGAACTGCGGCGATTGTTTACGGAGCACCCGGAAAGAATTTGCGGCTATACTGAATGGGACGAACCCAACTTTGCCTTCCGCCACTCACCGTGCAATTTTTACAGTGGAACCAAGGCGCTGGCGGAAGAGGCCATTCGCGGGCTGGGCAGGGTTTATATCTGGCGTCCGGGAATGCCATTCAACGAACGGAGCGAGCCGGGAAATTTTCTCTGGAGATTGCAAAACTACGCCAGGGTTTATGACGGCGTGAACTCAATCTCGCATCTCGAAGACTTTGTCCGGGCCTGTCTGGACCTCTGGGAAATACAGGCGCCAGTTGGAATTTATAATCTCACCAATCCCGGCGCGGTGGCGACACGGCAGGTCATCGAAATGATCCAGCGGATTCTCAAACCGAACCGCCGTTTTGAATTTTGGAAGGATGACGAGGAGTTTTATCTTCGCGGCGCCAGGGCGCTGCGCTCCAATTGTGTTCTGGATGTTTCAAAATTGCTGGCCACCGGCGTGAGAATCCGGTCCGTGGAAAAGGCTTTGGAAGATTCGCTGCGACATTGGACAGTTTCGATCGGCGAATTGGTGCATCATTAAACCTTTCCTTGTTCTCCATTTGGAATATAAAACAGCCGGAGCAACGCTTGATCATGAAATCAAAAAAAACTGTTCTCTCGCATTTCAACAACAAAAATGCCCGCGCACTGGTTAAAGCGTTGCTGCTTGGCCTGTTCGCGTTGGATCGCCACGCAAAAGCCCAGGACATCCTGGTGCCCCCGCCGCCGGCGCCCGACCAGACCCCGACGGCGGTGCAACAAACCAGTGAAATGGACGTGTTTGCCTCCGTACCCCAGACCGGGACCCAGCCGTTCAAGTGGGGAGCGTTGATCTTGCGGCCGCATCCCTATTACCAGTTTCTGTACGCCGACGGCGTCCAGGTCAATACCAATCAGACGGTCAACACCACCATTCAACAAATCTCACCCGGGGCGCTCCTGGAGATGGGAAGCCATTGGACCTTGGATTACTCGCCCCTGTGGACAGTCTATTCAAACAACAAGCTCCAAAACACCTTCGGGCAGGCGGTCAAGCTGGTGGGGGGAACTGCGTATAACGACTGGGTTTTCGGAATCTCACAAGGGTACACCGACTCATCTTCACCATCGGTTGAAACGGCCACCCAAACCCGCCAGAAAACCTACAACACCGCCGTCAACGCTGCCTACACCATGAACAACAAAATGTCACTGGACCTGGCGGCAAATCAGAACTTCGTTTCGGCCGATCAATTTTCAAGTTACCAGGAATGGTCAACGCTGGACTGGCTGAATTATCAATTCTGGCCGCGATTGAACGCCGCTGTTGGCGTGGGCGGTGGCTATGATAATGAGGATGCCAGCCCCGACATGACCTTCGAACAATTGCAAGGACGGGTCAATTGGCGTGCGACCGACAAGATCAGTTTTCAACTCCACGGCGGCGGGGAAGACCGGCAGTTTTTGAGCGGAGGCGCCGCTGACCTCATCAATCCTGTTTTTGGAGCTTCGATTCAATACCAGCCTTTTGAACAAACGAAAATTTCTCTGACCGGCGAACGGGTTGTGTCGCCTTCCTATTTGCAAAATAATCAGGTTATGGAAAGCACCGGGTTCAGTGCGGACTTGAACCAGCGCCTGTTGGGCAAGCTTTTTCTGGATTTGCGCGGCGGCTACCAGACGGTGAAATATATTTCTTCGAACTCTTCCGTTTCCAACCGCAAGGATGATTACGACTACCTCCATGCACAATTGAGTTGTGCTTTTCTCAAACGTGGCACCATCGCGGTGTTTTACCAAATCAGCCGGGATGACTCTTCCCAGGCGGGTTACACCTTTACCAGCCACCAAGTCGGGTTCCAGATCGGGTACAGCTACTGAAACCCGGGCTCCGGCCCGGGTCAGAACAGCGAGAATCTTTCCGGCACAATGACGATGTCGCCGGGTTTCAGGTAGAACGACTCGCTCGGTTTCCCGTCCACGACCCGCTTCAGGTTCACGATGTAATTCCGGGTGCTGCTTCCTTCGTGCCGGATTATCGTGACCCCCTTCAGGTTGGCCTTCGTGTTATCATATCCCCCTGCTTCCATTACCGCTTCAAGGGCCGTAATGGGATGATCGGACATGACCTTTCCCGGGCGGAGCACTGACCCGCTGACATAGACCGGGAAGGAAGAACTCTGCACTTCCACCGTAACCTGCTTCGACAACAACTGCGTCGAGTACAGGTCAATCAAATCCTTTTCCAGTTCCGCCGGGGTCTTTCCCACCGCCTTCACTTCTCCGACCAGAGGCAGGGAGATCATCCCATCCCTTCGGATCTGCTGGGTCGTATTTAGATTGGCGGAACCCGGGAAGGAAATTTTCAGCACGTCACCCTCCCGCAGGGTGATGATTTCCGTGGCGTTGGTGCCTTGCAAGGCGGTCGGGGGCAGGGGACGTTGCGTCTGACAACCGGCGGCCAGGGCCAGCACCACAAGCCCCGGCGCAAGCTGCTTAAGCCAGCGAACAAAACGACCACTGCCTCCATTGATTTTGGTGATAAAAATTTTTGTCATAGTTAATTCCCTCGGTTCAGAATGATGCCCCATCTTTGAACAGGAAAACCCGGCCGCGTCAAGCTCAACTTGCCGCTCCGGCCATGTCCGGGCGCAACCGGGCACTGCGGCGGAACGCCGCATTCATGCGGCAGCGGACCTGTCACCGGTCGGTTTCCCGGCTTTAGGCATCCGTGTGGTGCAACCGGTGTTCTTCCCCTTCCTGGAATTCGCCGGCGTGGAAGGTTGGTTCATGGGACTTATTCTGTCCAGCCTGCCGTTCATCATCCTGACCGTGCTGGTGAAACTGTTCCTGTCTGAACGGCTGCCGTCCGGCGGGCACATGCCGCGGACGTTTAATCCCAAACCCCGAATTTTCAACAACAAAGACGCGAAGACAATCCAGAGAATTGATGGAAATTTTCCAGCCGCAAAAAGGCACAAAATCGAGACACGGATTGCACAAATTGACACGGATTATTCACTAAACCCCTTGTCGCGTCGTAGTGAAACGACGACGGATCAACCAGCTAGGCATTGCCGTGGATAAAACTTCGGCGCACACTCGCAACCACCCTGCGGCAACCGGCTTCTATTTCTTTTCGTAAGCCTTCTTTTTCTCTGGATCGAATCCGTATTTCTGCCGCAATTCGTCGGAAAGCTCGTCAAAATTGATCTTGATGATCCCCAGCCCGCCGCGCGCCGGCGTATAGCTGATAGTTATTCCGTCCGGCTCCACTTTTTCCACATGCACATTTTTGTAGGTCGCTCCAATGACGGTCGTAATTTCATTGGTCGGCTCCGCCTTCGCCGGTGGACTTGACGATTTAATCGCAGCGGGTGCCGGAGTTGGCTTGGGCGTTGCCGGGGCCGCTGCTGGTTGAGTCTTGGTTGGCGCCGCAATAACTCGAGCGACAACAGCGGGGGCGACAACAGCAGGACTTGACGATTTAATCACAGCGGGTACCGGGGTTGGCCTTGGTGTTGCTGGTGTCGCTGCCGGTTGAGTCACGGTGGGCACCACAACAACTTGAGCAGTGGCAGCCGGAGCTTCAGGAGCGGGAGCGACAGCAGCAGGGGCGACTTCAGCCGGAGCGGTGGCCGCGGGAGCAATAGCAGCCGGAGCGGCAGCGGTAGGTGCGGTGGCAGCAGGAGCTTCAGCGGGAACGGCGGCAGCAGGAACGGTGACCGCGGGAGCAACAGCAGCAGGAGCGACTTCGGTCGGAGCAACAACAGCGGGAACTTCGGCAGCAGGAGTGGTGACAGCCGGAACCTCAGCAGCCGGAGCGGCAGCAACAGGAGCTTCAGGAGCGGGAGCGACAGCAGCAGGTGCGACTTCAGCCGGAGCGACAGCAGCGGGAACGGTATTAGCCGGAGCGGCATCAGTGGGAACGACAGCAGCGGGTGCGACTTCAGCCGGCGCGGTAACCGCGGGAGCAATAGCAGCAGGTGCGGTGGCAGCAGGAGTTTCAGCAGCGGGAGCAACTTCAGCCGGAGTGACAACCGTCGGTGTGGCAGCGGCAGCAGCTTCAGCAACGGGAACGGTATTAGCCGGAGCGGCATCAGTGGGAACGACAGCAGCGGGTGCGACTTCAGCCGGAGCAGCAGCAGCGGGAGTGACTCCAGTCGAAGTGGCAGGAGCAGGAGTGACAGCAGCGGGAGCAGCCACCGATGTTGTTGCCGCCGGGGTGGTTTGCGGAGTCACCGCTTTTTCGGGAACCGTCTCGGTTACGTTGGTTGCGGATTGGCCGGGTTGTACCACCACGGCCCCGGAAGGTGGTGTGCCCGGTGCCGGTGGCGGCTCGGTTTGCAGGTGGTTCAGCTCGTTCAACTTTTGTTCCAAAGCCGCGCGGGCGGCGGCTTGGGCCGAGGTGTCGTCCGCACGGACGGAAATAAAACTCGCACCCAGCACGACGCACAAACCAACAAGGATTGTGGTTTTCATGAAATGATCTTTCCGGGAGGAGCGTAAGGAAGTGGCACCCTCCAGCACAAGCTGAATGCTTCGGCGGTTTTTGAACAAACGGTTTTCATGGTGATGTGCAATACTGCCTGACAGCTATTCCAATGCCAGTTTGCTGTAACACGTGCTTGTTCGAAGCGGACGCGGTCCTGTCTCAAAATAAGATTTTGCGACTGATTAAGTCATGCGGAGAGGACATCGTTCGGACAGTTCCGGCGGCTTCTGGATTGTGCTTTTCCTGCCATCTTTCCTTGCCGCACCGAAATCCGACCTGTCGCGCTGAAACCGAATGAAAGCGGATGAAGACGGGAGCCTTTAGCCTTTAGATTGACGCCGCCGCCGCTCCGGCGCACACTCGCCTCCACCATGTCTTCCGGGTTCCGCCTTCATCAGTTTCCCTTGTCTCAAGTCTATCGGCTGCTCGAACCCGGACCGGTCGTGCTGGTCACGACGGCCCGCGCCGGGCGGGCGAACATCATGACCATGTCGTGGCATACGATGATGGAGTTCGTGCCGCCGATCGTGGGTTGCGTGATCAGCAACCGGAACTACTCGTTTGAAATCTTGAAGGCGACCAGGGAATGCGTGATCAACATCCCGACGATGGAGCTGGCGGAAAAGGTGGTGGACTGCGGGAATGCTTCGGGACGACGGGTGGACAAGTTCAAGGCCTTTGGTCTCACGCCCGTGGCTGCCGCGTGCGTCAAGGCCCCACTCATCGCCGAGTGCCATGCCAATCTGGAATGCAAGGTCATTGATGGGAAGCTGGTCGCCAAATACAACTTCTTTGTCCTGGAAGTCGTCAAGGCGTGGATTGACCCATCGAGGAAACATCCGCGGACGATTCATCACCAGGGGGAAGGCGTATTCATGGTTGCGGGCCGGACGATCAATTTGCCTTCCCCAATCACTTCCCGCCTCACAAAGTGAAGCGCCTGCCAGCCGGGACCAACCGGAAAGGTGGAAGGCTGAACGCCAAAGGCTAAAACGATACGGCGCGACGAGAAGAAGAATTGTCAATCTTTCCGGGGATTGACAAAATTCATGTGCGCCAACATTGTTCGGGCATGAAAAGGATATTGTGCTTCGTTTCTTTGGCGGCTGTGCTCATCGGCGGCTGTGCGTGGTATAAAATCCAGCCTGTCTCCGCGGATTCGCTCAACGGCTGGGGCAGGACCAATTGCCTGCCGGCAGGATACATTTTCCACCAGCCGGAGTTGTATTTCCTGGCGACAATCGTGACGGAGTCCACCGACTCAACTAGTAAACAAAATGTCACGGTGACCCCCATCTGGCTGCCGAACTATCAAAAGCCTTACCGGGTGACGACCCACAATTTTCTGGCCAAGGCGGATTTCACCTTCAACTTTGAGAATGGCTGGAAGCTGACTTCAATCGCAGACAAGGGAGACAGTTCTACCGTGGCCAACACTTTGGCCGGCCAGTTGACCACCGCGCTGAAAGCGGCGGAAGGACTGAAGGCGACCAACCCACAGCAACCTGCCAAAACGCGGGTCATACTTTACCGTCCAAAATTTAACAAAAATGGATACTTCAACGGATTTGAGCCGGTGGATTTGCCCATACCCGAATAAATCATCCGGTCTGCCCGTCGCTTAAAAAACCGTTCCCGAACGGGTCGTGAACGGGATTATTATTGGCTAAATTGCTGACAACACCTCCCGCGAGCTGAATTTGCTTCAACTCAAACCAGGCTGCCGATTCGCCGAAGCTTAAGGAAGGGCTCGCCCAGAGTGCGGGACTGGGCCAAATCCACCTCGAATTCCGCCACCCAGTCGTTGGCTTCCTCCGGGTCAACGAGCATTTGCTGGACGCGCCAGCTCTTCTTGTCTTCGGAAGGAACGACGCACGTGTGGCGCGTGTTCCGCGCATTCGGGTTGAGGCAGATGCGCTCGTGTTCGAGTTCATAGGCTTCCATCGTCGAGCGCAAACGGTCGGCCGTCCACGGCTGGCCATCGGCATCCTTCGGAGGGGCGAACTCCGCGAGTCCCTGACTTTGAATGACGGGATCAATTTTAGGGGCTTGTGGAACTCGCCCCTCCGAAAGCGATCCCAGCGCCGCCTCGTAATCGGCAATCACCAACCCGCGTAGAAAAGTGAAAATGCGGTTCCGAATCGCCGCCGTGAACGCCTTGGTGTCGCGCGTGACGTCCTGGGCCGCCTCTTCCACGCCGGGCGGACGCACCTCCTTCGTCTCGGCGCGTTGGAAATTCGGGTCGCGCATTTTCTCCCATTCGTCGAGCAGGCTCGAATCCACCTGCCGGATCATCGAGCCCAGATACAATTCCATCTCGCGAATCTGGTCGTTTTTGGCCGCATCGGGAACGTTCTGGGCGAGGACTTTGTAAACCCGGTTCAGGTGCCGGAGCAGGACGCCTTCGGCGCGCTGCAGTTCGTAATCCCGGATGTAATCGGAAAATGAACGGAACGATTCGAACATCTCCCGCGCGATGGATTTCGGCCGGATGTTTTCCTGACCCACCCACGGATGCCGGTCGGCAAAAGCGTTGAAAGTGGAATAAATGAATTCCTGGTTCGGCTTCGGGTATTCGAGCTTTTCCAATTCTTCCATCCGCTGGTCGTATTCGATTCCTTCCATTTTCATCTGGGCCATCTTCTCGTCCTTCACCCGGTCAAGCTGTTTGCGCAGGATGATGTCGGGATCTTCGAGAATGGATTCCACGAGCGTCAGCAGGACGAGCGCGTAATCCGGCTGCTGCGGATCTACCAGTGGAATCGTGTCGAGCAGATACAGAGACAGCGCCTGGTCCATCGAAAAATCCTCCTGCAATTCGATGTTCACCCGGATTTTTTGTCTGGGGGAGGGCGAGGCTCCCGACGAGCCCTGACTGTCTCCAGAAGATTGGGGCTCGCGAGGACGCTCACCCTCCCCGGGTGGAATAAACTCAACAATCTTCCGGTCCAGCAGTGAGCAGAACAATTGCCAGGCGCGTTTGATGTGCCCCTGCTTCTGTCGCGGCGATTCATGACAGCGCGCAATGAGCTGCTGCATCGCCCGGCATCCGTCGCCGTTCCGGCTCAGCACATTCAGCAACATCCCGTGCGTCACCTGGAAACGCGAGGTCAGGCGTTCCGGCGGCGCGGCGATCAGGCGCGTGAAGGTGTTTTTGTCCCAGTTGACGAAATTCTTTTCTGGCGGCTGACGCTTTACGGTTTTCTTGCCGTCGCGCGCGGATTTTTCGGCGAGCTTCAGGTTTTCGATCACGTGCTCCGGCGCCTGCACCACCACCCAGCCGCGATCGTCAAAACCCTTGCGCCCGGCCCGGCCGGCAATCTGGTGAAAGTCGCGCGCGCTCAGGATGCCGGTCTTTTGGCCGTCGAACTTGCACAGCCGCGTGAACAGCACGGTACGGATCGGCACGTTGATGCCGACGCCGAGCGTGTCCGTGCCGCAGATGATTTTCAACAAACCCTTCTGCGCGAGCTGCTCGATCAGCACGCGATACTTCGGCAGCAGTCCGGCATGATGCAAACCGATGCCGTGCCGCAGCCATTTTTTGATGTCGGGCCCGTACGGGCTGCTGAACTTGAATCCTTCGACCGCAGCGGCCAGCGCGGCCTTCTCCTCGCGGGTGCAGACGTTGAGGCTCGTGAAATCCTGCGCGCTCTGCGCGGCCTCCAGTTGGGTGAAATGGACCACATAGACCGGCGCCTTGCCGTCGGCAGCGAGGCTTTCCAGCGTCTTGGCCAGCGGCAATTCCGAATACGCATGTTCCAGCGGCACCGGCCGGTCCGTGGACGAAACAGCCATCGTCGGCCGTCCATTGAGCCGCGTGAGTTCCTCCTCAAAAAATGTGGTGTCACCCAGCGTTGCGGACATCAGGAGAAACCGTGCCTGCGGCAGCGTCAACAATGGAACCTGCCATGCCACGCCGCGCTCACGGTCGGCGTAATAATGGAATTCGTCCATGACCACCTCCTGCACGTTGGCCGCCGCGCCTTCGCGCAACGCGATGTTGGCGAGGATTTCGGCGGTGCAGCAAAGAATGGGCGCGTCACGGTTGACCGACGCGTCGCCGGTGCTGAGGCCGACGTTGTCCGGACCGAATTCGCGGCAGAGGGCCATGAATTTTTCATTCACCAGCGCCTTGATCGGGCAGGTGTAAATGGAGCGTCGGCCCCGGGCGATGGCCTGGAAATGCAGCGCCGTGGCCACGAGCGATTTGCCCGACCCGGTGGGCGTGTTCAGGATGACATTCTTTTCCTCGAACAACTCCAGGATGGCCGATTCCTGGGCGGGATAAAGTTGCAGCCGCCGTCCCTCCACGTAATCCAGAAAGCGCCCCAGCAAGACATCATTGCCGGGCTTCTCATCCCGCGGAATCAGATCATATAACTTGGCCGGCACAGTCCACTCACTCTACGCGGGCGGGGCGGTGTTGAAAAGGCAGATGCGCAAATTCTCCGGAGCGCGAGTTGTCTCAACTCGCAGCAGCCACTTGCGCGCAGAGTGGTTCGCCAAATTTCCCACTCCGATGCGTGTTTTCGGACATGCTGCGGCTTGGGACAAGCCGCGCCCCGCGGTGACGGCATGAAATAATTGTCTTGCACGTCTGCCGTACTTGTCTTACAATGAACCCATGAAAACTTTGACCATTCGATTGCCGGATGTTCTGGCCAGACGGATCGAACAGGAATCGCTCACCCGACGGGTGTCGAAATCCGACATTGTCAGGGAACGTCTGGATCAGCCCACACTGCCGCCGCTCAGGGATGGCGGCCTGCGCGACATCCTGGAGGAAGGTTGGGCGGCAAAAGTTCCCGCCCAGCCCCGCCGGTTTCTCTCGCCCAAAAAACAAAAACTGGCGGAGATCATTCGTGCCAAAAAGCTGCATCGTTGACAGCGGGGCGCTGGTCGCGCTGCTTGACCCGCGTGAGGAACACCATCGCTGGGCGCGGGAAACTTTTCTCCGCCAGCCCGGGCCGTGGCTGACCTGCGAGGCTGTTGTGTCCGAGACATTCTTTCTTTTGCACGAACCCCACGCGCACGCCCTCAAAAAACTTTTGCGCCAGGGACACCTGCGGCTGGGTCTGAATCTCACGGACGAGTTGGTCCAGGTGCTTGACCTGATGGACAAATATGCCGATGTGCCCATGAGTCTGGCCGATGCCTGCCTCGTGCGCATGACTGAAACGCTGCCTGACCCCGTGGTACTGACCACTGACGCCGATTTCAAAATCTACCGCCGTCACAGCCGCCAGGTCGTCCCCTTCCTGCTGCCCTAAAACTCCCATTCACACCGCGCCCAATGGAATCACTTAAGCAACAAGCGTTAAGCTTCGGGGAGTATCCAGTCAGACTTCCAAACGGCCGAAGAATTGGAATTCCCACTTGGACGATACGCTTTCCAAAGTGGAGTGGAACGAAATTGCCGAGATCAATTGCAGGCACTTATCGAAATAAAACTCTTGTTAAATTTCATGAAAGACCCCTGTTTGGTGAACTGGCCGTATTGCGGTGGCTAAAAAAGGATGGTTGGGATGGGGTATGGGTAGATACTTTTCATAGCAGCGGCCAAAAGAAACTATTCTGGAAAGGCCTGCCAGACAGAACTTCCCCCTGCGTTTTGCCTGACAAAGCAGAGGCTATGTATAACAAAATTATGGCTGTCCATCCCAAAGATGGAGGCTTCTTTGACATATTCGCGTGGAAGGGACGAAAATTTCTGTTTGTTGAATATAAGAGCAAAGGAGACAAGCTAAACCAAAACCAATATTTATGGATACGTTCAGCTCTGAAATCTGGAGTGCCTGCTAATTCTCTGCTGCTGGTAGAGTTCGTAAAACGAGCATAGGCAAGTTTGTTATGCGGACGCATTTTCGGCGGCCACTCGTATCGCCTCCAGCTCCTCCCAGCGTGCGTAGAGTTTCGCGAGATTTGCCTTCGCGACGGCGAGGTCGGCGTTGAACTGGTTGGTTTGTGCTGCTTTCGCTGATTGTTTCAGATGGCCAGCCGACGCAGAAAATCCGACGGGGAGACTATCCGGATGCCGTGAAATTCCCGGAGCGCCTGTAGATGTTTCTTGTCGCCGCTCACAATATAATCCGCTTCCGCCGCCAGGGCGCATTCCAGAACCATTTCGTCGCCGGGATCGGGCGTCGCCCCCGTGGCGCGTTCTGTGGGGAAAATCAATTCCGCCGATTCGGTCAGGGCGTCAACCCATTTAACCGTGTGGCGTAGCTTTACGCGGTTTTATAATTGCCTAAACTTCACCGCGGCTTACGATGCTCGCCACGTGAGGCGACCTCTCCACTATGGACCCGCACGCGGAACGATGGTGGAAGTTTACGCGGCCAGCCCATCTGCAGGGGTAATCACCACATCGAACACCGCGCTCCGGCCGGGCTGGGATGGTTTGAAAAATGCTGATTGGACTGCTGACGAACAACATTAAACACTATGTCAAACACATCTTTTGGAGTTTTGCTCATCGGCGATCAGCCCAAGTGCCTGCGGCTGCTGCGCCAGCAACAGTTTGAGGTGGTTGGTGCCGACCGGCTGGCAAACGGGCTGGCCCAACTGAAAACCTCCCCCGTCGGCCTGGTGCTCGTGACGTTGTCGCTGCCGGACACTCAGGGCACGGAGGCGTTTGTCAAGGTCCACGAGGCGGCGCCGCATTTGCCGATTATTGTGCTGGCGACCCGGGCGGAGGAAAAGCTGGCGACCAGTCTGATGTCGCTGGGGTTGCAGGATTATTTGCTCGTGCCGGAATTGACCGGCCCGATGCTGGCCAAGGCGATCCACAATGCCAGCGAACGCCACCTGATCCGCGAAGAGCACAGCCGGGCCGGACATCTGTTGCAGGTGCTCATGGACAACATTCCCGACGGGATTTATTTCAAGGACGCCGCCAGCCAGTTTGTAATGATCAACCAGTCCTTGGCGAAGAAGTTCGGCCTGGCTGATCCCCATCTGGCAGTAGGCAAGTCGGATGCAGACTTTTTTAAACCGGCTCACGCGCAACAGGCGCTGGCCGACGAACAGCGCATCGTGCAGACCGGCCAGCCGCTGGTAGGCATCGAAGAAAAGGAGACCTGGCCGGATGGCCGGGTGACCTGGGTGTCCACGACGAAAATGCCGTTGCGGGACCGGGCGGGACGGGTCTTCGGCACGTTCGGCATTTCCCGTGACATCACGGAACACCGGCGGACCGAGCAGACGCTCGCTGAACGTACGGTCGAGCTTTCAAAAGAACGCCTCCTGTTGCGCACGCTGATTGACAACCTGCCGGATGCCATCTTCGCCAAGGACGCCGCCTGCCGGAAGACCATGGCCAATCCGGCCGACCTGAAAAACCTCCGCTGCAAAACCGAAGCCGACGCCATCGGCAAAAGCGATTTTGATTTCTTCCCGCCGGAAGTTGCCCAAAAATTTTACGACGATGACCAGAAGGTGATTCACGGCGAGCCGGTCATCAACCGGGAGGAATATTTCCTGGACGATCAAGGCCGGAAGCGCTGGCTGTTGACGAGCAAGCTGCCGCTGCACGACCGGGACGGAAAGATCGTCGGCCTGGTGGGCATTGGCCGGGACATCACAAAACGAAAACAAGTGGAGGAGACGCTGGACCAGGAACGCCGCCTCCTGCGCACATTGATCGACAACCTGCCGGATGCCATCTACGCCAAGGATACCGCCGGCCGGAAGACGCTGGCCAACCTCGCCGACCTGAAAAATCTTCACTTCAAAACCGAAGCCGAGACCATCGGCAAAAACGATTTCGACCTCTTTCCGCGCGAACTTGCCGAAAGACTTCACGCCGACGACCAGAAGGTGATTCAGGGCCAGTCGGTCATCAACCGGGAGGAACATTTCCTGGACAACGAAGGCCGGGAACACTGGCTGTTGAGCAGCAAACTGCCGCTGCACGATCAGGACGGAAAGATCATCGGCCTGGTGGGCATCAACCGGAACATCACGGAGCATAAACTGGCGGAAGACAAGCTGGCGTACGAACGAGGTCTGTTCCGCACCCTCATGGAACACCTGCCGGACGCCATGTATTTCAAAGACCTTAAGTCCCATTACGTGCGCGTCAGCCGGGCGAAAATCAAAAAAAACCTGCAACTGGTTGGTGAGCGTTATCACGAGGCAAACCCATCAAAGCGGGTGGAAGACTGGCCATCCTATCTTCAGAGCGAGGAACAGTTTGCCGCCTACATCACGGGCAAGACGGATTTCGACGTTTTCCCGGAGGAGCGCGCCCGCCCGGCTTTCGAGGACGAACAAAAAATTCTGCAAACCGGCGAGCCTTTGCTCGACAAGCTGGAATGCACCAAAACCCCCGATGGGAAAACGTATTGGGTGTTGTCAACCAAAATGCCGTGGCGTGACGAAGAGGGGAATATCATCGGCACTTTCGGCGTTTCCCATGATATCACAACCCTCAAGGAAACGGAAGAGAAGCTCGCCGAGTACACGCGGGAACTGGAACAAAAGAACAAGCAAACCGCGGAGGAATTGAAGATGGCGCGCGAGTTGCAACTGGCCATGCTGCCGCACGAATTCCCCTGCGTGCCGCGGCACAGGCCGCGCGCGGAAAGTGATCTGGAATTTTTCAGCCTCTTTTTCCCATCCGGTGCGGTCAGCGGGGATTTCTTCGATGTGATCCGGCTTTCGGACACGGCCGTGGGCCTGTTCATTTGCGACGTGATGGGCCATGACGTGCGCGCGGCGCTGGTGACGGCCATGATGCGTTCCCTGGTGGTGGATCTGAGCGGCACAACGACCGAGCCCGGCGAGCTGCTCACCCAGATCAACCGCGAAGTGGCGGGCGTCTTCAAGCAAACCGGCTCCACCATGTATGCCACCGCCTTTTACCTGATCGCCGACGTGGCCCGTGCGGAGTTGCGCTACGCCAGCGCGGCGCATCCCGAACCGATACTCCTGCACCGGCAACTGGGCACGGCCGAATGGCTTGGGAATGGCCCGGATCGAAAAAAGGGCCCGGCCCTGGGGCTTTTCGCCGAAGGACAGTTTCCCACCCACCGGTGTTCAATGGAGGTGGGCGACCTGGTCGCGCTTTTCACCGACGGGTTGATCGAAGCCGAAGGGGCAGACAACGAGTCGTTCAGCGCCGAGCGCCTGCTGGCGGCGGTCAACCAGCGCGCCAAACTGCCGACGAACGAGTTGTTCGCGGGACTGCTTGACGAAATCAAACATTTCTCCGCCAGTTCTGAATTCGAGGACGATGTTTGCATTGTGGGCGTGGAGGTCAAACGGCTGGAAGCCCAGCAACCCAACTGGACGGTTTGATTAAACCCGCTGGTCGCAAACAGGCTGGTTTTGATGATCGACTGGTCGGGGAGACGGACCTCGGGCAAGCGGGTCCGTTTGACTCAAGCGGGGCTGCTTACTTCCGCCATAAACCCTGGCAATCGCCTCCCGCAGATGTTCCAGCCGGAAGGGTTTGCCGACGACGAAATCCACAAAGGGTGACGGGGGCAATGTGCCGGCGTGGGCAGTAATCATTACTACCGGCTGATCCGGCGCACCCGCCTTGATGGCGGCTGCCAGTTGATTGCCATTCATTCCGGGCATGGTAAAGTCGGTGAAGACCAAGTCGAACCGCCCCCGCTCAAACATGGCCAGTGCCTCCTTGCTGCTGTTGATTGACTCCACCTCATGTCCGTCATATTGGAGCAACGTCTTGATGGTATTGCCGACAGACGGTTCGTCATCTACTACTAAAATCCGCAGTTTTGATGCAAATACTGCTGTCATGGGGACAGAAAATCTTATTCTAGCCAATCAAAGCGAGAAAGCAATCCTTAGTTATTCACAAGGATATTCACAGGGGCCGAATCGCGTATGTTTTTAAGAGATAAGAACTAAGAGATGGGAAAAGATTCCACCGTCGCCAAGCCTGCGAGGCTACGCGCTTGTGCGAACCGGGAATATGAAGTAAGTATCCCGAAAGAAATTAACAGCCATGAAACGACGACTTTTGGGCAAAACAGGGTTTGAAGCGTCCGTGCTGGGCATCGGCGATCTCGCGGATCGTTCGGTTCCACTTGAAAAATGCGTGGCCACGTTGCATCGGGCCATGGATTACGGGTTGAACCTGATTGACACCGCGCCAATGTACGAAAACGGGTACAGCGAACAGATTGTCGGCGCCGCGCTCAAGGGCCGGCGCGACGGGATGTTCGTCATCGACAAGATTGATCATCTGGAACAACCGGTCACGCCGCAGGTGAACGCGAGTCTCAAAGCGCTCGAGCTTGACTCGGTGGATTTGTTTGTCTTCCACGGGGTGTCCGAACTGCCGCAATGGGAGTGGATTGCCGCCACGGGCATGGACGAGTTGGCCCGGTGCCGGTCCGCCGGCAAGGTGCGGTTCCGCGGCATTTCCAGTCATCATCCCGACGTAGTGCGCGCGGCGCTCAATACCGATTTGTGCGACGTGGTGATGTTTCCGATGGGGCCGTTTATGGACCGGCGTTACGTGGATGAGATTCTGCCGCTCGCGCGTCGGAAAGGGGTGGGCACGGTATGCTTCAAGACTTTCGGGGCGGGCAAGTTGCTGGGCGACACGACGGGATACAACCAGCCGTTGCAGGAACGGCCGCGCGGCAAGTTCAGTTCCGGCGGCAAGGAACCTGCCGACGAGGCGCAACTTCCGCGCCTGACCGTGGCCGATTGCCTGCATTACACGCTGACGCTCGATCCAGACGTGACGCTGTTGGGGCTGAGTTTTCCCAATGAACAGGACGCCGCGTTTCGCGCGTTTGAGGAATTTCATCCGTTGGGAAAGGAGCAGTTGAAGGAAATCGAGAGCCGGGCAGCAAAGGCGATTGAGGGCAAGGGCCGTTGCTGGTGGAATCCGGACAAGGACGACGGAAGAAAGCGGGGCAGGCTGGGAATCCGGATTGTGGATTAGTTTGCGGCAATGGCGCGGGATTGGAAACTGCGCCAGAGTTTCAGGGGCAGCAGGCCGAGAAGGATGATGACCACCTGGCTGCCGATGAAGGGCATCAGCCATTTGAAGGCGGCATCCATGAACCCGTATGTGAATGTATGATTTAGCAGATCTGACCTGTGAAAAAAAGTGTTTGTCCCTCGCGGCAGGATTACTCACGCTGGTCGCGGAATCCGTGTGAAAAACAATCCAATTCAACCCGCGGCATCTGACCGCCTGACCGCAGTCAAAAGTGTCTTCTTGGAAGTCCTTTTCGTGGCGATCATCGGCGCGGCCTTCGCGTTTGGCGCCAACCTGATCTCGCCACGCGGTCTGGCGCTCACGCGCAATTATTTCCCAGCCGGCATCAACCGCCCGGCACCAGCGGTAACCGGCGTTGGTTCGCCACGCGACGTTGCCAACACAAATCCCCCGGCGTCTTCTCCCGCTCAACTTCTGGCGGTGCGATTGAAGGAACAGGGGCTGCAATGGGTGGATGGCCACCAGGCGGCACAGCTTTTCCACGATCCGCGTTTCCAGCAGGGGAGCATCGCGTTCATTGATGCCCGCGACGAACAGCACTACCGGGAAGGGCACATCCCAGGGGCCTGTGAATTCGACCCCTACTATCCGGAAAAATACTTTGCCACCGTGCTCCCGGTTTGCCAGGCAGCGGAGCAGATCGTGGTTTATTGCAATGGCGGCGACTGTGACGACAGCGAATCCGCCGCCATCACGCTCCGGGATGTCGGGATTGCGAACCGGAAACTTTTTATTTACACGGGAGGGATCCCGGAGTGGACCACCAACGGACTGCCGGTCGAGATCGGCGGGCGAAACAGCGGGAACCTGCGCAGCACCAACAAATGAATACCAGCCAATCGTCCTGGAGTCGCACCGCCGCGGACACTTTCGCCGTGCTGGCGAGGTGGTTGTTGGGCGCGGTCTTTCTTTACCTGGGCTTGAACAAGGCGTTGCATCCGGTCGAGTTCCTCAAACTGGTGCGGCAATACGACCTGGTGCAAAGCTCCCTGCTGTTGAACTCGATTGCCGCAGCCCTGCCCTGGTTTGAAATATTTTGCGGACTGCTGCTGCTGGCGGGCGTGGCGGTGCGCGGGACGGCCGTGATGCTGATTGCGATGCTGGTGCCGTTCACGGTGCTGGTGTTCCGGCGCGCCCTGGCCATTCAATCGGCGCAGGCCATCCCGTTCTGCGCGGTGAAATTCGATTGCGGCTGCGGCACCGGTGAAGTTTTCATCTGCCGCAAGCTGCTGGAGAACTTTCTTTTTATTGTGTTCTCAGGCTGGTTGCTGGCCGGATACGGACGAAACCTTTGTGTCCGCCACACCCTGATGTCATGCGCTGCCAAAACCAGCCCGACTGAAGCCTCGTAAGATACCATTCTAAGCTCGGAACATTTCCGTGATTTTTAGCCCGCCTTCGCTTCGCTACGGCGCGGCAGCCCCGAAGGCTTTCGGGGCTGGTGGAGCCGAGGGGGTTCGAACCCCTGACCTCCTGAATGCCATTCAGGCGCTCTACCAACTGAGCTACGACCCCATCCGGAGAGCACGCAATCTAAAGTCCCGCCCGCAGTTGTCAAACTTTTTGCCTGCCGAACGCTGCTGATTATGATTGAACGGCCCGGCCCAAATTGCATAGCGTCACCGCGTGCGCGAATCCAAATTCCCGTTGCGTATCGCGTTTCTGACGCACGAACCGTTTTATCCGCCGTCCGGCGGCGGCTCGGCGGAGGCCGTTTATCTGGTCGAAGAAATGGTCCGGCGCGGCCATGAAGTCCACGTTTTTTGCCCGCAGATCACCGAATCCGAAGCCGTCAAAGAAAAATTTCGCATCCATTTGCATCAGTTCAGCGCCTGGCAAATGGGACGCTACGCCCGGCTGCGGAATTTCAAATACCTGCTTTATCCATCGTTCTTGGAGCGCATGGTTGCCCGGGCCGCGCGGACGATAAAATTCGATTTGCTGCTCTCGCAACACGCGATTTCCGCTGTGGCCGCCGGCCGGTTGAAACGCCGGTTGAACGTGCCGGTGGTGATGAATTTTCCCGACCTCCTCACCGGTTTCATGGAAACCTGGCCGGCCTACATCGCGCCCCGTCCGTTCGTCGAGATGCTCGAACGCTTCGAAATTTCCATGCCCGTCCGTTATGGCGTGGATGGTGTGCTGGCAATTTCCGACACCCTGGCCGATTACTTTGTCGAACGCGGCTATCCGCGCGAAAGAGTCCTGCCGATTTACTACGGCTATGCGGCGGAATATTTTCCATTCTATGTGCGAATGATTGCACCCAATCGCCCGCCGGTCGTCGTCATGCACGGCTCGCTGGATTTTCATCACCTCGGCGACATTGCCTTTGGCGCGATCCGGCACGTGACCCAAAACCGTCCCGGTACCGTCTTTCGTTTTGTCGGCCAGCGCACCGCCGCGCTCGAAATTTTTTTGGCGCGCACACACAGGGGAATTCCCGGCTTCAAATTTGAAGCCACCGGCTTTGTGCCTTACGGCGAAGTGGCCAGACATCTGGCCGACGCCAGCGTGGGCATCGTGCCCTATGAGGAATCCACCGGCACGCACTGCGCGTTCGTCGCCAAGGTCGTCGAATACGTGGCCAGCGGACTGCCCGCCGTCTGCACGCCTCTCCAAAGCATCCGGGACTATTTCCAAAACGACCCGATGGTGCGCTTCTCGGAATTCAATGGCGCGGATTTCGGCAAAAAAATCCTCGACTGGCTTGATGAACCGCCCCCGGCCTGGCAAATCCGCGCCGCCCAATCCGCCGCGCGGGTCGAAGCCGAACTCGATTGGGAGCCGCTGTGCCGCAAGGCGATTGATTTTATTGAAGGAATTTGCACGCGTTCCAAAAACTGACGCGCGCCCGTCGCATGAAAAAATCGGACTGGAAAAAACTGGCCGGAACTTCCGCCGATCCGGCCCGGGTCAAACATTTCCTCGATTTGCTCGCCGCGACGGACGCCGGCCCCCAACTTGAAAAATTTTCCGCCGATCAGATTCGCGTCGTGGTTGCGCTGTTGAGCGGTTCACAGGTACTCGGCAATTTGCTGGTCGCGAATCCCGGCTGGCTGTCGGCGCTTGACATCGAGCAACTCAAATTTCCACGCCACGCAGAGGGCCTTCGACGCGAGATCGAAAGCGGGTTGAAATCGAAACTGGAGGCGCGCGATTACGCCGGCGCGCTGGCGGAACTGCGCCGCTTCAAGCAGCGTGAAATGTTGCGCATCGCCGCGCGCGACCTTGCCCGCCTCAGCAACGTGGTCGAAATCACCCGTGAAATCTCGGACCTGGCCGACGTGTGCCTTGACGCCGTGTGGCGGATTTGCCGGCAGCAATTCACCGGGCGATTCGGCCAGCCTTTTCATCAGGATGCGGAGGGGAACTGGCAACGCACGGAATTTTGTGTGCTCGGCATGGGCAAACTCGGCGGGCAGGAACTCAATTACAGCTCCGACGTGGACGTGCTGTTCCTCCACAGCGATGAGGGCGAAGTGTTCAAATCAACGCCAGCGAAGAAAAAAGCGCAGCGCGCCACGATGTCCAACCGCCAATTTTTCAACAAGCTCGCCGAAGCTTTCATCGCCGAAGTCTCTCGTGTAACGCCAGATGGGATGTTGTTCCGCATTGATTTGCGATTGCGACCCGAAGGTGACGCCGGGCCGCTGTGCCGTTCGCTGGAAAGCTATGAGAATTATTACACGGAATGGGGCCAGACCTGGGAGCGGATGATGCTCATCAAGGCGCGGGGTGTTGCCGGTGACGAAGGTCTGGCCGCCGAGTTCCTCGAAATGATCCAGCCCTTCCGGTTTCCGCCTTCGCTAAGCGCCGACGTACTCCGGGAAGTCGCCGCGGTCAAGGACCGGATCGAAAAGGAAGTGGTGGGCGAGGAAGAACTGGAGCGCAACGTGAAACTGGGGCGCGGCGGCATCCGGGAAATTGAATTTGTCGCGCAGTCGCTGCAAATCCTGCATGCCGGGAAACTGCCCTTTCTCCAGACCGCGCAGACGCTTCCGTGCCTCGCCAAACTAGCGCGGTACAAATTGCTGGCGGAAGAGGAAGCGCAACAACTCGACGCCGCCTACCAGTTTCTCCGCGATGTCGAGCATCGCCTGCAAATGGAGGAAAATCAGCAGACGCACACGATTCCCACCGACCGCCAGGCGCAACTGAGGCTGGCGCGGTTGATGGGCTTCAAGTCATTGGCAGAATTTGAGGCCGCACTGCAAATGCACACCGGCAATGTGCGGCGGGTGTATGACAAACTCCTGAAATCAGACGCGCCAAAATCAGCGCACGCGGTTCTACCACTGGAATTCGACGGCGCGGAGGAGGAATGGAAACGGCTGCTGGCGGCGCATTCGTTCCGCGATCCGGAAACCGCGTTTCGTTTGCTCAAGGAATTCGCCGAAGGACCGGGGTACGTTCATGTGTCGCCGCACACAACGGAACTGGCATGGCAATTGATCCTGAAATTCCTGGCCCTTTGTCCGAAAAAAAGTGGGACGGGCTTTCCGCCTTCGCGGCGCGCCAAAGCGCCGCTCCGGCGCGACGGCGGCCAGCCTGTCCCTGCTTCAGAAATGAGAATCGGGAAAAAAGATGGGGACCGGCTGGAAGCCTGTCCTGCTTTGTCCGATCCCGACCGCGTGGTGACGCGTTTGGACAGCTTCATTGAGGCTTACGGCACGCGCACGGCGCTGTTTGAAATGTGGAACGGCAACCCGGCGGCGTTTGAGTTGATGCTGTTGCTGTTCGACCGTTCCGAATTTTTGGCCGAGGCCGCCATTCGCGATCCGGATTTAATTGACGATTTTGTGGCCGGCGGGCGCCTGCGCCAGCGCAAAATGGCGCCGGAGATTTTGAAGGATTTGCGCCACGGACACGGTGACGAAGACCAGTTTTTCTGGCTGCGCCGCTATCATGAGGCCGAGTTGATGCGGCTCGGCCTGCGCGACATCCTGGGCCTCGCCGATTTCGAGCAAAATCTCGCCGAACTCTCCGCGCTCGCCGACGCCTGCCTGCAATACGCGCTGGAAGTTGTCATGCGCAAAAACAAAATCCGGACGCCGCCGGTCGTCGTCATCGGGCTCGGCAAACTGGGCGGGTGTGAAATTGATTACGGTTCGGACCTTGACCTCCTGTTTGTCACGGATGCGAAGGCGAAGGAGTCGCCGAAATTGCAACGGCTGGCCGTGGAGTTGATGGAATTGCTGTCGCGCCGGACGGAGCAGGGGATGGTGTTTCACACCGACGCGCGGCTGCGTCCCGACGGCGAGAAAGGTTTGCTGGTCAACACGCTGGCAGCTTACGAGGAATATTACCGGCAGCGGGCGCAGCTTTGGGAAATCCAGGCGCTCACCCGCACACGACCCGTGGCCGGAAATTTTGCGCTGGGCGAAAAATTTCAGGGGTTGGCTGCCAGATTGACGGATTTCTCGAAAGTAGCGCAGGCGTCCCGCCTGCCGAAAATGAAGCCACGGCAGAACAGACGGGACATCTGCGCTACTTTACCTGCCTGCTTCGTTCCTGACTGGGAAAGGCAAATTCACCAGATGCGGCTGCGCATCGAGAAAGAGCGCACGCCGCATGGTCGGGACGACCTGGCCATCAAAACCGGCCAGGGCGGTTTGATGGATGCGGAATTCATCGCCCAGGCTTTGTGCCTGGAAAACGGCTGGCAGGAGGCAAATACCTTGCGTGCGCTCGAACGGGCGCGCGATGCCGGGGTGCTGCCGGGCGCAGACAAGCTTTTGGAAAATTACCGGCACTTGCGGCGCGTCGAGGGTATTTTGCGCCGCTGGAGTTACGAGGGCGAAACGGTTTTGCCGGACGATCCCGCGCCGTATTATCGCGTTTCCGTGCGCTGCGGTTTTGCCACGCCGGAGGAATTTGGAAAGGCGCTGGAGAAATGGCGGCAGGCAATCCGCATGGTTTACGAAAAAGTTTTTAACGCCAAGACGTCAGGACGCGAAGAAGAAAATAAAATCAAGAAAAGCTGTGGGTAGCACCCGCCTCGGGCGGGTTCAATTTCCCGATGCATCGGGACCAAATTGCCGCAGCGCGCGTACGTTTGCCGGAGATCGGATGAGTGACAACAATCTGTGTCCGCAAACAGTTTCGGGCGTGACACCCGAAACAACCCGCGGGACGCGGGTGCTACCGTATTATTCCTGCATCGCAATGCTTCTGTGCTTCAAGCCTTTTTCCGCTGGCGCGCGACTTCGTAAAGGAAAACCGCCGCCGCGGCACCGACGTTCAGTGAATCCACCGTCGGCGGCATGGGAATGGCCACCGCTTCATCACACGCTTCCAGGACCGGCGCGGAAAGGCCGTCGCCTTCGCTGCCGAAGACAAGGCAGCAATCGCCGGAAAAATCCGCCTGCGAAAGCATTTTGCCATTGGCATGCGGATGCGCGGCGAGGCAACGAACGCCGCGGGCGCGCAAATCGCGCAATGTCTGCGCCAAAGTTTCGGAGGGCGGAGTTCCACGACGCCCTGATTTTTCCGGGGAAGTTTGGGGCTCGTGGAGCTCGCCCCTCCGGCTTAGTTCGATGACCGGCAACTGCAGGATTGTGCCCATGGAATTGCGGACGGCACGGCGCAAAAACGGGCTGCTGGAGGTTTCGCCGACGATCAACGCCTGGACGCCGAAGGCGACACAGTTGCGCACCAGCGCGCCGAGATTTTCCGCGCTCGTCAGCGCGTCCACGGCGACAAGCAACAGCGGTTTTGGGTTCTTCGACAAAATGTCATCCAACGAAGCGGGCGGGGGAATCTTCCCGACGGCGAGCTGGCCTTGATACATGGAAAAGCCGATGAGGGATTCCAGCAGCTTTTTGTCCGCGAGATAAACGGTGAGTTTTTCCGGGCGCGTTTCGAGCAGCGGGCGAAATGCCTCCAGATGTTTTTCGGGCAGCAGGGCGGAGACGACTTCAAAATGGCTTTTGAGCAGGCGGCGCACGACCTTTTCGCCCTCGGCCACAAAGATGCCCTGTCGTTCATGCTCCAGCGGCCGGCGCATCGTGCGATACGGCGCGAGTTCAGGCAGGTCGAGCGAGGTGATTTTTTGAACGTGGAACATGGACGTTCAAACCGTCACTTTCATCACTTTCCCCGGCTTCAACTTTGGCAACAGCGCGAGCACTTTCGGCATGAGCGGGCTGGTATCTGCCAGACGATTTGAGGGCGCACGCAGAGCAACGATGGCGATACGAATCCGGGCGAGATTTTGTTCGCCAACCATCGAGCTGTCCATGGTGATTAGAACATCGAAATTTTCCTGCGCGCGGGTGAGGAGCTTGCCGTTTTTTAATCCTGCCCAACCGAGACGCGGCACAGATTTGACTTCGTGACCGGGAAGAAAACGTTCCAGCCGCCAGTCCAGGTTTTCGTCCAGAAGAATTCTCACGTCAGGCGTGGGTGAGAACTTCGGTTTCCATTTCCTTGAGCACGGCCAGCACTTGCGAACGTTTCACGCTGGGAAATCCGTCCAGAAAAACCTCAATGGAATCGCCGGCCTTGAGATGGTCGAAAAGGCTCTGCACCGGCACGCGCGTTCCCTTGAACACCAGCGTGCCGCCCAGAATTTCCGGGTCGGAATGGTAGGCACGTTCTTTTCGCATGAACCAAGGATACGCCCGTTCGTTGTTTCGGGCAAGGTTAAGAAGACAATGGCGATTCGACAACTTTGACGCCTTTGTCTCGGAGAATTTGTAAAACTGGTTCGAGCATATTTTCGGCAACGGCAACAGTTTTGACTTGAGAAACAAAAAATCTGCTGAATGCGTCATCGGATTCCATCAGCGTAAAATTCAAGACATAAAAAGTCTTGTCCCAGTTTTTTGTTGGAGTGACCCGACATTCGGCTATGTTTTTATATGCTGAAAATGCACCAGAACGCCCAACCATCATCGAAATACCATTTTCTGCAAAAAATGTTACTGCCGTATATTTTGTCAAAAGACTGAATAAAAACATCACTACCGAACCGGTAATTACGGCGAACAGCATGTCCTTAAGCGATGGGGAATATATGTTGCGACCACCAAGACAAAGATAAATAACAACGCCGCTGAGTCCCACGGTAAGATACGGAACAAAGAAAAAAATTCCGTTTCGTTGGCGCAAATAAGCCGACGGCACAGAACATTTGAGTATTAATTTTCCGGCCTTAGACAAGCCCATGCCGCAAGATTAATTAACGCAAAATAATTCGCAAACTTTTAGAGAGTTAAAGTTGCACACGGCACATCCTGCGCGGCGAGCCGGAGTTGAACGTGGGTGGCGCTGATCTGGTGCAGGCGTTCGCTCATGACGTAGCGCGCGAGTTCCGGGCGATTGCATTCGCTGCTGAGATGCGCGAGGTAAAGATGTTTCAGTTCCGCGGACATGATTTGCGCGGCGGCCTCGGCAGCGGCTTCGTTCGAAAGATGGCCGTGGCGTCCAAGAATGCGTTGCTTGAGACTCCACGGTCGGCGGACGCAATCCTGCAGCATTTTCACGTCGTGATTGGATTCGAGCACGAGGACGTTGGCCGGACGGATGCGTTCGAGCACCAGTTTCGTCATGTGGCCGAGGTCGGTGACGAAGGCGATGTTGCCGGCGGCGGTACGGATCAAAAAACCAACGGGATCCTGGGCGTCGTGCGGAATGGCAAAGGTGTCCACCAGCAGGTCGCCGATTTCAAAGCTCGCGCCGGTGTTAAAGAGGTTGCAGGTAAATTTGGTCTGCAACTGAAATTCAAATGCTTCTTTCGTGGCACGGTTGCAATAAATCGGGATGTTCAGTTTGGCGGCGATGCCGATCAATCCCTGGACGTGGTCGGAGTGTTCGTGCGTAACGAGAATGGCAGTGAGATTTTCCGGCACCCGACTGATGGTGGCGAGCCGCTGGCGGATTTGGCGCGGGCTGAACCCGGCGTCCACGAGGATGCGGACTTCATCGGTTTCGATGTAGGCGCAATTGCCGCCGGAACCGCTGCCGAGAATGGTGAATTTAACGGACACGCATGGACGTTAGTGGCGCGGAAGCAACGGGGCAAACTTTTTTCAACCACAAAGGCAGGGAGCAAAATTCAACTCTGGGTTCTTTGTGACTGTGGCAAACCCTTGACCGGAGGGTAATTTGACTTTTGGTGCAGTCTGAGCGTAGGTTGCGCCGTGAATCTAGGCCAGCTTTGCTTAATTGTGGAATGAGATGTGCTTTTCCACCAACTTGTGCGAACCGAATATCCGGCATTTTGGTGATTTTTTACGTTCCAAATGTTGTCTTAATCATATCTTAATCCAAATAGGCTATAATTTCACTGTATGTTGAATTCTCGGCGATTGTGGCTGGTAACCGGGCTTGGCGTGGCGTTGCTTTTCGGACCCATCCGTTCAAGCCTCGCTGCCGACCGGCAATTTTTACACGGTCATATACCGCAAGCCGTGTCACACTTGCAGCCGACTGGCCGCTATCCGGGCACGAATCATTTGAACCTGGCCATCGGGTTGCCGTTGCGGAACGAGGCGGCGCTGGACGATTTGCTCCAGCAAATCTACGACCCGGCCAGCCCGAATTTCCGCCAATACCTGACACCGGAACAATTCGCGGAAATGTTTGGCCCGACGGAACAGGATTATCAGACGCTCATCGCTTTTGCAGAGAAGAATGGCTTGACGGTGACGGGCACGCATCCGAATCGTACGCTGTTGGATGTGAGCGGATCGGTGGCGGACGTGGAGAGGATTTTTCACGTGGCAATGCACACGTATCGGCATCCGACGGAGAACCGCACTTTTTTTGCGCCGAATACCGAACCTTCCATTGATCTGGCCATTCCGATTCTGCATATCAGCGGTTTGGACAACTTTATCCGGCCACGGCCCATGAATCTCCGGGCGATTCCATTGGACCACCTGACAAGGACAGCCTCGGCTACTGGTTCGGGGCCGCATGGTCTTTACATGGGAAATGATTTCCGGGCCGCCTATGCTCCGGGTGTTTCACTTAACGGCTCGGGGCAGGTGGTCGGGTTGTTGGAGTTGGACGGTTATTATACCAGCGACATCACCAATTATGAGCATCAGGCCGGGCTGACGAATGTGCCATTGCAAAACGTGTATATTGACTCCTTTTTCGGGAACGCCGGCGTAAACAACGACGAGGTGGCACTGGACATCGAAATGGCCATTGCGATGGCGCCGGGACTGTCCACCGTGATCGTTTATGAAGAGACAAATGGCGGCAACGTCGTTGACATGTTGAATCGCATGGCCACGGATAATCTGGCCAAACAAATCAGTTCTTCCTGGCTTATCGGAGACAACGCCAGTTTAGACACGGCATACAAACAATTCGCCACGCAGGGGCAGTCTTTTTTTCAGGCTTCCGGCGATGACGGCGCGTATTATTCGGGAATTGCCCAATGGGCGGATGACACGAACATCACGCTCGTCGGCGGAACAACTTTGTCCACGAGCGGGCCCGGCGGCTCGTGGTTGTCGGAAACCGTTTGGAATTGGTACAGCACCGGGCAAGGCACGGCCGGCAGCGGCGGGGGAATCAATTTAAACAGCATCCCCATTCCAGGCTGGCAACAGGGCATCAACATGACGACCAACAAAGGCTCCACGACGCTGCGGAACGTTCCCGATGTGGCCCTGACCGCGGATAACATCTATGTGATACATGACAACGGCCAATCAGGAGAAGATTTTGGTGGCACCAGTTGCGCTGCGCCGCTCTGGGCGGGATTTACCGCGCTGATCAATCAGGACGCGGCCATCTATGGGAAGCCGGCCGTCGGCTTCATCAATCCCGCCGTTTATGCCATTGGCAAAAGCACCAATTTCACCGCCGATTTCCACGACATCATGACTGGCAACAACACCAATACCAGCAGCCCCAACAACTATTTTGCCGTTCCCGGTTACGACCTTTGCACCGGCTGGGGTACGCCAGGCGGGTTGAATCTGATCAACACGTTTGTTCCGCCCGACACATTGCAAGTCACGCCACTGATGGGTTTCAATTCTTCCGGCGCGAGCGGCGGACCGTTCAACGTCACGAGCCAGAGTTTTGGCCTGACCAACTTGGGAACCGGCACATCGAGCTGGTCATTGATCAATACCTCCGCATGGCTCAACTTCTCATCCACCAGCGGCACCCTCGCTTCCGGCAGCGGTGTCGCCGTGACGGCCAGTCTGAACACCGCAGCCAGTAATTTGGTGGTCAGCGTTTACACCGCAAGCGTGTGGTTCACCAACCGGACCACAACCGCCATTCAAAACCGGCAATTTACGTTGCAGGTATTGCAACCGCTGGCCATCACCCCGACCACCGGTTTTGCCGCCAGCGGGCCGGCCGGCGGCCCCTTCAATGTCACTTCCCAAAACTTTTCACTGACCAACATTGGAACGACTTCACTCAACTGGAGCATCATCAACACGTCGCTTTGGTTTAATGCCTCGCCGCCCGGCGGAACATTGACACAAAATGGATCCTCCGCCACGGTGACAGTAAGCTTGAATACAACCGCCAACAGTCTGACTTCGGCGGTTTACACAGCAAGTCTTTGGTTCACCAATCTGACCGGTTACGCGGCACAAAGCGTCCCGTTCACTCTGCAGGTGGGACAATCCATTGTTCAAAACGGCGGTTTTGAAACCGGAGATTTTTCTTTTTGGAGTTTGAATGGCGACGCCTCCTATTACAATTATGTGGATAACGGTTCCACCGTTACCGCCATCACTCCGCATTCAGGGAGTTACTTTGAAGCGTTGGGCGAATCGGGTTTTCTTGCCTATCTGTCGCAGAGCATACCGACGTTTGCCGGCCAGTCCTATTTGCTTTCCTTGTGGATGGACAGCCCAAACATATCCCACAATACGCCCAATGAATTCAGCGTTTCTTGGAATGGAAACACACTTTTCGATCAAGTCAACATCGGCAGGATTGGTTGGACCAATTTGCAATTCATAGTCACTGCCACAAGTTCCAGCACCGTGCTCCAGTTTGGAGCGAGGGATGATAATTACTACCTCGGCCTCGATGACATCAACGTGTGGCCGATTCCCGCGTCCTTCCGTTCCGTGGTCAAGACCAACGGCAACAACCTGGTGTTCAGTTGGAATTCGCTGTCGAACATTGTCTATCAGGTGCAGTACTCAACCAACCTGACTACAACCAACTGGGTGATTTTAACCACGAACACCGCCACCGGTCCTATCATGGCATACACCAATGCCTTTGGCTCGGATCCGTGGCGGTTCTACCGCATCCGCCGATTGCCGTAAACCTAGCCATCCTTGCCCACCGGGGTGGATGAAGTAACATGGGTGCGTGACCGATTTGCTCCAGCGCGTTGAACAAAACATCCAAAATCGCCGGCTGCTCAAACGTGGGCAGGCGGTTTTGGTGGCCGTCTCCGGCGGGCTGGATTCACTGACCTTGCTGCATGCGCTCCACAAACTTTCATCCCGCCATCGGTGGCGGCTGACCGTCGCGCATTTTAATCACCAGCTCCGGGGACGCAGCAGCAACGCCGACGAAGAACTTGTCCGTCAAACCGCTGCCGCGATGAGGCTGCCCTTTGCCGCCGGACGGGCAAACGTGAAGGAATTTGCGACAAAAACAAAATTGTCCGTCGAAATGGCCGCGCGAAAACTGCGGCATGGTTTTTTCGCCCGCATGGCGAAGGAACGCAAAACCCGCGTCATTGCACTGGCGCATCATGCCGACGACCAGGTGGAACTTTTTTTCCTGCGCGTCCTGCGCGGCGCGGGCGGCGAAGGTCTGGCCGGAATGAAATGGCGGTCACCGTCGCCGGTGGATTCAAAAATCATGCTCGTTCGTCCGTTGCTCGACGCGACCAAAGCCGAACTGCGGGGGTTCGCGCGCGAAAGCAAAATTCTTTTCCGGGAAGATGCCACCAACACGTCACTCGACCTGCCACGCAATCGCGTTCGCAACGAACTGCTGCCGCTGCTGCAACGTCGCTACCAGCCCGCCCTGGCGAAAACGGTTTTGCGGCTCATGGAAATTGTCGGCGCGGAAGCGGATTTGGTTGGTGAAACCGCGCGGCAATGGCTCGTCTCAAAACAAAAAGTTGAACGCGCCACTCGCCCCGTCCCTCTCCCCGCCAGGCGGGGAGAGGGTTGCCTCCGGCCGGGAGAGGGGACAGTTTTTAAAGATTTGCCGGTCGCGGTCCAGCGGCGGGCTTTGCAATTACAATTGGCAGAGCTTGGCGTATCGGTGGATTTTGATCTGGTCGAACAGCTTCGCGAGTCGGCCAATCGTTTTGTCAGTGTCAATTCCACGTTGTCCGTGATGCGCGACGCCGCAGGCGGGGTGAAATTACAAACACGGTTGCCGGCGGAATTCAACGCCAGCAAACTGGCGGTGGATTTGGCGGGCAGGGCAGGGGGGGTGAATTTTGACGGTGTTCGGGTCCGCTGGCATTTTGACGCGATAAAAAAATTCAAGCGACCCGCCACCCGGCCGGCCGGTGAATCTTTCGACGCGGACAAGGTCGGCGGCAGAATCACGTTGCGTCATTGGCGTCCGGGCGACCGGTTTCAACCGATTGGTTTGAAGCCGCCGGTGAAACTTCAGGATTTGTTCACGAACCGGAAAATTCCGCGCGCCCGGCGACGGGAGTTGATGGTGGCGGCGGCGGAGAATGACGAAATTTTTTGGGTTGAAGGTCTGCGGATTTCAGAGAATTTCAAGCTAACCCCGCGGACAAAGCGCCGGTTGGTCTGGCGCTGGCGGCATTTGGCCGGCCATTCAAAAACAGCATGGAGGCTCTGAATTCCACGAATTGTTGCACGCCGAAAGTGTTGGGGAAAGTGCTTTACACCCCGGCTGTGAATAACTATTATCCACAACTCTAATTGAATATGGAAGCGAAGACGAAGACGATTGACCAATTTAAATTGCACGGCAAGGACACGGGTTCGGCGGACGTGCAGGTTGCGCTGCTGACCCAGCGGATCAACCATCTGACCGAACATTTGCAGACGAACAAAAAGGACCACAGCTCGCGCCGCGGGCTGCTGATGATGGTCGGCCAGCGCCGGCGTCTGCTCGAATACCTGCAAAACACAGATTTGAACCGCTATCAGGCGGTCACGAAGAAATTGAAGCTGCGCCACTGAATTTGCGGAGGTGCGGCTTTTATTTTTCAGCCAGCCGCCTTTCGCTCTCGAATTTGAGCCGGAAACGCGAACGGCTCGATTCTCAAACCGAAATCATCGCGAATAAAAAATCCGTTGCCCCTGGGAAATTTCAATCAACTCCGAAAGCGTTCGGAGTTCACTGAAGTTCCTCCGGTGGCAATGGGCCAGTTCATATGCCAGAAAAAATCACCGCCCAGGTGGGCGACAAACAAATCATCATTGAAACCGGAAAACTCGCCAAACAGGCGGACGGCGCGGTCACCATCCAACTCGGCGAAACCATCGTCATCGTGGCCGCGGTGGCCGCCACCAAGGCCAAGGAAGGCCAGGACTTTTTCCCCCTGACCGTTGACTACCGTGAAAAAGCTGCGGCCGCGGGCATGTTCCCCGGCGGTTACTTCAAGCGCGAAGGCCGTCCGACGGAAAAAGAAATTCTCACCTGCCGGCTTGCCGACCGTCCGATTCGTCCGCTCTTTCCCAAGGGCTGGTACAATGAAGTGCAGGTGCAAACCGTTGTTCTCAGCGCCGACGGCCAGAACGACCCCGACATTCTCAGCATCATCGGCGCGTCCGCCTCGCTGATGGTCAGCGACATTCCCTGGGACGGCCCGCTCGGCGCAGTGCGCGTCGGCCGCATCAAAGGCCGGTTCATCGCCAATCCGACGCACGCCGAACAGGCCGAAAGCGACCTCGACCTCGTCTATGTCGGCAATACCGATGACATCGTGATGTATGAAGGTTCGGCCAAAGAGACTACCGAAGCCGACTTCAATGCCGCATTGAAATACGCGCACGAAGTCATCCAACCGCTCATCGCCGCGCAAAAGGAACTCGCCGCCAAGGCTGGCAAGAAGAAACGCGAAATCACGCTCAACATCGTCCCCGACGAAATTCTTCAGGAAGCCAGGAAACTCGCCGGCGACCGGTTTGTGCCGGCGTTGCTCACGCCCGGCAAACTCGCCCGCGAAGCCGCTTGCAACTCCATCCAGGAAGAAGTCGGCGCGAAACTCGTTGAAAAATTCGGCGCGGAAAAAGTCACTGACTTTGTCATCAACGACGCGTTTTACTACATCCAAAAGGAAGCCGTCCGCGGTTTGATTTTGAACCACGGCAAACGTCTCGACGGCCGCGCCTTTGATGTCGTGCGCCCGATTTCAAGCGAAGTCGGCATTTTGCCGCGCGCCCATGGTTCGGCGTTGTTCTGCCGTGGCGAAACCCAGGCGGTCACGCTGGCCACGCTCGGCACCGGTGACGACACGCAGGAATTTGATTCCTACACCGGCGGCGGAAGCGAGAAGAAATTCATTCTGCACTACAATTTTCCGAACTTCTCCGTCGGTGAAACCGGCCGCATCAGCGGTCCGGGCCGGCGCGAAATCGGCCACGGCGCGCTGGCGGAACGCAGCATTGAGCCGATGCTTCCGACTGAAAACTATCCTTACACCATCCGCGTCACCAGCGAGATCATGGAATCCAACGGCTCGACCTCGATGGCGAGTGTTTGCGGCGGCACGCTGGCGCTCATGGACGCAGGCGTTCCGATGATCCGTCCGGTGGCCGGCATCAGCGTCGGCATCTGCACCGAATTGGACGCGAACAAGAAAATTTCCAAATACCAACTGCTCACCGACATCATCGGCTGGGAAGATCATTACTGCGACATGGATTGTAAAATTGCCGGAACAGAAAAGGGCATCACCGGTTTCCAGCTCGACCTGAAGTTGAAGGGACTGCCGCATGCCATCATGGCCGAGGCGATTGAAAAGACCCGCATCGCGCGAATGCACATCCTGGCTGAAATGGCCAAGACACTCGCCGCCCCGCGCAAGGAAATCAGCAAATACGCGCCGCGCATTGAAACGATCAGGATCAACCCCGAAAAAATCGGCGCGCTCATCGGGCCGGGCGGCAAGAACATCAAGCGCCTCGTCGAGGAATCCGGCTGCGAAATTGACATTGAAGACGACGGCACGGTGAACATTTTCTCCGTCTCACCGGAAGGCATGAAGATCGCGCTCGACGCCATCACCGGCATGACGTCGGAAGCCGAAGTCGGGAAAATCTATCGTGGCAAAGTCGTCACGATCAAGGAATTCGGCTGTTTTGTGGAATTCCTGCCCGGCAAGGACGGCTTGGTTCACATCAGCGAACTGGCCAATTTCCGCGTCAAGAAAACCGAGGACATCGTCAAGGTGGGCGATGACATCACGGTCAAATGCCTCGGGGTGGACGAAAAGGGCAGGGTGCGTCTGTCGCGCAAGGCCGCGATGGAAGACCGCGACAAGGAAGTGGCCGCGACCGAAGCCAAATAATCCCGGCGAAATCAATTCCAGCGCGAACGGGAAACCGTCCGCGCTTTTTGTTTGCCTTCACCCAAAGACGTGAAGATTGACCCTGATAAATCTTCGGCGCACACTCGCAGCCGTTTCCCATAGAATTCGCGGGTGAGCCAGTGGCGGCTCATCGTTTTTATTTGCAGGCGAAAATTGTTGGGCGAAAACGCTTGCCAAGAATTAGCTGTTTTGTTAAACGGCTGCTAATCTGTGGCTTTGCGCAGGAGAGTTTGTTCAAATAAAATTAACCCTCAAAATGGGACGCTACTTATGTTCAAAAACAGGAATTACCTAATTCGGTGTCTTCTCGCAGTGGCCGCAGCCTCCTTGCTGGCCGGCTGTGTAACGAAAACAGTCGTGATCAAAAGTTCACCCGAAGGAGCCACGATCTTCTTGGATGGACAACAAGCCGGAATTGCCCCACTGACAAAAGATTTGAAATTCAAACCGACAGGGATCGTTTATGAAGTCACCGCGCGTTTGAATGGTTATCAGGACGGCCAAACCTCCATTGCCTACGAACCGCGAAAGCAGACAGAGTATCTGGTAAGCTTGGATAAATTTCGGAAGACAGTGAAGCTAACGAGTGATCCTGCAGGCGCCACCGTGTTCTTGGACGGTGAACAGGTCGGGATTACACCATTTACAAAAGAACTTGTCTTTGACAGCGCCGACCGCGCGTTTGAAGTCACCTTGCAGAAAGAAAATTACAAGGACGGCAAAACCAACATCACTTATCAGCCGTCCCAAAAGACGGAATATCTGGTCAAATTGGAAAAAGTTGAATCGGTGTCAATCGAACTGATTTCCGTGGAGCCGCAACATACGGACAAAGGGGTAAAACTGGCTTTGGTACGCAAGCCAACGCTGGCTTATCTTGAAGTGATTGAGCGTTCACCGAATGTCGCCTCGGTAACACGGGTCACTGCCAATGAAGACAAGAGTGTCCGTATTGACACGCCGGTTGTTTCGCCGACTGAAGATGTGCTTCTGTTCGGTGAGTTTGTTCAAGAGGAGAAAGGTTCGACCTATTGCAACGTTCAAAAACTGAGAATTGGGTCAACGGCCAAGACACGTTTGACTTATGGAAAATATCAAGACGTGTTTCCCACTTTCACTGCCGATGGGAAACGGGTCGTTTTCAGTTCCAATCGCACCAGCAGCAACCCAACCCTGTGGACCATCAAGGCCGACGGGCCTGGCGGCATCTCCATGTTAACGCATACGCTGGCTGAAGATTTCTCTCCCTCTGTTTCGCCGGACACCAACAACTGCCTGGTGGCTTTTGCTTCCAATCCACCCGACGCTGAAGAACCGCAGATTTGGAGTGTGCCCATGGACGGAGGCATGGAAACGCAACTGCGCGAAGGAGAATCCCCTCAAATATCTCCGGATGGCAGGCAGATTCTGTTTATACGCCGTGACAAGCTTACAAAGTTGCGACAGCTATGGCTCATGAGTGTTGAAGGGGCCGGGGAAACGCAGTTGACCCAAAACACAGATTACGAAGTCGCCGATGCGCGCTGGTCTCCGGATGGCAAGTGGATTGTTTATGCCTCCAACGAAGGTCTGGATTCTCAACAGCTTCATAACTGGGACATCTGGCTGATGGCGGCTGATGGTTCCAAGCGCACCCAACTGACAACCAATGGTTCCTGGGACGACGGCCCCTGTTGGGATAGCAAGGGTGCGTACATTTATTTCCGCTCCAATCGCGGCGGCGCGTGGAACATCTGGCGCTTCCAGCCCATCCTGCCCGGTTCAGCGACAGCCGGTTCGAAATAGGTCACCAGCAAATTTCGAGGGGAGTGAAGTCGAATTTGCGGCGGCGGACAACCGTGGTCATGCAGCCGGAGGGATGTTTCAGTCCGGCTGTTTTGTTTTTGCGCGAACACATGGAGTTTGACTCGGCGGCTGGGCAAACGTAAATTTCCAGTCGAATGCTGGTTGCTGAATCAAAGGTGGCGAGTGCGAATGCGGTTGACTCGCCTGACGCCAATCCGAATCGTTCCTGGAAACAAATCGTGGAACCGGTGGAGCCTTTTCTTCAGGCGGTCACGCGGCAATTGATCCGGCAGGTCAACGATTTTGATCCGCAAGTCATTCCCTATGCGCAATACGCCCTGAACGGCGGCGGGAAACATTTGCGTCCCACGATTCTGGCGCTGTCCGCCGGCGCGCTCGGCGAGGTCACCGAGGCGCACGTGACGGCGGCGGTCATCATTGAAATGGTGCACCTGGCCACGTTGGTGCATGACGATGTGATGGACGAGGCGGAAATCCGCCGCGACCAGCTCACGCTGGCGGCCAATTGGGGCAACGAAATCGCCGTGCTGTTCGGTGATTGTCTGTTTGCGCAGGCGTTGAAACTGGCGGCCAGCTTTCCGACGCCGGAAGTTTGCCGCGCCGTCGCGATGGCGACGAACACGGTTTGTTCCGGGGAAATTTTGCAGACGCAGCATCGCCACAAGTTTCAAATCTCGCGGCGCGAGTATTTCCGGGTCATCGAAATGAAAACCGCCGAATTGTTCACGCTTTCGTGCGATTTGGCGGCGTTTTTGAGCGGAGCGACGCCGAAACGGCGCGCCGCCTTGCGGCAATTCGGCGCGGCGTTCGGAACGGCGTATCAGGTTTATGACGATTGCGTGGATTTATTCGGGACGGAAGCGCTGGCCGGCAAATCACTGGGCACGGATTTGGCGAAGGGCAAATTGACGTGGCCGGTGCTGTTGGCGTGGGAACGCGCGAACGCCGCCGACCGGGCGCGCCTGGAGAACCTGGTCGAAAACTGGCAGCCGGAAAATTTGTCCGCCGTGAACGAATTGCTGGCCCGATACGAAACCTTTGAGCCGTCACAGGAAGTCATCGCGCGCTATTTGGAGCAGGCGCGGCGGGCGTTGCGGGTTTTGCCGGAATCCGGCGCGCGCGCGGGATTGTTCGGTCTGGCGGATTTTTTAACGCAACAAACCGGCGCCCTGGCGGTTTGTATTTAATAAATCATGATTATGTCCGCTCCAGTCACACGCACGGATGATTCAAAGACGCCCGCGCCGGCGGATGAAGAGTCCCTGGTGCGGCGGGCGCGGCGTGGCGATTTGGAGGCTTACGATGAATTGGTGCGGCGCCATCAGGAGCGCATCTACGCGACGATTTATCACATGACCGCCAATCACGAGGACGCCAACGACCTGGCACAGGAATCGTTCATCAAGGCGTTTCAGGTGCTGAAATCCTTCAAGGGCGGCTCCAGTTTTTACACCTGGCTGTACCGGATTGCGGTCAACAAAACGATTAATTTCCTCAAACAGCGCAAGAACCGCATTCACATGAGCCTGAACGACTTGGACTTCAACGCCGAGCACGACCCGGATTTAATGGCCTTGATTTCAGATAAAACACCGCGCCGCGAGGCCGGTTTGGCGGAATTGCAGGAAAAATTGAACGCAGCACTGCTGAAGTTGTCTGAACCTCATAGATTGGTGGTTGTTCTGCACGATGTGCAGGGGCAATCACACGAAGAGATTGCAAAGATTATGGATTGCAACATTGGCACTGTTCGGTCGCGGCTGTTTTACGCCCGACAGCAATTACAGGCGTTGTTGTCCGATTACTTGAAGTAAATATGAACGAAAACGAAAATAACTTCGAGTCGTTGCGCCGCTTGCTGGTTCTCAAACGGCACGAAACGCCGCCGCCGGGATATTTCAACTATTTTTCACGCCAGGTCCTGCAACGAATCCGCGCCGGCGACACCGGAAATTCAGCCAACTGGTTGAACGAATTGTTTGGTCAGGCGCCCTGGCTGGAAAAATTGTTGCAAGCGTTTGATGTGAAACCGGTGTTTGCGAGCACGTTTGCCGGAGCGCTTTGTTTGCTGCTGTTTCTCGGAATTATTTATGCGGAACGCACGGATTTTACGTCGCCGCCGCTTCTGCAGGCCGCCACCACCGCCGCTTCGCTCGCCGCCGTGTCGCCATCCCTGTCCCAGTCAGCGGACCAAATGGGGATCGTGTCCAGCACCAATCCAGTGCTCAGCCTTCAGCCGGTCGCTTCGCTTTTTGGCCAGCAAAGTTCGCTCGCCCAGCCGGTCAGCTTTTCACTTCCCGGCAACTGATCCGATTTGAAATGCGTTGCGCGCTTGAAACGGCGCCGTGCTTGTCATTAAATCGGGCGGGTGCCAACCAAAGTCATCGCGGTCGCCAACCAAAAAGGCGGCGTGGGCAAGACTACCACTGCCGTCAATCTTGCTGCGTGCCTCGCCGCGCTGGGCCAACGCGTGCTCTTGTTCGACCTCGACCCGCAAGCCAACGCCACCAGCGGCCTCGGCCTGGAAAAAACCGAGGGCGCCAGCGCGTATCGGGTTTTGCTGGGTGAAGGCAGCCTGCTCGACAAAATCAAAAGCACCGCCTTCGAGCGGCTGGCCGTTGTGCCGGCCGAAGTGGATTTGTGCGCCGCCGATCTCGAACTGGCACGAATGGAAAATCATCTGCTCCGCGTTGCCGGCGTGTTGCAGCCCGTGCTGGAATCGCAACGATTCGACGTGGTCTTGATTGACTGTCCGCCGTCACTGGGCATTCTCACCCTGAACGCCTTTGCCGCGAGTGACGGTTTGCTCGTGCCGTTGCAATGCGAATATTACTCGCTCGAAGGCATTTCCATGATGAACCGCGTGCTCAACCAGTTGCGCGACGCGGGCATCAATCCGCGCCTCGACATTTTCGGCGTCGTGATGACGATGTTCGATGGCCGGACGAAACTTTCCAACGAGGTCGTCAGCGAAGTCCGCAATCAGCTCGGCACGCGCGTGTTTGAAACCGTGATTCCGCGCAGCACGCGCCTCGCCGAAGCGCCGAGTTTCGGCAAACCGATCATCCATTACGACAAATACAGTTCCGGCGCGGCGGCTTATGAACTGCTCGCGCAGGAAGTCTTGAAACGGCTGGCGGGTTGATTTGTTTCTTCATTCTGCATTCCAAATTCTACATTCTCAAGCCATGCTGAAACGCACGCCACTTTTCACCGCGCACCAAAAACTCGGCGGCAAACTCGTCGAATTCAGTGGCTGGGAAATGCCGGTGCAATACACCAGCATCACGGACGAACACCTCGCCGTCCGCAAAGCCGCCGGCATCTTCGACATCTCGCACATGGGCGAAGTCACCGTCAGCAGCGCGGGCGCGGCGGAATTTCTGAATTCTGTTCTCACGAACGACATTCGCAAGCTCGCGCCCGGCGAAGGCCAATACACCTTGATGTGCAACGAACGCGGCGGCGTCATTGACGATCTGTATGCCTGCCGGTTGTCCGGCGAGGTTTTTTTTCTGGTCATCAACGCCTCACGCATCGAACCGGATGTCGCCTGGTTGCAGGCGCAGGCCGCCCGGTTTCCGCGGCAGGATGACTTGCGATTGACCGACGCCTCGCATAACTACGCCGCCGTGGCCGTGCAAGGCCCGCGCGTGAAGGAATTCATTGATGCGTGCATTCCCGGCGCGTCGGTTTCGGGAATGCGGGTGAACCGCGTGACCGGTTTGAAAAAAAACCAGATCGCCGGCTTTCACTTTGAACAAGGCGGTGTGCTCGTCTCGCGCACCGGCTACACCGGCGAAGATGGATTCGAAATCGTCGGTTCGGACGAAGCCATCCGGCACGTTTGGGACGCTCTGCTCACCGCCGGGCACGCGTTCGGCATCAAGCCGTGCGGCCTCGGCGCGCGCGACACACTACGCACGGAAGTTTGCTATCCGCTTTACGGCCATGAGCTCGACGAGCAAACCACGCCCATCGAGGCCGGACTCGGATTTTTTGTCGCGCTCGACAAAGGCGAATTCAATGGACGCTCGGTTTTGGCTGAACAAAAGGCAAACGGCACAAAAAAGAAATTGGTCGCCTTCAAGCTGGTCGGAAAATCCGCGCCGCCGCGGCCGCCTTATCCGATCTGGGTGAACGGCGCGAACGCCGGCGTCGTTACCAGCGGCACGCAAAGCCCGTCGCTCGGCATCGGCATCGGCATGGGCTACGTGCCAACGGAATTTGCCAGGCCCGGCACGAAGATCGAAATTGAAATTCGCGGCAAACGTTTTACCGCCGTCGTTGTGCCCAAGCCGATTTATCGGAAAATTTGATGGGGGCAGTTATTGCCATTCCAAGCAATATCTCAATCTAGATTGTAATGTCGGCACTGTGCGCCAATTTATTCGAGCCACAGGCTCGACGCTACAGAGCAAATTGGTTCAACAGGAAACCCTCCGGATATGCCGGAGGACTCGCAAAGTTTGACAGTTCCAGGAAAGCGCCGTTCGAGCGATGATAAGCGCAATACGGTGACCAACACCCTCTCCTCCGCGAAGTGGAGGAGAGGGGCGGGGAGAGGAGGTGCGTGATGATGTTTGCGAACCCCTCTCTCCGGCTCTCTCCCCGCTCGTACCTCGCGGGGAGAGAGTGACAGAGTCTGCGCCTGCGGGCTTGCGATGATTGCGCGAGTTGACACCCGAAGGGCCCTGCGGCTTTGAGCTACTCCACCTTCGTCAAGCCTCCGGCTTTGCCGGAGGTTGCTGACTACACCCTCTTCCGACGGCGCTTGACTTTCTAATCAGTCATATTAGCGTCTGGCAGTGGCGGGCAGTACGGCGGGAGTATCCGCAAAATTGTTCAATCACGATCAATTTGGCGATTTCTGTGGGCGGAATGTGACGCCGGAGCTTTCTAAACTAAATGAACGTGTGATGGAAACATCCCAAAATCCTTATCTGGTGATCGTTTTGCTGATGGCAGTGGCCGTGGCGTTTGCGCTGGGGCCGCTGGCGGCGGCGTGGGCCTGGGCCAGGTTCTTTTCGCCGAAAAAACCCGGCCGCGACAAGAACGCCATCTATGAATGCGGCTTGGAATCCAAAGGCGACGCCTGGATTTCCTTCCGGTCGGAGTATTACCTTTATGCGATCATTTTCCTGGTATTCGACGTGGAAACAATTTTTCTGCTGCCGTTTGCCGTTTCCTTTGGTGGACTTTCCGTGGGCGCGTTCCTGGCCATGTTGGTTTTTCTCCTGCTGCTGGTGGAAGGATTGGTCTGGGCTTGGCGAAAAGGAGTGTTGACATGGAAATGAAGAAAAAGAACGGGGCAATGGAGTGATGGAATAATGACGAACAGCTCAATATCCCAACACGCCAACACGCCAATACTCCATTCCGGCGTGGACGAAGGTTTAAGAAGCGAATTGCAGAAACAGGGAGTTTACACCACCACCCTTGAGGAGTTGTACAACTGGGGCCGGGCCAATTCCGTGTGGCCGTTGACGTTTGGTCTGGCGTGTTGCGCCATTGAAATGATTGCGACGTCCATGGCCCGGTATGACCTGGCGCGGTTTGGCGCGGAGGTGTTCCGGCCATCGCCCCGGCAGGCCGACCTGATGATTGTAGCCGGGACGGTCACCAAGAAAATGGCGCCGCTGGTGGTGCGGCTCTACAACCAGATGCCGGAACCCAAATACGTCATCGCCATGGGCGCGTGCGCGATTTCCGGCGGCCCGTTCAAGCAGGGCTACAACGTGCTCAAGGGCATCGACCGGTATCTTCCGGTGGATGTGTCCATTCCCGGCTGCCCGCCGCGGCCGGAGGCGTTGATTCATGCCATCATGACCTTGCAGGAAAAAATCCTGAACCAGAAGCTCACCGGGCCGGACCGTCCGCGACATCTGGTCGAGGGCGCGCCCAGCGAATTTCCGGTGCCGGCCTACGGCGAACACGATCTCGAACCGTCAAACAATCCCAATGTCTGGCAGCCGCCCGCAATCAAGCGTTGAACCGTGGAAACTCCCGACCAAATCAAAGCGCGCCTCGAAACGGCGGTGCCGGGCGCAAAAATTGAAATTCTCCCGAATGATTGTCCGGCGGGCGAACGTTCGCTGCTGGTGGATACGGCCTGCGTCCTGGCCGTGGCAAAATTTCTCCGCGATGACCCGCAACTGCGACTCGATTTCTGCTCCAACGTGACCGGCGTGGACTGGCCGGAGACGGAAATCACCGAAAAAATCAAGATCAAGCGGGTGGTGGACGGCGTGGAAAAGGAATTTGAGGAAGTGAAGAAAACCGTGCGCCCCGGCTTTCTCGAAGTGGTTTATCACCTGTATTCGATGGAATTGAAACACGGGCCGGTGGTTTTGCGCCAGCGCACGGCGAATCGCGACGCCGAAGCGACCGTTGTTTCGCTGACGCCGGTCTGGTGCGGTTGCGAGTTTCAAGAGCGGGAAGTTTTTGATTTGTTCGGCATCCGGCTGGAAGGCCATCCCGATTTGCGGCGCATCCTGATGTGGGACGGATTCAAGGGGTTCCCGATGCGCAAGGATTACGTGCCGCCTGATGATTTTGAATACGAACCGACGCCGCACGACGAGGTGCTGGAGCAGGCCCAAAAGCATTATCCGCCGGAGGTGAAAGCGTGAGCACCGTTGCCGAAATGCCGTCGCAGAATTACGAAATTCTGCCGAAGACGAGCGAGACCGGCGAACCGATCGGCGAACTTCTCGAAGTTTCGATGGGGCCGCAACATCCGTCCACGCACGGGGTGTTCCGCATGGACGTGGTGCTGGACGGCGAAAAGGTCGTGAAGCTCAGGCCGGTGTTCGGCTATCTGCACCGGAACCACGAGAAAATCGCCGAAAATATTTCCTACCTGGGCTCAATGCCCTACACGGACCGGCTGGATTATTTTTGTTCGATGACGAACAACTGGGCCTACGCGCTCGCCGTCGAGAAACTCGCCGGTTTGCCGGTGCCGGAACGCGCCGAATACATCCGCGTCATCATGGCGGAGTTGACGCGCCTGCAAAATCACACCTGTCTCATCGGCTTTTTTGTGCAGGACATGGGCGCGCTGGGCACGCCGCTGATGTATGCCTTCCGCGAACGCGAAAAAATCCTCGACCTCTTCGAGTCGGTGAGCGGCGCGCGTATGATGTGCAATTACATGCGCTTCGGTGGCGTGCGCTGCGACGTAACGCCGGAATGGCTGGCCCAAGCGAAGCAATTGGTTGACGGCTACGACAAATTCCTCGACGAATTTGAAGCGCTGTTCACCGAGAACGAAATTCTCCTCGCGCGCACGCAGGGCGTCGGTGTGTTGCTCAAGGAATTGGCCGTCAGCGCGTCCGTCACCGGTCCGATGCTCCGCGCCTCCGGCGTGAATTATGACGTTCGCAAGGTGGACAAGTACGGCATCTACGGCCGGTTTGACTTCAAGGTGCCGCTGGGTGAACACGGCGACACTTACGACCGCTACATGGTCCGCATTTTGGAGGTGCGTGAGAGCCTGAAAATTTTGCGTCAGGCGCTGCGCGACATTCCGTTGGGACCGGTCATGAACCCGAAAGTGAAGTTGCGCGGGTTCCGTCCTAAGGCGGGTGAAGCCTACGGGCGGATCGAAGCGCCGAAGGGTGAACTGGGCTTTTATCTGATCAGTGATGGCTCGGCCAATCCGTATCGCTACCGGGTGCGGCCACCCAGTTTCATCAATTTGACCATTCTCGAGGACATGTGCCTTGGACACCGGATTGCGGACACCGTGGTCATCCTCGGCAGCGTGGACATCGTATTGGGTGAGGTGGACCGGTGAATAATAATTCGAAGTGCGAAGTGCGAAGTGCGAAATTCGGCCTGCCCTGTTTGGTGTCCACCCTTCAGGGTGTGAGTTTGTATTTAAGCACGCTAAAGCGTGTGCACCCAACGTTAGAGGTTCAAGGTTCAAAGTTCTCCCGCTCTCACCCCTCACCCCTCACCCCTCAACCGTTGAAATGTTAGGCGAACAAATCATCAAAGGCATGGCGGTGACCGCCAGGAACTTCTTTGGGAGTTACCTCTCGAAGGAGCGGCTTACCACCGTGCAATATCCCGAAGAACGCCTGACGCCGAAGGAAAATGCCCGGCAATTTCCCTTTTTGGTTTATGACGGTGACGACTGGGAAAAGGGGATGCGTTGCGTGGCGTGCCAGATTTGCGAGAAGGAATGCCCGCCGCAGTGCATCTACATCGTCAAAAGCAAGGACAAGAAGCCGGATTACAAGGGCCAGCCCCAGCTTTATCCGGCCACATTCGACATTGATATTTCCGTGTGCATGAGCTGCCAGATCTGCGTGGAAGTCTGCCCGTTCGACGCCATCAAGATGGACACCGAGTTTGAATTGAGCACGGACGACCGTTTCGGCGGCCTGTTGTTGCACAAGGAGCAGCTTGCCCGGTCGAACGAACATTATCGCCGTATCCATCCCACGGAAGCGGCGGCGGTGGACGCGCATCTGGCGGGGGAAAAGGCCAAGGCGGAGGCCAAAACCAAAGCCGCCGCCGAAGCCAGGGCCCCGGCGGCCCCGGCGGCCCCAACCGCCTGATTTTGCGGATAAAAGATTGTCTAATAAAAATCATATTCTATTCTTGGTTTGCGAAGAATAATTAATGATGCTGGAATTAATTCTGCAACTCAGCGGGCGGGATCATGTTTGAAACGCTGGATCAGATTTTTGTCACTTTGAAGCATCAGGCGGTGGGGTTTTGCCCCGACGCCTGGCAGCCGTTCGTGTCCGCCCTGGTTTCGATTGCGTTCATTCCGCTGGTGTTCGCCACGCTGTTCGCCTTTGTCACGGTCATTGAGCGCAAGGGCCTCGGCCGCATCCAGAACCGCTACGGTCCCAATCGCGTGGGCATTCCGTTGACGAAGATCCGCCTGTGCGGTTTCGGCCAGTTCATACCGGACGGGATCAAATCGCTCACGAAGGAGGACATCGTGCCGCGAGCGGCGGACCAGGTGGTGCATTTTCTTGCGCCGGTCGTACTGCTCATCCCGGTGTTGCTGGCCTACGCGGTGTTGCCGGTTGGACGCAATATGACCGCCGCGGATTTTGACGCGGGCGTGCTGTTTTTCTTCGCCGTGGGCGGGGCGGTGGAGCTGTCCGTGTTCATGGCCGGCTGGTCGAGCCACAACAAATATTCGCTGCTGGGCGCCATGCGCGCGATTGCGCAGATGATCAGCTACGAAATCCCCCTCATCCTCTCCGCCGTCACGGTCATCATGATCGTCGGCTCGCTCAAGACCGTGGACATTGTCGCGGCGCAAAATCATTACCTCTTTGGTCTGGCGCACTGGTTTGTGTTCACGCCGTGGGGCCTGGCCGGGTTCATCCTGTTCTTTATCGCGTCGCTGGCCGAATCCAACCGCACGCCGTTCGACCTGCCGGAGGCGGAATCTGAAATCATTGCGGGCTATTTCACGGAGTATTCCGGCTTCAAATTCGCGCTGTTCTTCCTCGGTGAATACCTCGGCATGTTTGCCGTGAGCGGGCTGGGCATCACGCTGTTCCTGGGCGGCTGGACGGCACCGCTTTCGTTCCTCACCTGGGTGCCGTCGTATGTCTGGTTCTTTGCCAAGCTGATGGCGCTGGTCTTCATCTTCATCTGGATCCGCGGCACGCTGCCCCGCCTGCGCATGGATCAACTCATGAATTTCGCCTGGAAATTCATGCTGCCCTTGTCGCTGGTCAATATCGTCGCGGCCGGACTCTGGCATTTCATGGGCGCGGGTCCGCTGCGCTGGGCGGTCTGCTCGGCCCTGATTTCTGGCTCGTATGCCATCCTCGGTTGGGGATTGATGCGAAATCAAAAACTCGGCAAACGCACCTATCGCTTCGCCGATTAAACTCCCGTGTCACCCGCATTCGTCATCATCGCATTTGTGACGCTCTTTGCCGCGGCGGCGGCGATGAGCCTGCGCAACCTGGTGCATTGCGCGCTGTCGCTGGTGGTGGCGCTGGCCGGGCTGGCGGCGCTTTACCTGCAGCTCGGCGCGCAGTTCGTCGGCTTCGCCCAAATCCTCGTCTATGTCGGCGCGGTCGCCATCCTCATCGTGTTCGCGGTTTTGCTGACGCGCAGCGATGCGACGCCGAACCAGGCCATTCTTGCGCCCGGCTGGATTGTCGGAATTTTGGTTTCCGCTGTCGTCTTCGCCACGCTCGGCTGGGCGGCGCTGAACAGTACGGGCCTGCCCAAAGAAATGTCGCCCGCGCCCGAGGCCACGGTCAGAAACATCGGTGACCAGCTGATGACCCAATACGTCCTGCCGCTCGAAGTCATCGGCCTGCTGCTGACGGCGGCGTTGATTGGCGCGGTCATCATCGCGATGAAGGAAGAGCCGCAGAAAACGAGGATTGAAGATGGAAGATTGAAGATGGAGAAACCATCTGGACCATCCTCCATCCTCCATCCTCCATCCTCGTCAGGAGGTCACGCATGACTCCGCTTCAAGGTTGCCTTCTCGTTTCGGCGTTGTTGTTCGCCATCGGCCTGGCTGGCGCGGTCACGCGGCGCAACGCCATCCTCGCACTGGTCGGCATCGAGTTGATGCTGAACGCGGCGAACCTGAATTTCATTGCGTTCTGGCGCTACGGTCCGCACCCCGAGGCGTTGTCCGGCATGATGGTCGTGATTTTCTCCATCGCCATTGCGGCGGCGGAGGCGGCGGTGGGCCTGGCACTCATCATCGCGATTTACCGCCATTACCGGACTGTCAATCTGGATGAAATTAAAGATTTAAAGGGATGAAACTTAAGAAGTCCGCAAAAATAAGCAACGGAGCGCGGCTGTGTGCGCAGCACCAGCCGCAGCACTCCGGCATGTCGGCACGTTGCGGCTGGGTCTTCGACCACAGCCGCGCTCCAGTCCATATGCCTTCGCGTTTTTGCAGTGCTATCCCTCATAATCATCGTGCGCCGCGAGGATTTTGGATTGCGGTGGCAGAGCGCAGCGGCGACACCGCTTTTCGACTGCGGACAGAGCTTCCAAAGCGGCGTGGCGCTTCGCTTCCCGCCGCAGTCCAAAAGGATTTGGTTGCGGCTTCGCCGCGCTGTGTCTTTGCGTTTCAATTTGCATGACTTGGATAGCTCAAAATCTTTGGCTGATTCCGGTGTTGCCGCTGGCGGCGTCGGGCGTGATTGCCGTGAACAAACAATGGCAGCGCAAGCTCGCGGCGACGCTGGCCATCGGTTCGATGGTCATGGCGTTCCTGCTTTCGCTGTGCGCGTTCAGCGCCACGCTCCTCCACCACGGCGAAAGTGGCGTATTCCGCGAAGTCGCCGGTTTCAACTGGCTCCAGTTCGGTGGGCAATGGCTGCACCTTGATTGGGTGCTGGACCCGCTCACGGCCATCATGCTGGTGATGGTTTCATTCGTCAGCCTGCTGATTTTCATCTTCAGCGTCGGTTACATGGCGCACGACGAAAATTTCATGCGGTTCTTCTGCTTTATGTCGCTCTTCGCGGCGGCGATGCTCGGCGTGGTCATCGCCAACAACCTGCTCCTGTTCTTTGTCTGTTGGGAAATCGTCGGCCTGACCAGCTATCTGCTCATCGGTTTCTGGTATCACAAGCCGAGCGCGGCGGCGGCGGCGAAAAAGGCCTTCATCACCACGCGCATCGGCGACCTCGGCCTGTTGCTGGGCATGGTCTGGCTCTACGCCGAGGCCGGCACGTTGAATTTTTACGCGAACGGCAACGGCTGCCTCGAACAATCCGCCCTCACCGCGATGGTCACGCACATGACCGCCGCCGGCATGGCGGTATCCACGGCCATCGCGTTGTTAATTTTTCTCGGTGCGGTCGGCAAGTCCGGCCAATTGCCGCTGCACGTCTGGCTGCCGGACGCGATGGAAGGCCCCACACCGGTCAGCGCGCTGATTCACGCGGCAACGATGGTGGCGGCAGGTGTTTTTCTCGTGGCGCGGGTTTATCCGTTGATGTCGGCAACATCGGAACAATTTGCGGCTGCTGATACAACGCGGTTTTCGAAACCGGCTGTTGTTGCGAGCGCAGAGCGAACCCTCACCCCGGCTCTCTCCCTTTCCGAAAGGGCGAGGGAGAATCATCGTCAGCCGGTTGGCGAATCGAATCCGGGTGCGATGTCGGACGGGGTTCAGAAAACAGAAGGACGGACGACGACTCACCCTCTCCCCGGGGGAGAGGGCCGGGGTGAGGGGCAGCGCAACATCGAGACACCAGCCTCGCCCGTCTCGTTCGTGTTGAAAGTCATCACATGGATCGGGGCGCTCACGGCGATTTTTGCCGCGTCCATTGCCGTGGCGCAGACGGACATCAAACGCATCCTGGCTTACTCCACGGTTTCGCAACTCGGTTACATGATGCTCGGCTTGGGCGTCGGCGGCGTGGCGGTCGGCATGTTCCATCTCATCACGCATGCGTTCTTCAAGGCGCTGTTGTTCCTCGGGTCCGGCTCGGTCATCTACGGCTGTCACGAGGAGCAGGACGTGCGGAAGATGGGCGGGCTGAAAAAATTCATGCCGGTGACATTTGCGACTTATGCCATTGGCATGCTCGCGCTGTCGGGTTTTCCGCTGTTCTTTTCCGGCTTCTGGAGCAAGGACGAAATCCTCCACTCGGCGCACGGCTGGCCGGTGTCGCACATTCCCTTTTATCTCGGTTGCGCCGGGGCGCTGCTCACGGCGTTTTACATGACGCGGCAGGTTGCGCTGGTGTTTTTCGGCCAATATCGTAGCAGCGGACGTCAGTCCGCTCATTTTTTCTCGCATGCGGGACCCCAAAAAAAGTCAGAGCCGGCTCACGTCGGCTGCTACGAAGAAAAAGGAGAACCCCACGAAAGCCCCGCGGTCATGACCGTCCCGCTCGTCATCCTCGCGGGGTTCGCCATTTTGTTGGGCTTCATTGGGACGCCGGCCTGGCCATGGTTTGACGGTTTCCTCAACGGCGAACCGGCCAGATTCAATTTCAACAAGCTGGCGGAAGGCGGCACGCTTGGTCTGATGCTGGTCTCGGCGGTGATTGTGTTTGCCGGACTTGGCCTTGGTTGGTGGTTCTACGGAAAACATCAGCGCAAAACAGCGGAAGAACCCGACGTGTTGGAGGTCGCGCAGCCGGCCGTCTTCCGGTTGCTGGAGAACAAATATTTCGTGGATGAAATCTACGACGCAACTGTTGTCCGGTTCAACGCCTGGGCGGCGCGGTTTTGCGATTTCCTCGACCGTTGGATTTGGGGCGGGATGGTGTTGCTGGTCACCTGGGTGACTCTCGGGCTGTCGCGGCTGTACCGCTTCACGGATGAATTCGTGGTGGACCTCGGTTTCGACACCGGCTGTGAAACCCTGCGGGAAGGCGGCGACGAAATTTCGAGATGGCACACCGGCCGTGTTCAGACCTATCTCCGTGTCATCGGCGTCGCGTTGGTGGTGCTGATTCTCTTTCTGATTTGGGGGCGCAAGGCATGAACACTTTGCCCTGGCTGACCATCCTGATCCTCGTCCCGCTGTTTGGTGGCATCATCGTTGCCGGGCTGGGCGCGGAACAAAAGCGGCTCGCGCGCGGGCTGACATTGTTTTTCAGCCTTGTGGCCCTCACAGAAGCACTGTGCCTCTGGAAACATTTTGATGCCTCCTCTGGCGACCTGCAATACGTCGAGAAACACGAATGGGTGAAGTCGCTCGGCATCCAGTATTTCCTCGGCGTGGATGGCCTCGGCCTGTTGATGGTGTTGCTGACGGCGATTGTCACACCGCTAGCGGTGCTGGCGTCAGGAAGCATGTTTGATGGTAGGGCGGGCAGTCCTCTGCCCGCCGCTGGTGTGCGTGGCGACGACGGCGTCCCGCAAAGCGGGAGAGTGTCGCGCCCTGCCCAGGGTGGCGCACACATTTTTTACGCGCTGGTGTTGTGGCTGCAGGCCGGGTTGTTCGGCACGTTCACCGCCCTGAATTTTTTCCACTGGTTCCTGTTTTGGGAACTGGTGCTCATTCCGGCGTTCTTCCTCATCAAACTTTGGGGCGGATCCGGACGCGGCCCGGCAGCAACGCAGTTCTTCATTTACACGATGGTTGGCAGCGTGACGTTGCTCCTGAGCTTCCTGGCCATCCGGCTGGCGACGGGCAGTTTTGATTTTATTGAACTCGCCGACATGGCCAAGCGCGGTGAAATCACGGCCAGACTAGACGACGCCATCGGCTGGAAATCACACATCGGCCTGCTGGTTTTCTTCGGCGCGTTCCTCGGGTTTGCGGTGAAGGTGCCGGTTGTGCCGTTTCATACCTGGCTGCCGGCGGCGTATGCCGAGGCACCCGGCCCGGTGACCATGTTGCTCACGGGCGTCATGTCCAAGATGGGGGTTTATGGTTTTCTGCGCGTCCTGCTGCCGATTTTTCCCGAGCAGATACGGCTGGTGCTGACGCCGTTGCTGTGGCTGGCGGTGCTGACCATCGTGCTTTCGGCCTGCGCGGCATTTGCCCAGCGCGATCTCAAGCGCATCCTGGCCTATTCATCCATCAACCACCTCGGTTACTGCCTGCTCGCGCTGTTCGCGGTGACCGGTGCGGCGACAGGCGTGAACCAGCCGGAACTGCAGAAGGCCGCGGCACTCAACGGCGTGTTGCTGCAAATGTTCAACCACGGGCTCACGGCATCGACGCTGTTCCTCTTTGTGTGGCTCATCGAGAAACGCAGCGGCGGTCTGCGCGGGCTGGAGGATTTTGGCGGCATCCGCAAGATCGTTCCCGTGTTCACCGGCTTGATGGGCATCGCGCTGTTCTCGTCACTGGGACTGCCGGGCTTGAACGGGTTTGTGGGTGAATTCTTGATTTTCAAGGGCGTGTTCCCGCTGGCGCCGTGGGCGGCGGCGTTGTCCACGCTCGGCTTGCTGGTGACGGCGATATTTTTGCTGACCATCATCCAGCGCGTTTTTTGCGGGCCGTTGAACAGACGTTGGGCGCAAATGCCGGATCTCACGCTGTCCGAGCGGTTGCTGGTGCTGCCGGCCATCGCGCTGATGTTTGTGGTGGGTCTCTGGCCGCAACTGGTGCTGGGCGTGATCGACGCGACCGTCGTGAAAATGGTTCAACAATTGAATTTTTAACCACGGATGAACACGGATAAACACATTGCCGCGCCGAAGGCGCAGAACAAGACAGCCCAGGGCAACGCCCTGGGTTGCGAATCACAAATGTTAAACAAGCCCTGAAAGGGCGAAACAAAATGCCCCAATCTCTCGCCAACATTTTGATTCACGTCATCTGGAGCACGAAAGAGCGGCGTCCGCTTATTGCCGATGACGTACGTGCGGGGTTGCATGGCTACATGGCTGGCATTTTGAAAAACATTAAATCGCCCGCGCTGGAGATCAGTTCGGTGGCTGACCATGTTCACATTCTATGCCAGCTTTCGAAGAACTTGGCGGCCTGCAAGCTGGTGGAGGAAGTAAAGAAGAGTTCAAGCAAGTGGATGAAGGAGCAAGGCGTGGTGGATTTTGCCTGGCAGAACGGTTACGGCGTGTTTTCCGTCAGCCAGTCCAACGTGGATACAGTGCGTGAATACATCGAAGGGCAGGCCGGGCATCACAAGAAGCGTGATTTCATTATGGAATTCCGTGAATTCTGCAAACGATACAATGTGCCGATTGATGAACGTTATGTGTGGGATTGATTTTGTGACGCCCTTTCAGGGCTTGAATTTGTTTGATGAACGTTGTCCCCAAGGCGTTGCCCTGGGCTGTCATGCCTTGCGCCTTTGGCGCGGCAAATGGCGGCCTGAAAGGCCGGAACAAGAAAGCCCGGGGCAGAGCGAAGCGCCGCCCTGGGTTGAATGGTTAAAAGAGCTATTCGCCCTGAAAGGGCAAAACAATTTCCACCGGTGTGTTGCCATGGCGCATATTTTACCATGTTAGCCTGGACGATATACATTTCATTCATCGGGGTGCTGGTGCTGATGCTCCTGCCGCGCGAGGCGGCACGGGCGGCGCGCATCATTGCCTTGTTGACGGCCATCGCGGGCTGCGTGGTGGCGTTTGCCGGTGCGGTGCAGCAGCCGAATCCGGGCATCGTCGCGACGATTGTCAAAGTTCCGTGGATTCCGTCACTCGGTGCGAGTTATTATCTGGCCGCCGACGGCATCAGCCTGGTGCTGGTGGTTTTGACCGGTCTGGCGGCCATTGCGGGTATTTTATTTTCGTGGAACATTGAAAAGCGCACGAAAGAATTTTTCGCCTTCTACCTCGCATTGATCGGCGGCGTGTACGGCGTGTTCCTCAGTTTTGACGTGCTGCTATTGTTCGTGTTTTACGAACTGACCATCATCCCGAAGTATTTCCTCATCGCGCGTTGGGGCAGCACGCGCAAGGAATATGGCGCGATGAAACTGGTGCTCTTTTCATTTGTCGGCAGCCATCTCGTGCTCATCGGTTTGATTGCCACCTGGGTGGTGGCCCGCGCGCAAACCAGCCACGCATCGCTCGATTTGCTGGAGTTGTCGAAAGTGTCGTTCCCGCTTGGTTTCCAGCACTGGGTGTTCCCGCTGATGTTTGTCGGGTTCGCGATACTGGCGGGCCTGTGGCCGTTCCACACGTGGGCGCCCACCGGTCACGTCGCCGCGCCCACCGCCGGCTCGATGTTGCTGGCGGGGGTGGTGATGAAACTCGGCGCCTACGGCTGCCTGCGCGTGGCGATGACGCTGTTTCCCGAGGGTGTCCGCATGTGGCAGAACGAAATCGCCGCGCTGGCGGTCATCGGCATCGTTTATGGTGCGGGCGTGGCGCTGGTGCAGCGGGATTTCAAGTTTGTCATCGGTTATTCCAGTGTGAGTCACATGGGTTTTGTGCTGCTGGGTCTGGCCACGCTCAACACCATCGGCCTCAGCGGCGCGGTGTTGCAAATGTTCTCGCACGGCATCATCGCCGGGCTGCTGTTCGCCGTCGTGGGCCGCATGGTCTATGACCGGACACACACGCGTGATTTCAACGATCTGGAAACGATGCAACTCGGCCGGCGGCTGCCGTTCGCAGCGGTGACATTTGTACTGGCGGGCGTGGCTTCGATGGGATTGCCCGGCTTCAGCGGGTTCGTGGCTGAACTTCAGGTTCTCTGGGGTGCGTGGACGGTGTTTCCCAAGATGACCATGCTGGCGGGCGTTGGCATCGTGATGGGGATGGCCTACATCCTGCGGGCGATGCAAAAGGCGTTTTATTCGGACGCACCAGCGGCGGGCAAATCCGGCCACGACCATCCGTTGGAACCCATTTCGGTGCCGGAACGTATCGGGGCAATGATGTTCATCGCTGCGTCACTCATCATCGGGCTTTTCCCGGGCCTCTTGTTGAATTGGATTCAGCCGTGCTGGAACTCGCCGCTTTTTGAGCGGCTGTTGAAGGGGGGAGGTTCGCTGTGAACTACCTCCAGGTCCTTCAACTGGCCGCACCGGAGACCGCCCTGGCCATCACGGTGCTGATGGTGCTGGCAGTGGATTTGATCGCCTTGCGCGGGGAATCCATCGCGCGGCGTTTCAGAACCGGCGCGATGGTGTCCATTTTGGGCTGCCTGATGGCGGCGATTTTCTCGTTCACCCATTACGGGCAGACCGACCCGCTGCACGGCCTGCTGGTCGTGGACCCGTTGACGAATTTCCTGAAGGTTGTGCTGCTGATATTGACAATTTTTACGGTGATGATTTCCACGTCCGGCAAATTCACCGAGCACGTCGGCGAATATCTCGCGCTGGTGCTGCTCGCCACGATCGGGCTGATGTTCCTGGTGAGCGCCGAGGACATTCTGATGATTTTCATCTCGCTGGAACTGGCCAGTCTCTCGCTCTACATCCTGACGGCGTTCAACAAGCGCAACGCCCGTTCCAGCGAGGCGGCGTTGAAATATTTCCTGTTCGGCGGCATGTCCGCGGCGTTCCTGCTGTTCGGTTTCAGCCTGCTTTACGGGCTTTCCGGCTCGACCAACCTGCCGCAAATCGCCGCCAACGTAGCCGGCAAGGAAATGGATCCATTGCTGCTCGTGGCCATCGTCACGACCGTGATCGGGTTTGGTTTCAAAGTCGCGGCGGTGCCGTTTCATTTGTGGGCGCCCGACGCCTATGAAGGCGCGCCCACGCTGAGCGCGGCGTTCATCGCCTCCGGTTCCAAGGTCGCCAGCTTTTACATCCTGGCCAAAATCATGACGATGGGTTTTGCCGGTGCGGAAGGCAGTGCGGTCTGGCACGGCTATGTGTCCGGCTGGACACCGGTAATTGCCGTGGTGGCGGCGCTTTCGATGGTGCTGGGCAATCTCACGGCCATTGTGCAGTCGAGTGTGAAACGGCTGCTGGCTTACTCGGCCATCGCCCATGCGGGTTACATGCTGCTCGGCGTGCTGGCCAATACGCCGTCAAGCCGGAGCGCGCTGCTGTTTTATGTCATCACCTATGCGCTGACGGTGCTCGGCGCATTTGGCGTGGTGACGGTGGTGGAAGCGGCGACGGGCGGCGATGCCATTTCAAATTTCGCCGGACTCAGCCGGCGCGCACCCGGATTGTCGTTGTGCCTGCTGGTGTTCCTGCTTTCGCTGGCCGGCATTCCGCCGCTGGCGGGTTTCATCGGAAAATTTTTCCTGTTCAGCGCGGTGGTGGGCACGGACGCCGAACATCTCGGCCTGCTCTGGCTGGTGATTCTGGCCATCCTGATGAGTGCCGTGTCGTTCTATTACTACCTGCAGGTGTTGAAACAGGCTTACGTGCTGGACGCCGCCGAAAATGCGCCCGCCATCAAGGTCCCATCGGTCACGATGCTGGCGCTGGTCCTGCTGGCGGTGCTGGTGGTTCTCCTCGGTTGCGCGCCCGGGTTGCTGCTGAGCCATTTGTAAGACCGCTTTCCGATAATAATCGGCGCATATTCCGGACGGTAGGGCCGTGCGGCAGAGACTGTCTCAAAACTCCGGCAAATTTTTGAATGAATCGCGGCGGTTGGCGTCTGAGAGACATGGCACAACCCATCGCTCCCGACTACGGCCAACAATTTCTGTTTCCACCC
>JBEKZC010000123.1:0-2623 GCA_049510295.1 Verrucomicrobiota bacterium | reverse complement strand
GCTTGATGTTGTGCGCGGAGTCGCTCTGCCCGAAGAGGCGCAGAAACTCGGAAATGTCGTAGCGCTCGCGGTATTCGATCAGGTTGGCGTTGTGGATGCCGGCGATTTTTTTCGTGGCTTTCACCGCGTCATCGAAATTGCCGAGTTCGTCCACGAAGCCATACTTGAATGCCTGTGTTCCGGAAAGCACGCGGCCATCGGCGTAATTGGTCCAATTGTTAACGAGCGCGTGGCCTTCGGTTTTGTTTTTCTCATGCGCGTATTTCCGGCCATCGGCGACGACGTTCTTGAATTTTTGATACGTCTCGTCAATCAAGCCCTGCACCATGGCATGTTCCTCCGCCGGGATTTCATTCGTGCTGCGCTCGCCGCTGAGCATGTCCTTGTACAGGCCGCTCTTGTAAGTCACCGGCGCGAGGCCGACCTTGTCCATCAGTCCGCGATAGTTCCAACTGTGCAGGACCACGCCGATGCTGCCGGTGATGGTCAGATCGTTCGCCACTATCCAGCGGCAGGGCACGGAAATGTAATAACCACCCGACGCCGCCAGGCTGCCCATCGAACAGACCACCGGTTTGCCCCGTTTGCCTGGCTTGCCCGGTTCAACCGGATCGTCCGTCTGGAAATCCGCGATGGCTTTGCTGATTTCGTCCGAGGCCATCACCTCGCCACCGGGTGAATCCACCTTGAGAATCACCGCCTTGACCCGGTCATCATCCTTCGCCCGGTCAAGCTGCGCCTTGATGACGTCCACCATGTTGTTGCCGGCCGGGTCCCTGGCGTTATCGGTGATGATGCCGTCCACGGTGACCACGGCTATTTTGCTGCGCGCATCGTTGTCTTTGAGCAGGCATTCCTCAAGCCGCGGGCCGACTTCGCGCGCCATGCTCGTGCGGAAGCTGCCCCGGCTGAATCCGGAGCCAAACGCGCGTGAGATAAATTGCGTGAAATTTCCGAACAGGCTGATGAACAGCAACACAAGCAGAATGATCGCAAAAATCATCCAGCCCCGGCTCTTGCGCGGTTTGGCCGGCGGTGGCGGCGTGATGATCGGCGGCGGCGTCAACGGTGGCGGCACGCCCGGCGAAGAAAAAGACGAATTTTCCATAACGCCCGCAAACTAGCGCAAAACGGGCAGGGGAGCAAGGCGGATTGACTTCAATTCTCAATCGTCCTCGTCGTCGTCCTCGTTCTCGTAATCGAAAACAAAAGCCGGGAACGAGGACGATGCGGATTGGAACGAGTTGTAGTGTCGGCGCTGTGCGCCGATTAAATCGAGCCGCAGGCCCGACGCTCCACCTTCACCAATACGGATGCACCAACGGCTTGATCTGTGCGTCGTAAAGCGCGCGGATTTTTTCCATCGCGTCGGCGGACAACGGCGGCAAGTCTGACGCCGCGATGTTCTCCGCCACTTGTGCCGGACGTTTCGCACCGGGAATCGCGCACGTCACCGCCGGAAATTCCAGGATCCAGCGCAAGGCCAGTTGTGCCAGGGTTGCGCCTTTGGGCACGAGCGGACGCAATTGCTCCACCGCGCGCAGGCCGGTCTCGAAATCCACGCCGGAAAACGTCTCGCCGCGGTCGAATGCCTCGCCGTGACGGTTGAAATTCCGATGGTCGTCCTTCGCAAACGTGCTCGCGCGTGTGATTTTGCCGGACAACATGCCCGATGCCAGCGGCACGCGCGCGAGGATGCCCACGCGGCGGCGTTGCGCCTCCGGGAAAAACAATTCCGCCGGGCGCTGCCGGAAAATGTTGAAAATCATTTGGATCGTCTGCACGCCGGGAAACTCGATGGCCTTGAGCGCCTCCTCGACCTTTTCCACGCTCACGCCATAATGCCGCAGCTGGCCGGCCTTCACCATGTCGTCGAGGATGCCGAACACTTCCGGCTGGTAAAAAACCGCCGGGGGTGGGCAATGCAGTTGCAGCAAATCAATGGTGTCGGTTTCCAGGTTTTTCAGGCTGCGTTCGACAAACGCCGTGAGATTCTGACGATTGTAACCGTCGGCGGTGTGCGGGTCGAGCCGGCGACCAGCCTTGGTGGCGATGTAGAATTTGTCCTTCCGTTCCTTGCGCAGTCTGGCCAGCAGCCGTTCGCTGTGGCCGTCGCCATAAACATCCGCCGTGTCGAAAAAGTTCACCCCGCCATCCAGCGCACGATGCAGGGCCGCGAGCGATTCCTTGTCCTCGACGGGTCCCCAGGTGCCGCCGATGGCCCAGGCGCCAAAACTGATTTCCGAGACCTTCCAGCCGGTGCGGCCGAGTTCGCGATATTTCATGCGCGAAAATTACACGAAAAATTCTTTAACGCAAAGGCGCAAAGGCGCGGAGATTATTTTAGCTCGCCCTCATCCTGACCTTCCCCCCGGGGAAGGAACAGCGTTCGTGCGTTTCCGTATTTTTTCCGCTATTCCATTATCGCCGTTTTTCGTGCTCGCTTCAGAAAATCTTCGGTTTGCCAAATGACAGACGGCAATTCTCACTCTCCCGGGGGGAGAGGGCCGGGGTGGGCACGGGGCATAGACATGGTTGACACGGAGGGCATAGACATGGTTGACACATTTAAGAGTTCAAGTTTTGAGGCGACGAGGTTTGGAAGGGCGAATGCCACCGGCAT
>JBEKZC010000122.1:0-3492 GCA_049510295.1 Verrucomicrobiota bacterium | reverse complement strand
GCTCCACGACCGTGATGCCGGTGGCATTCGCCCTTCCAAACCTCGTCGCCTCAAAACTTGAACTCTTAAATGTGTCAACCATGTCTATGCCCTCCGTGTCAACCATGTCTATGCCCCGTGCCCACCCTGCCCCTCTCCCCCAGGAGAGGGAAAAGCATTGGTACGCTTGCTTGATAGTTCTCACGTTTTTTGCCAACGCGGTCCAGTGGACTTCATGTCAAGAACGCGGACAATTTAAAAGACGGGACTGCGATTCTCCCTCTCCGCGGGGGAGAGGGCCGTGGGCGAGCGTTCATCAAAAAATTCCCGGTGGAAACAACCCGCCTGAGTTCACATTACGATTTGGTTGGCTTGCCCATCAAAAACCCGGCCTGTCCTTCTCAAACTTTTTTTGAAAGTGATTTTACTTTTACGTCAAGCAACAAGGCTGTCCATCACCTTTTGCCGGCTGAGGGCGTTCTCAGCGAGTTGGCCACGCGGCGGAAGTGGTAGCCAAGGATGGCGAGTTCGATGGCATGCGGGAAGTGACGTGGACGCCGGATGAGTGTGCCCCAAAACAGCCGCCAATATCCTACGCGTCCCCGGTGCCACACGCCCAGCACCCAGAGGGATTTCAGGAAGGCAATGCAATCCGCCCGCGACAGGTGCAGTCGTGGACCGGTCGGACGATGGCTCTTGAGGAACGTCCGGATGCGCTGGTAATAGTGCCGCGGCTCGTAAAGCTTCTTCACCAGTTCGCGGTAACCGGATTGCAAAAACTCGCGGTTCAATTTGGGTTTGAAGTTCAGCGCGGCGTCGGTGTTGTTGCCGGTGCTTTCGACTTCCAGCCGTCCTTCGCGCTTCAACCGCTGCCACAATCGCGTCTGCGGCAGCGCGTTCAGCAATCCCACCATCGCCGTCGCCACGCCGGAACGCTGGATGAATTCAAACTGCCGCTTGAAGATGTCGCTCTTGTCGCTGTCGAAGCCCACGATGAATCCACCCATGACCTCCAGCCCGGCGCGCTGCAGCGTCTGCACCGAGGCCACGAGGTCGCGATTCCGGTTCTGAAGCTTGTGACATTCGTCCAGCGCCTCGACCGAGGGTGTCTCGATGCCGACAAAGACTTTTTTGAACCCGGCCTCGACCATCAGGGCGCACAATTCCGGGTCATCGGCGAGATTCATGGACGCCTCGGTGAGAAAACCGATGCGGGTCCGCGTGCGCCGCCGCCATTTGATCAGCGCGTGAAGCAGCGTCTTGGTCCGCTGTTTGTTGCCGATGAAATTGTCGTCCACGATGAACACCATGTCCTTCCACCCGCGCCGGAGTAGCGCGTCCAACTCGGCAATCAATTGCGCCGGCGTTTTTGTGCGGGGCACGCGCCCGTTCATCACGATGATGTCGCAAAACTCGCAATCGAACGGGCAGCCGCGCGAGAACTGCACGGCCATCGTCACGTAATATCGGAATTTGATGAGGTCCCAGCGCGGCACCGGTGTTTGGGTGATTTCCGGCCGGTTCGTGCAACGATAAACAGGCTGCAACCGGCCGCTTTGCATGTCGGCCACGACCTGGGGCATCACTTCCTCGGCCTCGCCGAGAACGAAGTGCTGGATTTCCGGGAACGCTTCGTGGCCGGTGGTGAACAGCGGTCCGCCCGCAATGACGGTTTTTTTCCATGCCGCGCACCGCGCCATGATTTCGTGGACGGATTCCTTTTGCACCAGCATCGCGCCCAGCAGCACGTAATCCGCCCAACGCAGGTCTTCATCCTTGAGCCGCTCCACGTTCAGGTCCACCAGCTTGAGCTGCCACTCCGGCGGCAGCATCGCCGCCACCGTCAGCAATCCCAGCGGCGCCATGGACGCCTTCCGGGAAACGAAACGCACGGCATGCTTGAAACTCCAGAACGTGTCGGGCGTTCGCGGGCTGATGAGAAGTATTTTCATATCAACGTTGAAACGGTGAAGTCTTAGATCTTAATTTAAACCCGATACGGAGTTTCTGCAACGTGAATTCCTGGAGCTTCCAAACGCAACGGAGCAACCCGGCATTGCCACCAAGTCTCGAAAGGACTTAACATGAACAGCCGCAGGCGTCAGCCCACGGTCAGTCAGCGTTAAAATAATTCAGCCCTGTCAGGGCCGGACAAAATTATCCCCTATCCCGCAGTATCCGGCTGATGAAATACGGGTGGGCATGGCACAGAAGCTGAAAAAAGTAGAGGGTTATGTCGCAAACTCGTGTCCAGCGTCACTAATATAGTGACGATTAACTTTGTCCGGCAGGTCGTATGGGACAGACAGACAGACAGACAAACCGAGCAGACATGGACTGCGGCATGTTTCAAGAGAACTTGGTCTCCTGGCTTGAGGGATTGCTCGGCCCAGGGGGATCGCTCCTGTGCCAGGCTCACTTGGAAGCTTGTGCGGTGTGCCGGGATGAATATGTAGCCATCGTTCGCTTGCAGCGGCGGTTGGCCCGCTGCAGCCGAAGCAAGAAAGAAAACGATCAAGAGAACCATCAGGACCGTCATGGCGAACTCTTCTTCATGACATTTTCGCTCAAAAACACAAAAACAAATCAAAGGACTCCCATTATGACAAAAGGAACTAAAATCGGCATCGTCGCCGCGGTCGTCTTGGCCGCGCTTATCATCACTCCCCTCATCTGGCTTAATCACCGGAAGGTCAATTCCGTGCGGCCAAACCAAATTGCTCCACAAACACTGACGCCTGAACGGTCCGCGCAGGCAAAACAAACTGCCAAGGAATTCTTTGAGGCCTTGGGAAAAGCGGATTGGAACAAAGTGGACAAGCTCTGTCCGCCGAGATTTCCTCTCAGCGCCAAACTCGACGACCAAACCAAAAGCATGTTGAACGGTTTGGAAATCGTCAGTTTGGGCGACCCGTTCACCAAGCCCGGGCATGCTCAAGTCTGGGTGCCCTACGAAATCCGGTTCAATAACGGCGAGTCAAAAAAATCCGATCTTTCGGTGCGGCAGGACAATCCCGGGCAGCCTTGGTATTTCGACGGCGGGCTGTAAAAATGCGCTTCAAACTGGCCGAATGCACCCGACCAGTTCTTCCGCCGGATATAATCACACCAGCGTCCCATATCGCGATGATTGAAATGCTCGTGGTCGAAAAAACAAAGGATTAAAAAATAACTGTCCGGTTTTGCTGTTCGGTGGACATTATCTTGATGAGGCCGAAAATAACTTGAAACGAATCTCAAATGGCGGTGACAATCCACGGCGGGCGTTCACGTTGATCGAACTGCTGGTGGTCATTGCGATCATCGGCATTCTCGCGGCGTTGTTGCTGCCGGTGTTAAGCCGCGCCAAATTCAGGGCAAAAGTCGCCGACTGCGCCTCCAATTATCATCAATGGGGCATCGCCGTAACGCTCTACGCCGACGAGAACAAGGGCGCATTCCCTGCGTTCACAGTTCCTGCGTACATTGGGAGAAATCCCTGGGACGTGTCCTCGAACATGATTCCCGCTTTGA
>JBEKZC010000121.1:0-3566 GCA_049510295.1 Verrucomicrobiota bacterium | reverse complement strand
AAAAGACGCGCTACTCGCGCTTTCCGCTTTGCGAGGGCGGCGATTTGGACAAAACGCGCGGCATCGTGCATATCAAGGACCTTTATGCCTCGCGCGACAAGGCGCGGACGGCGGCGGATTTGCTGCCGGTCGTGCGGCCGTTGATTTACGTGCCGGAAACCGCGCGCCTCGAAAAACTGCTCCAGTTGTTTCTTGAACGGAAATTGCACCTGGCCATCGTCGTGGACGAATACGGCGGGACGGTCGGCATCATCACGCTGGAAAACGTGCTCGAATCGCTCGTCGGTCAGATCCAGGACGAATTCGACCAGGAAAAGTCCGAATTGACGGTCGTGGGTGAAAACATTTGGGAGGCCGCCGGGACGCTGCCGCTGCATGAATTGGAAAAAATCATCGGTGAAACGCAACACGAGGAAACGGTTGCCACCGCGAGCGGCTGGGTGACGCAAAGACTCGGCGGTTTTCCGAAGACCGGCGACGCGCTGACGATTGGCGCCTGCGAATTGCGCGTCGAGGAGATGGACGGGCCGCGCGTGGCCCGCTTGAAGATCACCAAACATATCGTGCCGGAAAGTCCGGAAATCTGACGGGAGAACTCCGGCGCGGCCCTACCACCGCCCGCCGCGAATGGCAAACGTGGCCGCCAGAACGGCAATGGTCCCATCCAGCGCGACGGCCACCCACATTCCGTGCAAAGCAGACGCGATCCCGAAAAGCAAAATCGCGCCGAGCCACACGGCAAGCGGATGAAAATCCGGCACCCGCCGGGCCGGATTTTTGTTGATGAGCGCCGGGGTGACAAACACCAGCATCAGCAGCGACACGACCGCCCAGCTTAAAAAATTCACCAGCGGCGCGCCCTGCCATGTCAGTGGGAATTTTGTCGGCATCCAAAGCCAGTAATGTTTCACCCGCGAGGCGAACGGGTCGAAGGTGAGGTCGAACAACATCGTCAGCACCGCCGTCAGACCGATGAGCCAGAAGCCGTAGCTTCGGATTTTTCGCCACGGACGCAAAATCAACCGCACCACGCCGCGCGAATTCAAAATCGCGATGACCCAGACCAACGGCATCGCCCACGGCAGCGTTTTGAATAGTTGCGGTCCGGCTTCCGCGCCGAACAGGAACGGACCGAACGGAATTCCCATCGTCGCGCCGAGCGCATGGACCGCGCCGCCCATGAGCGCGATGACGAACGCGGCGAGCAAAACATTTTGCAGCGCCAACTGCCGTGCGAGCGCGGTGATCGTACTCACCGCGGCCAGCAAAATCAGCAGCGCCTCCGGCCAGCCGGGCCGGCCGGGCAGCTCCAGCGACAGGCCATTCGCCGCGAGCACCAGCGCAAAGGCGGCGGCGAGCAGGACGACAAACAGCCAGTGAAACCACGCCTTCATTTTTTTGGCGAGCGTGGTTGTCGGCTGGTTTCCGGGCGGGGTGCGCGGTTGCATGTTCCCGGAGCGTATAAATTTGCCGCTGCCAGTGCAGTTAAATTTTTTGAGATCATCCGCGATTTTTTTGACGGTTTTCGAGGGACGCATCCGCGCGCACTGCCCCGAACGTAACAAGATTGGAGCGCGGCTGTGTGTGCAAAGTACCAGCCGCAGCACGTGGAAAAGCTCTGTAGCATCAGGCGTATTCCAACAGGCTGGTTTTTGCGAAGCGGCTGCGGCTGGTTCCCGCTTTGCGGGACACAGCCGCGCTCCGGGGCAGTGCGCAGATGCGCCCGTTTGCGAGGGCAAGACCGAATTTCTCTTGTTCCCCGGCGGCAAACGTGCTTTGCTCTGGCCTCAAAGAATCCGCACCATGACGCTGGACGAAGCCAAAAGTTTCATCAGAAGCTGCGCGAACCAGATGAACTCGCGCTATGGGCGGACCGTTTTCGATGAATGGGCGGTGGTGTCGCTCGCGGAAAACAAGGCGCGGGTGCTGGTTTACTACGGCCCGCGCAACGACGATTTCCTGAAGAATTTCGTGAGGGATTTGGGCGCCTTGCGCGCAGAGCTGGTTGGCGGGAGGTATGGCGTGGGCGACTTCGAATTTGCGCGGTACGGCGCCGGCACGGGTTTCGAGTCGTTCATGGTTTTGGGCTCCGGCGCCTACCTCATCTGCAACAATACCGCCGAATCCATGGAATCCATCACGAAAAATCCGCGCTGGCTCAACGCCCAGGTGCCGTTTGCCGAGTTGAGCGACAAGGTGCGGGACAATCCGCTGACGGTTTCCGGAGACACGCAGTTTTTCAAAAAGCCCCTGTGACCGCACGGCGGGTTTCAGTTCAGCAGGCCCCGGTATAGAAAATAACCGTAAGCTGCGACCAGCACCCAGCCGATAAAGCGCGGCAATTGTCCGAACAGGGCGACGAAGAAAAAATGCACCAGCGTCGCTCCGAGCAGGATGAACATTCCAATTTGAAAAAACGGCGGCACGACCATCGTGTGATACAGCGCGTAAATGCCGAGGCACAAGGGGATGGAAACGTGCGCGTCGCCGACCTGCGAGGCATAGACCGTTTCCGGTTGCCCGCGCCAGCCGTAGTAAAATGCGAGCACGGCGTTGGGCAGCACCATCAACCAGCCGCTGAGCCAGCCGAGATATTTGGCGCTGATGAAGCCGGTGTGGATGCCGGAAATCCAATGCACCAGCCAGCCGGTGCTGATGTAAATGCCATACGCGCCGATGCCCAGCAGTGCCAGATCAAACGGCAACGTCCAGCCCAGTGATTTGCCCTGGCGCACGTTCGACTTGAGCACTTCAAAAAAGTGGAAGCATTGCCAGAATAAAAACAGCCCCACCAGCACCAGCCCGTCGTTGAAATTCAATTCCCCCTTGCGCCCGAGCGCCCAGACTGCGCCGGTGAAAAACAAAACCGCCATCAGCGTGAGCAGCAGCGAAAGCCGGTTGAGTTCATGCGCCTTGCTGCCGGTTTTGCCGTTTTTCTTTTGCCGGGGCAATATGCTCATTCGCCAGACAATCGCGGGCAAACCGAGCACGAGCGTCATGTTGGTGACGTTGTTGACCAGCGAGTTCGTCATCACGTCCGCGCCGGGACCGCCGGTGCGCCCGATGATGAACGTGAAGATCAGGTTGCCCATGCCGGTGCAATACGGCATGACGAGCGTGCCGAGCACCGTGCCTTCGAAGCCGTTGGCGCTCAAAACTTCCAGCCGCCAGATCATCAGGAGCGACGCGACGATGAACAGCGCCAAAAACAGCCACGGCGCGTAAGGCCCTTTGGCTTCAATCCAATGGATGAAGGGGTTGAGCACGGCCCCGGAGTCTAACGAAAGCAATTTCCGGAGGCGACATTGAAGTTTGGGAGAGACACGGATTTCACGGATTAACACGGATTAAACACAAAGGGACGAAGCGCGCGGAATATTTCCCTCGCCCCGCAAGGCGGGGAGAGGGACAGGGCGGGGATTTGAGTTTAATAAAATAAGCGCCACGGCACGGGGCATAGACATCGTTGACACATGAGGGCATAGACATGGTTGACAGTTTTCATTTTGGTTCGAGGCTGCTCTACGGTTTGAATGCCGTGGAAAATCCTTTCTGCTGTCGGAGAG
>JBEKZC010000120.1:0-3664 GCA_049510295.1 Verrucomicrobiota bacterium | reverse complement strand
ACGCTCCACGACCGTGATGCCGGTGGCATTCGCCCTTCCAAACCTCGTCGCCTCAAAACTTGAACTCTTAAATGTGTCAACCATGTCTATGCCCTCCGTGTCAACCATGTCTATGCCCCGTGCCGCGAGGGGCGCGTTCATTTTATCCGTGTTCATCCGTGTCAATCCGTGGTTTGAAAATTCCACAGGAATGAACTCCTGGCTTTTATTGCAATCCGGTCCCGGCGACCCGGCGCTCAACATGGCGCTGGATGAGGCGCTGCTGGAGGCCATGCCGCGCCTGGGCCGGCCGGTGCTGCGGTTTTACGGCTGGACGGAACCGGCGGCCACGTTCGGCTATTTCCAGAAATATGCGGACGTTGAACGCGCCACGCATTTGCGTCCGCTGATTCGCCGTCTGACCGGCGGCGGCATCGTGCCGCACGACTCAGATTGGACTTACAGCCTCGTGTTTCCGCCCGGCCACGAATGGCATTCGCTCAAGGCGGAAGAAAGCTACCACCGCGTCCATGAATGGATTCAAGCGGCGTTCGCAAAATTGAAGGTCGCCACCGTGCTCGCGTCCGCGGCTTCTCCGAACTCCGAACTGGGCCAGTGTTTTGCCGGCCACGAAAGGTTCGATTTGCTATGGAACGGACAAAAAATCGCCGGCGCGGCACAGCGCCGGAACAAATTGGGCCTGTTGATCCAGGGTTCAGTGCAATCCCGAGGCATCGGGATTGCACTGGCCCGGACCGATTGGCAGAAGGCCATGGGCGATGTCGGGCGTGTTGAATTTGGGGTTGAGTGGTCGGATTTTGCGCCGGATGAGACGCTGCGGAAGCGCGCGGAATTTTTGGCCAAACAAAAATATTCACAACCGGTGTTTATACGGAAACGTTAAGCATTTACAATTTTGGCCGGCATGAGATTTTAGGCGCGAGCGGGCAGGTCGGATGGGCTGTGCGGTCTGCTTTATATCCATTGTGAAAAAAGTTGTATTTTGCATCGCGACAATTCTTCTTTCCGCCACTTTATCAGGCGCGGCGCTTCTGCTGAACGATACCTTCAGTTATCCCGACGGTTTCTTGGTAGCCGTGAGCGGCGGCGTGTGGGCGCATCACAGCGGTTCGGCGGACGAAGTGAGAGTCGAGTCGGGCCGGGTGCTGCTGAATGAAGTCAACACGGAAGATGTCAACGCTCTCCTGGCCGGACAGCCTTACCTGGCTTCCGGTACGACCAACGTGTTTTACGCCAGTTTCACGGTGAAATTCACCTCGCTGCCCAGCGGTGGCGGCACTTACTTCGCGCATTTCAAAAATTCGTCCACCACTTTTCGGGCGCGCATTTGGGCGCTGACCGGCGGCCCCGCGCCGGGGAAATTCCGGCTGGGAATTTCTTCGACCGATGGGTCGGCTGCCGGAGCTACGAACACCACGGATTTAAACCTCAATACGGATTACACCGTTGTGACCCGCCTGGTGAACAGCAACTCGGTCAGCACATTGTGGATCAATCCGGCATCGGAAAACGATTCCAGTATTTCAACAAGTGAAAGCGCTTCGACCTTTACCGTGGTCAGCTATGCCTTCCGTGAGAGCACCGGTGAAGGAGCTTTGAGCATTGACAACCTGCGGGTCGGCACGTCTTTTGCCGACGTGTTTTCCAGTGGGTCGGGACAACCGCCGGCCATCACATCCCAGTCGCCAAATCAGACCGTGACGAACGGCGCGAGCGTCACTTTCAGCGTGAGTGCCAGCGGGACGCCGCCGCTCAGTTATCAATGGCAGCTCAACGGCACGAACCTTCCGGGGGCGGTGAGTTCCAATCTCACGTTGACCGGTGTGACTTTTGCCCAAGCCGGCATTTATGCCGTCGTAGTCACCAATGCTGTCGGTTCGACCATCAGCGACCCGGTCGCCTTGAGCGTCTGGTGCGCCTCGGCCCCGGCGTTTTCATATCTTACGTACAACGCACATGGCAACGGCCTGACCAACTGGAGCACGAACATGTGGCACGTCCAGGCCATCGGCCGCCAGATGCAATACCTCAACCCGGATATCATCACCTTCAACGAAATCCCGGTCACCAACAATTGCACGGCGCAGATGGCGGATTTTGTCACGGCCTTCCGTCCGGGCTATTACCTCGTCACCAACTCCATGGACGACGGATTCATCCGGAGTGTCATCCTCAGCCGTTTTCCCATCGTCGCCTCGACCAGTTGGCTGCATGGTTCCGACCTCACGCCCTACGGCTATGGCAGTTCGGGTTTCACGCGCGATTTATTCGAAGCGCAAATTTCCGTTCCCGGTTTAACGCAGCCATTGCACGTGTTCACGGCCCATTTGAAATCGGCCCAGGATGCCGATTCGTCGGCGAAACGGGCGGCGGAGGCGGGCGCGGTTTCCAATTTTTTCGCCACGGTCTATCTCCCGGCCAACGGCCAGCAGCCCTATGTGTTGAGTGGCGACATGAATGAAGACATTCTCCGGCCGCCGCCGAGCAATCCGCAGTCCATTCAGCGTTTGATCAGTGCGCCGACCGGCTTGCAACTGACCACCGCCGTCAATCCTTTCACCGACAGCGAACTGACCTGGTCCATTCAGGACACCAACAACGGTCCGACGGTGCGATACGATTACATCCTGCCGTGCGCGATGTTGTTCTCGAACATTGTCAGCAGCCAGGTTTTCCGCACCGATTTGCTGTATCCCGTGCCGCCCAATCTATACAGCAACGACAATAAAATCGCATCCGACCATCTGCCCGTGTTCATGATTTTCGGCAATCCATTCAACACGCCGTTCCGCCTGCTTTCCATCGGCGTGACGAACCAAATCGTCTCGTTGAAATGGGAATCCGCCAGCAACCGGCAATACCACGTCGAAGTCTCATCGAACCTGGCCGCCTGGCCGCCGTTTGTGCCCAATCTCACCGCGACGGGCGCCGATTTCACGTTCGCGACCAACGTGCCGGGCGACGTGAAATTCTTCCGCGTCCGCCGCGCGCCGTGAGCGCGGTTTCAAGGAATCCAGACCAGTTCGGGGTTATTGGTGATGCCTTTACCGGCGGTGAAATTCCAGTACTCCTTGTTGCGGAAACGCGCGACGTGGCCGTCCACAAAAACAAACTGCGCGCCCTTGTTGTGCAGATTGCTGTGAACATTGTTTTGCTGCGCGACCGCGGCCAGCCCGCCGTTGTCAAACAACCAGACCACCTGGCTCGGCTGCCGGATGTTGGCCATTTGCGTTGGATGATTATTGGTTCCAGTGCCATTGACGTGATCATTGAGGCAGTAATGAAACAAATTGTTTGTCTTGGGACTCGCATCGCAACGGCGGGAATTGGCCGGACAGATCCAGATTGAATTTTCCGGGTGGATGGTCCGATTGGTGCGCCACGGCATGTCGGCATAGCGCGGCAGATTCATTTGTTCCGGGAGCTGGACATACCAGGCGCGATAACCGGGATCGGCCAAATCAGTTTCGAGCGGGGCGGACTTGCCCTCGGGCGGCAGGAGATCGTCGTGATCTGCCGCATAAAGGTGCGTTGCCGTTCCCCATTGCCTCAGATTATTCCGGCAGGTGATCGCCTGTGCCGTGGCCTTGGTGCGGCTGAACGCGGACAACACCAAGGCGGCGAGAATTGCGATGACACCGATGGCCACCAGCAATTCGACCAA
>JBEKZC010000012.1:0-70417 GCA_049510295.1 Verrucomicrobiota bacterium | reverse complement strand
GGTGGACTCCGGCCTTCGGCCTACGTCCGCCAGCATCCGAGCAAATCCAAGCAAGTGTAACCTATGTTGTGGCCTTATCTGTCACCCATGTTCTGGCCACATTCCCCCCCCATCCCTCTCCTCCTTTGGGGGAGGAGAGGGAGAAAAATGGCAGCAGTGTCAGGTTTGCACCCCCAGTGCCCGCGATAAGGGCGAACCTCATCACACACACACAATTTTTCGAGGAAATTTTCTCTTGACTCCTTTCGGACGAACAGCTACCTTTTACTAAAAAGGTAGCTTGTTAGATATTTAACGATGAGCGTGAACGAAAAATTTTCCGCGATCCGGAAGGGACTGCTCGAGTTCCTCCTGCTGCAGATCATCGCGGCGGAAAAGGTCTACGTGGCGGACATATTGAAACAACTGAGCGCGACCGAATTCGCAACTCAGGAAGGCACGCTGTATCCGTTGCTGAGCAAGATGCGCCGCGAAGGTCTCCTGGATTACGAATGGAAGGAATCCGAGACCGGGCCGCCCCGCAAATATTACGAGCTTACCACGCGGGGCCGGGAGCAGCTGCGTGAAACGCTGGAGTATTGGGGCAAGATCAACGGGACGGTGAAAAATCTAGGACAAAAATAGAACGGAGGCAATCCCTACCATGAACAAGGTTATCACGATCAATCTGGACGGCAACGCGTATCAACTGGAAGAAGGCGGCTATGATGCCCTGCGCGCCTATCTGGAGACCGCGGCCGCACGGCTGCAGGGCAACCCGGATCGGGATGAAATCCTTTCGGACATCGAGCGGGCGATCGCGGAAAAGTTCCGCGCGCTTTTGGCCAGTCACAAGACGGTGGTGGTAACGAAGGAGGTTGCCGCTGTCCTTGCGGAGATGGGGCCGATCGAGGCGGAATCGGGCGAAGCCGCGGCTCCGGGCGCGAGCGGCGCGAGTGGACACGGGGCGGCGGGAGAAGAACGAGCCGCGCGGTGCGGCGGGACGCCAAGGCGGCTCTATAGAATCCACGAGGGCGCGATGATCGCCGGCGTCTGCAACGGGATTGCCGCCTATGTGAACATCGATCCGACCCTCGTGCGGCTCGCCTTCGTTGTTTTGACGATGTTTTGGGGCACCGGGGTGCTCGTCTATCTGGTGATGGCGATCGTGGTGCCCGAGGCACGTTCACCGGAAGAAAAGGCGGCGGCGTCTGGCGACCCATCGACGGCGCAAGAATTCATTCGACGCGCGAAAGAGGGGTATTACGAAGCGATGAAGGGTTTCCCGGACCGCAAGGCGCGCCGCGAATGGAAGCGCCGGTTCAAGCGGGATATGCGCGCGAACGCGGATCAGTGGCGGCATAATTGGCATTGCTACTGGAAGGAGCAGGCTCCCATTCATCCCGGAATGGGCTTCGCGCTGCCCTTGCTCTCGTTGCTGCACGGCGCGGCGAAGGTCCTGTGGATCTGCGCTTTGATCTCGCTGCTGGCGACCGGCGCCGTGTTCGGGCTGGCCCTGCCGGCAAACGTGCCGGTGTGGGTCGCGGCACTGTTGCTGTTCATCGCCTACGGCATTCTCGTGGGGCCGCTGAAAGTAGCGCGACGCGCGTGCTATCGAGGTTTGGGACGGCCGAGATGGGCCTGGTCCTTCGTGTTTGTTCTGGATGCGGTGGTCTGGCTCGCGGTTGTCGCCGCTCTCCTATGGTTGGCCGTCCATTATTTCCCGGAGTTGCGCGAGGCGGTTCGGAGCTTCCCTTCGCTCGCGCATCAAGCTGCGGACGACATCCGGGCATGGTGGAAAGGAAAGTGAGGCGGGCGCGCGGCTGTGTACAAAAAGCACCAGCCGCAGCACGATAAAAAGCTCTGCGGGCATCAGGCGTATTCGAGCAGGCAATTTTGCGAAGTTGCTGCGGCTGGTCCCGCTTTGCGTGACACAGCCGCGCTCCGGGGGCAGTGCTACCGATCTGTAGCGGCGGGCATCCTGCCGGCCGTATCCGGCGGCATCTTGCCGCTTGGGCGATTAAACCGAATCCACATCATGACCTCGCTTCCACGGCAGACCACCCGGCTGGAAGCCGGGCGATACAGCAGCCAGGGATGGCTGCCGCTACACTTTGCGATGGAAGCGGGGCCGCTGTTTCGCTATGGTATGCGCTGCATCCGGTGGTGAGCCATGAACAAACTCAAAGATGTGCTTCAGTTGCGCGTTCGTTACAGTGAAACGGACCAGATGGGGACGTTCTACAATTCGCGCGCGCTGGAATGGTTTGAATGCGGGCGGACGGAATTAATGCGGAACCGGTTGCGGATGACTTACGCGGCGCTGGAGGAAAAGGGCGTTTTCCTGCCGCTGGTGGAGGCGCATCTCGAATTCCAGGGCGGCGCGCGGTATGACGACCTGCTGCGCATCACTTCAACGGCGGAATTGCACGGGCGGGCGCGGTTGCGTTTCGACGTGGAAATCACCCGGAACGAGACCGGCAGCCCGGTGGTTCGTGGTTACACGGTCCACGCGTTCACCGATACCCGGGGCAAACCGATCCGACCGCCGGCATGGTTTGTGGCGTTGCTGGGAAAGGCCGCGTAAAAGACTTCGCCTCACGCGGCAAGTCCGCGTAAGGCTTCCACCGTCGTCTGCAAAGCGGGACTCTGGTGGACAGGTCGCCACGCGGTTTAACATCGAACATTCAACATTCAACACTCAACATCCAACTTCGAATGGTCGCGGAGCGACCGCTATACCGGCAGTTCCTTTTGCGCCAACACGCGAAAGCCCTGCTTTTGCAGGACATCGCGGGCCTTGGCCACGTCGGGGACTTCGAGGACCATGATGGCACGGTTGTTGGCGATGAAACCGGAGGCGTTGTCGAGGTTGATGTTGTGGCTGGCCAGACAATCGGCCACGGCATGCAATCCGCCGGGCTTGTCCGGGACTTCAATGGCGAGCGCGTCCACCAATTTAACGACGAAGCCTTCATGTTTGAGGGCCTGGCAGGCCATCTCCGGATCGCTGACCAGAAACTTCATCACGCCGAACGGGCCGGTGCTGGCCACGGCGAGCCAGCGGATGTTGATGTTGGCTTTGGCAAGGATTTTGGTGAAGTGGGCGACCTGCCCGGGTTTGTTCTCGGCAAAAGCAGCCACCAGTTTGACGTCGTTCATTTGAGATTCCTTTCTTGGGATTTAAGCTGAGGTGCTCGGACGCATTCCGTTCCCCAAGGCAGGGCGCGTCACTTCCGCCTTCGCAATGCTACGGCGAGACAAGCCGTGCGCGCCGTGACAGATATGTTGACCTGCGGCGGGCAGGGGACTGCCCGCCCTACCAACAACAGTGGATTCAAGGCGGTCGTGTGCGATTCCGGGATCGTGGAAATTTTTCATCCGGTTGCCTTAAAGCTTGCGGTTGTCAATCACACGTTTGGCCTTGCCTTCACTCACCGGCAACGAACCGGGCGGCAGGAGTTGGACCTGTGGTTTGATGAGGATTTCCGTGCGTAATTTCTCGGCCAGATGGTTTTGCAATTTCATGAGCTGCTCCACCTGTCCCTCGAAACCGGCTTCCGCCAGTTCCACCTTGACCGTCATCTCGTCGAGACCCTCCAGCGCGATCAGATAATTTCTGCCCACTCCCGACTGCGCCATCAGGACGCGCTCGATCTGCTGCGGGTAGATGTTCACGCCGCGCACGATGAGCATGTCGTCCGAACGGCCGGCGATGCGGTTCAGGCGGCGATGCGTGCGCCCGCAGGGGCAGGGCTTGGTGATGATGGACGTAATGTCGCGGGTGCGGTAACGGAGCAGGGGCATGGCTTCGCGGGTGAGCGTCGTCATCACCAGTTCTCCGGCCTCGCCGTCGGGCAGCGGTTCGCCGGTCTGCGGGTCAATGATCTCGATGAGGAAATGGTCCTCCCACAGATGCATGCCGTGCTTTTGCCCGCACTCGAACGCGATGCCCGGGCCGTTCATTTCCGAAAGGCCGTAGGAGTTGTAAACGTCCACGCTGAGGCCCTCCTCGATCTTCCGGCAGGTTTCCTCGGTGTACGGCTCGGCGCCGACAAATGCCTTGCGCAACGCGAGATCGCGCCGCGGGTCAACGCCGTGTTTTTCAAGGAAGGTCGCAAGGTAGAGCGCGTAGCTGGGCGTGAGGTGGATGAATGTCGTCCGAAAATCCTGCATCAGCATCAACTGCCGCTCGGAATTGCCCGGGCCGGCGGGGATGACGAGGCAGCCGATTTTTTCCGCGCCGTAGTGGGTGACCAGCGCGCCGGTGAACATGCCATAGGTCATCATGTTTTGAAACACGTCCTTCTGCGTGATGCCGGTCATAACAAACGAACGCGCGCACAGTTCGGCGGCGTTGTCCACGTCCTGACGCGAGAAGAACAGCGCCTTGGGTTTGCCGGTGGTGCCGCTGGAGGTATGCAGGCGGAGGGTGGCGTCGTAGGGCACGGCCAGCAGGCCGGCGGGATAGTTCGCGCGCAGGTCGGCGGTGGTGGTGAAGGGCAGGCGGCGCAGGTCGGCGAGCGACCGGATAGCCTCCGGTTTCAAGCCCAGTTCGGCGAATTTCAGCCGGTAGAACGGCACGCGCCCGGCCACGCGCCAGACGGTTTCCTGCAGCCGTTTAAGCTGCAGCCGCTCCAACGCGGCGCGATCGAGGGTTTCGCTTTTTTGGTCCCAAAACATGACTAAATGCCTGATTTGATGATTGTGACCACTACTCCACCCCAAAATGAAAAGCACGTCAAGTTTTACTGCTTGGCGGCGGCGGCCTGATTTGCTGTAGCGTCGAGCCTGTGGCTCGAATGAATCGGCACACAGCGCCGACACTATAACCCAAATCAGCCATACACGCGCGGTGGCGGGTGGAAGGAGCAAAGGAATTTTTCAGTGATGGCCCTCTACTTTCCACTATTCCAGCACTCCACCACCCCGGGCTTCAAACCTTGCTGCCGGCATCAGGCCCGGGTCCGGGATGGAGATGGGACCAGGGCGAAATGAAGCGCACGTCCGCTTCGATGCCGAGCCGCGCCAGGAACTCGGACTCGATTTCGCGCGTAAGTTCTTCGATAAGCCCGACGGCATCGGCGAACAGGTCGTCGGAAATTTCAACGGAAACTACAATGCGCCGCTCGGACACGGTGACGGTGAAAGGCTGCCCGGCGGCCCTGGTCCGGGCGAGGACTCCGGCAATCTGGCCTTCGTAAAGCGGGGTTTCGTTGACACGCAGACGGCCATCGAGCCGCTCGCCGGGCACGATTCTGGCGCCGGTGCGGCCGCAGGAACATTTGTCGCGGGTGAGTTCGCAGCGGACGCGGGTGCGGTAACGGAGGAGGGGCAGGGCTTCGCGGCAGAGTGTGGTCAACACCAGTTCGCCGTCCTGCACTTCGGCGAGAAAATGGTCTTCGTGGACGTGAAAATGTCCGGCTCCGCATTCCACGCACAGGCCGGGATTGAGGATTTCGCCGAGGCCGAAGTTGCATTGCACCCTGGCGAACAACCCGGCGGCCAGCCGTTCGCGGGTTTCGTGGTCCACCGGGCGTGAGAGCAGGACGGTGCGGATGTGGAGCGATTGCGGGTCCAGGCGGCGTTGTTCCATCACCTGCATGAGGTCAAGGGCATTGCCCGGCGTGGTGATGAGGACGGTGGGCCGGTAGTTTTGCAGCGTGGCAATCTGGTAATCCACGTGGGCGGAATCCTCGGCGATGACGGACGCTTCGATGACCTGCGCGCCGAATAGATAACCGGCCGCGCCATAGACGCCGCCGCCGAAACACATCTGAACCACGTCGTTGGCGGTCACGCCAATGGCCACGAGCTGGCGGGCGACGAGCCGGCCCCACTGGGCGAGGTCATTGCGCGTGTGGCCAATGACGAGCGGTTTGCCCTGCGGCCCGACGGTGGTGTGAAGCCGGATGATTTCGCGCATGGGCAGCGCGAACATGCCGTAGGGAAAACTTTCCACCATATCTTCCGGCGTGGTGAACGGCAGATGCGCGAGGTCGGCCAGCGATTCGACGCGGGTGTCGCCGATTTTTTCGCGGGCGCGGCGGACGTTGCGTTTGAGACGGACGAGGAGGGCCTGCAGGCGTTCGAGCTGGAGCTGTTCCAATTCGGCGCGCGGCATCATTTCGTAACGGCGGTCAAAGACGTTCATAAAAAGGATGGGGTTGAGAAATTGCGGAACACATTGAACACACGAAAAAGGTGGTCAAAAGGAAAACATCCAACAACCAACATCCAACGCTCAACATCCAATGGCTGGCGTTCGGACATTGCAGGAACATTGGGCAATGGATGTTCGATGTTGAATGTTGGATATTCGGTTCGTTTCACAGCCAGAGCTCCTGGCCGCCTTTGCCGAGGTAGGCGCGTTTGACTTCCGGGTTGTGCAGGAGATCGGCGGCTTCGCCTTCCAGGATGATTTCGCCGGTTTCCATCACATAGGCGCGGTCGGCGATCTGCAGGGTGCCGGTGACGTTTTGCTCCACGAGCAGCACCGTCATGCCCAGGTCCTTCATCTTGCGGATTTCGTTGAATACGTCCCGGACCATGAGCGGCGCGAGACCCAGCGAAGGTTCGTCGAGCAACAACAGTTTTGGCCGGGCCATCAGCGCGCGGCCCAAGGCCAGCATTTGCTGTTCGCCGCCGGACAACGTGCCGCCCAACTGGTGGATCCGCTCGCGCAGCCGCGGGAAACGGTCGAGCACGATGTCGAGCTGCAGGTTGCGGTCGGGGTTGTGGTAACCGCCGATGAGCAGGTTTTCGCGCACGGTCATGTCGGCAAAAATCATTTTGCCTTCCGGCACGAGCACGGTGGAATTGCTGATGCTGCGCCAGGCGGGCTGGCCGTGCGTGGGCCGGCCGTCAATGAAGATGTCGCCCTGCCGCGGCGGCAGCAGGCCGATGATGGACTTGAGCAGCGAGGACTTGCCCGCGCCGTTCGCGCCGAGCAGGCCGACGATCTCGCCGGCGCACACGTGGAGACTGATGCCATGGACAACCTCAAGGCTGCCATAACTGCATCTCAAATTTTTGACCTGCAATAACATTTCAGGAGCGGCCGCTCAGCAGGGCCAGTTCAACTTCCCCGGGCGGGCGGAATTCCCCGCCCAGGTAAGTGCTGATGACGTTCGGATCGCTTTGAATCGTTGCCGGCGAACCTTCGGCGATGACCGTGCCGTTGTGCAGCACGAGGATGTCGTCCGATAAATCCATCACCAGGGTCATGTCGTGCTCGACCAGGAGCACGGTGACGCCGCGGGCGCGGATGCGGCGGATGAGCGCGCCAAGATTTTCCTTTTCCCGGGTGTTCAGTCCGCTGGCGGGTTCATCGAGCAGCAGCAGTTCGGGATCGGTGGCCAGCGCGCGGGCCAGTTCCACCATGCGGCGCTGCCCGAAAGAGAGACCGCCGGCCGGGAACCCGGCGAGATGGGCGAGGCCGACGTAATCCAGTTGCGCCAGCGCGGCTTCTCGGATGGAACGTTCCTCCTTCGGCTGGCCGGGAAGGCGCAGGCAGCAGGCGGCGAATTCGCAGCGCGAACGGCGGTGCCGGCCCACCATCACGTTTTCCAGGACGCTCATTTGGAAGAACAGGCTCGGGTTCTGGAACGTCCGCGAAATTCCCGCGCGGGCGATTTGATACGGCTTGAAGCCGGTGATGGAGCGGTCTTTGAAGGTGATCCGGCCGGTGTCAGCCTTGAGCAGGCCGGAGATGATGTTGAACAGGGTCGTCTTGCCCGCGCCGTTTGGGCCGATGACAGCCTTGATCCGGCCGGGGTTGACCTGGAACGAAACCTGGTTCACCGCCACGAGGCCGCCGAAATTGCGCCGGACATCGTTTACTTCAAGCAGCGCCATGTTCCGGCCTCCTTTCTGACAAACGTGAAGCAGGCAACATCTAACGGCGAACATCGAATGAGTGCGTACGTGAACCCACGCCGCTTCGGCGTTGGATGTTGAATGTTGGATGTTGAATGTTGGCTCATTTGTTTTCCATGGCAGCTTTCATCTGCCGGGCACCAAAAACTTTTTTAATCAGCTTTTGCATCAACAGCCCCAACGGCTTGAGCGGTCCTTCCGGCGCGAGTGAAACGATGGTGATGAGAATTGCGCCGAACACGGCGTTGTCGTAACTGCCGAACAGTCCGCGGAGCGACAGGTAGTTCAACAGGGTGCTCATGCCGGTGACGCCCCAGAGGCTCGCCATGCCGCCGGACGCGGCCAACGCGACGTAGCGCACCGATTTGAATGCGCTGGCTTCCGACGGCCCGATGCCACCGGTATAATGCGTGAAAAACACGCCGGCCATCGCCGCGAGCAGCGCACTCAACACGAAGGCGCGCAGTTTGTAGGCGGCGGTGTTGATGCCCATCGCACCGGCGGCGGTCTCGCGGTCGTGAATGGCCTGCAACGCGCGGCCGACGCGGGAATGGATGAGGTTGCGCAACAGCACGAGCAGCACCAGCACCAGGGCGCCGGCGAGGTAGTAGTTTTCAACGCGCAAGGCACTCCGGCCCGACACCGTCAGGCCAAAGCCCAGCTTCCATTCCGGCACGCCGTTGATGCCGTCCGCCGCGCCGAAGAGGGCGGTGCCAAGGACGGTTTTGTAGACGATCAGGCCGAAGCCGAGCGTGGCCATGGCGAGGTAATGGCCTTTGAGCCGGAGCGCGGGATAGCCGATCAGGCTCGCGATGATCAACGTCGCGAGCATGGCCGCCAGGAAAGCGGCCCACGGGGAGGCGGTGACGATCGGGTTGCCGTAAAGGTCGTCGTTCGTCACCAACAGGTGCGCCTGCCGGAATGCACCAGCCCAGGCGGCGGCGTTGAAGCGGGAGAAGTCATGAGTCGTCAGCACGGCTGATGTGTAGCCGCCGATGGCGAAGAACGCGCCGTGCCCGAGCGACACCTGCCCCGCGTAGCCCATCACCAAGCACAGGCCAATCACCACAATGGCGTAGTAAAGCGACATGGTGAGCTGCGTCAGGCAGTATTCCCTTCCCGCTGCGCCCAGGATGGATTGCACCGCGACCAGCACGAGCGCGAAGAGCGCGAAGGGCAGCAAGGTTTTGAGACGGTGGTTCATCATGGACGGAAATGGAATTCAGGAATTACCTTTCGCGCGTTCAACCCTTGAACTGTAGCCGCCGACGTGAGTCGGCGCTGACTTTCATTAGAATAAGAGTGCGCGGACTGACGTCCGCGGCTGCGAGGTTCATGGGGAGGGCGAGTGTTCATCTCATTCATCATCATTTACTCAATGTTCCCTCACGCTTTCTCCACCGGGCCGGCCAAACAGGCCGTGCGGGCGGACAAACAAAACCAGCAACAACACGGCGAAGGCGGCGACGTCGTTGTAGGCCGCGGGCAGCCAGCTCACGGCGAACGCCTCCAGAATGCCGACCATCAACCCGCCCACCACCGCACCCATCGGATTGCCCATGCCACCGAGGATGGCCGCGGCGAATCCTTTGATGGCCAGCGGTGCGCCCATTTCGTAGTGCGTCATGGTGATGGGCGAGATGACGCAACCCGCCAGCGCGCCCAGCGCGGCGCTCAGGCCGAACGACAGCGTGCGCATGTTGGAGATGTTGATGCCCGCGAGCATGGCGGCGGCGGGATTCGACGAACACGCGCGCATGGCGCGGCCGCGCAGGGTGTATTTGAGAAAAATGTGCAGCAGGGCCACCGTGATTGCGACCGTTCCCAGGACCCACAACACCTGCGGTGAAATCGCCGCGCCGAGGAATTTGATGGACGACACTTCGTTGCCGGTGAAGTAGGGCAGGGAACGGACCTTTTCGTCCCAGATGTGCAGGGCAGCCTCCTGCATGACGATGGAAAGCCCGATGGTGATGATGATGAGGTGCAGCACGGAATGCCGCCGCAGCTTTCGGAAGAATAGGATCTCGAGCAGACATCCGACGAGTGCCACGATGGCCACCGCGCCGGCAATTGCCACGGGCAACGGAACGAAACAGGCCAGCGTCACCGCCACCATCCCGCCCAGCATTACGAATTCGCCCTGGGCGAAATTCAGGACCCCCGTGGCGCTGTAAATCAGGTTGAAGCCGATGGCCACCACGGCATAGATGCTGCCCTTGGTGACACCGGACAACAAATACTGTAATGCCAGACTTCCGTTTTCCATCGTCAGGCCTTCCGGACAAAAGGCCCCGGTCGGTTTCCCGCCGGGGCCTTGGAGGAACCTTCTACAACCAAACCAATCCGGTTATTTTTTATAAATCGTGAACTTGCCGTCCTTGACCGTCAGCATTTCAAACGCATTCAGGTCCAGCCCCGTGTGGTCGGTGGCGGAAAAATTGTAAATGCCCGCCGTGCCCACCAGGCCGTGCAGGCCCTCGATGGCGTCGCGCACCTTCGCGCGATCGGTTGTGCCGGCCTTCTTGAGCGCCTCGGTCACAATCAAAATCGCATCGTAGGCATGCCCGCCAAAGGTGCTCACATCCTCCTTGTAGGCGGCTTCGTAATCCTTCTTGTAGGTGGCCAACAGCTTCTTTTGCGGATGGCTGTCGGGCAGTTCCTCCACCACCAGCAGCCGGCCTGCCGGGAACAGGATGCCTTCCGCCGCCACGCCCGCCTGCTCGACATACTTGCGGTTGCCGAACCCGTGGCTTTGGAACAGCGGAATGGTCATGCCGAGTTGCTTCATGTTCTTCGCCACAATGGATTGGGCGGGAACGATGGACCAGTTCACCACGGCCTGGACCCCCGGCGTCCCCTTGACCTTCGTCAGGATGTCCGTCAGGTCGGTCGCCTGTTTGTCATAGACTTCATTGCAGACAATTTCGATGCCTTCCGTTTTGGCCAGTTCTTCAAGCTGTTTTTTGCCGGAGGCGCCGAAGCCGTCATTGCCGGTCAGCACGGCAATCTTGGTGATGCCCTTTTCCTTCATCGTGCGGTAAATCCAGGTCGCCGCCTGGCTGTCCTTTTGCGGGGTCTTGAAGACATATTTGGCCAGGGGATTGACGATGGCATCCGCCGCGGCGCAGGAGACGAGGATCATCTGGTTCTCTTCACAGAGCTTTTTGATTTGCATGGTCTCGCCGCTGGTGGACGGACCGATGATGGCCAGCACCTTGTCTTCTTCGATCAACTGCTTGGCAAACGAGACCGCCTTCTCCGGGCTGCCGCTGCTGTCCTTGATGATCAATTCGAGCTTCTGGCCAAGCACGCCGCCCGAGGCGTTGATCTTGTCCACCAGCATTTGTGCCGTCTTCGCCTCCGGCGCACCGAGGAAGGATGCCGGGCCGGTGACGGAAAAGATGGCGCCGATCTTGATGGGTTTGGTTTCGTCCGCCGCGGAACCGGTTGGGGCGGACAATTGGGCGGCGAGCCAGCAGGCGCCCGCCATAATCAGCAGATTCTTTTTCATAAGCTGTTTTTGCCCGATGGATGTCAGGGCGGGCTAGAACGTGTACATAACTTCCGCACGCAGGAAATCCATCATGCTCCGGCTGGCGTAGAAGTCGCCCGGAAAGAGGAATTCGCTCCAAAGGTGGCCGCTCAGATGCTTGGTGAATTTGTATTTGAGGACCGCCTGAAGGTAATGGCCGCGAAAGTCCCCCGTCCCCGTGAAATCACTAGGTACAGTCGCTTGAGTGGGCACATCCTGATCCGCAAACAACGCGTTATAGGTAAGGCTGAAATTCATGTCCTTGATCGGGTCCACACTCCAAGTTGGGCCGAATCGTATGAGATTGGCCGTTTGCCCTACGCGCGTCTCGTTAACGTAGCTGTAAATGTTGTACATCTCGCTCCACTGCGGGTACCGGCCCCACAATATGTCAAACATTTCATCGTTTCCCGTTTTTGGATTATCCCCGGAAAGAAACTCAAAAACCATACTCAACTGGTCGTTCATTTTGTCCTTGAACAGGTAGCTGATTTTGCTTTTCACTCCAAAAGCGTTGAGGTTGTGGAAGTTTGCGTCCAACGGGGGTGGCACAAGATTATACTGATATTGTTTCCTCCCGAACTGATACGCCCCCTCCGCCGAATACTGAAAATGCTCCTCCACCAAACCCGAAACGCGGCCGCCAAACGTGTAGATGTCCGCGTTGTCAGAGAATATCGAGTATGGATGGTTGTTGATGGCCGAGTCGTGTTTGTAGATAAAGAAGCCGTCCAGGTTGGCTGCCGGCAGGCTCTTGTTGGCGATATACAGAACCGCGCCCTTTTCGTTTTGGTCGGTCAGGAGATACGCGTTCGGGTTTTCACCCTGTGTGGTGGAGGGGCCTATGGTGGGCAGCCAGGCGTCGGGCCGCCCGTACTGGACAATGCCGATGGCATCAATGGTGGTGTGCTGATCTTTCAGATCGACGGTGACGCGGGCGGAATCGAGGAAAGATGTGAAGGACCCGTCCTCGGGCGTGCCGTCTCCAAACAGCCAGTTGTCACCCAGGTTAATATCCTGGCGGCCAACCGTCATGGTGGCAGGCAGGTCCAGCGGTTTCTTCCATTGCACGTTGAGGGTGTCAATAATCCCGTAGCGCCACTGCATGCCCGATTTTTCGAAGTATGTGTCCATGGTCGAGTTTTTCAAGAACTCCCGCGGTTCAGCGGCCAGACGGACGTTCAAACTCAGGTCGTTTGTAATGCCCGTATATACTGCCGGGAAAAAGCTGGCCCCAATCCGGCCACGAAAACGGAAATAGTCCTGTTCATGCACGGGGCCAAACGGCCCGCTGCTGGGACCCGAACCCAGGCTCAACGCATTGTTGAAGTACTCATTGCGCACCCGGATATCACCCCCCCAACTCAACCAGTCCACCGGGTTCTTGACCTCTTTCGCCCACTGGTCGAAGGTGGTCGGCGGCGGCGGCGCCGGAGTGGCCGCGACCGGTGTGGCAGCCGACGCCCCGGCTGGCGGGGCAGAAGGTGCACCGGCAGGCGCGTTGGTTTGAGTTTGAGCCAGGGCGGTCGCCGCGGCCAGCACGGCAAGACCCAACGTCAGTTTCAGTTTGGTGTTCAACATAAGATTCGAATCTCCGGTCTGATTAACGATTGAAGACTTGATTGTGATTTTCCGCTTCCGCGACTGTTCCTGAATCCCGGCGACGCGCCGGTTGCAATTACAGACATCCAGTTCGCGGAATTGGGATTAGAATTAGAAACAATTTCCAGCGTGTCCAGCCCGCATAAGGCCATTTTTACAGAATGCAGGTGATTTAATGCACAAAATTCCTGCTCGTAATTTTCGGAAAAGGGGCGTCAAAATTGTGGGAAAATCGGGTTTTGAACGCCGGCCTTCGGCCCGGTCCTGACATCGTAAAAACCGCGCTTGTCATCATCGGCGCTTTTTGTTGCACTCAACCAAACCTTGAGCCACTGCGAATCACATGCCTTCACTCAAACGACAACTCCTGAGCGGCAACGAAGCCATTGCGCTGGCCGCGCGTGATGCCGGCGTGGCCCTCGGCGCCGGTTACCCCGGCACCCCCTCCACCGAAATCCTGGAACGTTTCTCTGAACTGGGCGGACACGGCCAGTGGTCGCCCAACGAAAAGGTCGCCCTGGAAGTCGCCATCGGCGCGGCTTTTGCCGGCGCCCGCGCCATGGCGACCATGAAACATGTCGGCCTCAATGTTGCCGCCGATCCGCTGTTCACCGTGGCCTACACCGGCGTGAGCGGGGGATTGGTCGTCATTTCCGCGGACGATCCTGGAATGGCCTCGAGCCAGAACGAGCAGGACAACCGCCATTATGCCGTCGCCGCCAGCGTGCCGATGCTCGAACCGTCGGATTCGCAGGAGGCGTATGATTTCCTGTTTGCCGCGTTTGAAATTTCCGAACGTTGGAAGTTGCCGGTGATCCTCCGCGCCACGACACGCGTCTGCCACAGTTACACCGTCGTGCAGCCGCGCGGTCCAGGCGGAACGCCGAAGGCGCCAAAATTCGAGCGCGATATCCGTGCGCGCGTGATGATTCCGGCCAACGCCCGCCCGGCGCACAAACGGCTGCGGCAGAAGCTGGCCGAAATCGGGGAATGGAATGAAACCTGTTCCCTCAACCGCGTTTTCTCCGGCGACAAAAAACTGGGCATCATCACCTCGGGCATTTCCTTCATGCACGTCCGTGAAGCCGCGCCGGAAGCGAGCGTGCTCAAGCTCGGCTTCACCCATCCGCTGCCGATGAAAAAGATCGCCGCGTTTGTCAAGAGCGTGAAACGGTGCATCGTCATCGAAGAGGGCGATCCGTACCTCGTGGAGGCCATCCGCGCGGCGGGAATCAAGGTTGAAGGCAAGGCGGAGATGTACCGTTTTGGCGAACTCAGCGTGCCACGCGTGCGGCGGATTCTCAATAACGACATCACCCCCGAACTGGCGCAGTTGGCGGGCAAGCCGCCGCAACTGTGCGACGCGTGCCAGTATCGCCTGGTGTTCGAGGCGCTGCGCCAGCGCGATTGCATTGTGGCGGGCGACATCGGCTGCTACACGCTGGGCGTGCTGAAACCTTTTGAGGCCATGGATTCCTGCGTTTGCATGGGCGCGAGCCTCGGCGTGGGACTGGGGTTGCGTCACGTGTTGCCGCCGGAACAGGCGCGGCGCGTGGTCAGTGTCATTGGCGACAGCACGTTTGTGCACAGCGGCATCAGCGGGCTGGTGGAGATGGTCTATAACCCGCCGCCAAGCGGACACGTGCTCATCATTCTGGACAATGCCACCACGGCCATGACCGGCCACCAGGAACATCCCGGGACCGGCCGGAAGCTCAACCACCAGCCGACCAACAAACTCGTGCTGGAAGACCTGGCCCGTTCGCTCGGCGTGAAGCGGGTGCACGTGGTCGAGCCGCGCGTCGGTTCAAACGAGTTTGAGCGCACCTTGGACGAATGCCTCGCGAGCCGGGAATTGTGCGTCATCATCGCCCGCCGGCCGTGCATTCTCATCGTCAAACGGCTGCGCGAACTGGAATCGTGCGAGTGCGAAAAAAAGGAGGCACCATGCGCGGCCGGCTGATCAACGTGGTGGTGGCCGGGCTCGGCGGCCAGGGAGTGCTCAAGGCGTCGGACATTCTCGCCGACGCGGCGTTGCGCGCCGGCTTTGACGTGAAGAAAAGCGAAATCAAGGGCATGAGCCAGCGCGGCGGTTCGGTCACGAGCGACGTGCGTTTTGGCCAGATCGTGCTCAGCCCCATGGTGCCGCCGGGCGAGGCGAATTATCTGCTCGTGCTCGAACCGACGCAGGTGGAACCGCACAAACATTATCTCAAACCCGACGGCATGTTGATCACGCCAGACGCGATCGATGTCGGCAAGCTGCCGAACAAGAAAACACTGAACGTGGCGCTGCTCGGCGCGTTGAGCATGCATCTGCCGTTGCCGGAAGCCGGATGGCTGGAAGCCTTGCGCGAAGGTTTCCCCGCCGAATTCTTTGACGCCAACCGCCAGGCATTCGTTGCCGGCCGCGCCGGTCAAAGTAAGAAGAAATGAACGCCCAACATTCAACTCCGATGGATCGCGAGCGGGTATCGAACTTCCAACTCCGAACAAATTCAACGCCTATGGGTTGGATGTTGAATGTTGGATGTTGGATGTTGGATGTTTGTCTGCCTCTTGGTTGTGCATTCGGCAGTTTTTCAGTCAAACCAGAAAGTTCTCCCAAATAGTTATGAGCAAGAACCGCGAGATCCCTCCCCTTCATCCGGCCAGCACGATGGATTTTCTGCCGCCGGCCCAGTTGCGCGATGTGCAATTCACCCGGCTCAAGGTGATGGTCCAGCGCGCGTTCGACCGCGTGGCGCTGTTTCGTGAGCGCATGAACGAACGCAAGCTCAAGCCCGCCGATTTGCGAACGATTGACGACATCGTCAAACTGCCGTTCACGGTCAAAACGGACTTGCGCGACACGTATCCGTTCGGCCTTTGCGCCAGCCCGATGTCGGAGATCGTGCGTTTTCACGCGTCGAGCGGCACCACCGGCAAACCCATTGTGGTGGCCTACACCCAGGAAGATCTCGACGACTGGACCCGGGCCGTGCTTCGCAGCCTCGCGGCGTGCGGCGTGCACAACGGCGACATCGTCCAGGTCGCCTACGGCTACGGCCTGTTCACCGGCGGTCTTGGCCTGCATTACGGCGCGGAAGCGCTCGGCGCCAGCGTCATTCCCATTTCCGGCGGCAACACCGACCGCCAGATCATGCTCATGAAGGATTTCGGCGTCACCGTCATCTGTTGCACACCCAGTTACTTCCTGCACCTGATTGACCGCGCCGGCGAAATGGGAATAAACATGAAGGAACTCCCGTTGCGCATCGGCGTGTTCGGCGCGGAACCGTGGACGGAGGACATGCGGGAGCGCATCGAGGCCGGCAGCGACATCAAGGCGTATGACATTTACGGACTGTCCGAAATCGTGGGACCGGGCGTGGCGATGGAGTGCGTCCATCAGGCCGGCCCGCACATCTTCGAGGACATGTTCTTCCCGGAAATCATTGATCCGAAAACGCTCGAGCCGTTGCCGGACGGCGAGGAAGGGGAACTGGTGCTGACGACTCTCTGCAAGCGCGCCATGCCGATGATCCGCTACCGGACGCGCGACATCACTTCGCTCGAACCCACCCGGTGCGTCTGCGGCCGCACGCTCCGTCGCATCCGCCGCATTGGCCGGCGCAGCGACGACATGCTCATCATCCGTGGCGTTAACCTGTTCCCGTCGCAGATCGAAGCTGCGTTGCTGAAGGTGGAGGGCACGCTGCCTCACTACCAGATCATCGTGAACCGCCAGAAGGACCTCGACACGTTGGAAGTGCAGGTGGAAGTGACCGCCGACGCGTTCAGCGACACCGTGAGCGCCATGGAACAGATGCAAAAACGGCTGGTCCATTCCATCGAAAGCATCACCGGCCTGCGTCCGGCGGTGAAACTGGTGGCCCCGCGCACCCTGCAACGCAGCGAAGGCAAGGCAAAACGCGTCATTGACAAACGCATCATGTAACCCTGAGAAAGTGAAGCTATGAAAATCAAACAACTTTCCGTTTTTCTGGAAAACAAGCCGGGGGCGTTGAGCGCGCCATGCCGGCTGCTGGCCAAGGCCGACATCAACATCCAGACCTGCTCACTGGCCGACACCCGCGAGTTCGGCATCCTCCGCCTGGTGGTGGAGGACACCGAAAAGGCGCGGCGGCTCCTGCAGCGGAACGGCTTTGCCGTGAAAGTCACCGAAGTCATCGCGCTGGAGGTGGACGACAAGCCCGGCGGTCTGGCGGCAATCCTCGACGCGCTCGAAGGCACGGGCATCAACGTCGAATACGCCTACTCGCTCACCGGCCGGACCAAGAGCGGCCACGCGCTGCTGTTGTTCCGGTTCAGCGACCCGAACGCGGCGTTGCAGATGCTCAAGGAGCGGAACATCAATACCGTCGGCAGCGAAGAGTTGAGCCGGAGGCTCAAAGGGTGATGAAGGAGTGACGAGTGGCGAGTGGCGGGTGACGAGGGTGGGGAACGCACGACACACGTCACGCGTCACACATTTTGCCATGAAAGCCATCAAGGAATTTTTCAAAGGCGACCAGTTCGCCGCGCGCAACAACATTGAACTGCTCGAGGCAGGGAACGGCAATGCCAAGGCAAAGATGACGCTGCATCCGCACCATTTGAACGGCCTGGGAACCGTCCATGGCGGGGCGATTTTTACGCTGGCGGATTTCGCCTTTGCCGCCGCCTGCAATTCGCACGGGACGGTGGCCGTGGCGCTCAACGTGAGCATCACCTTCATGAAACCCGCCACCACCGGCACGCTCTGGGCTGAGGCCCGGGAAGTATCCAAGAACTTCAAGGTCGGTTCGTATGCCATTGAGATAAAGGACGACCAGGGCGAACTGGTGGCGCAATTCCAGGGCCTGGCCTACCGCAAAAAGGACAAGCTGCCATTTTAAATCCTCCTCGTCCCTTGGCGCGGCGAAGTGTAACGGAGACGGCTCGTTCTCGTCCTCGTCCTCGAATTACCTTCGCTTTCAGGTAGGGCGTGCACTCCGCTGCGCGCCGCCGGGGAAAATCACGACTCGACACGAATTTCACAAATTCACACAAATTAAAAAAGCCTGCAAGGCTGACAGATAATAGCCCAAGGTAAGGACGCAAAGCGAACGCCACCCTGGGTAAATTGTCCCACAAATAAATCCCCTCTCCCGTCCGACGGGAGAGGGTGGCTGAAGGCCGGGTGAGGGCGGCTTACGGCCCCCAACTTTATTTTTGCTTTTGCCCGGCAAATGCGTCAGTCTCGCCATGTTCAGCAGAAGTGGGTATGGCAAATGATTTCAAATTTGATGTCTTCCTAAGCCACAGTTCGAAGGACAAGGCGGTGATACGCCCGCTCGCGGAGCGGTTGCGGAAGGATGGGTTGAAGGTGTGGTTTGATGAATGGGAGATCAAGCCCGGCGACAGCATCCCGGCGAAGATTGAGGAAGGGCTGGAGTACTCGCGCGTGCTGGTGCTCTGCATGTCGGCGAATGCATTCGGCTCGGACTGGGCGCAGTTGGAGAGCCATACGTTCCGGTTTCGCGATCCGCTGAACAAAGATCGTCGATTTGTTCCCCTGCGGCTCGACGACGCCCCCATCAAAGGCTCCCTGACCCAGTTCCTTTACATTAACTGGCTGCCGGCGAACCGCGAGCAGGAGTATGCGAAGCTCCTCGAAGCTTGCCGACCGCCAGCGGAGCCGAAGGCGACGGGCGCAGAGGCCGCTGGTGAACACGTTGTGGAAAAGGCAATCCAACTCGACTGCAAGGGCGCGAGCGTCAATGCCTACGCGTTCAGTCCGGATGGAAAGCGCGCTCTCACCGGAGCCGATGACAACACCATGCGGCTGTGGGATGTGGAAACGGGGCGCTGCCTGCGTGTGCTCAGAGGCCACAGCGGTGATGTCAACGGCGTGGCATGGAGTGCCGATCAACGCCGCGCCCTCTCTGGTGCCAATGACAAAACCGTCCGGCTGTGGGACGTGGGGACTGGCCATTGCCTACGCGTTCTCAAAGGTCACACCACTGACGTCCTGCGCGTGGCTTGGAGCCCCGATCAACGCAGGGCCCTTTCCAGCTCGCACGATAAGACGCTACGGCTATGGGACCTTGAGACGGGGCGTTGCTTGCGCGTCCTCGACAGTAATAGCTGGGCTCTTAGCCTAGCGTGGGGTGGCGGCCAACGCCGCGTCATCGCTGGTTCAGGCGATCCCGCGAATGTTGTTCAGCTCTTTGACGTGGAGACGGGCCAATGTCTCTTGACGCTCGAAGGCCACAAAAATCCCATTTGGGGCGTAGCGTTGAGTGCCGATGAACGCCGCGCGATGTCCGGAGCCACCGACAAAACCCTTCGATTGTGGGACATGGAGACGGGGCGCTGCTTACGCGTCCTCGAAGGTCACAGTGGCCGCATTTGGTGTATAGCCTTAAGCGCGGATGCACACCGCGTTATCTCCGGCTCCGACGATCATACGCTTCGGCTATGGGACGTGGAGACGGGGCGCTGCCTGCGCGTGCTCGAAGGTCACACTGCCCACGTCACGACCGTGGCGTGGAGCGTCGATGGACGCCGTGCTTTCTCAGGCGACAAGAAAGGCGGCATCCGGGTATGGGATTTGTCGGAATTCGTCACCGAGGCACGAGTACCGAAAACCGTCGCGCCGAAATTGCAGACTTCTTCAACTAGGATGACCAGGAAACTTGTGCCTGATCAGGTCCAATACACGAATGCCAAAGTCCTTCTTGTCGGCGAAACCAGCGCAGGCAAAACGGGACTTTCGTATCGGTTGGCAACTGGTGAATGGAAACCGAGCGAAGGCTCGACGGTCGGCGCGTGGGCGACGCAGTGGAAGCTGCCCGTGTCTTCCGGCGAAGGCGTCGAGCGGGAAATCTGGCTTTGGGATTTCGGCGGCCAGGCGGACCAGCGGTTGATCCACCAGCTTTACATGGACGAAACCGCGTTGGCGGTGCTGGTCTTCGACGGCCAGAAGGAAGACCTCTTCGAGACACTGGGCCAGTGGGATCGCGATCTCACCCGCGCCTCGCGCAAGGAGTTCGCCAAGCTGTTGGTCGCCGGGCGCGTGGATGCCGGCGGCCTGCGCGTCAGCCGGAGCCAAGTCGAGACGTTCGCGAAGGAACGTGGTTTTACCTGCTTTCTGGAAACAAGCGCAAAGACCGGGGAACGTTGCGAAGAACTCAAACAAGCCATTCTTCGCGGCATCCAGTGGGAGAATATTCCGTGGCGCTCCTCGCCGCTTCTCTTCAAGCGGCTCAAGGAAGAGATCGTCCGGCTCAGGGATGAGGACCGGGTGCTGATGCGATTGAACGAACTGCGCGATGCCTTGCGCCTGCGTTTGGCCGGAAAGGATGGGCAGTTCAAGGACGAGGAGTTGAAGGCGGTGGTTGGCCTGCTGGCCGGTCCCGGAGCGGTGTGGGAGCTGGCGTTCGGCAGTTGGGTGCTGCTCCAGCCGGAGCGCATCAACGCCTACGCACAAGCGGTGATCCAAACCATGCGCGAAGACAAACTCGAACGTGGGTGCCTTCCGGAGGAACGGGTGCTGAAGGGCGACCTCACGTATCAATCCTCGATGAAGCGCCTGGGGGCCGAGGAGGAGCGGTTTGTGCTGCTGGCCATGCACCAGACGCTGGTCGAGCGCGGCCTTTGCCTGCGCGAGCACACGGACAAGGGGCCGCTTTTGATATTCCCCAGCTTCTACCGCCGCGAGCGTCCCGAGTTGGTGGGTCACCCGGCCGTGCTGGTGAGCTACCGATTCAATGGGTTCCTCGACGACATTTACGCCACGCTGGTGGTGCGGCTGCATCACACGAAGCCATTCCAGCAGGACCAACTCTGGCGCTACGCCGCCGACTTCAAGACTCTGACCGGCAGACTACTCGGTGTGAAGCTGACGCGCCGGGCCGAGGGCGCGGGCGAGATGGAGGTGTATTTCGATCCGGCCATCCCGGTGGAGGAAAAGATCATCTTCAGCCGGTATGTCCACGAGCACCTGCTGCAAAAGGGGCAGGATGTCGTGCGGCTGCGGCACTATGTCTGCCCGCACTGCGGCACGCCGGTCGGGAACCGGGAAGTGGCAATGAAGAAGTTGGAGGAAGGCAAGAAGGACATCCTCTGTGTGAGTTGCGAGAAGCGCATTCCGCTCTGGGATCAAATGGAGGAACTGTTTGCCAGCCCAGAAATGAAACAACGGGTCCGCGAACTGGAGGAACAATCCGCCATCGTGCTCGACAGCCAGAGCAAGGAGCGTGCGCTGGTGGGCGAGGTGATTTCCACGGTCGCGCTGGCCGGGCAGATCAGCCGGGAGTTAATCGTGAGCGACCAAGGTATTGATATGGAGATCGAGTTCAAGAGCGATGCCGGCGAGGCTACCGGACGAAAGCTCTACCTGCAACTCAAGTCGGGCGATTCCTACCTGCGCGAGCGCAAGGGCGACGGCGCGGAGATCTTCACGATCAAGGACGAGCGCCACGCCCGCTACTGGATGGCACAGGCGTTCCCGGTGCTGCTGGTGATCCGGAATTCCGAGGGCGAAGTCCGCTGGATGGAAATTCGCGACTGGCTGAATCGCGAAAGCAACAACGGCAAGAAACCTGTGAAGCAAATCGTCTTTGAGGGCGAGCGGTTCGACGTGATGAGCGTGCGCCGGTGGCGGGACAACGTGTTGGGCTAAAATTTGTGTGAATTCGCGGAATTCGCGTCGACGGTTTTTGCGCCTTCTGTGCCTCTTTCCGCCTTCATCCAATTTCGGCGCGACAAGTGCGGCACAGATTTCGTGTAGTTCTTTCGTGGTTGCTGACTGCCGCGCGGGGCAGGCCGTCGCCGTAGCGGTGTCCAGCGTCCGCACAGTCCGGGGCTGGGAGGACCGGAGCCATCCTTGATTTTGTGTATCAGTCTTGACCGGGAAGCCGGTTTTTGAGACAGCGTCCGCACAATCCAGGATTTGGAAACCAGAGCCATCCTCGATTTTGTCTATCAGTCTTGACCGGAGATCGGTTTTTGAGACAGCGTCCGCTGGGAAGAGACCATTTTTTATCCAACCATTTCCGGCCAGCAGAGTCCTTCCACAAGATGCCGCTGCGTAAAGCCATCCATTGAAGCTACTTACAACTGTTGGTGTTTAGTGGCATTATGGCTGCTTAGTCCGGAAATCGGGGATAATCGGATCGGGGAGCTTTATTGACTTGGACTGCGCTTGTGTTTGTGGATGCGACACAAGCGCGGTTGTTCGATAACGATCCGGCGATACAGCAACTCAAGAAGGCTGTTCCTATGAAAAATGACTGTCCGGCAGTTTATGTCGGTCAACGGCAGGCGTGCGAAATCCAGTCCCCGGCACCCGGCATCCGGCGGTGGTTCAAAACGGCATTTGGTGCGCTGGCCGGGCTGATGTTGTTCACCTCCACCTCCGCTTTGGGCCAGCAGGCATATGCCCTGGAGTTCAACCAGGTCAACAACCTTTTTGGCACCATCAACCTGTTGACCGGCAGTTTCACGCAATTGGGCAGCGAAGGGGGAACCCTTTTCAATGACATTGCCGCCGCGCCCGATGGCGCGCTGTACGGCATCATCAATTCGACTTCATTTGTGACCCTGAACCCCAACAACGGCGCGGTCATGAGCAGTGTCTCTTTCAACGTGAGCGGCCTCGAGTCTTTGGCCATTGCCCCCGATGGGACCCTTTATGGGGCCACCCAAGGCGCCCTTTACACGATCAATCCCGTCAACGGCATTGCGACATTGGTGGGTTCCTTCAACAACAGTGTCATCGGCAATTCGGGACAAAACATCCGCTTCGGTTACGACGGCAACCTTTACGACACGGACGGCGGAGTGAATGCCACCAGCACGCACTTGTTTCAGATCAGCACGGTCACCGGGGCGGCCACGCTGATGGGAACGGTGACCAATTTTCCGGGGTTGTGCCTGGAAAATGCCGGTTCGCAGATGTACGGCGTGGGCATTCAACTCGGCGCGGCGTCCTCCCTCATGCAGAACCTGCTGGGAATTGATCTGAACACCATCCAGCCCGGCGGGACCAATCTGGACGGTTCGACGCTGAATATCAGTTACCAATTGTTGACCAGCAACTTTCCAAATAATTTCAACTTTTCATCCGAGGACCTGTTTGTTGTTCCCGGTTCCATCCTTCCCGTGCCCGAGCCCAGCGCGTTTTTGCTCTCGATTGCGGGCGGGGTAATCCTCCTGCTCGTCAGCCACAAACGCATCCGGTGTTGAACGAACGGGGTGGCACGCAGGGAAATCAGAGGCGGAGTTTGGCTTCCCAAGCCCGCCACAAGTTTGCTGCCCAAATCGGGACGTTCGCTTTGCGAATCGTGGTCACGACGGCCAATTCTTTTTTTCAGGGGCTCGCAGAGCGTTACACAAAAATATTTAGCGGCGCTCTGCCGAGACGCCGCTACGAATAAGTGAAATTTTTCATAAAGCGGCTTGCGGACGAAGCGGGTGCTGACTAAACATAACCCCAACAATTGCGGAGTGATGGACAATTTTTGACCAAGTGAGCGGTCGCACGTAATGCCAGCGATTTTTCCGAGGTGGACAAACTGGTTGCCGCTGCAGATTGGCGTCGTGCTGGCGCTGGTCGGCGGTGTGGTGACAGCGGGTGTCACTTATTATTGCACGCCCAAATACACGCGGGCCGGTTACCAGCCGGTCCAGCCGGTGCCATTTTCGCACGCGATCCACACGGGGCAACTGGGCGTTGATTGCCGCTACTGCCACAACACGGTGGACAAATCGTGGTTCTCCAGCATCCCGTCCGCGTCCACGTGCATGAATTGCCACAATCAAGTGCTCAAGGACGACCCGCGCCTCGCCCTCGTGCGCGCCAGCGTCACCAACAATGTCCCCATCCCGTGGGTGCAAATCCACATCGTACCCGATTATGTTTATTTCAACCACTCGGTTCACGTCGCGCGCGGCATCAGTTGTGTCGAGTGCCACGGACGCGTTGATCAAATGGACGAGGTCCGTCATGCCAAATCGTTCAGCATGAGTTTTTGCCTCGATTGCCATCGCCAGCCAGCGGCATTTGTCCGGCCGGTGGACAAGGTCACGGATTTGGGCTGGCAATGGAGCACGAATGCGGACGTGGCGGCGCGGATGCAGAGGACCAACGGTACCACCTTCGTCCACGACTGGAAAATCGAATCGCTGCAAAGCTGCTCGGCCTGCCACCGATGAAGATGAAAACCACGAAATACACAAAAGACACGAATTCGGAGCGCGGCTGTGGTCGCAGACCCAGCCGCAGCAGGTTGAAATTGCCAGACGTGCTGCGGCTGATGCTTCGCATACAGCCGCGCTCCGGCGGCAATAGCGAATACGCCGTTGTTCCCGTTTTTATTTCTTTTCGTGTATTTCGTGTATTTCGTGGTTTAACTGAATGAAACCAAATCCTCCAACTCCCGCCCAGCCTGCCCTGACTGGCCGCCGTTACTGGCGCAGCCTGGATGAACTGGCCGACACGCCGGAGTTCAAGGACTGGCTGCATCGCGAGTTTCCGCAGGGTGCGAGCGAATTCGAGGACGGCGTTTCCCGCCGGCATTTCGTCAAAATCATGTCTGCGTCGTTCGCGCTCGCGGGCCTGGGTGTGATGGGCGCGGGCTGCCGCCGGCCGGTGGAAAAACTGGAGCCGTTCGGCCAGCAGCCGGAAAATTACGTTTACGGCGAACCGGAATATTATGCGACGGCCATGCCGACGCGCACCGGTGCGGTCCCGCTCGTCGCCAAGTCCTGTGAAGGCCGGCCCATCAAACTGGAGGGCAATGCCAGATTCCCCGGCAGCAACGGCGGCACCGACCGCTACGCGCAGGCTTCCATCCTGGATCTTTACGATCCCGACCGCGCCAAACGGTTCACGAAGGAAGGCAAAACGGTTTCACGCGACGAAGCGCTGGGTTTCCTTGACGAGCTGTCGAAGAAATTTGCGGCGAACCAGGGCGAAGGCCTGGCCTTCCTCGCCGAAAGCAGCACGTCGCCATCGCGTGCGCGTCTGCAAAAAATCATCGCCGACAAATTCCCGAAGTCGCAGTGGTTCACCTACGACGCGATTGATTCAGGCATCCATCAACGCGCGGCAACGCAGGCGTTCGGCCAGCCGGTGCGTCCGGTTTACCATTTCGACAAGGCGAAGGTCATCCTGTCGCTGGATTGCGATTTTCTCGGCGGCGAGGAGGACCCGCATAATTACATCCGTCAATTTGCCGAGGGCCGGAGGCCGGGCGAGGGGATGAGCCGGCTTTATGCCGTGGAGTCGCTGTTCACGCTTACCGGTGCAAATGCGGACCACCGTTTGCGCGTGCCGGGAAGCATGGTTTCGAAAGTTGCGGATGAAATTTTCGCTCAACTCTCGGAGCCGGTGCCCTTGCTCGCGAGATGGATTGCGAGATGCGCGAAAGACTTGCTTGCCCATCGTGGCGAGGTTTTGGTCGTTGCTGGTCAGCGCCAGCCGTTGGAAGTTCATTTGCTCGCTTGGGCCTTCAATTCGGCGCTCGGTGCGATTGGCAACACAGTCACTTTGCTTCCGACAATGGAAACTGCCGGCGCAGATTTGAAGAATTTCGACAGAAGCGCAACCGACACACTGGTCATTCTTGGCGGCAATCCGGTTTACAATTTGAACTGGTCGCCGAAGCAGAAACCGGAAACCGTCGTTCGGCTTGGCCATTACGAAGACGAAACAGCAGAAAAATCAGACTGGAATTTCCCACTGGCGCATTATCTCGAATCGTGGGGTGATGCCACGACCAGCGACGGCACGCTCGTGCCGATCCAGCCGCTCATTCAACCCCTGTTCGGCGGCTTGACGGAACTGGAATTCCTTGCGCGCATTGCGGGTGAATCGCAGACCAGTCCTTACGAAATTGTTCGTCAGACAATTATTGGAGTCTGGGATGAAATTAACCCGGAAGCAGCATGGAAAAAGTTTTTGTTCGACGGTTATCTTGAAGGTTCCAACAAAACTTTTAATCCGATCCTTGAAGACAGCCGAGCCGTAGCTTTGCCTTCCATTAAAAATGTTCCCACGCCTTCCGCGAACAACCTCGAAGTCGTTTTCCATCGCGACGCGAAAATGGACGACGGACGTTATGCCAACAACGGCTGGTTGCAGGAGCTGCCCGACCCCGTCACCAAGCTGACCTGGGACAACGCGGTGCTTGTCAGCCGCAAGACGGCGAGCGAACTTGGTGTGCAGAACGGCGACGTCATCGAAATCACTCTGAACGGCCGCAGCGTCAAGGGCCCCATCTGGACGCAGCCGGGCATGGCGGATTATTCGCTCGGGCTTGCGCTCGGTTACGGACGCGAAAGGGCAGGGCGCGTCGGCACCGGCGTCGGTTTCAACGCCTGCAAGATTTTCACCGGCCAATACATCGAGACCGGCGCGACGGTGCGCAAGACCGGTGAAACATATCCGCTGGCCACGACACAAAATCACTGGTCCATGGAAGGCCGGCCGGCGGTGCGCGAGGCAAACCTTCTGGAATTCTTCAAGGACCCGGATTTTGCGACTGAGATGCGCGGCACCGAGCCACCGGTGGTGGCGCCGTTGTATCCCAACCCGCTGGACGAGGCGAAGAAGACCGCATTGCATCAGTGGGGCATGACGGTGGATTTGAGCGCGTGCGTCGGCTGCGGCACGTGCGTGATTGCCTGCCAGAGCGAAAACAACATTCCCATCGTTGGCAAGGACCAGGTGCTGCGCGGCCGAGAAATGCACTGGCTGCGGATTGACCGCTACTACACCGCCAATCCGATATTCAAAAAACCGTCGGACGCCTTCCAGAAGGATGACGAGCAGCAATTTGCCGAATGGATTGACGACGTGCAGGCGGTGAACCAGCCGATGCTTTGCCAGCAGTGCGAGGCCGCCCCGTGCGAAAACGTCTGCCCGGTCAACGCCACCGTCCACGACCAGGAAGGTTTGAATGTGATGGCTTACAACCGCTGCATCGGCACGCGGTATTGCTCGAACAACTGTCCGTACAAGGTCCGCCGGTTCAATTATCTTGATTACAACAAACGTCCGCTGGCCGATCTCAAGGGACCGTTTTATCCCACGCCACTCACGCACAAGACGGACAGCAAATGGGATTTGTTGAGCTGGTGGAAAAATCCGGACAGCGGCATGCGCGAGGAGGACGAATGGGACTTGATCAAAATGGTCAAGAATCCCGACGTGACGGTGCGCATGCGCGGCGTGATGGAAAAATGCACCTACTGCACGCAACGCATCGAGCAGGCGAAGATTGCACAGAAGGTCAAGGCCGGCGCGTCGGACAACGTGCGGCTCACGGAAGCCGCCGGCACGATTCCAAAGACGGCGTGCCAGCAGGCGTGCCCGGCACAGGCGATTACGTTCGGTGACATCAGCGATCCGAAAAGCCACGTTTCGCGGCTCAAGGCACAGACACGGAATTATTCGGTGCTCGGTGATTTGCTGACGAAACCGCGCACGACATATCTGGCGCGCATCCGCAATCAAAACCCAAACATGCCTGATTACCGCAAATGGCCTTACAGCTTTGAGGAATACAAAAACCGCGGCGGCGAACTCCAGGCCGAAAAGAAAGGAGCGGGCTGATGGCTAGCTTTACGATTCAAAGTAGGGCAGGCGTCTCGCCTGCCCGCGGCGGCGAAGCCGACACATTGTTCGCGCTTACGCGCTCGTTAGGCAGGCGAGACGCCTGCCCTACTCTGAGGTTCATGCATCTTCGGGCCTTTGCGCCTTTGCGTTAAAAATGAAATAACAAATGGCTGAATCCGCGACCAACTTGAAAACCTTCACGCCGCCGGCGGAATTGCAGCGCGCGCCGGTCGTGGAGAACAACCGCGGCCCCGGCTGGCTGACCGACAAGCTCTCGGCCTTCGCCGAAGGGAAAACACCGCTTTGGTGGTGGGTTCTGTTCGGCCCGGCGGTGTTGGGAGCGACGGTATTATTACCCGTCATGTTGATTTACCAGGTTTCCACCGGTGTCGGCGTCTGGGGCAACAATCAACCGGTGGCCTGGGGCTGGGACATCATCAATTTCGTGTGGTGGGTCGGCGTCGCGCACGCCGGCACGTTGATTTCGGCGATGCTGTTCCTGACGCGGCAGCATTGGCGCACCACCATCGGCCGCGCAACGGAAGCGATGACGGTGTTCTCGGTCATGATGGCGGGGCTGTATCCGGCCATCCACGTCGGGCGCGTGTGGTTTGCCTGGTTCATGTTCCCGATCCCAAACTCGAACGGCCTCTGGCCGCAGTTTCGTTCACCGTTGATGTGGGACGTGTTCGCCGTCAACACCTACCTGGTGGTTTCCATACTCTTCTGGTACCTGGGATTGATTCCCGACCTCGCCGTGCTGCGCGACCGCGCGACCACGCGGGTGCGGAAATTTATTTACGGTTTTCTGGCGATGGGCTGGGTCGGCTCGGCACGGCACTGGCACCATTACGAAAAGGCCTACGTCGTTTTGTCCGGCTTGTGCACGTTGCTGGTGTTCACGGTGAGTTCCATCGTCGGTATGGATTTCTGCACGTCGCAACTGGCGGGCTGGCATGCGACGATTTTCCCGCTGTATTTCGTCGTGGGCGCCGTGTACTGCGGCTTCGGCATGGTGCTGGTGCTGCTCATCCCGCTGCGCAAGTGGTGCCAGCTCGAGGAAATTATCACGCCCCGGCACATGGACCGCATCTGCAAGCTGACTTTGCTCAGCAGCCTGGTCATTGCCTATATTTACCTGATGGAATATTTCATCGCCTGGTACAGCGGCGATCCGTACGAACGCTGGGTTTTCGGCCACCGGTTGTTCGGTCACACCTACTGGTATGGCGGCTGGATCATGCTCGTGGTCAATGTGGGCCTCGCCCAGTTGCTCTGGTTCAAAACCGTCCGGCATAACCTGAAACTCGTCTTCGTCCTCGGTGTGCTCATCAACATCGGGATGTGGTTCGAACGCTTCGTCATCATCGTCGGTTCGCTCTACCAGGATTTCCTGCCCGCGAACTGGGGCGTGTATTTCCCGACGTGGGTGGACATCGGCACCTATCTCGGCACACTCGGCGCCTTTTTCACGATGTATCTGCTGTTCATAAAATTCCTGTCGCTGGTCGCCATCGCCGAGGTCAAGGGCGCCCTGCCGCAGGCCGACCCGCACCATCCCTTGGGCGGCGCGAAAGGAGGTCTAGCTTGACACTGTTCTTGTCAAAACCGGCCAGTCGCGTTCGGTGTCCCGCCTTTAGGCGGCAATTCGTCGTGTTTCATCCGGACCGCCTAAAGGCGGCACACCAAACAAAAACCATGTCGGATTACGCCATCGCGAAAGGAGGCCGTTCATGAACGACAAAGATTACGGCCTCATGGCGGAATTCGATTCACCCGCGGCCATTCTGCACGCGGCGGAAAAAATCCGCGCGGCGGGTTATCGCCGCTGGGAGGTGTTCACGCCGTTTCCGATTCATGGCCTCGACAAGGTGGCCGGCTTCAAAAATTCGCTCGTCGGCTGGTTCGCGTTCCTGTTTGGCGGCGGCGCATTTGTGGCGACCATGGGTTTGATCTGGTTCAGCAACGCGTTCGATTATCCGCTGATCGTCGGCGGCAAACCGATGTTCAGCCCGCCGATGTCCTTCGTGCCGTCCTACATCATGATGGTGCTGGGCGCCGCCGTCGGCGCGTTCGTCGGGATGCTGGCCCTGAACGGACTCCCGCGTTTGCATCATCCGCTTTTGCAGAAGGCACGCTTCGCGCTGGCGTCGCGCGACAAGTTTTTCCTCGTGATTGGCGCGAACGATCTGAAATTTTCCGAAACCGAAACCCGCAGGCTGCTGGAGTCCCTCGGCGGCACGCACATCGAACTGGTGAAAGCCTGATGCGCCAACTTTTATACATCATTTTGATTTTGCTGACGGGCGTGGCCGTGGGCGTTGGCATCGCCGGGCGGCAGGGACGGTTGTCGCGCCAGCCGCCCATCGAGGTTTTCCCGGACATGGACCGGCAGTTGAAACTGCGCCCGCAACAGCCCAACGACTTTTTCCCGAATGGACTCAGTTCGCAATTGCCGCCGCCCGGCACGATTGCGCGCGGCCAGCTGCTGCAAACCGTCAGCGGCGAGGTCTGGCCCTTTGAAGATGCGCCGGTCAACACCGGTCGCGTCACCGGCACGACAAATTTTGTGGAGACCAATCCGCTGTCCGTCACCGGTCCGTTGCTCCAGCATGGACGCGAGCGCTTCAATATTTACTGCACGCCCTGTCATGGCGCGCTCGGCGACGGCAACGGCATCAGCAAAAAACTTGGCGTGATGCCGGCGGTGGCCAATTTGCAGGACAAGCGCATCGTGGAAATGGCCGACGGCGAAATATTCAACACGATTACTTTCGGCAAGGGTTTGATGGGCGCGCATGGGCCGATGGTGCCGGTGGCCGACCGCTGGGCGGTCATCGCTTATCTGCGCGCGTTGCAATTGAGCCAATTGGGTTCGGTGGACGACTTGCCGCCAGACCAGCAGGCCGCCTTGAAAAAATGAAGAACAGAATTTGCCATAAAGTAGGGCAAGCGTCCCGCCTGCCCAAGCCTCGCGAAGCGAGGAATAAATGCTTGCGCTTGTGCGCTTCGCAGACAGGCGAGACGCCTGTCCTACTTTAAAAACATGAGTTTGCCCAACAACATAACACCTTTGCCGCCGCCGCTGGACTTGTCCGGATGGCGGAAGGCGCCCGCCGTCTTGATGGTCGTCGGCGCGGTGTTGTCGGCGATTGGCGCCGTAAAAGATCCGGCGGAGTTCGGTTATTCGTGGCTGCTGGCGTTCATGTTTTTCCTTAGCCTCGCCCTCGGGGCGCTGTTCCTGGTGATGGTCCATCATTTGAGCGACGCCGGCTGGTCGGTGGCCATACGCCGCGTTTGCGAGCATATCGCGTCGCTGTTGTTTCCCTGGCTGGCGATTCTGTTTCTGCCAGTCGCGTTTTTCGCGAAACACATTTATTCGTGGATGACGATGGCCGACCCGCATGCCAACAGCTCGTTGAGCGCGAAATGGCCGGTGTTCACGATGCCCGGATTTTACATCACGTCGGCGATTTTCTTCGGCCTCTGGTGGCTGCTGTCGTCGCGGCTGCGTTACTGGTCGCTCAAGCAGGACGAAACCAGCGGTGCACTTGGTACGCAGCGGATGCGTTTCCATTCGGGGTGGGGGATGGTGGCCTTTGCGCTGACACTGACCTTCTCCGGCGTGCTCTGGATGCAGGCCGTGCAATACCAATGGTTCTCGGCGATTTACGGCGTGTACTTTTTCGCCAGTTGCGCCTGGGCGGCGCTGGCGGCGGTCTATGTCATCACCGTGCTCCTGCAACGCCAGCGCATCCTCGACCGCGTGCTGCACGACAACCAGTTTTATTTCCTGGGCCTGCTGTTCTTTGCGTTCACCATCTTCCAGGCTTACCTCGAGTTCGCGCAATACTTCGTCATCTGGAATGCGAACACACCCGGCGAAACCTTCTGGTATCTCATCCGCGAACATGGCTCGTGGTGGTGGATGGGCCTGCTCCTCATCTTCGGCCATTTCCTGCTGCCGTTCTTCGTGCTGCTGCCCGTGAAGGCGAAAACTGATTTCAAAATCATGCTGCCGGTCTGTCTGTGGGCACTGGCGATGAACTTTGTGGACTTGTCCTTCAACATCCTGCCGGCGCAACATCCGAACGGCTATCCGTTCAAATGGATATGGCTGCAACTCGGTTGTCTCGCGTTCATGGGGGGATTTCTCAGTTGGGCTTTCCTGAAAAATTTTAACCGCCACGCACCGTTCCCGCAAAAGGACCCGCGCCTGCTCGAAGCCATGGGAATCCGTTACGTCGCGCGTGAAGAGATTTCCGGCGTGACATCAACCACCGGAGGTCGCCAATGAACAACGAACGCATCGTCTGGCCCGCCGGCGTCGGCTTCCTCATCGCGTGCTTTTTGTTTGCTGCGATCGTGGTGAAGGTGAAATGGTCCATGTCGGTCCCGGCCATTGACGCCGACCGCGCCGCCGTGCGCGCCAAGGCCCTGGCCGAAATTCGCGCCGCCGAAAACCAGGCGCTGAACCATCCCGGCTGGATTAACCAGGATCGCGGCCTCGTGCGCCTGCCGATTGAGGTGGCGATGCAAATCACCGAATGCGAAGGGCAGGATCCCGCCGCCGCGCGATCGAACCTGACGGCGCGCGTTGAAAAGGCGACCGCCCCGGCACCTCAAGCCCCGGAGAAACCCAGCGCCTTTGAATGATCGTGAACGAAAAATCTGATAACAATATTGGTGGGGCGAGCGTCCCCGTCCCGCATTGCGGGATCAGTGGCCTCGCCCCACCGATTGACGCTTCCCTGCGCGTGCCGTTGCTCGCGTTGTTTGGCGGCGCGGCGCTGTGGCTCGTCCTGGGTTCCGTGCTGGGTTTGATGGCCTCGATTAAATTTCATGCGCCCGATTTTCCCGCCCATTGCCCGTGGCTGACTTATGGCCGGGTTCAAGCGGCGGCCGACGACGCGCTGCTTTACGGCTTCTGCATTCCCGCCGGACTGGGTGTTGCGCTGTGGCTGTTCGCACAACTCGGCCAGGCGCCGTTGCGGGGCGCCATGGTGCCGGTTGTCGCGGCAAAACTCTGGCATCTGGGCGTGCTCGTCGGTCTGGCTGGCATTTTGTCCGGCAACAGCACCGGCTTTGCGTGGCTTGAATTTCCGCGCGCCGGTTCGGTCATTTTGTTCTTCGCTTATTTGCTGCTGGCGTTGTGGGCGATGATGAATTTTGCCGCCCGCCGCGAACGCGCGTTGTATCCGTCGCACTGGTTTTTGGTCGCCGCGCTGTTCTGGTTTCCGTGGATTTACTCGACAGCCAATTTGTTCCTGGTCGCTTGGCCGGTGCGCGGCGTGGTGCAGGCCATCATCGGCTGGTGGTTCGCCGGCAATCTGTTGTTCGTCTGGCTCGCGCTGGCCGGCATCGGCACGGCGTTTTATTTCCTGCCGAAATTCAGCGGATGCCCGCTGCAAAGTTATTACCTCGCCCTGTTCGCGTTTTGGACGCTGATTCTTTTCGGGACCTGGTGCGGCATTCCGCCGGGCGCGCCGGTGCCGGCCTGGATGCCGGTGCTCAGTTCCTTCGCCGCCGTGCTGACTGTTGTGCCCGTGCTCGCCGTTGCCACCATCGCGTGGCAAACCCTTTGTGGCTCGATCAACTGCGAACCGAGGGGCGGGCCGTTTTGTTTCATCCGGTTCGGTCTCATGTCCTTCGGTCTCTCGTCGCTGATGCTCATCGCGATGGCGTGCCCGCGAATCAGCCGGGTGACGGAATTCACCTGGTTCGGCCCGGCGCAGACCCAACTGCAACTCTACGGCTTCTTCGCCATGACGATGTTCGGTGCGATTTATTATTTGTTGCCACGCGCCGTCGGGTTTGAACTCCCGTTCCCGAAACTTGCGCGCGCCCAATTCTGGATTTCGACGGCCGGGGTCGTGCTGCTGGTCCTGCCACTGGCCATCGGCGGGGTGGAGCAGGGGATGAAACTGGACAATTTCAACATCGCCTTCATGGATGCGACGAAGGCGATGTTGCCATTCCTGCGCACCAGCACCATCGGCCTGCTGTTGATTCTGTTGGGCAATTCGCTGTTCGCCCTGAACCTTTTTGCGATGACGTTCGTTTGGGAAAAGTCGCTGGTTAAAAAGGCGTTTGCCGTCGTGACCGCGCCGCTGGAGAAGCCGTCCGCCTCCGCTTCGCTACGGCGCGACCGCGCCGAAGCCGGAGGCGAAGGCGGGGAGGTGAAGGTGTGAAAAACGGCTTTTGGATTTTTCTCGCGGTGTTCGTCGCCCTGGGCGGTTCCTGGTGCGGCTTCGTGCTCGCGCCGGAATTGCAGTTGGGTGGCGCAAAACAGACGATCATTCTCAATTCATCCGATGTTTATCCGGTTGGGCGCCCCGGCGAGGCGAACCAGGGTTTGTCGGTTTATCGTGCCAACGGCTGCGCCGCCTGCCACACCGAACAGGTCCGGCAGACCGGCATCGCGTGTGACGTGACGCTGACTGATGCCGGGAAAAATCCGGAAGCAGTGACGAATCTGATTTCATCCCTGGCATTGACCAATCTAACCAAGGAAGACGCCGACAAAGCCGTGGACAAAATCACCGCCGCTGGAGCAAAAGCTGAAATTCACATCGTGGCCACCGGGCCGGACATTGCGCGCGGGTGGGGAATGCGCCAAAGCGTGGCCGAGGATTATCTTTACGGCCAGCCGGTGCAGTTGGGCAGCCTTCGCGCCGGGCCGGATCTGGCGAACATCGGCGTGCGTGCGCCGGATGCAAACTGGCAGTTGGTCCATCTTTACGCACCGTCGAGCGTGGTGAAAGGTTCGACCATGCCGCCGTTCCGTTACCTGTTTGAAGTCCGCAAGGCTGGCGCGATGCCTTCGCCGGACGCGCTCCAATTTCCAAAGGAATTCGCGTCACCCGCCGGTTATGAAGTCGTGCCCAAGCCGGAAGCCGTGGAACTCGCGGCGTATTTGTTGAGCCTGCGCGCCACCGTGCCATTGTACAGCGCGCCTATCGCGCCATAGGCCCATGTGAGTGGCGATTAATCAAAAATGCTGACGGAATAGCAAGTTTGGGTCTGGAATCTGGGTCCAAAGTTGAGCGTTGAATGCGACTTTCCGAAGCCGTCCCGTGTTGCTCGGGATTCGATGCTGCCGTTTTCCATCTCACACCTGTTCTCCATGGCAAAATTGCGACGATGAAATGTTCTCCCTTTTCCCGTTTTACGCTTGACGCCCATACCCAACGCGGCAAAGTCGGCATTATGAACCCATTCTTCTTGATTCGCGGCGTGTCACCCATGAAATGTCTGTTCGGCCGGGGACTCTTCATCGTGGCCGGTCTGGTTTTGATGACCTGCCACGCCGATGACATAACAACCCGGGACGGAAAGAAATATGAGAATGTTACCGACGTGAAGAAGCTGCCGGATTCCATTCTTTTTTCCCATACCACGACGAACGGTGTCAGCCGGGCAAAAGTTTTTTTCAGCAACCTGCCCGACGACCTCGCGCAGAAATACAATTACGACCCTTATGAAGAGGGATTTTACATCGCCCGGCAGAACCGCCCCATAATCATGGGACTGAACCGGGCCTTCCGGCTGGCAGATTTGGAAGCGGCCAAGAAAAAGGCGAAGGCAGAAAAGAAACCGATCGGCTTCATCATGGTCTGGGATTCATTTTTTGGGCAGTTCGAGCCGATGGCCCAGGGTGGCGGCAACGATTTGGCCGGCTTCTACACGGTGTTCAACAAAGCCCTGGTCCTGGTCTTTGTGCGGCATAAGAGCGAACTGGACAAGGTCCCTGACGCCGTGAAAAAGGGATTCTTCGGACCGGACGAAGGCGGCTGGGCGCCAAACATGGCCGTGGTGACCGAAGACTGTTCGCAGTTCATTTGTGAAATTCCGCTCGGCGGAGAGCATTCCAACGGCGTGATCCGGGAACAAACTTTTAGGCCGAAAATCGCCGAGATCAAAAAATTTATGGAGGACAGGAAAGGCTCCCCATAGTTCGGGTATCGCGAAAAACGACAGGATACACAGACAAACAAGGAAACTTAGAATACCGGAGATAATTTTTCCTCGATTCCTGGCTTCCTCATTTCCTGAATCATGGATTCTGGCTCCTGAATTCTGTATTCTTCCCCACGTATGAAACCGCTGGAACCACCGGACAGCCATCATCTGTCAGCCGCCATCGGCTGGCTGGGATTGGGCAACATCGCGGAGGCCGGCGCGGAGCTGGAAAAAATCGCGCCGCAATTCCAGTCCCATCCGGACGTGCTCGCCGTTCAATTCGACATTCACGCCCAAGCCGGGAAATGGGAAGCGGCGGCGGAAATTGCCGGGACGCTCACCCGGCTGGAACCGGAAGAGCCGGGCGCATGGATTTCGCTGGCGTATGCGACCCGGCGGAAAACCGGCGGGGGCATTCCCCAGGCCCGGGCGATTCTGATTCAAGCCCAACAGACATTTCCCAAGGAAAAAATCATCGCCTATAACCTGGCATGCTACGACTGTCAGTTGGGCGATTTGGACGCGGCCAAAGCCTGGCTGGATAAAGCATGCACGCTGGGCGACGCCCGCAAAATCAAACATATGGCCCTGCAAGACCCGGACCTGGAACCGCTGTGGCCGGATATCCGCGAGGGCTGAATTCATGTCAATTAGTCGCGGAGCGACGGATGGAAATTAGCCGGGGACAACGTCCCCGGTGAATATGAAGAAAAAATCACGTCCTGAAGGGACGATGGAAATGAACGTTGGACTTCCACCGTCCCTTCAGGACGGATTTTGTTTTGGACGGTGAACCCGGCACGTTGTGCCGGGCTAATTTCCGGTTGTCCCTCCGGGACGAGCGGCGTGCCGAAGCGCAGCGTAAGTGGATGGCGCCTTCTGCAAAGGCCTTGCCTGCCGTTGGAAACGCGCCTCCATTTTTTCAGTTTCTTCTGCCGCGCCGCCTGCCTCTGGCCGGCCGTCCCGGCGCTCCGCGCGGAGGCGGGTTCCATCGTCCGGCCGGAGGCCGTGTAAAGCTTCCAACTTCGTCCCGCGTTGCGGGACTTCCGCCTTCGCAAAGCTTCGGCGCGACAAGTCGATGGACAGGTCGCCACACGGCAGGCCGCGCGAGCGGCTTGCGGTCTTCCACCAGACGGAAATCCACCTGCTTCTTGAATGTTTCCACCTTGGCCACCGACACGGTCACCTGGTCGCCCAGCCGAATCGTGCGGCGTGTGCGGCGTCCGACGAGATTGTTGCGCGCGGCATCGAACACGAAGAAGTCATCCTCGATCGTGGACAATGGCACCAGTCCGCTCATCGCCAGCCCGGGCACATCCACAAAAAAGCCGAAGTTGCGCACATCGGTCACCAGCGCGGGATAACGCTCCGGCCGGCCGGATTGCAATTGCGCCTTCAGGAACGCGAACAGCTTGACGTCCTTGCTGTCGCGTTCGGCGTCGGCGGAATTGCGTTCGGTGACGGAAATGTGTTCGGCGGTTTCCTTGAGCGCGGACGCCGGCACGTGGCTTTTCTCGAAGAGCGCCCGATGGACGACGAGGTCGGCGTAGCGGCGGATGGGGGAGGTGAAGTGTGTGTATTTCGCCTTGGCCAGGCCGTAATGCCCGAGCGGTTCGACCGCGTAACGCGCGCGCATGAGTGATTTGAGAAATCCAATCTTGAGCGCGGGGCCGATGGGCAGCGTGCCGAGCCGGTGTAACAACTTCTGCACCTCGGTGGTCTGGCGCAGGTTGCCGCACGGCACGTTCTGGCTCAACACCTCCTGGCGATACTCCTGCAAACGCCGCTCGTCCGGCTCTTCGTGGACGCGATAAACCGCCGGCGTATGCTGGCTCATCAACCGCGTCGCCACCGCCTCGTTGGCCAGCAGCATGCATTCCTCGATCAACTGGTGCGACACGTCGTTGACGGTCTTTTCGATTCGCAAAATGCACCCGCGTTCGTCCAGCCGGATTTTGGTTTCGGGAAAATCGAGGTCGAGCGAACCGGCCTTGAACCGCAATCGCCGGATGCGCTGGGCGAGTTCATGCGCCTGATGCAGCATCTGTTCGATGGGATCGGACACGGGTTTGCGCTGAAGAATCTCCAGCACCTCGCCATAGGTGAAGCGCCGCTGCGAATGGATCACGGCGGAATAAAATTTCGCGTTCAACACCCGCCCTTCACTCGACACGAGAAACTCAACGCACTTGGTCAGGCGGTCCACGTCCGGTTTGAGCGAGCACAGTTCGTTGCTCAACGCCTCGGGCAGCATCGGGATGACGCGGTCCACGAGATAGGTCGAGTTGCCGCGTTTGCGCGCCTCCGCGTCCAGCGCCGTGCCGGGCTTCACGTAATGTGACACGTCCGCAATGTGGACCCACAGCCGCCATTGTTCCGGCGAAACGCGCTCCAGGCAGATGGCATCGTCGAAATCCTTCGCGTCGTCGGGGTCAATCGTGACGACCCGGTGCCGGCGGCAATCCACGCGACCCGCCCCGTCGCGCGCGTGAACCGTCGTGCCGATGGCGTGCGCCTCGTGCAGGACGAGTTTGGGAAAATGCAGCGGCAAATCGTATTGGCGCAGCACCGAGAGCATGTCCACGCCTTCCGCATCCGGCGCACCGAGGACTTCGACGACTTCGCCTTCTGGATTCGTGTGGCGCGATTCCCATTCGCGCAATTCGACCACCACCTTGTCGCCAATGCGCGCGGGCCGGCCCAGGTCGCGCGGCTCCGGCACATAAATATCGTGCGGGATGCGCGGATCGTCGGGAATGACGTAGAGAAACCGGCGTCCCCGTTGCAGCGTACCGACCATCTGCGTGCGCCGCCGTTCCAGAATGCGGACCACCGTGCCCGTGTCCGGCTCAGCGGCGCCGGAGCGCAAGCCCTTGGGCCGGACATCGCGCCGCACCAGCACACGATCTTCGTGCAAGGCCGTGCCGGTCGCGTCCTCCGGGATGGTGATTTCCTTGAGGCCGGCATCGTCCGGCTGGAGAAAGCCCTTGCCCTGGCGGTTCATCCGGATCCGGCCCGGAATCAAATCCGCCTCGCGCGGCTGGACGTAACGGTTGCCTTTGATGCGCGCGACCCGGCCCGTCTGCTCCAGTTCACGGAGCGCGCCCTGCAACACCTGCTGGCGGTGGGGCGGCAGCCGAAGCAGCCGGAGCAGCTCCGGCACATTGGCCGGGACGTAATCTTTTTGGCCCAACAGACGGACGATCTGGTCTTTCATGATTTGGAATTCCGTCATGGCTTTCCATTTAACCACAAAGAGCACAAAGGGCACAGCGAACCGAACCGGATTTCATCCATCTTTGTGTTCGCTGCGTTCTCTGCGGTTAAATCAATGGCCTATGGCGAAGTCCGTCAACAGTATGGCAAATTGCGGGGCCTTGACCAGCCCCACCTTTGCGAGCCACGACGCGACGAAACAGGCAAACCATGGTGCCAGGCAAGCTAATTTGAAGAAGATTTTCCTGTTTTTGGGCATAATTTCGCAATTTTGGGGCATATAAACTGCTGTAATTTTTGTCTTTGTAACAAACATTCAGCAACTATCATTATGCTCGCATACATTGACCCGGGAACGGGGTCGCTCGTCTGGCAAACAATCATCTCGGCATTTATTGGCATGTTTTTCTATCTGAAGAGGACCCGGCTCTGGTTTGTGGGGATATTTCAGAAGCTGTTCCACTAAACAGCCGGTCGGCCGTAAAGAATTTAGAAGGGGGAGCGCGTTGTGGTGTTCAACCGGTGGTTGAATCCATTCCGGGGCGTTCATTTCGGTCTTTACGTTAAATAAACCCGTGTTTATCCGTGTTCATTCCGCCTTCATCGGATTTCGGCGCGACAGGCCATGGGTCAACTGTGTCTTTCCTTGCTTTGAATTCGTTCCATCGCCCATTGGGCGTGTTCGGCAATCAACGGTTCGGAATCTTTGGCCGCCTGGCTCAAAGCGGGCAGGGCGGAGCCACCGCCGGTGTTGCCCAGCGCAACGCAAACATTGCGCAGCAAACCGCGTCGCTTCATGCGCAGAACCGGCGTGCCGGCAAAACGCGATTTGAAACCGGCCTCGCCAAGTTGCAGCAATTCCATCAAGTCCGGCGCGGCCAGGTCCGGTCGCGCATGCGCCTTCATCAACCGGCCTTCGCGGGCAAACCGGTTCCACGGACACGCCGCCAGGCAATCGTCACAGCCGAAAATACGATGGCCGATGGCCGGACGCAGTTCAACGGAGATGGGACCTGTCAACTCAATAGTGAGGTAGGAAATGCACCGGCGCGCGTCGAGTTGAAACGGCGCGGTGATGGCATTCGTCGGGCAGGCAGTGATGCAGCGCGCGCAGTTGCCGCAATGATTTTTCTCCGGCGCGTCCGGTTCGAGTTCCAGGGTCGTGATGATTTCGCCAAGCAGAATCCAGTTGCCAAATCGCCGGCTGATTAAATTGGTGTGTTTGCCGACAAAACCGAGCCCGGCGCGCTGGGCGAAATCGCGTTCCAACAATGGGCCGGTGTCAACGTACCACAGCGACCGCGTGTCCGCGCCACCAAGTTGATTGACAAATTCCGCCAGCATCTTCAATCGTTCGCCCAAAACGTCGTGGTAATCATCAAATTGAGCGTAGCGGGCAATCGAAGCGTGACGAGTGACGGGTGACGGGTGGCGGGAATCGGACATAGACGATAATTCGTCACTCGTCTCTCGACACTCGTCACCTGTTGCGTAGCTTGCCGCCAGGCAAATCACGCTCCTTGCTTCCGGCAGCACGCGCTGCGGATCAACCCGTTTCGACGCGGTGCGTTCGAGCCAGGCCATCTCGCCGTGTCGCTTTTCGGCCAGCCAATTTTGAAATTGTCGCGCACTTGCAGGCACATCGGCCGTCGTGAACCGGCAATCGTCAAATCCCAATTCCCGCGCCCGCTGTCGGATCTTTTCTTTCATGGCGTTGTCTCAAACTGCACCAAATTTAAAGGTGACGCGGGCCTCTGGCCTGCATGATTGCCGGTTTTCGCAGGCGGGACGCCTGCGCTACTTTCTCAAACGGGACATTACCGCTTTCATCGCCGACTGGAGGCTTCGAGTCGAAATTGATGCACCACCTGCTGCGCCACTTCGCGGATGGAGCGCAGCTCGGTGTTCAACAGCACGTCGGCCTGGCGGTAAAACGGTTCGCGCGCGGCGAGCAGTTCGCGGATTTTTTTCTGCGGATCGGCATCGTGCAGCAAAGGCCGGTGCGTCTGGTTTTTCACCCGTTCCCATATTTTTTCCGGCGACGCCCACAGGCAGACGACCAGCGCATGCGTTTTGAGACTGGCCAGGTTTTGGGGATTGGCGGGCAAACCGCCGCCGGTCGCAATGACGATCCGGGTGCGGCCGGCAAGTTCTTCCACCAGTTCCGATTCCAGTTTGCGAAAGGCCGGTTCGCCTTCGGCCGCGAAAATCTCAGTAATGGTCCGACCCGTGCGTGCCTGAATGATTTCGTCGGTGTCGTGATGCTCGAAATGCAACTGCTCGGCGACGAGCCGGCCAACGGACGTCTTGCCCGCGCCCATGAAACCGATGAGCGCAAGATTGACGATGCGGCGGTCGTTTTGCACAGCAACGGATTATCGGATTTTCAAGCGGGGCGCACGCCTCAAATTGTTTCAGACCATTCTTCTCTGCCGGGAGCGCCGGCGGGACGCCAGCGCTCCCAGGGAAAACAGGTCAAGGTTATCCTCGCGCGACGCTGTCTTGGTGGGATTTTGCGACGGTCACAGACCGCCGCTACAGCCGCGCCGCCTGGAGGAACGCCTGGAGATTGGCGGCGGTCACGCCGGGAGGCACACCGCCGCCGCACGAGAGAATGAGCCGCGACGGGTCCTTCGCCTCCGCCAGCAGTTTTTTCACGGCGGCGCGCACGTCGTCGGGCGTGCCCTGCGCCAGCACGTCACGCGGCGGGATGTTGCCGAGGATGGTGAGTTTGTTGCCGGAAAGCCGCCGCATTTCGGTGAGCGAGGTCTGGATGCCGGGGTTGTAGAGATTGATGCCGAGGTCCGGATAATACTTGATGGATTCGGCGCACGGCGCGTCGTTGTGGAAAAATTTCACCGTGACCTTCACGTCATACAATTCACGAAAATAAGGCAGGCCGAACTCGACGAAATCCGGTTCGCCCATGAAGCCCACGATGTCGTCGAGCACCAACATGCCGTCAATCGTGGGAAACGTCTCGCGCTGGAGCGCGTGCCATTGCTTCAGGAAATCCGTGATGACCCGCAACAGCCGGTGCATCGGCTCCGGGTCGGTCTTGATCGCCATCAGGAATTCGGTCGTGCCCATGAGGAACGTCGCCACGTTCAGCGGGCCGCGCGAGACGGAGAAGCGGATTTTGTGGCCGAGGTCTTCGATGCGCGGGCGCGCCCAGCGCAGGCGGTTGAGCATGAACGGCAGCAAACCGTCCGTGGCGGGATCGGGAACCTTGAGCTCGGCGACCTGTCCGGCATCGGTGATGATTTTGTCGGCGAAGGGGAATTCATTGCGCGGAAAAACGCAGCGGCAGCCAAACGCGGACGGTTCGGTGCACATGCCGAACTCGGACCAGAACCCCGGCAGGAACCAGACATCGGGAAACGTCTCGATGGCCTTGCGGTTCGTCTCGAACCAGAGCGTCTCGCTCGACAGGTAATCGGCAATGTCCAGCCCCTCCCAGCCGGGCAGCCACGGGCAGTCAATGATGAAGCCCACGGGCAGCGGGCGCAGCACTTCGCCGCGCAACACGGCGAGCAGATCGTTCCATTGTCGGTCGGTCATGTCAGGTTTCTTTTGTTTGCAAAACGAATTAATGTAATTTCCGCCCCAATGCACGCTTTAAATTGCTTTAGATCATTCTTCTCCTCGCCGGGAGTGCCGGCGGGTCCGTCCTCCGTGGTCTCGTAATACGGGACGAAGGGGGAACGCCAGCGCTCCCAAGTCAAGCCGTCTTAAAGACAAGCTGAAACTTGAACTTCAACATGCTCCGCCCCGCTCGACACTTCAACCGACATTGCTTAAATTTGCCGCGTGAATCTGCCGCCGCTCATTCTTGCTTCGGCCTCGCCGCGGCGCGCGGAATTGTTGCGGCAATTGAAACTGAAGTTTCAGGTTGTTTCCAGTGACGCAACTGAAATTCTGGACGAACAACTGTCGCCGCTCGAACTTTGCCAGATCAACGCCCATCGCAAGGCGCGCGCGGTGGCAAAGAAAAATCCCGACTCGCTCGTGCTCGGGGCGGACACGCTGGTGTTTCTCGGCGGCGAAATCATGGGCAAGCCCGTAAGCCCCGCCGATGCGGAACGGATGCTGACGCGGCTGCAAGGCCGGACCCATCAAGTCGTCACCGGCATCAGCCTGATTCATTTGCGCGCACACCGGGAACGGATTTTTGCGGTGAGCACGGACGTGATGTTTCATCCGCTCGATGCCGGACAAATCCGCGATTATCTGGCGAAGGTGAACCCGCTGGACAAGGCGGGCGCCTACGCGATCCAGGAGCACGGCGAAAAAATTATCGCGGAAATCTCCGGCTCTTGCAGCAACGTCGTCGGCCTGCCGCTGGAACGGTTGCGGGCGGAACTGAGTGCTTGGGAGGCAATTTGACTGACGCGCAAACTGTTTGCGGAGAGTGCCGGTAATGTGTCCGGACCTGGGAGCGCCGGCGTCTCACCGGCCAGTTTCTGACACCACGCCGGCGGGACGCCAGTGCTCCCAGGATTCATTCGCCGGATTATTTCGCCAATTCCTGCCACAGATGCGCGCTCATCGCCTGGCCTTTGGCGAAGCAATCGAGATTGAACTTTTCGTTCGGCGAATGCGCGTTGTCGTCCGGCAGGCCCAAACCCAGCAGCAGTGAATCCGCGCCGAGAATTTTTTTGAAATCGTTGACGATGGGGATCGAGCCGCCCTCACGCATCAATATCGGCTTGCAGCCGAATGCGGCTTGGAGCGCGCGCAACGCCGCCCGCGCCCGCACACTCTTGGGCGAAACCAGATACGCCTCCGCGCCGTGACCGGCCTCGATTTCGAGCCGCACCGTCGGCGGGCAGATTTTTTCGATGTGCCGGCAGACGAGTTCGCGAATCCTCGCCGGCCTTTGGTTCGGCACAAGGCGGCAGGTGATTTTGGCGCGCGCCCACGCGGGCACAATCGTCTTGCTGCCCTGGCCTTGATAACCGCTCGTCAAACCGTTGATCTCGAACGTCGGGCGCGCACTGCGCTGTTCGGTGGGCGTAAAGCCGCGTTCGCCGAATAATTTTTTGACGCCGAGCAATTTTTGAAGATCGCGGTCCTTGATGGGCAGCCGGGCGAATTGTTTCCGTTCGTAAGCCGAAAGCGGAGCGACGTCATCGTAGAAACCCGGAATGGTTACGCGGCCGCTGGCATCGCGGAGTTGCGCGAGCAACCGGCTGAGGGCCATTGCCGGATTTTCCACCGCGCCGCCGAAAATACCGGAGTGCAAATCGTGCGACGGGCCATGCACCGTAATTTCAAACGCGATGATGCCACGCAGCGAATAAGTCAGCGCGGGATGTTTGGGGCTGGGGATGTCGGTGTCGGAGACGACCACGGCGTCGCAGCGCAACTCCGCGCGGTGTGTTTTAAGAAATTTTGCGAGGTTCGCGCTGCCGACTTCCTCCTCGCCTTCGATGACGAAGGTGAGGTCGCAGGGCAGGGGAGTGCCGGTTTGGAGATAGGCCTCGACGGCCTTGAAGTGCGCGAGGTTCTGGCCTTTGTTGTCCATGCTGCCGCGGGCGAAAATTGAGCGGCCGACGATGCGCGGCGCGAACGGCGGCGATTTCCACAATTCGAGCGGCTCCGGTGGCTGCACGTCGTAGTGGCCGTAAATCATGAAGTGCGGTTGCGGCTTGCCGCGCCGAAGCGCAGCGGAGGCGGGCGTTTTGGCGACGACGATGGGATGGCCGGCGGTGGGGCACAGGCACGCGTCGAGGCCGATGTGCCGGGCGTGGTTCACGAGCCATCCGGCGCAGGCGCGCATGTCCTTTTTATGCTGCGGCTGCGCGGAGACGCTGGGGAAGCGGAGGTAATCGCACAACTCGGCGACGAAGCGGGCCTGGTTGCGTTTCAAGTAATCGAGCACGACTTGCATGGCGCCCAGTTAATCCACGAACGGCGCGTTTGCCAAAACAAAACTCACTGTGCCACCGCCTGAAAATTCCGCGGAGCTTGACTTTCGACGGCGGTGGTTGAACCTGTGGCTGTCAGGTGTTACGACAAACGATGAAATGTCCACATTGCAATCATACGTTCGCTTTGACCTGGAAGGAGTATTTTCTAGAAATCTGGGGGCGCCATAACTGTGTTGCCTGCAAGCGCCGGTTCAAACTGTCATGCTCATGGTCGTATCTTGCCATCGCGGTGCTGATGGCGTTGATCATTGCCGGACTGGCAACGTTCCTGGTCGCCCGCTGGACCCATTCCCGGATGATGGCGGTCGGCGGCGGTTTGGTCATCGTCCCGGTCGTGTTATTGCCGTTGGACCGCTGGTTGGATGATCACTGGCGAAAGTCAGCACCGCTCGAACCGGACAAACCTGAAAGCTGAAATCAAGCCCGGGGCCGGCAGGCAACCGTGAACTATTCGTCATTTTGACAACATGAAACCTTCCGAACTTTTTGGCGTGGTCGTCCGGATGATCGGTTTTCTGGTCATCCTCTATGGCCTGTGGAACGTGTGGGCGGGCTTTGAAAACATCTTTGAAAACATCCTGCCCACGAATGAAAGCGGCGATGCCGATCTGCCTTCGTCTCTTTCTTATTTTGCGTTTGGTGTCCCGGCGCTGGTGTTGGGGGCCGCTTGTTTCTTTCTGGCCGACTGGATAGTCAAACTGGCTTACCGGGATTCTTCCCCATAACGCGGCGCGCTGGCCAAAACAAAACTCGCCGGCAAATTCAGCGCCTGATTGAGGCAAGGCCGCTCAAGCGCCGGGGATTTTTATCTCATTATGCACGCTGCCGGATGCACCATAAAAAATCCCCGCATTGCTGCGGGGATCTCTTGGAAGCTTTCGCTTCCAACCCACCTGAACCCACCAAACCAAATTCTGGCGACGACTGTGCGCATAATGAACAGTTCGGCCAGCCTCTTTTTATCAGCGATAATAATGCCAATGGAGGGAGCAAAAATAAGATATTAACCCGCCTGCGTCGTCAATACCCCAACTGATTCATGCAAAATGTATTTTTATGGCTGTTTTTATCCTTCAATTGCCCTGAGTTGAGCTTCATTTTGGGCAAAAACAACCTCCCTAAACATTCTTCAAATGTCCACTTTTTGTCATACCTGCCTCAAATTTGGGCGTTCTCAGCCTTTGACTTGCAAACAGGAAATTTTTGTTCCACAGCAGGAAGGCTTTCGTGATGCGCTCTCGATGATTCCTGCCTAAAGGGCAGGAATCGTTGCCCCTGTCCGGTAAATTGCTTTATGCGCGTTATAATTTTTATCTGGTTAAATTAAGTGTTCCGGTACAAACTCCGTTATGAAGAATAACAAGCCAACGCGCCGGATCAGCCTTCAACCGCTGGAAACCGGTCAAATCTGGCGGATGGCGGAGTTAAATCTCAAGGTGGGACTTGTTGGCAAATTGCTGGTGCATTACAAACTTGCCAAGCCCGATGCCGTCCGGACCCAGACTTCGGTCAGCGGCAAGCGGGTCGTGGAGAAATATCTGAAAAAGAACAAGGCGGTCTTGATTCAAGAATAACCTGCAAGGCCGTCAAGCGAAGGACAAGAAATAGAATCGTTCGCCGTCTCGTTGAATTACCTGCGCCTGGATTTGCCGGACAATCCTACGCAAAACCCAAAACGCGCAATTGCTGTTCCTTCTCCCGGGGAGAAGGTCAGGATGAGGGCGAGCTAAAAACTAACTTTTCAGTTTCATCTCCATTCCCTTAATTCGCGTCATGGCCGACATCCAACGCGCCCGGTAACCTCGGTTAGATTAAACGACCGTCCTCACCCCGACCCTCCTCCTCCAAGGAGAGGGGGAATCATTCGCCGTCGCCTTGAAAATTCGCGCATTGTTGTAATCCATAGGCGGAACTTTTTTGAAACAATCCGTGTGCCTGCCGGGTTATGGAATTGGAATATGAAAAGTTTTTCTGCGGGAACAAATGTGAATCCGGCCTTCAAAATGGCCCAGCCCCTGCCCAGGTTGCCCGGCCATCCAACTTCTGCGGGCGGGAAGGCACTGCCGCCGGGATGCGCCAACGAGTTGAAAAACCGGGCGGCGACAAAACTCCGGCCCGACTGCGGGCAGGGCCTGGTCAGCGCCGCCTTGCTGCACGCGGCGGCAGCGCCGGGGTTGTCCCGGGCATTGTTTCGGTGATCACTTGAGCAGCCAATGACACAGCATCGTTTCAAACGGTTATGCAAGGGTTTTGCGTTCCACAACGTTTTGAGGGTAGGATGAGCCGCCGGCAGTTGCGGCCCGACCATGACAGATGCGCAACAATTCGAGGCGTTCATGCGGAATTACCAGAACATGGTATTTAGCACGGCCATGCGTTTGCTCACCAATCAAGCCGAAGCCGCAGATGTCACCCAGGAAGTGTTTCTGCGCGCGTATGAACACTTCGGCGAGTTGCAGGGCAGTCCGACCGTTGGCGGCTGGCTTAAAACCGTCACCACCAATCTCAGTTTGAATCATCTTTCCCGCTACCGTTCGCGCTGGAGTTTCTTTTCCGAGATTTTCACCGGCGACCCCGACGCCGACAGCGAGCGGGAAATGGAATTTGCCGACGAAAGTAATGCGGGCGAAGAACTGGAGGCAAGGGACCGGCACGCGGTGGTTGAGCAGGCACTGCAAAAACTGCCCACCGCGCAACGGGTGCCGCTGGTGCTCTATCACCTCGAAGGCTTGCGCTACGACGAAATCGCCGAGAAACTCGGGGTGTCGCTGGGCAAGGTGAAGACGGACATTTCCCGCGGCCGCGAAGCGTTGCGCAAAAAGCTCCGCCTCACATTGGAACTGGAAAATCGCCTGACCTAAAACGCATGAATCCGGATTACGACAAGCAATTGGAAGCGGCGATCAGCCGTGAGCTGAAGGCGCTGCCGGAATTGGCGGCGCCGGGTGTGCTGGCGAATCGCGTAATGGCAGCGCTCGAGCAACGCGTCCGGGTCCCCTGGTATCGCCGTTCGTGGCAGATGTGGCCGATGGTCCTGCAGGCGGCGGTGCTCGTTGTGTTGCTGGCGTTGTTTGGCGGACTTTGCCTGGCTGGCTGGGAGTTGTCGCAGGCCGAAGCCACCACGTTCGCGCTGCACCGGGTGGGGGAATGGTTTTCCGGACTCAGCATGATTGAGAATACATTCAACGTGCTTGAGAGTGCGGCAGTTCTGGTGGTGAAAAAACTCGGCACGGGCTTCATCGTCACGTGCCTGGTCGTGGCGGGGATCGGCTACGCCATGTGCGTTGGGCTTGGCACCGTGTATTTCCGCCTCGCCTTCGCAAAACGTTAGGAATCCTGTTTATGAAAACAACAAAACGAACCTGGTTGGTCTTATTGACGGTCACTTGCAGCTTGTTGCTCGCACCACTGGCAACGGCCCAGGAAACGGATGTCGCCGCAGATGCACAAACGTCCGCGCCGACGAACCGCCCTGACAACGGGCAAACTCCTGCCGTTTCCAGCGCGCCAGCGGCTGCTGTCACGAACGAAGTGGCGATAAACGAAACCGGCGAGAGCGGAGGCCAGCCGCAGCCAATAGTGATGTTCGGCCAGAATGTGGAATTAAAAGCCGGAGATTCTGCTGACGTAATAGTGGTCATCGGCGGTTCGGCAAAAGTTCACGGGAAAGTCCGGCAAGCGGTCGTCACAATTGGCGGCAGCTCGGAGGTGGATGGAGAGGTGGGCGAAGGCGTGGTCGCGGTCATGGGCAACGTTCACTTGAAGCCGGGAGCCAGAATTCACGAGGATGCGGTGGCGGTCATGGGCACGCTCACGGTGGATCCGGGAGTCAAGGTAGGCGGCGACGCGGTGTCGGTCGGCGGCAAGTTCAATGTCGCGGACGGGGCAAAGATCCATGGTCAGAAGGTGAACGTGGGTTTGCCGATACCATTTCTAAAAGCTGAATGGCTGACCCAATGGTTGAAGTATTGCTTGTTTGAATTTCGACCGCTGGCTCCACAGGTCGGTTTTGTGTGGATCATTGCGGGCGTGTTCTTCCTGCTTTACCTGTTCGTCGCGGCGGTGTTTCCACGGCCGGTTCAAGTGTGTGTTGATGGTCTGACCCAGCGGCCGGCCACCACGTTCCTGATGGGACTGCTGACAAAAATACTCGTGCCGGTGGTGGTTTTAATCCTGGCTGTCACGGGAATCGGCTTGATCGTCGTGCCGTTTTTGATGGCCGCCTTGTTCTTTGGCGCGGTCGTGGGCAAGGTTGCTGTTTTGGAATGGCTCGGATTGCAAATCGGACGGCGGTTTGGAAGCGAGTTTCAAAAACCTTTGGTGGCATTTCTGATTGGCACGATCCTCCTGACTTTGCTTTACTTGGTCCCCATTTTTGGAATGCTGACTTATACGATTTTCAGCGTTTGGGGTTTGGGTTGCGCGGTCACAGCCACCTTCAGCAGCATGCGCCGGGAAATGCCGGAAAAACCAACGGCTCCGCCACCGGCTTCGGGACCACCACCCGTCATGGCCGCAATGGCAGCAGCGGCCACGGCGCCAACGGTCAGTGCGCCAAGCCTCCCTCCGGCTGTCGTTCCAACCGTGCCGGCGGCAGGCGCGACGGAATCACCGGGCGCCTCGGCTCCGGGCAATCCACCGCCCGTTGCGCCTCAAGCTCAAATGGTTGCTGGCACACCGCCCGTCACGCCGTCCGTTCACATCCTGTCATTTCCGAAGGCGGGCTTTTGGGAACGCATGGGCGCGGCGTTTCTGGACATCGTGTTCGTGTGCCTTGTCATCGCCGTGGCCGGCAGATTGTTTGAACATCACATCAACCTCCCGTTCAAACTTATTATCGTGCTGGCTTATTTCACCGGCTTGTGGGCATGGAAGGGAACGACGATTGGGGGAATTGTGCTTAAGTTGCAGGTGGTGCGCCACGATGGCGGGCCGCTTACTTTTCTCGTGGCGCTCGTGCGCGGATTGACCGCGGCATTTTCCGCCGTCGTGCTTTTTCTTGGCTTCTTTTGGATCGGTTGGGACCGGGAGAAGCAGGGTTGGCACGACAAAATCGCCGGGACAGTTGTGGTCAGGCTGCCGCGATCAGCGCCCTTGGTGTGCCTTTGAGGGGCAAAGCGTGAGCGACCCCCGAAGGTAACAAAATTGGAGCGCGGCTGTGTGCAAAGCACCAGCCGCAGCACGTTGAAAAGCGCTACCGCATCAAGTGTATTCTAACAGGCCAGGTTTTGAGAAGTTGCTGCGGCTGACCCCGTTCAGCGGGACATAGTCGCGCTCCGGGGCAGTGCCCGGTTGCGCCCCAAATCACCTTGCGATTTAACTGGTTTAATTGAAAGTTCCGGCGCAAACTCCGTTATGAAGAATAATAAGCCGCCGCGCCGGATTAGTCTAAAACCACTGGAAGCCGGTCAAATCTGGCGAATGGCCGAATTGAATCTCCGCGTGGGAATGGTTGGCAAATTGCTGGTGCATTACAAACTCGCCAAACCCGACGCCATCAGAAGCTCCAACTCCTGCAGTGGCATAGCGACCGTTGAGAAATATCTGAAAAAAAACAAGGCCGTCCTGGTTTCAGCCTAGTTCACCCGCCGGAAAATCACCACGCCCGGCCGTACTGAACCGGCGTTGTCAGTGAATCTTTCCACCCCAGAGCGCGTGCGGCCTTGAGCGCCCAATACGGTTCCCGCAAAAATTCCCGCGCCAGCAGCACCACATCCGCCCGGCCATGGCGGATGATCTCGTCGGCATGAGTCGGCTCCGTGATGCTGCCGACCGCCGCCGTGGCAATTCCCGCTTCGCGGCGGATCCGTTCCGCGAACGGCACTTGATAACCCGCGCCCACGGGAATTTTCGCGTCCGGCACCGTTCCGCCGGAACTGCAATCAATCAAATCCACGCCCTCCGCCTTCAATCGCCGCGCCAGCTCGATGCTTTGTTCGATATCCCAGCCGCCTTCCACCCAATCCGTGCAGGAAATCCGCACCGTCAACGGCAATTTATCCGGCCACACCGCGCGGACCGCCCGCGTCGTCTCCAGCAGAAACCGGGTGCGGTTCTCAAAACTGCCGCCGTATCTGTCCGTGCGCTGGTTGGTGAGCACCGAAAGAAATTCATGGCTCAAATAACCGTGCGCCGAATGCAATTCCAGCCACTCGCAGCCGGTCGCGAGCGAACGTTTGGCCGCCGCGACAAAATCATTTTGCACGCGGACGATGTCCGTCTCGCTCATCGCACGCGGAACCTTGTTCAAATCGTCGCCGAAGGGCAGGGGACTGGGCGCCAGCGTTGGCCAGCCGCCTGCGTTGTCGGCCAGGTGCGCGCCGCCTTCCCACGGACATGCCGCCGATGCCTTGCGACCCGCATGGGCGATCTGGATTCCCGGCACCGCACCGTGCGCTTTGACGAAACGATTGATGCGCGCAATCGGTTCAACGTGCTTGTCCGCCCAGATGCCCGCGTCGCCCGGCGTGATGCGGCCTTCCGGCGCAACCGCCGTGGCCTCGGCGACGACCAGACCCGCGCCGCCGACCACGCGCGACCCCAGATGAACCAGATGCCAGTCGGTGGCCACGCCGTCATCCGACGAATACTGGCACATGGGCGACACGCCGATGCGATTGCGCAACGTGACCGATTTGATGGTGAGCGGTTGAAAGAGATGGGGTGGACTGTCACTGTTCCTGTTCATCGGAAACCATCGTATCATTGTGCTGGAGAAAAACAAAAAATATCCGGCTTGAGCAACGCCATGCCACAGGCAAGCCCTTGCTCCTGCTCCAGCTGGCAAACTTCCTCTTACTTGATTGCATTGCGCCCGTTTATTTCAGGGAGGCCATATCAATCACGAAACGGTATTTCACGTCGTTCTTGACGAGGCGTTCGTAGGCTTCGTTGATCTTCTGGATGGGGATGAGTTCGATGTCGCAGGTAATGTTGTGTTCGCCGCAAAAATCGAGCATCTCCTGGGTTTCGCGAATGCCACCGATCAACGAGCCGGCAAATTGACGCCGGCCAAAGATAAGATTGAAGACTTGGACGGGCAATGGATCGGGAGGAACGCCCACCTGCGTGAGTGTGCCATCGTGTTTCAACAACTCCAGATAGGCGTTGACGTCGTGTTGCGCCGAAACAGCGTCGAGGATGAAATGGAAGCTGTTGGCGTGTTTCTTCATCTCATCCTTGTTTTTGGAGACAACAACTTCATGGGCGCCGAGCCGCAGGGCGTCCTGCGTTTTGCCTGGCGAAGTGGTAAAGACGACCACGTGCGCGCCGAGAGCGTTGGCCAACTTCACGCCCATGTGGCCAAGGCCGCCCAAACCGACTATGCCCACTTTTTGTCCTTTGCCCACTTTCCAGTGGCGCAGGGGCGAGTAAGTGGTGATGCCGGCGCAAAGCAACGGTGCAGCCGCGGCCAAATCAAGGTTTTTGGGCACGCGCAGCACAAAGGCCTCATCCACGACAACGCCTTCGGAATAACCGCCATAGGTCATGCCGCCGATGTGTTTGTCCGGACTATTGTAGGTAAAAACTGTGCCTTTTGTGCAAAATTGTTCGAGGTCATCTTTGCAGTTCTCGCAAGTGTGGCAAGAGTCCACCATGCAACCAACCGCGGCAATGTCGCCTTCCTTGAACTTTTTGACCTTCGCGCCAGCTTTTACGACGCGGCCAATGATTTCGTGACCGGGCACACACGGGTAAGTGGTACCGCGCCATTCGTTGCGAACAGTGTGCAAATCCGAATGGCAAACACCGCAGTAAAGAATCTTGATTTGCACGTCATGCGGACCGGGATCGCGGCGTTGAATGGAAGCCGGCGCAAGCGGCGAGGTTTGTGTCTGTGCAGAATAAGCCTTGGCATTATACATAATGGCATATTTAGCACATCATCGCACGAAAGCAAAGGGCAGGGGAGAGATGTTGAATTCGACCGCGAACCACGCCGGCCACGCGAGAGGAAGTTGGCCACAAAATGCTGCAAGCAGCGCAAAAACCAGGACTGCGGACAGCCTTGTCCGCAGGTCTTTTATCAGTGAACTTGTGTCAATACTTGGGTGACTGTCTGCAGAACCAGCTCGTCAGCCGGGAGAACAAGGTTCGATCTTCGGCGACCAGGCGGTAGGCCCATTCAGCGAGGTTTGCCAGCGGCGGCAATTTTTCGTAACCACGCAGCGGCCATTGCCGGTTGGGATTGTGCGCCCACGTGCGGAAAACGGCCTCCGCACCGGAATAAACCAGACCGTCGGTTTCGATGAGCACGACGGCCGTGTTAAATTGCCGGCTGGGAATTTCGGGAAATTGCGCGGCGATGGGTGGGGCCCGGGCGGGCAGGTAGTCCACGCTGTCGCCGGTCATTTGCTGCCAGCGGCGGACCCACAACGTGCAGAAATTGCAGTCACCGTCAAAAACCAGCAACGGCCTGGCCGGCGGCGTGGCGACGCGGATGCCCCTTTGCATGATACAACGTTAAACCCGCAGCGGCATGGAATGCAACAGGCAGCGAAGGAAATCCTCGACGAGCAGATTGCGAAGAGGCTGGTGTAAAAACTAATGCCCCCTCACACACCGAAAGCCAACGACGTCGTAGGCGGTGTGCGGGACGCTGCCGTCGCGAGCGGCGCACGTCTCGCTGTTGGCGAGGGCGTCACAATCGCCGCCGCGCGCCACACGGGCGCTCCCTGTTGCTGTTCCGGTTGGATTAGTAGTGGTTGGTTGACCATATGGCGTCCCATACCAATCCCAGACAAGCTCCAATACATTCCCGGCCATGTCGTAAAGCCCATACCCGTTCGGCGCAAACGACCCCACCGGACTCGTGTAGGGGGAACCTCCGATCACGCCGACTGCGTTATTGCCGGTCGGTCCCAAATCGTAGCTATAGTAACCGACTAATCCGGTGTAGTTGGCTTGGCTTTCGGAAATCGTGTCGCCCCACGGAAACCGGTGCCCGCTCAACCCGCCCCGCGCCGCCTTCTCCCACTCCGCTTCCGTCGGCAGCCGGTAGCCATTGGCCGCCCAATTCGGATAGGGCGAATCCGTTTGCCCGTTGGTATAAACCTGCGTCAAACCCGCATCTGTGTAATACACCGGCGTCAAACCTGCCTGCTGCGACCGCGCATTGCTCCATTTTACCGCGTCATACCAATTCACCGTGTGAACCGGTTGATTCGCCGCCTTGCCAGCACCGGCATTGTCGAAGCCGTAGCCGCTGTTCGTGGCCCAATTATACACCGACTGCCATTGACTGTAGCTCACCAAGTTGGTGTCCATGTAAAACGACGACACTGTCACGTTAGTTGGGATCGCATCGCCCTCACCATCCAGAGTGTCCCCCATCGTGAACGTCCCCGCAGGAATCAACACCATGTTGGGCGGGGTATAGGCCACCCCACGCACGCGGTAGAACATTGGCACGCTGACCGAGATCGTCCCATTCGTATCCGCCGTCACCGCGTCCAGCCCCGCCCAGTTGGTCTGCCACGGCCCTGACAACGACGACGCCCATTCCACCGACGCCACGCTGCCGGTCGCCAGGTTGTCGCAGACCAATACCCCGTTCTGGCTGAAGGAGCTTATGACGGGCAATTGGGCAGCGGCCTGATGAATGCCAGCGAGCAATGCCAGCGCTACGAACAGGTTTCGAATGTGAGTTTTCATGGAATTATTTTATTGGGGAGCCCAGGGGGCCCAGCGCTCGATTCAGGCTATTAGCTCGGATAAATGCTGTATAAGCAAGAACTATCGGCATAAACCGTTCATTGTCCCATTGAAAACCCCAGTGCGGGATTTGCCGGACGGTCAGCATAACCTGAAACCTCCCCGTTGGGCCGCATATTCAAATGGTGTCGCTCCTGAACGAAGCTTGGAAACATTTGGTTTCATGGGTTACAAAGATTTCGCGCCGACGGTGCTGGCTGTGAATCGTCCGCCGTCCCCTTGTAAATTCGCGCGACTGGATTTGCCGGCTATCCGCAAAACCAAAGCCGGCCAGCAGCCATTTCCTCTCCTGTCCGTCTTCGTTGTGCTTCGACGCGATCGCGCCGGAGCGAAAGGCGAAGGCGGAGGGGAGAGGATAAAAGGTGCCCAATGTTTCCAGCAGGGCGCGTCGCTCCCCTTCCTGGTTTCAGGAACGCTCGTTCGGCGGCAGTTCGTTTGACGCCTTGATCATTTCGTCCAGCAACTTTTGGAATTCGGCCAGGCCGGTGGAGGGAATGATGATGGCGTTCCGACGCCCTCCGGCATCTTCAGAGATGCGGAGAAACCGGCCGCGCGGGTTTTCCTTGAGGATGAAGGCAATCGTCTTGCGCTCGATTTGCACCTGTTCGGATTTGAGAGTGTCCTCCTGAACCGGCGGACGGGGTTGCCTTTGAGGCAGGCCTTTGAAAGGCGATGGTCGTTCGTTTGAAATCATAAGTTCGTTCCTGAGATTTGCTGGAGTATAAATCTTATGGCGAATCATTGGCAATGATTCTCGCCGGCAAATATCTCCGGCCACACAATTTCAATCATAAGCGCCTGATTCATAGAATCTAAGAACCTTGCTTAGAATTTGGAACAACCATGACCGGGAAAAATTCCTTTACTGTATTATGGACGTTATGATATGCTATAAGCATGAAAGCCAAAATTACTTCAAGCTCGCGGTTCAACAAAAGCCCGGTAGCCAAAATTCAACCCATCCCGTCTTCCGTTCCGGCACCCATTGGTGAACTCTTGGACATGAGGGAGGTCATTGCGATGCTCAGGACCACCCGTCCGACCTTTTATCGCTGGTTGCGGGCCGGCAAGCTCAAGGGAACCAAGATAGGTCGGCAGTGGCGTTTCCGTCGCGAGGATGTCGAGCGGTTCCTCAAAGGACAGGAACCACAGATCGATTTGGTGGCCGATATTACCCCATTGCTCGACACTCTGCGTAAACGCCTGAAAGGAAACGGAGTTGGAGAGGAGGAATCGCACGAGAGTGAGTTGGTCCGGGCGGTCAAGCTGATAATTCGTCTGGCGGCTCAGATGCGAGCCACCGACTTACATATTGAACCGCAACCTAAAGGTGTGGCCACTCTCCGCTACCGGCTCGACGGCGTGTTGCAACCCATTGCTGAACTGGACATGCGTTTGCTTCCGGCAATCGTCAAGCAATGGAAGACCTTGGCTGCTTGCAATGTGCATGAGACATCGCGGCCCCAGGAAGGCCGCATCCGCATGAAGTCTTCGACCGCTGGCGAGGAATTGGACGTGCGTGTTACATTCCTGCCAGCCGTGCTGGGAGAGGCGTTGAGCGCGGTCTTGCTCGACCCCAGGGCCGCGCGGATCAGCCTGGAGCAAATGGACTACGCCGAAGCGGACAAGAAGAGAATCCAGCACTGGCTCGGTTCGCCTTGGGGAACGGTCGTCTTTACCGGTCCAACCGGTTGCGGCAAGACTTCCGCACTCTATGCCTGCCTGAACCAGATTACCGCCGGGCCGGTCAGGCCCAAGGTGATGACCGTCGAAGATCCGGTCGAATACCTGTTGCCTGGAACCACGCAGGTGCCGATCCGGGCGGAGTCCGGCATGAACTTCGGCAGTGTGTTGCGCGCGGTGCTCAGGTCGAATCCAGATGTAATCATGGTAGGGGAAATCCGTGATTTGGAAACGCTCACGCTTTCGTTGCAGGCGGCGTTGACCGGCCATCGGGTGCTCATCTCGCTGCACACCAGCGAAGCAGTTACGGCCTTGCAGCGGATGATTGACGCGGGCGCCAATCCATTCACAGTCGCCGACGCCACCCGGCTGATCATCGCCCAGCGATTGGTTCGTTTGCTCTGTTCAAAATGTTCGGTCGCAAGAAAACCAGCGGAGCCTTTCCTGACCCTGGCCCAAAAACTCGCCCGCCTCGGCGGCCTCCCTTGGGATGCTCTCCCGAAAGACTTTCGCGAACCAGTGGGGTGCAAAGAGTGCAACCTGATTGGATTTCAAGGCCGCACAGTCATCGCCGAGGCGCTGGAAGTGACGCCCCGGGTGGCGGCGGCATTGACCCGCGGCGCCACGATCATGGATTTGCGGGCCATCGCTGTGAGCGAAGGCATGACGACGCTGGCTTGCGACGGGATTCGCCGGGCAGCCCAAGGCAGAACGTCGCTGGCAGAGGTGATGAAAACAGTCAGCACCATCTACAGTGCGGAACTGTCTGAAGTCGCAAGTGGTGGACAGCAATCAAGGTCAGCAAAGGGAGGACAAATGTGAACGACGACATCATCGTCGCCGTTCACGTTCGATCGTTTCCATTGGTGATGGACGCTCATTCCTGGTAATAGGCAAATTTCCTTTTCTTCACCCGTTTTCCGGTTATCCTACTGCGCTCGGATTCGCAACTTAAAATTCGACACTGCGATTACGATTAAGATTACGATTAGGAAACACGGATGGACGCAGCGCATATTCGCAATTTCAGCATCATCGCCCATATTGACCATGGGAAGACGACGCTTTCCGACCGCCTGTTGCATCGCACCGGCACCATTGCCACCCGCGACATGGAGGCGCAGTTGCTCGACTCGATGGACCTCGAAAAGGAGCGCGGCATCACCATCAAGGCGCATCCGGTCACGATGCTTTACAAAGCAAAGAACGGCGAGACTTACGAGCTGAATCTGATTGATACGCCGGGGCATGTGGATTTTTCCTACGAAGTGTCGCGCAGCTTGAGCGCGTGCGAAGGTGCGCTGCTCATCATTGACGCGGCGCAGGGCGTCGAGGCCCAAACGGTTGCCAACGTTCACCTGGCGATGAAGCAGAATCTCACCATCATCCCCATCATCAACAAAATTGACCTGCCGCATGCGAATGTCCCGGAGACCCGGAAACAGCTTGAGGACATTCTGGCCATTCCGGGCGACACGGCGATTCTGGCCAGCGCCAAGGAGGGGATTGGCATTGATGAAATTCTGGAGGCGATCATCGAGCGCATTCCGCCACCGAAGCCGACCGGCGCGCCGTCGGTGCAGGCGCTGGGTTTCGATTCCTATTTTGACACTTACAAGGGCGTCGTCACGCACGTGCGCGTGTTCAACGGCGAGTTGCAGGCGGGAATGCAGGTCAAGCTGCTGCACTCCGGCAAAACGGTTGAGGTGAAGGAGGTGGGCAGCTTCAATCCCAAGCCTTACGTGCGCGAGAAATTGGAAGTGGGCGAGACGGGTTATTTCACCGCGAACATCAAAAGCCCCAAGGAAGTGAAGATGGGCGACACAGTGACGGATTCGCGGAACCCCTCGCCGGTGCTGGCGGGGTTCAAGGAGATTCATCCGATGGTGTTCAGCGGGATTTACCCGATCAACACCGGCGATTACGAGCATCTCAAGGCGAACATGGGCAAGTTGCAGCTCAATGACTCGGCGTTTGTGTATCAGTCGGAAACGTCGGTCGCGCTCGGCTTCGGTTTTCGTTGCGGGTTTCTCGGCTTGTTGCATCTGGAAATTGTGCAGGAACGGTTGCGCCGCGAATACGGCATGGACATCATCGCGACGTATCCGAGCGTGGTGTATCGCGTGACGATGAGCGACGGCGTCGTGAAGCAAATTGACAACCCGGCGTTTTTGCCGGAACCGAATTACATCCGGAAAATCGAGGAGCCGATGGTCAAAGCCTTTGTGATTTGCCCGAACGAAAACATCGGTGACATGATGGCGTTGATTTCCGAGCGGCGCGGCGCGGTGGACCAGACGGAAACGCTGGACGCGCGGCGGGTCATGCTTACGAGCCTGTTGCCGTTGAATGAAATTTTGATAGATTTCCACGACCGCATCAAAAGCATGACGCGCGGTTACGGTTCGATGGATTACGAACACGCCGATTATCGGGAGTCGGCGATGGTGAAGCTCGACCTGCTCGTCAACGGCGAGTCCGTGGACGCGTTTTCGTGCATCGTGCATCGCGACAAGGCGGAGGGCCGGGGACGCGCGCTCGCGGCCAAACTCAAGGAAGTCATCCCGCACCAGCAATATCAGGTCGCGATTCAGGCGGCCATCGGCGGAAAAATTGTTGCGCGCGAAACGGTCAGCGCCTTCCGCAAGGATGTGACGGCGAAATGTTACGGCGGCGACATCACGCGCAAACGCAAGTTGCTGGAAAAACAAAAGGAAGGCAAAAAACGCATGAAAGCGTTCGGCACGGTCAATATCCCGCAGGAAGCATTTATTGAAGTGTTGAAGGCGTAGGCAAAAATGCAGACACAGATTACACTGACTTACGCGGATTTTTATGCATTAATTTGTGAAAATCCGTGAAATCCGTGTCAAAACCTTTTAATAAAATATGACAATCCGCTGGTTCTTTTCCTCAACCGTGCGCGAGGCATGCGCGATGCGGAAGCACGTGTACCATTTGCTGTGCGCGCAACGCGATGTACTCACGCCCCCGGCGATTGGCGGAGTGACCCTGGCGATGAACCAGTTGCGGGACACCATCGCGGCGGGAGAAAACATCGGCAAGATCCGGATCAAGATGGACGAGCTGGACTTCGCCGCGAACAAGTGGCTCAAGCCGTATCCCCACGCCCTGTGGCGTGAAAATATTGAAGTCATTCTCGTGGCGGTGGCCGTGGCGATGGCCATTCGCACCTTCTTCGTGCAGCCATTCAAAATTCCGACCGGTTCGATGCAACCGACGCTGTTTGGCGTGACATCCGTGCCTGACTTCAGCCGGAGTGCTTTCAGTGCGGAGGATAAATCCAAAATTCAGGCCCAGTTGAATGAACAGTTGAAGTTGCGGAAGACCCTGACCTTGCCGACCGGCTGGGAACGGGTTCGAGAATGGTTTGAAGGAATTTCCTACGTGCATGTTGTCGCGCAAAACGACGGAGAACTGCAGGCCATCGATCCGCCGGTTCGTTTTTTGATCTTTAACATCAAGCAGACCCTTTGGATCGGCGGCCAGCCGCAAACAATCTGGTTTCCGCCGGATTACGGCGAGCAAAGTTTGCAGATGCGCGCGGGATTGCGGACGCACAGCGACTTTGGCGAAGGCCAGTTATGCCACAAAGGGGCTGACGTTGTGAACCTCCGGGTCAGCGCGGGAGACCATTTGTTTGTGGACCGGCTCACTTACAACTTCCGCAAACCGCAACGCGGGGAAATCGTCGTTTTCGCAACCGCGGGAATCCCCGAGGAACAACGGGAAAATTTCCGCATTCCGGGCGACCAGTTTTACATCAAACGCCTCGTGGGATTGGGCGGTGAAACGCTCTCGCTGGCCCCGGATTACGAAGTGGTGGGCGCATCGCAATTCGGCGGCGCGGGTGTGCCGGTCGGACATCTCCTGGTAAACGGCCAGCCGCTGTCCGCGTCCACTCCGCATTTCGAAAATCTTTACTCATTTTCCGGTGTGCCGCCGGGAACCAAGACCATCCAATACCAGGATAACCAGTACTACGGTCATGCGCTGATCCGGGAACTGGGGCCGGGTCGTGAATTTCAAGTGGCCACCAATCATCTTTTTGTCATGGGCGACAATACCATGAACAGTCTGGACTCGCGATTTTGGGGGTATTTTCCCGAGTCAAGTGTCATCGGCAAATGTTTCTTCGTTTATTGGCCCATCACCAAACGATTTGGGTGGGGAAATCAATAACCGACCCGGAGCCAGATGAACGCCGCGCACAGCGAAACGGTTGGTAGTAACTCCCTTTCGGTGGGGCGAGCGCCCGTCGGGTCGAAGTCAAACGAAGACCGATCCCCGCGAGCCGAACCCAGCGCGCCGAAGCTTTGCGGAAGCGGCTCGTCGGTAGCCTCGCCCCACCAAAATAAAAAAAATGCAAAGTGAAACGGTTTTAATCACCGGCGCATCGTCAGGCATCGGGCTGGAATTGGCGCAGTGTTTTGCGGCGGACGGATGCCGTCTGGTGTTGCTCGCCCGCAACACCGAAGCGTTGGAAACGCTGGCCAAGGAACTGCGTCAGGCGCACAAAATTGAAGCACTCGTTTTAACCGCCGATCTTTCCCTGCCCGAGACTCCGGCCCGCGTGTTCAAGGAATTGCAGGGCAGGGGAGTCAGGGTGGACGTTTTGGTCAACAACGCCGGATTCGGCGCGAACGGCGCGTTTGCCGGGTTGCCGCTGGAGCGTCAACTGGAAATGATTCAAGTCAACATCACCGCGCTCACGAACCTGACAGGGCTGTTTCTTCCGGGCATGATCGAACGCCGGCATGGCGGCGTGCTCAACGTCGGTTCGCTGGCCGGATTCCTGCCCGGCCCCGGCATGGCGGTTTATTACGCAACCAAAGCCTACGTGCTATCATTCACCGAGGCGCTGGCGGAAGAACTCGCCGGCGCCGGATTGACGGTGACGGCGCTTTGTCCCGGTCCAACCACAACCAATTTCGGCAACGTCTCGCACGGCCAAAAAATGCGGCGGCTTAACACGCCCAAAATGCCGGCGGCAGCCGTTGCGCGCCACGGCCACCGCGCTTTTCGCAAGGGAAGACTGCTGGCCATTCCCGGCTGGCAATACCATGTTCTCATTTTTCTGGTTCGATTCATGCCGCGCCGGTTCATGCGTAAAATGGCCGGATTATTCAACCGCACAAAGGAATAAGCCCGAACAAATGTTTTCCGCCCGGGCGCGCTCCCCAAATCCAACTGCATCGTTCCGATTAAAGCAAATCCCACAGGGCAGGGGAGCTTTTAACCGGGTGCATCTTAACACCCGCACCGAACGGGAATAACTCCCTCTCCCCGTCCAAACGGGGAGAGGGATGGGGCGAGGGGTTCGTGCTTGTAAACATTGGCCTCCTCACCCCGGCCCTCTCCTCCTTGAGGGAAGCGAGGGAGAAAAAATAGTGCGTGTGTCAAGTTGCGCCCCTTTTAACCCGAACTCCGAAATTGCCGGTGGTGGCGGATTGGACGAGGCCAGGCCGGAGTGCGCCCGTCCTCGGGCGCAGCAACTGGCTTCATTCGAGTCACGGAACATTTCTAATCACCCGCCTGCCCCACTTGGCTACGACCGGGACGGCCGCACTCCGCTAATTTGCCGGCCATGCAAAAACGCTCGCTTGCAGAAATTTTGCAGGTATGGTCAAAATCTTGAAAAGAATCAGACCGCAATTTTGCGGCATAATAACAGTTAGGCGTCATTTCAACCATGAGCAGCATTGCGCGCAGCTATTTACTCGTCGTCGTGCTCGTAGGTTTGTGTTCTTGTGTCCACAGGCCACCTAAACACGTTGAAATAGAAGACTGGAAGACGTTCGTTTACGTTGCTGCTGTTCATAATGAGCCTCTTGATGGCGAGCCTCGTCCAAACACATGGGATCATGTCCGCAGCATCCTCAACGGAGCTGGCATTCGGAATTTCATGGAGTCATCTTCAGGTGTGGCTTCGATTTCTGTTGAGCCTGACCGAAGTCGTGAGGCCGTTGAATTGTTACGCAAAGATGCGGCGGCGAGAGGCTATTGGATAGAAATAGCCAGGCTATTCCGATGACGCCTAATTTTGGATCGATAGGCCACACTTCGCGCATGGATAGTTCCGCCCTCATTCGCTCGCGCACGGGACTGCTCCTTTTATCGGCCACCTTGATTGTGGGCGCAGTCATTGCCTGGCTTGTGCTTGGCCCAATGAAGGCACGCAGGGAGGCGCGCGATTTTGCCGGCCAACTCCGGGCGGCCATTGCCCAACAGCAGGCGCATACAGTGGAAAAGTTGCTGGAACGCGTCCGCACGGAACAACGTTTGTTAAACGCGGGCAGTGTCCAGGAGGCGGTCGCCGCCGCCGGGACTTTTTTGCTCAAGGAGCACGCTTTGTTAAAAAATTATGAAGCCGCCTTTGCCAACATTCCCAAAAAAATCACGGGCGATCCTGATGCGGCCCAATTGGCCGGCATTGCCGGCCAGCTCGCCACGGTGCGTAATGCCTTGAACGCACTGGCCCCGGACTTGAAAACAGAAAACGAGCCGGGCTTTCAGGCTTTGGAGACGCAGTGGCAGAAATTCCTGTCCCAAAATAGCACGGCCGTCAACAACCTCATCGAGCAGTGGATTGCCACCGCCGAAAAGCAGTGCAACGCATTGGATTATCGGTCGCCTCTGGAAAAATCCGCCGCCCCAATGACCGCACTCTCCGGGCTGGTGCGGAAAATCAACGATTGCGAGTCTGAATTTACAAATTATTTAAGCTTTCGTGGCGACCTCCTGGAACGTTCGATCACTGTGCGCGCCAGGCTGGCAGCCTGTGAGCGGGAGCTTGAAAAACTCGACGACGGCATGGCGGCATTGCGCAGGGCCGGCACGGTCAGGGAATTTTCCGAGGGCATCAACCTGATTGCCTCCTCGGAATTTTCCAATTCGCCTCCGGTGGCCGCTGCTTCAGCCGTGCAATCCCTCGAGGTGAGCGATGAAACCACCCTCCGCATTCTCCTGGGAGCGACCAATGCGGGCACCTGGACCTGCCTGGGGAGGGCCGGGCGTTTTGTCCCGGAAACGGTGATGCCCGCCGAGCGGTTGATTTTCCAGCAACTCAATAATGACCCCGCCATCAGTTCGAACCACTGGCGTTATCGCCTTTGGCTGGATCCGGATGGAACGCAAACCCTGGACTGGATTATCGTTGGCCCATTTTACAACACGCTGGGTTGGAAACGGATCAAGGCCTGGTCGCCATCCAGGTTTTCGACCATCGTTCAGTTTCAGGATCGGGATTACGGTTTCTTTGATGGTCAATACCGGCTGTCCCCGACCCAGCTTGTCTATCGCCTTGAAGCTCTTGGCAACCTACAAGAGACTGCCGCTTTCTATTCTGTCGGTCTGGAGAAGGTATTAGCGGGCACTAATTCCTACGCCATCCCGCTGCTTGAAGTCCTGGATTCAATCAAGGATTCGCGGGCAGGCTCGCCTCTGTTCCGGGCCTGGCTTTTTCTGCGCCTGACGGATCTGATGAATCTCCAGCCGGCTGCCTGGGGACTCTACTTCTGCCCGGCCGTCCGCGCGGACCAGGTTCAAATGGAAAAAATCACCGGCGGACCGTTGGACAGTGGCGATTGGTTTGTTCCCTCGAGAGTCAATTCCTACGGTAAAAAGTTGGAGCAGTTTTTTGACTCTAAAAAATCAGTTTCCTACGCGAAGCAGGCCGCGGGTTTGTTCGCGCTGTCGCGCGCCGCTGCGCAATCCGGCCTCCGGTATGCCGGCTTCGTCGGTTTGGATGGCAAACCGAACTTTGTCGGCAGTTCCGCCCCGGCAGAGATTTGGGGTTACAATTCCAGTCACAGCCAGCCCGTGTTGCTGGCGATGAAGGCTGGTGCACGCTCATTCCAGGAGCCGGCCCTGCCCCTGTCGCCGCTCTTCGCCCTCGAAAGGCCGCGCAAGGAATTCCTGGCCAATGCGGGTGTCAATCCGGAGGACCCATGTTTCCGGGACGTGTTGCCACCCCTTTTTCGAACCTCAACCCGAAAACAACCCTGAGCAACTTTGCGCGCAGCCTTCGCTGGGTTGCGCTAACTGGTCACACAATGTTTGCTGTCGGACAGTCAACAAAAATCTTTGCCTTGATGGTAATTTGCAGGTCTGATTTCATAAACGCATGGTAACAGGCAGGGTTACAAAAACCAATCGTGCACGAGCCGTCGTATAATCACTGTTAGGCATTACTATGGGTCCGACACAACCAACGCAGGAGGGCGTCTTCCACCGTCTTCTAACTCCATTCACGATTCTCGCTTCATTCACTGATGACGCCTTGACCTTCACGCAAGAAGGAAGAGAGCCGGTCTCCGTCCCCTATCGTGAGCACCCAGAGGTTTTTGGGCATCCGCGGTTTCTCATGACTGATTTCGATAAGAGCATGGCGCTCGTCTTAAGTGCGCTCAGACAATTAGCAGGAGGCCGCTTCCCTTTGATCGCTCCGAAAATTGCCGTCAGCTTTGATCGTCCTGTTCACGGGGGTATTACGGACATGGACAAGAGGATTATTGGAGAGATTCTCATAAAAGCCGGAGCCCGGCAAGGTGGTCTGGAAAAATGCCTAACAAATCGTTGCAGCCAACAGCCACTGCCCCTTGAGATTTCGGTTGAGATATGAGATTTGAGAGTCCAGATTGCAGTCGTGAGCCAGCCGCCAGTGGCCGTGGCTCAGCTTTGGATCGTTAGGCCGCTATGAGCGTTTTATGAAAACATCGTGCATTCTCATTTTCACATTTTTTCTCGTTGGTTGCGCGAATACGCGACAAAGCGCATCATTGACCGCAGAGCAGGCCAAGACAGTCGCCAACACCAGTTCCCTCGGCGCTGAAGCCTCTTCTCTGACCGAAGTCCAGCAGTCGTGGCTGAGCAAGGCGAACAGGCACGAGAGAGCTGGCTGGGTCTATGTGCACATTGAAGGGACCCCGCGACAACGTGGCTTCCAGCACGGTTATCTTCTGGCCAAAGAAATCGCTCAAGGCATCAAGGCCACGCGCACCGAATGGGAATACCAGAGTGCGACGAAGTGGGAATGGCTTCTGGAAAAGGCCGCGCCGATGTTCGTGCGGAAGATCGACAAGGAGAACCTCGCCGAGCTGGATGGGATCGTCGAGGGCATGCAGGCCGCCGGTGTTCCTTCATCGCGGGCAGAGATGATAGCGTACAATGGCGACTGCGAGTTAAGCTGGTACTGGTGGCCGGAGGAGCTGAAGAAGATCAAAGAAGGAAAAGTAAAGCCGCCGCGTCAATCCTGCAGCGCGTTCATCGCCACCGGCAGCATGACGGCTGACGGCGTCGTCGTCCTCGGACACAACTCGATGCAGGGTTACTATGAGGTGCTTCCAAACGTCATCATCGACATTATCCCTGAGAAGGGCCACCGGATCCTCATGCAAACTTACCCTGGCTGGATCCACAGCGGGACGGATTTCTTCATCACCGACGCGGGCTTGGTGGGAGCGGAGACCACGATTGGTGACTTCGAAGGCTTCGATTCGAAAGGTGTGCCGGAGTTCTCCCGGATGCGCCGCGCCACCCAGGATGCCAACTCGATCGAGAAGTGGTGCGCCATCATGAAGCGCGGAAACAACGGCGGCTATGCCAACGCCTGGCTGCTGGGCGACGTGAACACGGGCGAAATCGCGCGGCTTGAACTTGGACTGAAATACGTCGGGTTTGAGAAGAAGCGCGACGGCTACTTTGTCGGCTCCAACGTTGCCGAGGATTTGAAGGTCTTGAGGTTCGAGACTACTTCTCACGAGACGGACATTCGTGGATCAGAAGTTGCCCGACGCGTGCGGTGGAAGCAACTCATGTCGCAGCACGCGGGCAGAATCAATGTGGAAGCCGCCAAACTGTTCGAGGCCGACCATTTCGACGCCTACCTTGGCGAGGAACACCCGGGCGAGCGGTCGATATGCGCCCATTGGGACCTGGAGAGCAAACCCATTCAGCAATGGCCTACGGAACCGAATGGGCCTTGGGGTACAGTTGATGCGAAGGTTGTAGATACAAAGATGGCCAGGCAGATGAGTTTTGCGGCGCGGTGGGGATCGGCCTGCGGCATGGCTTTTGATTCTCAGAAATTCCTGGCGGAACATCCGCAATATGAATGGATGAAGGACATTTTACAGAGCCGCCCCTCGGAGCAATGGACCACGTTCGCCGCAGGCGAGGAGCGGTGATAGGGACACGCCTCTTAAGCAGCTAGAAAGCCCAGACTCACAGGGAAACTCTCCCGCGCACTGCTTCGCAGTCAGAACGGGTAACGCCCGCGCCTGCTTGTCAGGCAGATGCCGCTCGAACCAAACAATCAAATAAAATGAAAGACACCAACCTCTTGTTCAAAAAAGTCGGCTGCAACCTCGGCTCGCTTCTCGACTGCCTTGCCATAGGATTGACAAATTCAAACGAAAACAATAAAAACTCTTGTGGGTTTCATTTAGAGACATGCAAACTTTCAAAGAAAAAATACATTTGGCAATAATCGGTTTTATTCTGACTAGCGTCCTCGGTTCCGGGTTAACGTATTTGTTCACCGATCTACAGTGGAAAAATACGATTGCTGAACAAAGAAGGGAGAAAAAAATTAGTGAGGCTCATGAGATATTACTCAAAACTATGGATATGTGCCAAAATAGGTTTTATGCCTCGGAACGTTTGATCTGGGCCTGTGAAACACCTCAAGATTTTGATCTCAACGAAATAAAAAAAGAATATCGCGATGCAGTACGCCAATGGAATTTGAGCGATATTACTCAAAGAGAATTGATCGGAGAATATCTTGGAAACAATTGTGCAACTTTATTTGTGGACGACGCAGCCATGAAGGGAGGCAAACAAACAGTAACAGAAACATCAGTCCACACAGCTTTTTCCAATTTTCATAAGGCGGCCACACCGTGGTTGCATGGTGATCCCGTTACCACTGACAGTCCCAGTTATAAACAGATGCAGAAATGTCTTCAGGACGTTGGTGAACAATTGCGTGTGTTGTATCAAACAATGTTGGATAATTATAGCAACTTGCAGTCGGATTCGACAAATTTGTAACGGTTTGTTTTTGAAGGTAATCGGGGCTTCATAATTTCCTTACGATAAGTGCATGTCCCTTGCAAGCTGACGCTGTTGGTGTTTCCCATTTGTGATTCGATTCAACCACCAACGCCAGCCTTGTTCAAGCGCGGCAGCGAAAAATTACTACGTAGCTTCGTGTTCTCGTTGTCTGATGCTGGCGTGTTTGACATATACATGAAGGTGAACGTCGCCTAGTAGTGAAAATCCATTCGTGGCCTTTCCATGCCTAAACTTGGATAAAGGATGCATGAGTACAGGTCAAGCGCGCGGTTTTCCATTGTCTACAACCCAAGTTTGGCTCCGATAAGGTTCGTTCACTTCGGTGGCTTACCCGCGGCGCTAAAAGCCATACGCTCCTGTGCGCTCGTTTTGCCAGGCGCCCCATTTCCCGAAACCCCAGAAGACCGCTGCTCCGACAAAACCGGCCCATCCATACCAGTTCTTCCACTCGATGTTTGCGGGTAGGGTAGGTGGATAACGCACGGTCAGGAGTGAAATAAAGATCATGATTCGGAACAAAACTTTCTCTGCGGCATGTTTCATGTAAAAGCGGTGCAATTCGTGACTTGGTTTTAAGGCCGGGGGTTCGGGATTAGACGGAGGATTGGCTCTCGGCGACAGACAAAACCAATTCTTGCAGCACTTGTAAATCTCCAACATAGCCTTGAATGGCACATAAGTTAGATTTTCCAGTACGAGGCCAATGCACCAAGCGATCAAGACAATGCAAATGCATACGATGGTTGAAGAATTTTCATAAGTGTCGAAAGCATCGCTAACACGATTAGACCAATAGAGAGTGATGACCGCAAGACCTGGAATAATCCGACCAATACCGTCGCTGAGGAATTCACGTATGAAACGTATGATTTCATCCATATACGCTTATGAAAGCAGGCCTGCGAATTATTACAAGAGGAAGATTTTATGTTGTCTGAGCAGTTTTGATTTACGTGTGCTTGGCCGTGGTCGAACGCAATCTTGTCCGGTTCATCCTTTCCGTTGCAGACTCAACGCGGCCAAGTGCACGTTTCTTGCAAGCTGACGCTGTTGATGCTCCTTGCGAGTTACTACGTAGTAACTGCGGAGCGGGGGCGGGGGAGAGTCTCCTTGTGAGTTTGGGCTTGCCGGGTTCGCTTGGTGGGTTTGAATCGTTCTGTGTGGTGGCTTTCCGCCGCGCCCCTTCTAAAAAGCCTGCTTTGAATTGCTTTAACGCCGTTGCTGCTGGACTGGCTTTGTTCGCTGGTAGGTTTTTGACGTGTTACGACATTGTAACCCTCAAAAGACTGGACAGAGACCGGCCCCCGCCTCTAATCAGACCGTAAAACCCATTTCCGCGTAGCGGGCGAGGGGCGAGCCATTGGCCCTTCTTGGAGCCTTTCTAAACTGTCCCGGTTTGATACACTTTCGCCTTGAATATAACCTTTCAGTTTTGCTTGTGTAGCGCATGAATAACATGAACGAAAACTCACTATGTTGAACTGCAACGGGTTAAAATTGAATACGGTCACTTTTCTTCTTGACAATAATAGTCACACAATGTTTGTTATATTTAATTTAGGTATAATCCTGTTGACGCTGTGCCATGCGTCCGCTTTATTAGACAACGATGAATGTTCGTCTATACATCATTTTTGTTCTGGCTGGCCTTGGGCTGGCGGTCCCGGCCTTGGCAATGGATCGCTGGGAAGCGCTTTCCATGATCGAAAGCGGCAACAACGATCACGCCATTGGGTCGGTTGGGGAAATTTCCCGCTTTCAAATCCGGCCCGAGCTTTGGCCGGGCGGAAATCCGCACAATCCGCAGCAGGCGCTGACCGCCGCACAAAAAACCATGCTTCCACGGCTGGATAGATTTCAACGCATCCACAAGCGCCAGCCAACGGACTTTGAATTTTACGTCCTGTGGAACGCGCCGTGGGTGGTGGATCATCCGAGCGCCGTCGTCAAGGACCGCGCCCAGCGGTTCGTAAATCTTGTCCAGAGCTGATTTTTTCAGCCGTCTTGTAAATCTTCAGGTACTCACCAATGGTTTGATTCCAGGAAAAATCCGTCTTCATGGCGTTTTGGCGATAACGCCGCAACAAACCGGGTTCCTGGTAAAGCGCCAGGGCTTTCCGAATCGCCTTGGCCAGGGCGCGGGCGGAGTATTCGCGGAATTTGATTCCGTTGGCGCGCGCCGCATTCTGCGAAAGATCAATCACGCTGTCATCCAGACCGCCAACGGCGCGGACGATGGGAATCGTGCCGTACCGAAGGCTGTACATCTGGTTCAGGCCACTCGGCTCGAAACGTGACGGCATGATGTAAAAATCGCACCCGGCTTCGATCCGATGCGCCAGGCCTTCGTCGTAGCCGATGTGAACGGCCACCTGGGACGGAAAACGGCGGGACAGTATGTGATAGCCGCGCTCAAAAGCCGCCGAGCCGCTGCCGAGCAAAACGAACCGGATGTCTGCGCTCAACATTTCTTCGAGCGCGCCCAATTGGATGTCCACGCCTTTTTGTTCCGCGAGCCGGGTGATGGTGCCGAACAGCGGTGCGTCCGCCGCCACCGGCAAACCCAGTTCCTTTTGCAATTCGATCTTGTTCTTCCGCTTGCCCGCCAGCCGCGCCGCGGAATACGGATGTTTGAGAAACGGATCGTGCAGGGTGTTCCATTCCTCGTCATCCACGCCGTTGAGAATTCCGAAAAGCCGGTCCTGCCGCTGGCGCAATAATCCATCCAATCCACACCCGAATTCCTCCGTCGTGATTTCGCGCGCGTAACGCGGACTCACCGTCGTAATCACATCGGCAAACGCGATTCCGGCCTTGAGGCAGTTCAATTGTTTGTAAAACTCCGCGCCGGCAATGGTGAAAAATTCTTCCGGCAAATTGGTCAGCGCGAAGGCGGCGGCCGGAAAGGTTCCCTGATAAGCGAGATTGTGAATCGTCAGGCACACCGGCGGCGGATTCCCCCACCCTGCCCCGCGCCGCTGGTGCAGCACCAATGCCGGCACCAGCCCGGCCTGCCAGTCGTTGACGTGAACGACATCCGGCCGCCACGGCAGATAACGCGCCAGATTTGCGACACACTTTGAAAAGAAAATGAACCGTGCGGCATTGTCCGGGTAACTGACGTGGTTCTCCAGGTAAATGCCGGCGCGTTGATAGAATTCCGGCTGGTCAACGAAATAAATCGTCAGTCCTTTTTCAACTTCCAGCGACCACAATTCCGCCTGC
>JBEKZC010000119.1:0-3701 GCA_049510295.1 Verrucomicrobiota bacterium | reverse complement strand
GAAATCAAGCGAACGGCTGAAGCAAACAAAGGAAAGCCACTTGGAGGGCCAAGGTTTTCTCAGGAAACCGGTATCAAAGAATCAGATTGGGCCGGAAGATATTGGGCGCGCTGGGGCGACGCTGTCCGGGAGGCGGGATATGAACCCAACTCCATGCAGGAAGCTTACGATGAGCCGCACGTGCTTGAAAAACTCTCCGCCTACATTCGCGAACTTGGTCACTTCCCAGTGAGAAACGAACTAAAGCTTAAACGGCGTTCCGATTCCGAATTCCCAAGTTGGAACGTATTTCCTGGCCTTGGCTTAAAAGCTCAACTCGCATCAAAGGTTGTTAGTCATTGCAAAAGCAAGGGTGGATTTGATGATGTGATTGCAATTTGCGAACCGCTTTGCAGCGCTGAACCACCAACAGAGGATGATTCACGGGATGCGTTTGAGATTGGATTTGTCTATCTGTTGAAGTCAGGAAAATACTACAAGATCGGGAGGAGTAACGCTGCTGGTCGGCGTGAACGCGAACTCCAGATTCAACTCCCGGAGGAGGCGAATCATGTGCATGTAATCCGCACCGATGATCCAGTTGGGATCGAAGCGTATTGGCACAATCGTTTCGCAGCAAAGCGGGTAAGGAAAGAAGCTGAGTGGTTTGATCTTGACGCTTCGGATGTCAAAGCTTTCCGAAGACGAAAGTTCATGTGAAAAAGGCCAGCAGCAATCTCGGCGACATGGTCATTATCCAAAATGACGAGCGCAGGTTGCGAGCGCATTTTATCAAATCCATCTATGAACTTGCGTGGAAAAACTTGAGCTAATCAAATGGCTGATCCAATTCTACTTTACCGTTTTTTAGATTCAGACGGGGCATTGAAAACCCTTGTAGCTGGGAAGTTCAGAGTTGGGCTGGTATCCAAATTTAACGATCCATTTGACCAGTGCCTCGGTTTTACCGGAGTGGCCACTCCAGAAGAACAAAAGTTCGTGGAGAATTTCCAAATCGAATATCTGCGTTATTTGGAATCGTGGTCAAGAGTTTTGTGCTTTTGCGATTCTGTTTCCCGACCAGCACCTTGGTCACACTATGCCGAGAAACATCGTGGTGTTGCATTTGAAGTAAAATATCCTTGGCCTGATGATCATCTTCAGAAAATGACTTATTTTCCCGAACGACCTGTATTAGATTTTAATCAATGGCGAGAAATTCGTCGTGATGAAACAGCAGCTAATCATTATCTTATAAAACTGCTTAAGGGGTTAATGATAAATAAGTCTCCAGGTTTCTCTTTTGAACAAGAGTATCGTTTGCAAATTGGCCTCGAATACTGCCAACACTCTGATGGCTATGATGAATGGCGATTGCCTGATAAGTCGCTTAAGCGGGTAATCCTAGGTTATTGCTGCCCTTTGGATGAAACAGTCGTAAGAAAGTTATTGAATATGAATGGTTTTACAGAAACAGAAGTTGTCAGGGCTAAAATGTGTCAAGAAACGTATTCAATCATCGTTTAAAAGAATGAGCGATGCCCTCAAACCGCTGGTGTTGATCGTGGACGACGAGCCGCAAATCCGCCGGCTCCTGCGCATCACGCTGGAGGCCAATGGCTATCGGGTCTTCGACGCCGCGACCGGATCGGACGGCATCGCCCAAGCCGCCCAGCGCCGGCCCGACGCGGTGTTGCTCGACCTCGGCCTGCCTGATCTCGAAGGCATGGAAGTGCTGAAGCGCCTGCGCGAATGGAGCCGCGTGCCAGTCATCATCCTGAGCGTGCGCGACCGCGAGGACGACAAGGTGTCCGCGCTCGATGCGGGCGCGGACGATTACGTGACCAAGCCGTTCAACAGCGCCGAATTGCTCGCGCGCCTCCGCGCCGTACTGCGGCACGCCCAGCCGCAGGGCGCGGACGCGATTTTCCGCACCGGCGAGCTGGAAGTGGATTTGTCCGCGCGCGTCGTCCGCCAGCACGGCCAGGAAGTCAGGCTCACGCCGATCGAGTATTCGCTGCTGCGATTGTTCGTCACGCACGCCGGCAAGGTTTTGACGCACCGCCAGTTGCTGACGGAAGTCTGGGGGCCAAAGGCGGTGGAGCAAACGCATTACCTGCGCGTCCACATCGCACATTTGCGCGAAAAACTGGAGGCCGACCCCGCGCAGCCCGAACATTTCATCACCGAGCCGGGCGTGGGTTACCGGCTGCTTGAAAAAGCCTGATTCCCCTCCCGCCATTCTTCTCCTCCCGGGAGCGCCGGCCTCCGGCACGGCTCGCCACATAACGACAGGTAGTTCCATTTGCCGACGAGACGTCGACGCTCCCAGGATTTGCCACCGCGGTTTTAAGCTGTAAATCTGTTTCGTTTCTGCTTGAATCAACGCCTTGTGACACAACCTCCGACAAAACTCAGTTGGTTGATGATGGAATTGCGGCAACGTCTATGAATTTGCGTGAATGGTTTGGCGCGACGAAAGACCTGATGGTTGGCCGGGCACGGAATCTTTCCGACAAGGGTATTTTCCACAAGCTCTCCCTCGTAGCGTTCTTTGCCTGGGTCGGCCTGGGCGCGGACGGGTTGTCGTCTTCGTGCTACGGCCCTCAGGAAGCTTTTCTGGCCTTGACAGGCCATCCGTATCTCAGCCTGCTGGTGGGGCTGGCAACGGTGGTGACAGTCTTCATCATCAGCGCGAGTTACTCGCAAACCATCGAATTGTTCCCGACCGGCGGCGGTGGCTATCTGGTCGCCAGTAAACTGCTGTCGCCGACGGCGGGCGTGGTGTCCGGTTCGGCGCTGCTGATTGACTACGTATTGACCATCACGCTCTCCATCGCCAGCGGTGCGGACGCGCTTTTCAGTCTGCTGCCGGAGAACGACCAGTCTTACAAACTCATGGTTAAAGTCACAGGCGTCTGCCTGCTGATGCTGTTGAATCTGCGCGGCGCCAAGGAAGCGGTCCTGCCGTGGGTGCCGATTTTCATCGCGTTCGTGCTGACACATGCGTTCGTCATCGTTTACGCGATCGTCACGCATTTGGGTGTTTTCCCCGAAGTTTGGCATCATACCACCGCGGAAGTGGCGGCATCGCACAGTCAATTGGGCTGGATCGGCATGGCCCTGCTGGTCTTGCGGGCCTACAGCTTGGGAGCTGGCACTTATACCGGCATTGAGGCCGTCAGCAACGGCCTGCCCATCCTGCGCGAACCGCGGGTCCAGACGGGCAAGCGCACCATGCGCTACATGGCGGTCTCACTGGCTGTCACCGTTGCCGGCCTGTTTCTCGGCTACCTGCTCTATGGCGTCACGCCCGAATCCGGCAAGACGCTTAATGCGGTCCTGTTCAACCGTCTGACCGTCTCCTGGCCGCACGGCACCGCGTTCACGTTCATCTTGATTACCCTCGTCTCGGAGGCCACGCTGCTCTTCGTTGCCGCGCAGACGGGCTTTCTCGACGGACCGCGCGTGCTGGCAAACATGGCGGCGGACCGCTGGATGCCCACGCGGTTTGCCACCCTCAGCGACCGGCTCGTAACGCACAACGGCATCCTTCTGATGGGCGGGTTTTCCCTGGTGCTGATGGTTTCCTCGCGCGGTTCGGTGGATTTCCTGGTCGTGCTCTACAGCATCAACGTGTTCATCACGTTCACCCTGTCGCAACTCGGCATGGTGCGCCACTGGTGGCAGGAGCGGCGCAACGTGGCCGCCTGGAGGTGGAA
>JBEKZC010000118.1:0-3814 GCA_049510295.1 Verrucomicrobiota bacterium | reverse complement strand
GCCGTTTGCCATCACGCGCGCTGAAGTCGAGCGCGTCGCCAACAAGTTTTTACTCGCCGCGCAGGACGCGGGGAAAATCTACCAGCACATCGTCAAGGCCAAGGGTGCGGCAAATTTCATCACCGAAGTTTCGATGGACGAAACCGACAGTCCGCAGACGCCGCCGGAATTGCTCATCATTCTCGCCGCGATTGCCGGCCAGAAAATTCCGATCCAGACCGTCGCGCCGAAGTTCACCGGCCGTTTCAACAAGGGCGTGGATTACGTCGGCGACGTGAAACAATTTGAAAAAGAATTCAACGAGGACCTCGCCGTCATCGCGTTTGCGATCAAGAAATACGGACTGCCGGCGTCGCTCAAGTTGAGCGTCCACTCCGGCAGCGACAAATTTTCCATCTACGAACCGATGCGGCGCGCGTTGAAGAAATTTGACGCCGGCGTGCATATCAAAACCGCCGGCACAACGTGGCTGGAAGAACTCATCGGCCTCGCCGAAGCGGGCGGCGATGGCCTGGAAATCGTCAAGGAAATTTACGCCTCCGCCATCGGGCAGGTGGACGAATTTTGCGCGCCTTACGCGACGGTCATTGACATTGACCGGGCGAAACTGCCGGGGGCGGCGGTGGTGAACGCCTGGAGTTCGCACCAGTTTGTTTCCGCGTTGCGCCACGACCAGAGATGCAAGGATTACAATTCCAATTTCCGTCAATTGCTGCACATCAGCTTCAAAGTCGCGGCCGAGAAAGGCGACCGCTATCTCAACGCGCTGAAAAAGCACGAAGCCGTCGTCGCCAAAAACGTGACGGAAAATCTTTTCGAGCGGCACATGAAACCATTGTTGCTGGGCCAGGCAAAGACCCCGCCGGCGATTCGTCCGCCAAAGCGCGAAACGGTTCCGGCTTGAAGGCTCAATGCGGACACCACGCACCGGCATTTATCCGTGATTATCTTTTCGCGGGTGTTTCCGCCGCCAATTTTTCCCCCAGCCACGCCATCATTTTTGCCTGAAAGCCCGGGGCAACCTTGTCCCAATCGGCGATGCGATGTGGCGCGTTGGTGAGGGTGATCAAATCGCAGGGAACGCCGGCCGCCTTCAATCTCGCCTGAAACTCCAGCGTCAAGTCGTAAGCAACCGTTTTGTCCGTGTCGCCCTGAATCAATAAAAAGGGCGGCAGCCCCGGCCTGACGTGATGGATCGGGGAAATTTCCACCAACAACTTCAACGTCCCGTCGTCCAACCCATCGCGGCCCAAAAGCTTTTTCATCGCAGGCCATTGGTCCAGACCGCCGCGCCGTTGCGCGTCAGCGGCCAGATCTGTCGGCGGCGCGAACCCGACGACCGCCTGCACTTGCGTGTTTTTTTTTGCCAACATCGCCGCGAGCGTCGCCAGTTGGCCGCCGGCGGAATAGCCCAAGAGCGCGATGCGGTTCGGATCGCCCTTGAATTCCGCCGCATGTTGTTTCACCCAACGAATCGCCGTTTGCACGTCTTCAAAACACGCCGGCCAGCGGTTCGCCGGTGCGAGCCGGTAATTGATCGTGAACCAGGTGAAATTCGTCGCGACCGGCGCGAAGACCGGCACGAGGTCGGTCTCTTTGTCGCCATTGCCCCAGCCGCCGCCATGAACGATGATCGCGACGGGAAATTTTCCTTCGCCGTCGGGAACGTGCGCGTCGAGCAATAATTTTTCACCACCCGCCTCGCCGTATTCGATGTTCAAACGGCCGGCTCCGAACGGTGAATTTTGAATCACAACCGGATTCCAACCATCCCCGCCGCCGAGAACTTTTTCCACCGTGATTTTTTCCGCTTCGGCCCCGGTCAATTGTTTGATCCAGCCGGGCCGGGTCGCCGGACTCGCGCCCGGACCGGTGTTGTTGAACTCCGCGTAACGCGCCGTGGTGTGCGCCTCCGGTTTTTTCCAGTCGTTCCAGCCTTCCGGGCGGACGACCCCGGACATTTCCGTGTTCAGATAAATCGTGCTGGCGTAAATCCGCCACGGCCGGCCGAGAAACGTTTTCACGTCCGGCTTCGCTCCGGTGATTTTGCAATTCGAGAAAACAAACCCAAAGGGTTCGTCAACCGGCGTCGAGGCGGCGGTGATGCAGCCGCTGCCGGGACAGTTGAGGTGGCATTTCTCAAACCACGCCGTCGCCGCGCCAAAAATAAAATCCACCGCGCCTTCAATGTAACAATTTTCAAAATACTGCCGCCCGCGATTGAGCAAAATCGTGTCCTGCCAGCCGAGGAAACGGCAGTTGCGGAAACTGGCGCGGTCGCCGTCCACGCGGATGGCCAGGGCCTGCCCGACCGCGCCGGCGGAATTTTCAAACGTGAGGTTCTCCGCCGTGAAATCGTCCGCGTCAATCATCGTCGAAGGCGTGTGAAAAGTTCCCATCGGCTTGCCGTCAAAGTTGGTGAGGCCGGCATACAAGCCAAAAGTCAGCACCGTGTTCGTCGCGTTCTCGCCGACCAGCTTGAAAAAGCGTTTCTCGCGCTGGAGGTAAACCAGTTCCTTGTAAACGCCCGGCTTGAGGTGGATGATGACGGGATTCGTGCGGCTGCCCGACGGCACGGACATGACGGCTTCCTGCACGGTTTTGAACGGGGCACTGCCATCGGCGGCGACAAACAGATTCGTCTGCGCCGCCAGCGGCCGGCAGGAAAAAATCCAAACGACCGGCGCGAGGAAAAACAAACGGTTCATTTGGAGGATTTCGGAAAGGAACGTCACTTCTGGCCGGGTTTGTTTTTCCGGGCCATTCCATAGGCCAGTCCGAGGACCGGGGGTTTTTCGCGGAATTTTTTGGCCGACATCCCCGTGACGCGTTTGAAAGCAATGCAAAAGCTGTTTGCACTTTGGTAGCCGCACATCCCGGCGATCGTCCCAATTTTATGGTCCGAGCCAATCAGCAATTGTTTGGCCCGGTCAATCCGCACGCGCTGAAGTTCCTGTCCGGGCGTCCGCCCGAGATGTTCCAGAAACGCCATGTGCAGCCCGCGCCGCGACATTGCGGCAACCCCGACCAGGTCTTTGACGCAGATGGGTTCGTGGCTGTGCTCCCAGATGTGGCGCAGGCTCCGGGCCACGCCCTTGTGCGCGATGGTCAGGATGTCGCTGCTCTTGCGGGCAACGATGCCCACGGCGGGAATGCGAATGGGATTGGGGGGCGCCGGTTTGCCGTTCATCAAATTGTCCAGCAGTTCCGCGCCGCGATAACCCAGGGTCTCCAGGTTCGTGTCCACGCTGGAAATGGGCGTGCGCATGGCATCCGGCGCCAGCAGATAATTTTCCGCGCCGATGATGGCGACCTGTTCGGGGATGGCGATGCCCACGCTCTCACAAGATTCGAGCACGTCCATGGCCTGCTGATCGTTCGCGGCAAAAACCGCGAGCGGCTTGGGCGCCTTTTTCATTTCCGCTGCGAGCCAGTTGCGCTTTTGTTTCCATTCATTGCGGCCGGTCGTGAAAGCCGCCGCCTGGTGCCAGCGGAGCCAGCTGGCCTGGTGTCCGGCGCGTTGCAACGCGTTGATGAACCCTTCGCCACGCTCCTCATAAGACCAGTTGTCCATGTCGCTGTAGAAAAGAAAATGGGTGAAGCCGCGGGACAGAAAATGGTCGGCAACCAGTTGCGCTGCGTGCGCGTGATCTTCCAGCACGCGGGGAAATTTCAATTGCGGACGCCGCAGGCTGAAATCCACCGTCGGCTTGTTGACGGCTTTGACAAATTCCGCGAGGTCGTCGCCCGCGCCGAGCCAGGCCAGAACGCCATCGCCTTCCCAGCCCCAGGGAATCACCTTTTCCCGGGCCAT
>JBEKZC010000117.1:0-3847 GCA_049510295.1 Verrucomicrobiota bacterium | reverse complement strand
ACGAGCCGGAACTGCTTGCCGCCAAGGCCGTGGCGCTGGGCCGCAGCGGCGATTTGCAGGGGGCGCTGGCGTTCTCGGACGCCTCCATCGAGGAGCGCGGCGACACGCCTTACGTCTGGCTGGCGCGCGGCGACGTGATGCTGGCGCGCGACGAGCCGCGGGCGGATTATTGCTTTGAGAAAGCATTGTTGCTCGCACCCAAGGACTGGTTCACTGCCTGGCTGGCGTCCCGGATCCGGTTTTATTATGAACAATTCGTGCTCGCGCTGAAATTGCTGCAACAAGCCGTCGAATGGAACACCGGTAATTTTCTTTTATGGCTCGAACAGGGCCAGTGCCAGCAGGCGCTCGGTTTGATCGGTCCGGCCAAAAATTCGTTCTTGCAGGCGCAACAATTGAACCCGCATTCTCACGAAGCCGATCTGGCATTGGCCCAGCTTTCCCAGAAAGGGCTCTGGACGCGCGTGCGCGGCTGGTGGCGGCAACTTTTCAAACGATGAGCACAAAAAACCTGAATCAGCTTTTGTCCGCCGCCAATGAATTCGATGCTTCCGACCTGCATCTGGTGGCCGGGGTACCGCCCGCTTTTCGCGTGAACGGCGAAATCATCATTGCCGACGAGGACGCGCTGACCGAGGACGAAATCACTGCCATGTCTGACAGCCTGCTGAATGAACAGCAGAAGAAAAAATTTGGGGAGGAATGGGAGCTTTGCATTTCCCTGTTGCACAGCGTGGCGGGGCGCGTGCGCGCCACATTTTACCGACGCAACGGACACCCGGAAATGAGCTTCCGCTTTTGCGGCGACAAGGTGGCCGCGCGTGAGGAACTCGGCCTGCCGGAGAAAATTGACGATCTGGCGCGCAAACCGAACGGACTGGTCCTGATCACCGGCCCGACGGGGGCGGGTAAAACGACGACGCTCAATTATATGGTCAACCTGATCAACAACGAGCGCCGCTGCAAGATCGTCACGATTGAAGACCCGATTGAATTCGTTCACGAAAACAAGCGCGCCATTGTGGTGCAACAGGAGGTGCTGACCGACGTGCACTCGTTCAATCGGGCGCTCATCCACGTGTTGCGCCAGGACCCGGACGTGATTGTCGTGGGCGAGATGCGCGATCCCGAGGCCATTGCCACGGCCCTGACCGCAGCCGAAACGGGGCACCTGGTGCTGGCCACCATGCATTCGCCGAGCGTTTCACACGCGATCGAGCGCATCGTCGGCGTTTTCGAGGGAAGCGCCCAACGGCAGGTCATCATGCAGTTGTCCAACGCGCTGCAGGGAATCATTTCCCAGGACTTGCTGCCGGCGGCGGACCGCACCCGCCGCATTCTGGCGTATGAACTGGTCGTTGCGAATGGGGCCGTGCGGAATTTAATCCGCGAAAACCAGCTTCACCAACTGGAAAACATGATCCAAACCGGACGCAAGGAAGGAATGGTTCTCATGGACAATTGCCTTTACGACCTGTACTGCAAGTGTGCCATCACGTACGACACCGCCATCAGCCGGGCTCACCACCCCGACCACATCATCCGGGAAAAGTCGCGGAATGTTTAAAACCCCGGCGCAAGCAAAAACGCCGGGCATGAAGCCCGGCGTTTATGAACAAAAGCATCGGTTTGATGATACGGCTCACCGCGCCAGTTGTAGCGCGACTTCCTTTTCCAACTCGTGCGCCAGGTCAATGTCCTTATTGCCCCATTTCGTGCGGGCTTCCACGGTGATCGAGGTGATCCTTGGATCAATGGCCTCAACCCGCATCCAGACATCAGACTGATCCACCTTGCCCTGCAACGAGCGCACGACATTGGTGGTATCGTGGGGAATAAATTCCGTGACGACCGCGCCATTATTATTCACCACCGTAACCGCCGCCTGATAGACCTGATCCAGAGAGCGCGGATAACGCCCCTCGACACTGTCCTGGCCAAACGAGACCGTCGCCGTGTGCGTGTCGCTCACCGTCTTGACACAACCGGCGGTGACAATGGCAATTCCGATAAACGCCGCAAAAAAATTTGTCTTCATATTGGTTACAATCCAATCGAAAATGCCGCCCGCGTCAAGCACGATTGCATTTTTGCGCGGCTCGACAAGCGCGTCAAAAAATGCGAGCTTGGAACCGTGTCAGCCAACAAGCTTGAACAACTTCGCGCCGCGCTGCGCGCCCATGGCTCGTGCCTCGTGGCGTATTCCGGCGGCGTGGACTCGGTTTTCCTCGCGCGCGTGGCGCATGAAGTCCTCGGCGACCGCGCGCTGGCGGTGATTGCGGATTCGCCGAGCCTGCCGCGGCGCGAATTGCAGGAGGCGCTCGAAATCGCCGAAAAATTCCAATTCCCGGTCCGCGTCGTGCAGACAGCGGAATTTGAAAATCCCAATTACCTCTCGAATCCGGCCAACCGCTGCTATTTCTGCAAGCATGAATTGTTCAAGCAACTGGCGCCGATTGCTCGCGCGGAAAAATTCGCGGTGATTGCCTACGGCGAAAACGCCAGCGACAACGGCGATTTCCGTCCGGGCGCGCAAGCGGCGGCGGAATTTCAGGTGCGCGCGCCGCTCAAGGAAGCTGGTTTGACGAAATCAGAAATCCGTGAGTTGTCGGCCCAGCTCGGTTTGCCGACGGCGGACAAGCCGCAAATGGCCTGTCTCAGTTCGCGCATTCCCCAGGGCGAGCCGGTGACGCCGGAAAAACTGGCGATGATTGAAGCGGCGGAAAATGTGCTGCGCGACCTGGGATTCCATGACGTGCGAGTCAGGCACCATGAATTGAGGGTGACGGGTGACAAGTGGCGTGTGACGGGAAAAGACTCCCCCGACACCCGTCACTCGTCACTTGTCACTCATCTGGCCCGCATTGAGCTTGGGCCGACGGAAATTCCGCGGTTTTTGGGGAACGGCGTCACGACGAAAGTGGCCGGGGCGCTGAAAAAAATCGGTTACGCGCACGTGACGCTGGATTTGCAGGGCTACCGGCGCGGTAGTGTCAACCAGGCGCCGACCAAAGGCGCGTGAAACTTTTGGCCTTCAACGGTTTTAGATAAAGGGACTATGCCGCAGTTTTCCTACAGGGCGCGCCGCCGCAGTGGCGAATTGGTGGAGGGCGTTTTAGACGTGGCCGACCGCTCGGCGGCGGTCGCGCAAATCGAGCGCCTCGGACTTTTCCCCGTCGCGGTGGACACGGCCAAGGCCGGCGCAGTGAACGGCACTCAACACACGGGAAAAAGCGTGGATTTGATGGCGTTCCTGCCGCCGACGCTGCGCGCGCAGCTTCAACAAAAACGCAAACCGAAGCTGCAGGAGCTGGCCACGTTCACACAACAACTGGCGAACCTGATCCAATCCGGCATGCCGCTGACGGTGGCGCTGAACAGCATGACGCATCTGGAGTCGAAGGGCATTTCCGCCGATGTAAGCCGCGAATTGAAGCAGGAAGTGACGGAGGGCAAGGGTTTGTCCGATGCGATGGCGAAACAGCCGCGGGTGTTTTCAGACCTGTATGTCAACATGGTGCGCGCGGGCGAGCAGAGCGGTTCGCTGGTGGAGGTGTTGCGGCGCATGGCGAATCACTTCCAGCAATTTGCCGAGGTGCAGGCGAAATTCTCCTCGGCCCTGATTTATCCGGCGATGGTGTGTTGCGTCGGCGCGGGCATCGTTGCGTTTTTCATGTTCTTCATGATGCCGCGGTTCATGGTGATTTTTAGCGGGTTCGGCGTCGAACTGCCATTGCCGACGCGCATGCTGATGGGGTTCAGCAATTTTCTTCGCCATTTTTGGTGGCTGCTCGGCCTGCTCATCATCGTGGCAATAATTTTATTCAAACGCTTTCAAGCGAGCGCG
>JBEKZC010000116.1:0-3978 GCA_049510295.1 Verrucomicrobiota bacterium | reverse complement strand
GTGGAATAGTAGGCCTTCCGGAGCACATCCCGATCCACTTCCACGCCCCATCCCGCCACCAGTTTGACGGCCCGGTCAAACTGACGCCGGGTCGGCTTCCGGCCGAGAAGCTGTCCGGTTTGCAAATAACCAATGAGCCGGTCGCCCAACCGCACCGGCACGGCGGTGTCGAGCAGCCCGACCGGACAGGCGATTGTCTTCGGTTCATTGGCGGCTTTTTCGCAAAGCTGTTCCCACACCTGCAAACAGGCGGCGCACGCGTGACTTTTCTGCGACATCAGCGCGCAAAAGGGATTTTCGTTCCGCTTGCCGTGATGCGGCAACTGCCAGGTTTCCACCGGCTGCAACGACACCGGCAAACCCGTCAACACGTTGAACGCGCGCTCATACTCCTGATAAACCTTCGAATCCGAGATGGCTTTGATCAGGGCGCGGTTGTTATTGCCACTGCCGTTGCCATTGCCGCTCATCGCGACGACTGAGGCCTTGGCTGAGGCTCTGGCTTTGGCGGAAGAAACTTTTTTCGCGGCGGCGGCACCTGGCCTTGGTTGATGAAAGCACGGTTCAGCCAAACAACCCTGCAAGGCGCGGGGTGCCACCGGTGTCCCTTTCCCCCCCTTTACAATGGTTGTTTGCACAGCAACAAATTAAGCAAACCCCAAGTGTGCGTCAAGTGGAATGGCCTTGCCTTGATCACACCCATACTCCGTTCAACACTCATGCCCGCAGGCAGGCCCGAGACGATGGCGCGGAGGTGGACAAACCATGGAGCCCAGGTGAAAGAAACGCCGATTCCTCCACCAAATTTTTGCGTCACAACGTCACCGGATGACTGAAATGAACCGGCGCAAAATTTCAAAAATTGCGGCGTTCGCGGAAAGCGGAACGGGAAAGAACTGCTGAACTATTCTTCGCCGTGCAAAGCACGGTGATAGTTTGACAATTTTTGCAGAGTCATCCGCATTCGTCCGTGAGAAGGTCTTATGGACGCCCGAGCGGTTTGACCGGCATCGGGGCGGGTTGCACAGATCACAGATACCAAGTCATGAACGCCACCATCGAGAAAGACAATGGAATGCGCCAGACGGCTGTTCTTCAACATGCCGGAGGCGACCGGCGTTTCAAACTTCCGGAACGTCATCCGGAATTGACCGCCAGCGCAGCGGTGGCGCATAATGCGGTGGCGATCAAGCTGGGAAACAGCACGATCGCCATGACCATGTCTGAAGGGCCTTCAACTGAAACCGGCATGACCGCGGGCAAACCGCTCAAAGTTTCCGTTGCCCAGGTCCTGATTTACGAATTGCGCGTGCGTGACGCGATGACCCGGCCCCCCGTGACCGGTGCGCCGGACGATTCGCTGCGCACCATCCAGCATTTGATGAAGACCCACCGCATCTCGGGCGTGCCCATCCTCCAGAACGGCATCCCGGTGGGGCTGGTCAGCATCGAAGACATCATCAACGCCCTCGACCAGGGCCATGTCAATGATCCGGCCGAGCGGTGGATGACGCGGAACATCGTCGCGTTGCGCGACCACTTTTCACTCGTGCGCGCGGTGGAGGAATTCGACCGGCACGGCTTCGGACGTTTTCCCGTGTTGAACAGCCGCGGCGAACTGGTGGGGGTCCTCACCCGCGGCGACATCACCGCCTGCCTGATGCAACAACTGGAGAAACGCGCCGAGGAAGCCGCCGCCCGCGAGGCGGCGTTGTTCTCCGGCCAGACGAGCGACCCGGAACACACCCAATCGGTGGTCGTGCAGACGGAGGTGAAGTCGGGCGATTACGACAGCGCGGGCAAGATTTCGCAGCACATGCGCCAGATTCTGCGGGCGCGCGGCGTGGATCCGGACATCCAGCGGCGCGCGGCGATCATCGCCTACGAGGCCGAGATGAACATCATCATCCATTCCATCGGCGGGGACCTTTCGGTTGCCATTTCGCCCGGGAAGGTGGTCATCGAGGCTGTGGACCGCGGGCCGGGAATCGAAAACGTGGATCTGGCCATGCAGGAAGGCTGGTCCACCGCCGGGCCGCTGGCGCGCGAACTGGGTTTCGGCGCCGGCATGGGCCTGCCCAACATCAAGAAATGTTCCGACCAGTTTGAAATCCATTCCGAGATGAGCGTCGGCACGCGCCTGCATTCCGAAGTGCTGTTGAGCCAGGCGGCCCCGCCGCCCAAACCGGAAGAACCAATATGAAAAGCGAAAAAACAAGGAAACTGTCGTCCGTGCTGGCTGCGATAAAGGCCGAACCGCTGACCAACCGGGCGGAGGCGGACCTCACGGGCTGCTACATCAGCGACCTGCTCAGCGACGTGCTGGCGCACGCCAGCCACGGCATGTTGTGGATCACCATCCATACCCACCGCAATGTCATCTCCTGCGCCACGACCAAGGACATCGGCGCGGTGCTGTTCGTCTGCGGCCGCAAACCCGATCCGGGAGTCGTGGCCGAGGCGGACGCGGAAGGCATTGTGTTGTTGTCCACGAAACTGGCGGCCTACGAGGCGGCCGGCAAACTTTGGGAGGCAGGATTACGATGAACCCGAAAGCCATCAGCGAGACCGCGCGCATCGCGGCCATGGAAACCACCCACCCGAGCGGCGACCCGCGTTTTGAGGACCTCGACCGCACGATTGAAAGCTACAACCACGAACCGACGGCGTTGATCCAGGTATTGCACGCGGCACAGCAGATGTTCGGTTATCTCAGCGCCGACGTGCTCCGCTACGTCGCCACCGCGTTGAAGCTGCCCCTTTCGCACGTGTACGGCGTCGTTACCTTCTACCATTTCTTCACCCTGGTTCCGCGCGGCAAACACCAGATCATGGTCTGCCGCGGCACCGGCTGCCACGTGCGCGGTTCGGAGACGATCATCGCCGCGCTGGAGAAGGAACTGGGGATCAAGGAAGGCGAAACGACCAAGGACGGCCTGTTCAGCCTGACCACCGCCCGGTGCATCGGCGCCTGCGCGCTGGCCCCGGCGTTGTCGGTGGGCGACGACGTCTATGGCAGGCTGACGGCCGACAAGGTTCCGCAGCTTTGCAAGGTGGACCTGAAAAAATATGTTTGAAGAGCTGTCACAACACATCCTGGACATTGCCATGAATTCGCTCTCCGCCAACGCCAAGCAGGTGCAAATCAGCATCCTGGAGAGCCGCAAACATGACTGGCTGGTCCTGCGGGTGCGCGACGACGGCCGGGGCATGGACGCAGCCACGTTGAAGCGGGTGCTCACGAACCGCTGGAGCAGCAAGCCGCAACGCCACAAGCCCGTCGGGCTGGGCCTCGCCCTGCTGCAACAGACCTCCGAGATGTGCGGCGGACACTTTCACGTGCGATCCGCCCCCGGCCGGGGCACGTCGGTCACCGCCTCGATGCGGCTCAGTCACATTGACCGGCCGCCGCTGGGGGACCTGAACGCGACGATCCTGGCGCTGTGTGCGACGGACAAAAAAATGGACGTGCAGTTGAACTACCGCTCCGACGGGCAGAAGTTTTCCTTTGACTCCCGGGAGCCGGCCACAAAAGGAGAAGTCAATTTATGAACCTGGAACAATTGAAACAACTCAAGGAAAAGGCGCAAAAACAAATCGCCCTGCGCGAAGGCGGCAAAAAATACCGCGTCGTCGTCAGCATGGGCACCAGCGGCATCGCCTCCGGCGCCCGCGAAGTCATGAAAACCATGCTCGACGAAATCGAAAAGCGCGGCCTCGACGACGTGGAAGTCCATGTCACCGGCGAGCACGGGCTGGAGGACATCGAGCCGGTCGTCCTCGTCGAGGAAGCCGGTGGCGAAAAGACCACCTATGCCAGGCTCGACACCGAGAAGGCGAAAAAAATCGTCGCCGAGCACCTGCAGAAGGGCCGGAAGGTGGACAATCTTGCCGTCGGCAAGCAAAAGAAGACGGAGTAACCAGCATGATTCGCTCTCACGTATTGGTTTGCGGCGGCGCCGGCTGCTTCAGTTCCGG
>JBEKZC010000115.1:0-4003 GCA_049510295.1 Verrucomicrobiota bacterium | reverse complement strand
ACGGCGCGAGGCTTAAAATTATGCCGCATTGCTGAAACAACCCGCTGAACAAAGGCGGGGAAATTAAAACTCAATGCGGCATAATCCGGCACGCGGCATAAGACCCATTATGCCGTTAGCGGCATAATGGGTCAAAGGGCGGTTCCGGTGGCAGTGGCGGCGTTCCCGGCAGGTCAATGAAAATACCTAGCCGGACATGGTGGGTGGGTTTTCCCCCTTTTCGCCGCAATGCGCCGCACAATACCCATACCAAAAGAGCCAGCAAAAGATAGATGGCTCCCATGAGAAAGTAGAGGGCGTGTTCGTGGATGAATCCATCAAGGCGATTCAACGCCGACATTTCCAATTCGAGTGCTTTGATTTGCCAAGATTGCATGATGGCCTCCTATGCGGCAACGGCGGTTGCCGCTGGTTCGGGGTTGCGGTTTCCAATGATGGCCTTCTGCTGCTTCTCGTATTCGCTCAAGGCGGGCATTTCCACCGGGGCGTTGCGGGAATAGGCGCGGTGGACGGCCTTGCTATTTTGGCCGATATTCACCTGGGCATACCGTTCGGGATAGCCTGCCGTTTTAGCCCTTTCCGCCCAAGCGTAACGGTAGCTATGCAACGACACGCCTTTGATGCCAAGTCCAGTGCAGCGTTGCTTGAACTCCGTGGCACGGTCGCCAGCGCGGACTGTCCGCAGATACGGAAACAGCGGCCCATTGCCCGGCAGGTCGCGCAAAAGTTCCGCCATGTCTTCGTCGAGGCGCATAATGGCAACTGTTCCCGTTTTCATGCGCCGGTAGCTGATGACGTTGTTATTCCAGTCAACGTCCTCGGCTTGAAGGAATGCCAAGTCGGATTGCGACGCGCCCAAATACCACGCGAGTTTGTAGAACGCCTTGCGTTCGGGATTGTTCTCGCGGGCGACAATCGCCAGATGTTCGGCCAAAGTAATCGCGCGTTTCTCTTTGTATTCAACGGCTGGCCACTGGCGTTTCGGCACGAGCGGCCACGGCAGCCAGTTCATGTCCACGCAGAAGTTATGCAGGCGGCGCAGATAGACATTGGTGGAAACTTTGCCGCATTGCAGGACGTGCAACAAAAGTTCGCCCTGGGTTTCAATGATGACTTTGGACAGCAACGGGGCCAGCGCCTTGTCCTTGGCCACGCGCAGCCAGCGTTCTTGGTTGGCTCCCTTCTTGGTGCCGATGAGTGCTTCAATGGCGTTCTGCCAGGTGCGCGTTTTCATGCCGTTGTCCGAACCGGCCAGATACGCTTTGGCGATTTGTAGATTCAGGATGGGCTGGCGAACCGAATTGTTCTTGGCCTCGATGATCTGTTGGGCTTCGTCCTCATTGGTCGTGTGAAGGCTGGTCGGTTTGCCGTTGGTTTTATCCACGGCATAATACATCCCGCCCCGACTGCCCCGGCGAATTAAGCGATAACGTGTTTTCATAATGGTCACGCAATCGCAAGGATAACTGAAGCCGGTTCCGCAGAGTTAGCGAGTAGTCGGCGGGTTAGCGCCGGTTACGCTGGATTCTAACGGAGTTGGAAAAATGGTGTCCGTTTTGGTGTCCGTTGCGGACCCCTGACCTCCTAAACCGTTGCTGCAATTACAGTTCGGATTGGAGGCGAGGGTCGGAATCGAACCGACGAATGAGGCTTTTGCAGAGCCCTGCCTTACCACTTGGCTACCCCGCCACACGAGTCTTTAACATTAAATTCGATTCACTTGCGGAGCAAGTTCAATCGGCATAACCCAGCTTGCGCCGTTGCGGCCAAAGCTCCTTTGGTCTGAAAATTCCCGCCGGCGTGATGATGCCCGTGATCAATTCTGGCGGGGTCACGTCAAATCCCGGATTCCGCGCCCCACTGGTCGGGTTCGCCACGCGAACGTAAACTCTTTTTGCAAACTTCGGACTTCGGACTTCGGACTTCGGACTTGATTCCACGCCCCACGCGCCGAGCACTTCACTTTCGCACCGCTCTTCAATCGGGATGTCGAACCCGCGTTTCAAATTCCAGTCAATCGTTGAAAGCGGAATCGCCACGTAAAACGGAATGCCGTGGCGTTTGGCCAAAACCGCCTTGGTGTAAGTGCCGATTTTGTTCGCGACCTCGCCGGTGCGGCCGAGTGTGCGGTCGCTGCCGACAATGACCAAATCAATTTCACCGCGTTGCATCAAATGACCGGCGGCGTTGTCGGCGATGACTTGGTGCGAAATTTTTTGCTGCGCGAGTTCCCACGCGGTGAGGATTGCGCCCTGTGAACGCGGTCGCGTTTCGTCGCAAAAAACGTGGAACTTTTTCCCCTGCGCCTGCGCGGCATACATGGGTGCGGTGGCCGTTCCGATGTCCACACACGCCAGCCAGCCGGCATTGCAGTGCGTGAGAATATTCATGCCACTGCGAATCAACCTGGCGCCGTGCCGCCCGATTTCCTCGCAATGCCGCACGTCTTCACTGGCAAATTCCTCGGCGGCGGCGAGCGCGAGTGATTGCTGCTCGGCAACGGTTTTCCCAGTGTGCATCACGGCGCGGACGCCGTTCATCGCGTTAACCGGATCCACCGCCGTGGGGCGCGCAGCCTTGAGCGTTTGACAAACGATTTCGATGTGCCGGGAAAATGTTCGCCGGTCGCGCGCGCGAAAGGCGAGTGCGCCCTGGGCCAGGCCATAAGCGGCGGTGGCGGCGATGGCGGGCGCGCCCCGCACAATCATGTCGTGGATGGCTCCGGCGGTTTCGCGGAAGTTTTTCGTGGCGACGATTTTGAACTCATGCGGGAGCAGCCGTTGTTCGATGAGCAGGACAGCGTTGCGCGCGCGGTCGAAGGCGACGGTGCGGCAAGATTGCGTGCGGCCGCGGACGGTGACGTTCATGGAACACAGATTGTTTTAGACACGGATTGCACGGATGCCCACGGATTTGGCTTTTAATTTTATTCGTGAAAATTCGTGAAATTCGTGTCTCAGCCGACCTTGACTTTCATGCGGCGGATTTTTGCCTCGATGTTGCGGTAAATGGGCTGCTGGCGGAGCTTATGGAGGTCGGGGTCCCTGGCCAGCCAGCGGAAGTCGCGGTAGCCGAGTTGCAACGCCTTTTCCAGCGCGAGCGCGGCGCGGTCGAATTGTTCCATGAGCGAGCAACTGCACGCGAGATTGTAAAAAACCAGCGAGCTGTGCGGTTCGAGTCGCGCGAGACGTTCATCCACCTTGAGGCCCTCGGCGTAGCTGCCGCGTTGCGTGTAGTGGTCGCCCAACAATTGCAGCGCATCCACGTAATCGGGATCGCGGCGGACCAGCCCCTCCATGAATTCGATTTTGGCGTCAAGGTCGCGCTGACTGGCACGACTCAATTTTTTTCTGGCACTGCTTTTGAACGGCATACAACAACAGCAGTTTTTCCAAGCCGTTGCCTCAAGTCAAGCGGGGGGCGCGAAATTTTTCATGGAATCTTCCGGTGCCTTGTTGTAAAAATGTGCCAGAATCTCCCGCGGCACTATGAAAGCTTTTGTCACCGGCGCTTCCGGCTTCATCGGCTCGAACCTCGTTCACGAGCTGGTGGCGCAGGGGCATCGCGTGAAGGCGCTGCTGCGGCTGGCAAGCGACAAGCGCGGGCTGGTTGGAGTCGAGTTCGAGCACGTGACCGGCGACGTGTTTGACCACAAATTGCTGGAACGGGAGATGGAAGGTTGCGATTGGTGTTTTCATGTCGCGGCGAGTTATCATTTGTGGTTGCGCGATTACAAACCGATGTATGACGTCAACGTCGAAGGCACCCGCAATGTCCTCGAAGCCGCCGGCAAGGTCGGCTGCCGGCGCATTGTCTATACCAGCACCGTGGGTTGCATCGGCCTGCCCAAAATGGTGAATGGCCGGTTCACGCCGACAACGGAACTGGACACGATTGCCAACGAGCAACTGACGAATCACTACAAATGCTCAAAATGGCAGGCGGAATGTCTGGCCGTGAAGCTGGTGAAAAACGGGCTGCCCATCGTCATCGTCAATCCCAC
>JBEKZC010000114.1:0-4015 GCA_049510295.1 Verrucomicrobiota bacterium | reverse complement strand
CATTCCCGGGCGAGGTCGGTTTGTTGAAACGCCTTCTTGAGCAGCAGGAGAGAAGTCTCTTCCAAAGCGACTGTCCCGGCCTCGACGCGGCAAAAAATTCTTTGATTAAGCAATGGCAGGGCAAGGTTTGCCGGCTGCCCGTCAACGCTTAAGGAATACAGAATGCGATGACTTTCCAAGGCAAGCGTTTCGAGATGGCAGCGAATGGCATTAAGGGAGCGGTGCCCGGACGGCAGTCCCACCGGCAGACCATCGAGTACGACTTCAATCTCATCGCGGCTTTCCAGGGGATCGAACGCGTTTTTGGGCATATTAACATGAAAAGCCGCAAACTTTGTGCCCCCGAACGAAGCCGTTCCTGAAAGTTATTCACAATCGATTCACATGAAATTCACAAAACGCTTCCGGAAAAATGATCCGGCCGGAAACACCATCAGACGAACCGGAGCCGGCAGAAAAACACGGGACTTGAAACCGCTCGTCTTACTTCGCCGGATTCGCGCCCTTGACGATCAGATGAATGGAATAAAGTGATTTGCTCGCGGTGATGAAGAGCGTTTGATGATCCTTGCCCCCAAAGCTGACGTTGGCCGTCCAGGGTTCGAGCACGTCAATGTGTTCGATTTGCCTGCCGGTTTTGTCGAAGACCGTCACGCCATGACCGCAGAGGTAAAGATCACCCCTTTCGTCAATCGTCATGCCGTCGGAACCTTTCGGACAAAACAGCGTTTTGTTCGTGAGCGAACCGTCGGGCTGGATGTCGTAGGCATAAGTGCGGTCCGCGCCAATGTCGGCGACGAAAAGTTTTTTGCCGTCCGGCGTGCCGGTGACGCCATTGGGCTTTTTGAAATCGTTCGTGACCCGCGCCAGTTTTTTGCCGTCGGGTGAAAGATAATAAACCTGCTCGCCGTCCTGCGCCATCGCATCGTGATCCCACCACGGGCGCTTGTAAAACGGATCGGTGATATACATGCCACCATCCGGCGCAACCCACACGTCGTTCGGGCCGTTGAGATATTTGCCCTGATAGTCTTTGACGAGCACGGTTGTTTTTTTATCCGGGGCAATGGACCAAAGCTCATTCTTCCCGTCGGCGCAGGCAATCAAGTTGCCCCTGGCGTCGAAATACATTCCATTCGCGCGGCCGGCGGGTTGCAGAAACGTGGACAGCTTTCCGTCCACGCTCCATTCCAGGATGCGATCGTTCGGCTGGTCGGTAAAAAAGATGTTGCCATTGGTGTCGCACGTCGGACCTTCGGTGAATTGAAAATCTCCGGCCAGCTTTTCGAGTTTCGCACCAGGCGTGATGACGCTGCCGGCGGACGTGAAAGGCGATGAGGCAATGACGAAACCGCCCAGGACGGCGGGCAGAAACCGGGGCTTGTTCATAATGATGCGGACAGTTTGCAACGGTCGTCACCGCGAATCCACCAAAAACGTTTCTTGTTATTCAACGCGGGCTGGCGCAATTTGAAGCGCGTTGATTTTTATCGCGCGAATATGCAGTCTGGAACCGGACGATTTCTGCGTTTTATGCAAAGCTGGGTCAGCAACACCCTCGCGGTGCTGGTGGCCTACTACATCGTGCCGGGCATCCGCTTCGGCCGTTGGAGCGATTTGTTGATCGCCTCCGCGCTGTTGGGGATTTTGAACGCGTTCATCCGGCCCATCCTGATGTTCTTTGCGCTGCCGCTGCTGATTTTCACGCTCGGCCTGTTCACGTTCGTCATCAACGCACTGCTGCTTTATGGCATCGGTTGGCTGATGGGACTGTGGGGACTGCAATTCACGGTGGACACGTTCTGGTCGGCGTTCTTCGGCGCCTTCATCATCAGCATCGTGTCGGTCATGCTGAACATTTTGACCGGTACAGGCAGCACGCGCGTCACCTTTTCGCGCCGCCCGCCACCGTCCCAAAAATCCAATGACGACGGCCCGGTCATTGACGTTTGAAATTCATGCCGGCGTTCGATAAGCCGCGCGCAATGTGTTGATGCCGCGGGCGCGAAATTCCCGCTCGAAATCCGTGAGTAATTCCGCCAGTTCCGGCGGCGTTTCAATCCGCTGAAACTCCTTGCTCGCGCCAAACACCCCGGTCATTTGCGCAAAGTAATCTTCATCGTCGGTGCGCAAATAAACCGCGCCCCCCGGAGCGAGCACGGCCTGAACCAGTCGCGGAAACGCTTCGTTGATGAGCCGGTTTTTACGGTGCCTTTTCTTCGGCCACGGATCGGGAAAATAAATGTGCAAGGCAGAGGCCGAGCCCGGCGGCAACAGATATTGCAAAAAATAAGACGATTCGATCTGCACGCCGCGCAAATTCGTCAGCCCGGCGCGACGGCCCTTTCGATCCAGCTTGCGCATGCGGCCGAGGAGCCGCTCAACGCCGATGAAATTCCGTTCCGGATGCCGCCGGGCGTAATCGGCGAGGAATGAAGCGTCGCCGCAGCCGGGTTCGACTTCCAACGGCTGCGGGCGTGGAAAAATTTGCGTCAAATCCAGTCGCTCAACAATGGAGTGCAATTCAACGATCAGGTCGGGCGGGTTTGAGGAAACGCTTGCCATTTCAAAAGGTGAAGACGCTGGTTAAATTTCCATTCGGCAATCCGCAATCCGCAATCCGCAATCGAAAATTGAGAAATGGTCGGGGCGGTGAGATTCGAACTCACGACCTCTTGTACCCGAAACAAGCGCGCTAGCCAGGCTACGCTACGCCCCGACATCAGAGTCAAATAGGATGCCCGCCCGCGACGCGAAAGGCAATGCTGAATTTAATTCACTGCCAACCAAGGGCGCCCTGGACACACGCACCATTTTTCCCCCTCGCCTCCCTCAAGGAGGAGAGGGCCGGGGTGAGGAGCCAATGTTTACAAGCACGAACTCCTCGCCCCAGCCCTCTCCCCGTTTGGACGGGGAGAGGGAGTTATTCCCGTTCGGTGCGGGTATTAAGCTGCGCCCGCCAACCAAGAACAACTGATGCCGCGGCATTTATGTGCGGATTTTCCTGAAAAGCAGGAGGCTGGATGAAAAATCGGTTTAAGAATTTACGAATCTGTCATTTCAGGTATTTCCACGCCTTCTTGTCTCTGCCAATGTTCAAACCCCCAAAAAGGGTCGCCATGCCTGCCAAACACAAAGCAGATTTCCCGATTCCATGGCCATTGGTTAAATTCAATGGTTCCTTCTGATGCCTCTTGCTTCCGGCACGATGACCGTTTTTACCGCCCATTCTGGCAGCAACATCGGCTGTATTTACAACTTCACCCACCTGCTTTTTGGGGAGGATTCCTCGACCGCGGCGAGCACGCGCTGGTTTTTCAGGCCGTCCTCGAACGTCGGGTGGACCGGTTTTCCTTCGGCGCAGGCGTTCACAAAATCGGCGACGGTGTGAATGAACGTGTGTTCGTAGCCGATGCCGTGTCCCGGCGGCCACCAATGGCCGACATACGGTTGCACACCATCGCGCTCCGTCACGAGAATGTCGCGGAAACCCCGCCGGTCTTTCGGGTCGTCGCCATTGTAAAATTTCAGCCGGTTCATGTCCTCAAAATCAAAATAAATCGAGCCTTTGCTGCCGTTGATTTCGATGGCGATGTGGTTCTTGCGGCCGAGCGCGTAGCGCGTGGCTTCCACGTTCGCCAGCACGCCATTTTCCATCCGCCCGATGAACATGGCGGAGTCCGGCACGGTGACCTTGCCCATCCTGCGCGCACCCTTGGCCAGCGCGTCCGCCAGCGGCCGCTCCGGTATAAACGTGTTCAGCAAGCCGCAGACCTGCTCGAATTCGCCGACGAGGTAACGCCCCAAATCAATGACGTGCGAATTGATGTCGCTGTGAACGCCGCAGCCGCTGGTCTCTTTTTGCAGCCGCCAGTCCAGCGGAAATTCCGGGTCGGCCAGCCGGTCCTGCGCGTATCGCGCGTGAAAATGAAAAATCCGGCCCAGCGCGCCTTCGCCAATCATCCGCTTCGCCAGCGCGATGGCCGGAATGCGCCGGTAATTGTGGCAGACCATG
>JBEKZC010000113.1:0-4496 GCA_049510295.1 Verrucomicrobiota bacterium | reverse complement strand
TTCCCCATTGCCTCAGATTATTCCGGCAGGTGATCGCCTGTGCCGTGGCCTTGGTGCGGCTGAACGCGGACAACACCAAGGCGGCGAGAATTGCGATGACACCGATGGCCACCAGCAATTCGACCAAGGTGAACGCGCGTGAAGCCCTCATCGAATTTGCCCCGCAACGAATGAGCATGGCTTACCACGGCGTATTGATTGGTGCAAAACATTTTTTCAGGATTCTGCCTGCTGGAACTTCCTGCCGAATCGGAGTTCGGCGCTCCCAGGCAATATCAAGCTGCGCCTCAACTTAATCCGCAAAATCAAAATCCGAGCAGCTCATGAAGTAATGGCAGCGCGGGCTTCTGAATGGCAAAGTTTGCAGGTCATTGAGTTCTTCCAAACTTTTTCTCCAACTCGCGGTAATTCATTTCAATCGGCGTCGGCCGGCCGGCCGGACTGTCCCACCAGCCAGATCTCCGCCTCGGTGGGATCGCGGAAGACGTTCATCGGGACGAAATCGGACACCAGTGTGACGAACATGCGAACCAGCCCAAATATGACCAGATCTTTGACGATCACTGCTCGCGGCCCGACCGACCGCCGGTCGAATTCCGTGGCCCGCACCCGGTCGGCCGCATGCCAGATGTCCGTTGGGGAAAGGAACGGCGGGGACGCCTCACGTGTATCAATCAATTCGGCATAGGGCAGGAATTGTTCCTGGCAGGCCGCTCTGAGATGACCCAAGATGTCGTCAACGGTGACTGGTCCCGTGGCTATTGTGCTCACCCGACGCGTTGTTCGATTAAATTCGTAGGAAATTGGCATTGTTATAACCCTTTCACCTTCGTTTCAAACCGCCCGGCAGCGTGAAATTGAGCCACCGGCGACCGGGCTGACAAGCGAAAATTTTGAGGACGTGCATTCCGGGCTTTACTGCGTCCGTCCAAACTTTTTCTCCAGTTCGCGGTAATTCATCTCAATCAGCGTCGGGCGTCCGTGCGGACAGGTGTAAGGCATCGCGCAACGGCGCAGGTCCTCGACGAGATTTTCCAGTTCCGCGCCGGCCAGCGGGTCATTGGCCTTCACCGCATGGCGGCAGACGGTCTTGGCAATGGTGTGCTCGCCCAGCCGCGCCAGATTCACCTCGCGACCTGCCGCCTTCAATTCATCCACCAGATCGAGCACGAACCGTCGGGCGTCGGCGGTCTTTACAAACGGCGGCAGCGCGTCGAGCAGGAACGTCCGCTCGCCGAATTCGCTCAGCCCGACACCGAGCCGGGTGAGCGCGGCCAGTTGTTCGCGCAGGAAATTCGCGTCACGCGCCGGCAGTTCAACGGTCTCCGGCAGCAACAACTTTTGCGACGGCGCAGAACCACCCGACTCAATCCGGTTCAGCATTTGCTCGAACAATATCCGCTCGTGCGCGGCGTGCTGGTCGAGCAGGACGAGTCCGCGGTCGGATTCCAGCACGGCATAAAGTTTGCCGATGACGCCGACGAGCCGGAGCGGGACATTGAGCAGCGGAGTCGGCGATTGTGGATTGCGGATTGCAGATTGCAGATTCGGTTCGGGTGCAGGTTGGGGAATTTCCGGGTTTTGATTTGCGACTTGCGATTGCGGTTCGCTTGTCACTGGTTCTGACGGAGCGAAACCCATTCGCAATGGCGGTTGTTCGCCCGGAGATTTTGGCGGTTCAATTGCCGGTGATGGCTTCAGCTTTTCCGGAAAATTCGGCAATGCCGGTGTGGCAACACTGGCTTGGGGAGGCGAAGCTGCTGACGGGCCGGACAATTTGGGCGTCGCGGAGCTTTGCCCTCCAAGCGGCTCGCGGGGACGCTCGCCCCGCCGCTTGGATTCGGCTGCGGATTCGCCACCGTGGAATGCGAGCAACGTCTCCTGCACCGCCTGAGCGACGAATTTCCGGATTTCAAACTCCCGGTGGAATTTCACTTCGCGCTTGGCCGGATGGATGTTCACGTCCACGGCGGCGGGATCAATTTCCAAAAACAGGCAGCAGACCGGGTAACGGCCTTTCATCAGCGCGGTGTGATAGCCTTCGAGCAGCGCGTAATTGAGGCCGCGGTTCTCGACCGGACGGCGGTTGACGAACAGGTGCTGGCCCTCGCGCGTCGCGCGTGACACCCCTGGCGAACCGATAAAACCCCACACACGGAGGGTTGAGGGTTGAGGGTTGAGGGTTGAGGGCGAAAGGCCGGCCGTCTCAAAGATGTCGGTTTCCTCTGGCTTGACTGACTCGTCGAGCGCGGCGGTGAAATTTACGGACAAAAGCTTTTCCTCGCCGAGCAGCGAGCGCAGCCGTTCGCGCAACGCGTCGAGCCGGCTCGAAATTGCCGCGCCGTCCCGCTTTGCGGGATGCACGGGCAACTGCCACACGAGCCGTCCGTCCTTCTGGAACGTGAACGCGACTTCGGGAAACGCGAGCGCGGCGAGCGTGAGGTAATGCTGGATATGCGCCGATTCGGTTTCCTCCGTGCGCAAAAACTTCCGGCGCGCGGGCAGGTTGAAGAAAAGCTGCCGCACTTCAACATTCGTGCCGGTCGCGCTGCCGGCGGCCTTGACTTCGACAATTTTCCCGCCGTTGACCACGACTTGTGTGCCTTCGGGCGAACCACCATCGCGCTCGCGCGTGGTCAACGTGAAGCGGCTGACGCTGGCGATGCTGGGCAGGGCCTCGCCGCGAAAACCCATTGTGGCAATCGCCGCCAGATCCTCGGCTTTCTGAATTTTGCTCGTCGCGTGGCGTTCGAGGCAAAGCAACGCGTCATCACGGCTCATGCCGGTGCCGTCGTCGGTCACCCGGATGAGGCTGCGTCCGCCGGCCTGGATTTCCAGGGTCACGCGCGCGGCCTGCGCGTCGAGCGCGTTTTCGACGAGTTCCTTCACGACACTCGCGGGACGCTCAATCACTTCGCCGGCGGCGATTTGATTGGCGACTTGCTCGGAAAGCAGGTGGATACGGTTCATCGGCAGGAAACGTGATGCGTGTTGCGGGTTACGTCAAGAATTCAACTGCGAGCCACAGGCTGCTTGGCACAACCCGCACCGCTCATGGCAGCGGCAGGGCAAACGCAAACACGGCGCCCCGGCCCGGTTCATTGTGCGCCCAGATGCGGCCTTTGTGGTCTTCAATGATTTTTTTGCAGATCGAGAGGCCGAGGCCGGTGCCGTGGGCCTTGCCGAACGTGGCGAAGACTTCAAACAACTGGCCGGCGATTTCCGGCGCGATGCCGGGGCCGGTGTCCTCGATTTCGGTGACGATTTCCCTTTCGTCGCAGTGAAAGCGCAGAAAAATCGTGCCGCCGTTGAGCATCATGTCGGTGGCGTTGTGGACGAGGTTGGAAAAAACGCGGCTGAGGCGGCGCGGATTGAACGGGACGAGGATGGCGGGCGGTTCGTTTTGCATTTCGATGTGCGCATCCTTGAGTTCCGCTTCGGCGCGGAGGTCGGCGATTAAATCGAGAACAAATGTGTGGTAACTGGCGGGTTTGATTTCCGCGTCCGCCGGTTTGCCTTCCGTGAAAATGAGAATGTCGCCGACCATGTCGCTGATGCGTTCGACCTGTTTGCGGATGCGGACCTGGGCCTGGGCGCGCGCTTCCGGGCGGACGTCGGGCCGGTCAAGCGTCCCGGCGGCGAGGCTGATGATGCTGAGCGGATTTTTCAGGTCGTGGACGATGGAACGGGCGAAACTGCCGACCACGGCCAGGCGTTCGGCCTGGACGACTTCACGGAGGTAGCGATGGTTGAATTCGCGGAGGCGGTGGCTGATGTGTTGCAACAGGCCGAACGCCAGCGCGGGCGAACGCTGGAGGAACGAAAGCATTTCGCCGCGCGGAAGGAAATAAACGTCCGTGTCCTTGACCGCGGAGGCGGTGGCCGAGCGCGGGCGATGTTCGATCATGGCCATTTCGCCGAAAATTTCCCCGGGACCGAGTTGGGAAAAGACGCGCCGGGCGCCGGCGCCGACGAGGCTGGAAATTTCCACCAGCCCATCTTTGACGAAATAGACGCCATTGCCGGGATCATCTTCGTGGAAAATTTCACAACCGGCGGCAAAATGCCGTTCCTGGGCGATAAGGCGCAACGCCTGCAATTCGTCGCGGCCCAGATTGCGAAACAAAGCAATGGATTCAAGCGCGGCCACCGGCGCACTTTATACCAGTTTCAGCAGGTAATTGCACATTTTTTGTAGCGGCGTTTGTAGCGGCGCTCTGTGAGCGCCGGTAAAATTAATGGCGACGGTCGCCGACCGCCGCCACAGCGCAAAAGCAAACTGTAAATGGTAAAAATTTGGCGTCGTAAAGCCAAGATATGCTAAGAAAGACAGTTTGGATGTGAATGAGAACTTATTGACAAAAAGTTGCAAAAACGTCACACTGAAACATTCGGGTAGCAGTACGTTTCTTCAGCGGGGTTCCCCACCCCCACCTCCTTGGCGTCTGCTGCCCGGATTTTTTTAAAGCCGCTTGACGCTTCCCGAAGCTTCTTTT
>JBEKZC010000112.1:0-4604 GCA_049510295.1 Verrucomicrobiota bacterium | reverse complement strand
CCATCTGGCTGCAATGGGCCATGCTCGCCGTGGTCATCGCCCTGTCGTTGTGCGGCTCGATTATTTCCGCCGCGCCGTCGTCCACCACGACGATTTGTTTCATCGCCGTTGCCGGCATTTTGCTGGTCGGAGGCCATTTGAACACGGTGGCGCTTCACCAATCGCAGCCCCTGCAGACCATTTTTTACACGATTTACTTTTTAATTCCGCACCTGGAATGGTTCGATATTCGCGACCGTGTGATTTATGACTGGGGTTTGGTGAACTGGCTGGATTGTGTGCTGGCGACGCTTTACGCGGCGGCTTTCACCGGACTGTTTTTGCTGCTCACCTGGATCGGTTTCCGGCGCAAAAGTTTGAACACGTGATGAAGGCTTCCCCGTATCTGGTTCTGGCTCTTGTGCTGACGGTTTGCTTCACACTGGCGACCGGCATTGAACCCCGCGCCGCCACCTGGAGCAACCGTGTCAAATCGGACAACGTTTTCAGCCTGCTGTTCGGCGACGGGCGGCGGCTGTTCGCGAACCAATTCTTCACCATGGCGGATGTTTATTTTCACAGCGGCTATTATCCGTCCGTTTTTGACCTGCGCGAGGAAGGCCAAAAGGAAATCGTCGCCGAAAGCCACGGCCATACCGACAGCCCGGAGGACGAAATAAAGGAGGACTTTCTCGGCAAACCGAAGGATTGGATTGACCGGTTTGGCCGCCATTTCCGCATCACCGAACACACCCATCTGGAACGGGGCAACGAACGCGAAATTTTGCCCTGGCTGCGGCTGGCGGCAGACATGGACCCGCAAAAGATTGAAACCTACACCGTCGGTTCATACTTCATGCGCCTGCACCTCAACCGGCCGCGGGAAGCCGAAGCGTTTCTGCGCGAAGGACTGCGCAACAATCCGAATAGTTATGAAATTCTGTTCGAGTTGGGCCGGCTTTACGACGAAAATGATCACGATACCGGCTGCGCGCGAGACGTCTGGCAGCTTGCTTTGTATAGATGGTCCAAAGATCCTGAAGCCGTAAAAGACAACAAGCTCGCCTTTGAGGAAATCACCGATCACCTCGCCCAGCTCGAACGGGAAGCCGGCAACTGGCAGCAGGCCATCAATTGGTTTCAAGCCGCCAAAAATGTTTCGCCGGACCCGAACGCGGTGCAACAGCGTATTGACGAAATCAAAAAGACAATGGCGGCGCAACCATCCCCCACAAACAGCCAGCCGCATTGAGGGCGCGTCCAAAAATTGCAGGAACCAGTGTCAGGAGGCTCATTATTTTCGATTTACGATATGAGACCTCTGAAAATCGCCCTTTCATCGTAGCGGCGGTCGGCAGACCGCCGCATTTCTCCAACAAATTGAAGAGTGCGGCTCTCTGCCGAGAAGCCGCTACGCCGATTTGGCAGAGGTCTCGATATGCGAGTTACGCAGCGTGCGGGGATTGCAGAAGGACTCGTAAATCGCACATCGCATGTTGTAAATTCAGTCAGAGCCTCGTGACCCCGGCTCCTGCAGTTGAGATTGCGCTTTGTTTTTCGCGCGCCGCTCTGGTTTAATCGCCGCCATGAAAGCCCGGCAGGCAAAAATCTCGCGTAACACCAAGGAAACCCGCATCGCCGTCAGCCTCAACCTCGACGACCGGGGAAAATCCTCGGTCAAAACCGGCATCCCATTCTTCGACCACATGCTTACGCTGTTCGCGAAGCACGCGACAGTGGATTTGCATTTGCGCTGCCGCGGCGATTTGGAAGTGGACGCCCATCACACGGTCGAGGATTGCGGCATTGCGCTCGGCCAGGCGTTTACGCTCGCGCTCGGCGACAAAAAAGGCATCCGCCGTTACGGCGCAGGTTTTCATCCCAAAAACCCGTTTACCGGCGAAGCCTATGTGCCCATGGACGAATGTCTCGCCCGTTGCGTCATTGATTTTGGCGGACGGCCACACCTCGTCTGGCGCGGACTGAATGAATTTGCCCAAAAGCGCGTTGCCAAATCCGAAAAATTCCAGGACCCGTCGAGTGCGTTTCGTTTCGGCCTGGCGCGCGAATTTTTCCAGGCCTTCGCCAACGAAGCCCGCTGCAATCTGCACCTGGAACTGCTCTACGGCGACGAGCCGCATCACATCGTCGAGGCGCTGTTCAAGGCATTTGCCCGCGCGACGGATGTGGCGTGTCAGCGCGATCCGCGCATCGCCGGCCAATTGCCGAGCACCAAGGGTAAATTGTAAAAAAGAAAACGCCCCGCGATCGCTCGCAGGGCGTTTTTTGATTTTGGTGGGGCGGCGCTGCCGCGCCGCCCTGACTAATTTGGGCTGCGCGGCAACGCAGCCCTGCCGTTGTTACGAGCCGACGCTGGCCAGTTCCTCGTTGTTTTCCACGTTCACAATCTTGAACTGTTCGGCGTGCATGCCGGTGTCGGCGCGGAATGACAGCTTGCCGAAGTAGCGTTTTTCCATCTCGATGAGAAGCTTCTCGTCCTCGGTGCGCAACCGTTCCAGCACGGTCGGATTCACCACAATACGGAGTTGGAAATCCGACTCGTCGCGCTCGCGCGTTTTCAAAATCTCCTGCAGCTTGCGCTGGATTTCCACGCTCATTGTCAACGTGCTTTTCACCTTGCCGCGGCCTTTGCAATACGGGCAATCGTCATACACCGCCGAACGCACGCTTTCGGTGTGGCGCTGGCGCGTCATTTCCATCAAACCGAGCTGCGAAATGGGCAGGATGTGGGTCTTGGCCTTGTCGCGGCGCAGACCTTCCTTGACGCGCTGATACACGGACTGCTGGTCGCGGCGCGACTTCATGTCAATGAAATCGAGCACGATGAGTCCGCCCATGTTACGCAGCCGGAGTTGACGGCAAATTTCCTCGGCGGCTTCGAGGTTCACCTTCAGGATTGTGGCTTCCTGGTCGCGGCTGCCCTTATGCCGGCCCGTATTCACGTCAATCGCCACCAGCGCCTCCGTTTCGTCAATGACGATGTAGCCGCCGCTCTTCAAATGCACCTGGCGCGAGAAGGCGTTCTCCAATTGCTTGCTGATGTTGAACCGGTCAAAAATCGGCTGGGCGTCGGTGTAGAGCTTTACTTTGTCGGCCGAACGCCGTGAAATCCTGGCAACCATCTCCCGCATCCGGTCGTGGGCTTTTTGATTGTCCACGACAATGCGTTCAACGTCTTCGGTCAAAAAGTCGCGCACGGTGCGCTCAATCAAATCCGGTTCCTGGAAAACGCACGTTGCCGGCGGCTGGTTCTTCATGCGCTCCTGCACGCCGCGCCACTCTTCGAGCAGCAACGCGAGGTCGCGGACGAAATAACGTTTCTGCTGGCCTTCGCCGGCGGTGCGCATGATGACGCCCATGCCATCGGGAATCGCCAGTTCGCGCAGGATTTTTTTCAGCCGCTTGCGTTCTTCCTGGTTTTCAATTTTGCGCGAAATGCCGCTTTGATCCGCATTCGGCAGCAGCACCAGATAACGTCCCGGCAAAACAAGGTTGGTCGTGATGCGCGGGCCTTTCGTGCCAATTGGACCTTTCGTGACTTGCACGATGATTTCACTGCCCGGTGGGTAAAGCCGCGGGATGTCCTTTTGAGTGATCTTTGGCCGGTCACGTTTGCGGCTTTCGCGTTCGACGATTTCCACACCGCTGTCGAACTGGTTCGGCACGATGTCCCAATAATGCAGGAACGCATTTTTCTCGAAGCCGATGTCCACGAACGCGGCTTTGAGGCCGTCTTCGAGGTTGCGCACCTTGCCCTTGAAAATGCTGCCGACGAGGCGTTCCTCCGTGGTGCGTTCGATGTTGAATTCCTCCAACCGTCCGTCTTCGAGCACGGCGACGCGCGTTTCGAGCGTCTCGGCGTTGATAACGACTTCCTTGTGAGTTTTCTTCTCCGGCCGGATGAGCCGCTGGACCTTCTTCACGAGGGTGTTCGCGGCGAATTTGATGGTGTCCAAAATGCCTTTGGGCTGTTCCGCCACGGGCACCGGCACGAAGGGTTTTCCCTCCTCCACGGGGGCTGGAGTTTCAATCTTTGACTCGCGGAATTCTTTTTTGTCCGCGCCGGAATCCGGCGTTTTGTTTTCCGGCGCTCCCTGCGGGGGCAGGCCGGCGGCGATGTTCTCGGCGCGCTCGATTTCGCCCGTGTGCCGTTTTTCGAACACGTGCTCCGCACCGCCCTGTTCCGTCACCACGTCGGCGCGGGCCTGGACGGCTTCGCGGTCGGGTTTTTGCTGGGTCTGGCCGAAGCCACCTTTGGGGCGGAAACGCATTCCGCGGCGCCGCCGTGAAAAATTGTTATTACTCATAATCAGTATCCTTTTCGATGGATGTATATGTTTTGCAACAAGCCCAGTGCGATCAACGAGCACAACACTGAAGACCCGCCGTAGGAAAGCAGCGGCAGTGGGACGCCCGTCACGGGCATGATGCGAATGTTCATGCCGATATTGATGAAGACGTGGCTGAAAATGAGCGCCACGACGCCCACCGCCACGAGTTTGCCCAGGCGGTCGCGCGCCTGGCCGGCGATTCTCAATCCCGTGAAGAGAACCACCGCATACAGCGCGATCACCATCACGCTGCCGACGAATCCTTCCTCCTCG
>JBEKZC010000111.1:0-4796 GCA_049510295.1 Verrucomicrobiota bacterium | reverse complement strand
TGATGCGCTGACGGGTCGCTAAAGGAATCGCTCGCATGCCCCATTCCTGTCATATTGCCGCCATCACGTCAAGCTATATCATTTATGGAAATGCTCTAACTTTGACACATTTCTGTTTCCGCTTCGAGCAATCTGGCACGGGCGGGTGGCATTGCCGCCAAATCACTTCACATTCAACTCCCGCTGGATGCCGAATTTTTCAATGCGTTTGCGCAACGTCGCGCGCGTGATGCCCAGCAGCTTCGCGGCGTGAACCTGGTTGTTGTTCGTTTCCTTGAGCGCCTGGATGACCAGTTCACGTTCGACGGCGGGAATGACCTTCAATTTCGGATCGCGCCTGGCCCATTGAAACAATTGTCGCGCGAACGCGGCGGCGTCCGTGGCCGCTGCTTCGCCGGCAGCCGCCGGAGGCGGCGTGGCGCCGCTGCCAACTTGTCCGGAAATTTCCGGCGGCAGATCGCTTTGCAGAATCGCGTCGCCTTTGGCCATGACGTGCGCGCGGCGGATGGCGTTCTCCAATTCGCGCACGTTGCCCGGCCAATGATATTTTCCCAGCGCCTTGATGACATTGGCGGCAATGGATTTCGGCTTCCGCTGCTGTTCGCGCGCAATTTTTTCCAGAAAATAGTTCACCAGCAGCGGAACGTCCTCGCGCCGCTCGCGCAGGGGCGGAATGTGGATGCGCACGACGTTGAGCCGGTAAAACAAGTCCTCGCGGAACTGTTTCGCGGCCACGGCGGCTTCGAGCGGCTTGTTCGTCGCGGCAATGACGCGCACGTCCACCTGGATCGGCTGGTTGCCGCCGACGCGCTCGAAGGTGCCGCTTTGCAGCACGCGCAGGATTTTCGTCTGCGTGGCGGGCGTCATGTCGCCGATTTCGTCCAAAAAAATCGTGCCTTTGCTGCATTGCTCGAATTTGCCGATGCGTTGCATTGTGGCGCCGGTGAACGCGCCGCGTTCATGACCGAAGAGTTCGCTTTCGAGCAATTGTTCGGGAATCGCGGCGCAATTGACCGCCAGAAACGGCTGCTGGCTGCGGTTGCTGTGATGATAAATCGCGCGGGCGACGAGTTCCTTGCCGGTGCCGCTTTCGCCGGTGACGAGCGCGGTGGCGTCGCTGGCGGCCACCTGGCCGATGAGTTTGAAAACCTGTTGCATCGGCTCGCTGCGACCGACGATGCCGAGTTCATAATCCTCAGATTCGAGCAACGGCTGATACGACACCACCTGCTGCATGTCGTGCGCGGCCTCGAGCGCGTTGGCGACGATTCCCTTGAGCTTCAGCGCGTCGAACGGCTTGAGCAGATAATCGTAGGCGCCGAGCTTCATCGCCTCAATGGCCGTCTGCGTCGTGCCGTAGGCGGTCATCAAAATGACGAGGAGCTTCGGATTGGCGGCGCGGATCCGGCGGAGCGTTTCGAGTCCGTTCATACCGCCCATGCGCACGTCCATGAGCACGAGGTCGGGCTTGAATTTGGGAATGACCTTCAACCCTTCCTCGCCGGACGATGCCGTGGCCAGTTCGATTTCCGGCGAATTAAAGATTCGTTGGAACGAATACCGCACATCCTCTTCGTCATCAATCAACAGCAGCTTGCTCATTTTTACAAACGCGAACATAGCCAATTTTTGCCGGACGGACAGTGAATTTTATGGATTCGCTGTTTGACCTTGCCTGGCTCATGGCCTACACTCATACCCCTTTAACATGAAAATTGTCATTTGTGATCCGATTTCGCCGAAAGGCATCGCACTGTTGCAACAGCGGCCTGAATTTCAAGTCGTCGTGCTGCCCAAACGGTTGGCTGAGGCCGAACTGCTGCCCGTCGTCGCCGACGCGGTGGCGCTGGTCGTCCGTTCCGAAACCAAAGTCACGCGCAAAGTCATCGAAGCTGCGCCGAAATTGCGCGTCGTCGGTCGCGCGGGCGTGGGCGTGGACAACGTCGATATCGAAGCCGCCACGAAACACGGCACCGTGGTGATGAACACCCCGGGCGGCAACACGGTGACCACCGCCGAATTGAGCTTTGCCATGCTGCTCTCGCTCGCGCGCAAGGTGCCGCAGGCGCACGCCTCGATGGCTGCGGGCAAATGGGACCGCAAACTTTTCCAGGGCGCCGAACTCATGGGCAAAACCCTCGGCGTGCTCGGCATGGGCCGCATCGGCACGGAAGTCGCCAAACGCGCCATCGCCTTCAGCATGCGCGTCATCGCCTATGACCCGTATCTCACGGAGGAACGCGCCAAGGCCGTCGGCGCGGAATTTGCCGACAGCGTGGACGAAGTTTATCGCGTGGCGGATTTCATCACCGTGCACATGCCGGTGACGCCGGAAACCAAGCACATGCTGAACGCCGCCGCGTTCGCCAAGATGAAGCCCGGCGTGAAAATCGTGAATTGCGCCCGAGGCGAAATTATCGCCGAGGCGGATTTGATCGCGGCGCTCGAATCGAACAAGGTCGCCGGCGCGGCGCTGGATGTTTACGCCGTTGAACCTTTGCCTGCCGACCATCCGTATCGCAAGCAGGCGAACCTGATTTTGACGCCGCACCTCGGCGCGAGCACGGAGGAGGCGCAGGAAAAATGCGGTATCGAAGTCGCCGAAGTCATCGCGGGTTACCTGCTCACAGGCGAGGTCCGCAACGCGGTGAATTTGCCGTATCTGGACGCGAAGACCTACGAGCAGGTGAAGCCGTACCTGCCGTTGGGCGAGGCGCTGGGGAAATTGCTGGCGCAGCTCGCGCCGCCGGGCGCCGACCGCATTTACATCTCCTACGGCGGTCACGCGCGGCAGTTACCGAACACTGATCCGGTGACGCGCTCCATTTTGCGCGGCTTTTTGGAAAGCAGCGCGGTCAAGGATGTGAACAACGTCAATGTCCGTTCCGTCGCCGCGAGCATCGGCATCACCGTCGAGGAGAAAAAATCCGACGAGCCGGTCACGTTCAACGAATGGGTGCACGTGCAGGTTTTCGGCAACGGGAAGAAACTGATCTCGGCGGGCGGGACGTTTTTCGGTTCGCCGAACAATCCCCGCATCGTGCGGCTGTTCAGCACGCCGGTGGAAATTCCCATCAGCGGCACGTTGCTGCTGTTGAACAACAAGGACCGGCCCGGCATCGTCGGCCACCTCGGCACGCTGCTCGGCAAACACAAGGTCAACATCGCCAACATGAGCCTGACGCGCGATACCGCCGGCGGGCTGGCGTTGACGGTGTTGAATCTCGACAGCGCACCGCCGCCGGCCGTGCTCGCCGAACTTCAGAAAGACCCTGACATCAGCAATGTGAAAGTGGTAAAATTATAAAAGCCGTTAAATCGAAAGAAGACAAAATGAAAAAACAAATAAAATTGATTTTCCCTGCTGCGTTTGCCGTGGCCTTGTTCGCGCTGCCGCGCGTTAATGCTGCTTCCGCCAATGCCACCACCAACGAGCCTGTGCCCACCGCGACCAACGGCAACTCCCAAGCCGCGATGACCGCGTTGTTTGGCGACCCGGTTATTGCCAAGGGCAAGGGTTTTGAAATCAAACGCAGTGAATTGGACGAGGTGATGATGGGGATTAAATCCGCCGCTGCCGCGCGCGGCCAGACCATTCCGCCCGGGCAGTTGACCCAGATCGAAAGCCAGTTGCTTGACCGGCTCATCCAGGACCAGCTTTTGTTGCAGAAAGCCACGGACGCGGACAAAACCAACGGTGTCCAAAAGGCCGGCATGCAAATGAACACGCTGCTTGAACGCTTCGGTTCGCAGGAAGCACTCGAACGGCAAATGAAAGCCACCGGCATGACGGTTGCCGAACTGCGCTCCAAGATCACCCAGGAAAACACAGCGCAGGCTGTAAAGATACGGGAGTTGAATGTCACCGTTACGGATGCCGAGGTGAAGCAATTTTACGACAACCCCACGAATTTGGCGGATTTTGAGCAGCCGGAAATGGTTCATGCCCGCCACATTTTGTTGTTGACGATGGACCCGGTCACGCGCGCACCGTTGTCGGCGGATCAGCAACAGGCCAAGCGCAAACAGATTGACGACCTTCTCAAGCGCATCCGCGGTGGCGCGGATTTTGCGGCGCTGGCCAAACAATACTCCGAAGACCCCGGCTCGAAGGACAATGGCGGTGAATTGCCGGCGTTTCCGCGCGGCCAGATGGCGCCGGAATTTGAGGCGGCGGCGTTTTCACTGACCAACAATCAGGTCAGCGACGTCATCACGACCGTTTACGGTTACCATATCATCAAGTTGCTCGACAAAACTCCGGCCAAAAAACTGGCGTTGACTGACAAAGTGCCGTTGAGTGACGTGACCGTCGCCGCCAAAATCAAAGATTTCCTGACGCAACAAAAAACCGAAAAACTCGCCCCGGCTTATTTGGAAAAGTTGAGGAAAGCCGCGGATGTGCAAATTCTGGATGCGGATTTGAAAGCGGCGGCAGCGGCGGCGGCAGCCGCCGCCAACGCGCCTGATGCAACGCCCGAAAAGTAGCGCGGCGTTGAGGGGCACTCGCCAGGTTTGTTCCGCCAAGCTAGTTTGGGAAAGCGTTATGAAGACAAAACTTGGAATTGTCATTCTCGCCGTGGCCTGTGGCGGGCTGGCAATTGCTTTGTTTGCGACGAAAAATGCGGCGGACGAACGGCTCAAAAAAAATGCCGACGCGATTCTCGATTTTTCCAATCAATTGGTCGCCGCCACCGCCAACCTCGACGAACTCCGCCAGGTCAATCTGATGCTGACCAATGACCTTGCCGGCAGCCGCCAGGAAGCGCTGACTTTCAGCAACCAATTCACCGAAA
>JBEKZC010000110.1:0-6579 GCA_049510295.1 Verrucomicrobiota bacterium | reverse complement strand
TGACGCCCGCCTTCGAGCGGCCCAGCGCGCCGACCACTTCGTAAATCAGGTCGGTCGAAGCGTGCGGAATGCCGATGCCGAACCCGATGCCGGTGCTCATCGAGGTCTCGCGCTTCTTGACGGCAGCAGTGACGGCGTCACGGTCGCCGGGCTGAAGTTTGCCAGTGACCACGAGATTCTCGATCAACTCGTCAATCGCTTCCCAGCGATTTGCCGCGTGCAAGTCGGGAATAATCTGCGCTTTGCTTAAAATATCGCCCAAATCCATACATTGCTTCTTTAAGGATTGAACCCATCCGCGTTTTAATTCAAGACAGAATTGTTGAAAAATTTCCGGTCGAATTATTCGAACAGCCGCGCCAGCCAGTTAAAAATTTGTCCCGAGCCCTCCAGCCACCAGCCCAGCGCATCGAACAAACCGACTTTCGCGGTCAAAAATGGCAGGCCAAACAGCAACACGCTGACGTTGCCGAGGAAAACAATCACCGCCGAAAACAACCAGCCCTGCGACGTAATATCCGATTGCCGCGTTTTCAAAACGTGCCACGTCAGGGTCACATGAAACGCGTATGCCGCGCCGACGAACAGATGAAACCAGACCAGATAATTCCACCAATCCCAAAAGAAATGGCCGAGGGCGAACACCGCAATGACCAGTGCCGCGTAAAACGGGAAAAAATACGGCGCCAGCGAGATGACAAAATTGGTTTTGCTCACGACGACATGGCCGCCGGCGGAAGAGACCTTCATTTTTTTCACCTGTCCGCCGAAAAGCCACGTCCACAGCGCATGCGTCAATTCGTGGCCGAACACATAAAGCCACATCGGTTTGGGCAGCAGCAGAAAAATCACGCCCCAGCACGCCGCGCCCGCCAGCAACGGCACCCAAACCACGTCCGCCTTGCCGCTGGCGCACAGCACCAGCCACAACGCCCGCGCCGCGCCGGCGCAGACCGGCAGCAGCAGGATGGCGATGATGAATTTAATCCACTTCGGCACGCGGCCAGAATTCAGAATTCACGATTCGGAAGCCAGAAGAAACCGAACGGACGGGAAAAGAAAATCAACCGCGGATGGACACGGATGGACGCGGATTAAAAAAACCGGTTGGGCAGGCAGCCGGCTCGCGATTTATCGGAGTCTTCTGCCCGCCGGCCGACCGGCTGCGAGCCTCGGCACGCACGGAGTGACGCGCCCTCCCGGCATCTGTGTTAATCCGTGTCCATCCGGGGTTCGGTTTGGAATTGAAACTTGAAACCCGAAACTTGAAACTGGTCCGATGACACAAGACGAAGTTCTCCAGATTTTCCGCAACACCAGCGCGCTGCTCGAAGGCCATTTCATCCTGCGCAGCGGATTGCACAGCCGCCAGTACTTTCAATGCGCCCTCGCGCTCCAGCAAATGCCCGTCGTCGAAAAACTTGGCGGCACCCTCGCCGACAAGGTCCGCCAGTTCCGCGCCGACACCGTCATCGCGCCGGCGCTCGGCGGGCTGGTCATCGGACAAGAAGTCGCGCGGCAGCTTGGCGTGCGGTTTATCTTTGCGGAAAAAGCGGAAGGCAGGCTTGTGTTGCGGCGCGGATTCAAAATTGCGCCCGGTGAAAAAACCCTCGTCATTGAGGATGTGGTGACCAAAGGCGGGCGCGTCCAGGAGACGATTGATATTGTCCGCGCGCACGGAGGCCACGTCACCGGGGTCGCCGCGATTGTGGACCGCTCCAACGGCGCGGTGAATTTCGGCGTGCCCTTTGCCAGCTTGATCACGTTGCAGGTCGAAGTATTCAAGCCGGACAAATTGCCGCCGGATTTGGCGGCAATCCCGGCGCTCAAACCGGGGAGCAAGTAAACCGGAACGCGAATGGTAGCCGCGCACTCGCTCTCAAAACTTCAATTTGTTACTAGCGGCTTTCGAGTTCGTCCAATGCTCGTTCAGTAACCTCTAAGAGCCTGCCCCGGACAACACGGACATGTTCAGCCCATTTGTCGGCACGCCAGATTTCCAGAACGCCGCCCAGAATTAAAACAGCAGCGGATTTGCCTTGGTTTGGAAGAATCTCCATATCACGGAATTCACGCGGCAGGACGATTCCATAACGATCCTCGCTGAACTCCACTTCACACCGTGTAAGTTGATACCGCATTAAACGCATCATCTCAGTGCCCGCTTCCTCTGCTTTAGGTGGAGTTTCTCGGAGCGCGGAAATAATCTGTTGCAGCTCTTTTCCTACCGGAAAGGAGTCGCGCAATACCTGAATCCCGCCGTGGTGTCCTGGGACCATATATGCTTTGCGCGAAGCCTCTTTAAGCCAAGGCACGAAGTCTGCGGTTTCCGGGGGCAACCTCAGACGATTTCCAAGATCAACGGTGTGTATGAGCAAGGCACCCCCCGAACCAAGACCTAAAAAGCGTAAGCGTTTCATTGGGATTATATGTCCGTAAAAATATGAAAACCACTTTGCATACTCATCATAACACATTGGAAACAAACTTGAAACAACATATTGACAGTCTTTAATAATACATGGTATTGTATGTCCTGAGATGGTTTGCGCTACATATTGTGTGAAACGGTAAATAGCCTGTGTAAATACGGTGAGTAAACTGAAGACAAGATTAACAACTTAAACTTTTAAGCGCGCAATTTTGGCGCAGAATGTCCAGATGAACCGCGCAACGCCAAAAAATGAACCTGAACGATTCATTTGATAAAGTGAGGCAATTCCATATTGCTTTCAATCACGAATGCCCCAGCAAACCGGAGATGTTGCCGGAAGAGCGCGTAATGAAACGCTATAATTGGATGCTGGAAGAGCTTGAAGAATTGCGCAAATCCAAGTCAATTGCTGACCAAGCGGATGCGATGATTGATCTGATGTATTTCGCTTTGGGCACAATGGTCGAGATGGGAGTTCAGCCGGGGCGATTATTTGAAATCGTTCACGAAGCGAACATGAGAAAACTTTGGCCGGACGGGAAAGTTCACTATGCGGCTGATGGAAAGGTAATCAAGCATCCCTCTTGGCGCCCTCCAGAGCCACGGCTTTTGCAAGAGATTGAGCGCCAATTTAGAGAGTGCCAACAAAAAGAATCCAATGGCCATCACGTTCAAAGAATTCCAGTCCAAAGCAGAGCAAGTTGAAGCTCATCCTGAAAGCTCCAAACGACCGTGGATATTTCCCTTAACGGGCCTTGCCGAAGAGGTGGGCAAGTTCAGCAAAACATTGGAGGCAGAGTTGCCAAAAGGCACGCTTGCAACCGAAGAGCGAGAAAAGATAATTGAAAATGCGTGGCCGTTACTCTGGCATTTGTCGGCAGCGTGTGGTTTCGCAGGAATTCCCCTAGAAGAAGTGGCTGAACGCGGGATGGTCGGACTGGACAAAATCGGTGACAGCTTTCTCCCCGGATAAAGGTCCTTAGTTGTGCCATCACTTGGAACCATGGCACAACTTCCTTTGTTAAGTGCATATGGCCGGCCCCACCAACAACAGCACAACTGTGCCAGATGGCACTACGACTGTGCCACTGTGACGCTTTTGGCACTGTTTTTCAGCCAGCCGTAAAAGGGAAAAGAAGAAATCCGTCCTTTGTTTGCAAGGCTTCCATGTTGTTTTTGGAATTGCGGCACCGTTATTGCATTAGAACAGGGGACAGACAACCATTTTTAAATTTTTTATGGCAAAAGTTTTAGGCATTGATTTGGGCACCACGAACTCCTGCATGGCGGTCATGGAAGGCGGCGAGCCGCTGGTTCTGGAAAATTCCGAAGGCAAACGCACCACGCCGTCCGTCGTCGCGTTCACCAAAAGCGGCGAGCGGCTCGTCGGCGAGGCGGCCAAGCGCCAGGCCGTCACCAACTCGCGCAACACCGTCTATTCCATCAAACGCTTCATGGGCCGCAAATTTGACGAGATCCAGGAGGAACTGAAACGCGTCCCCTACAAAGTCGTTCGCGCCTCGAACGGCGATGCCGCCGTGGAAGTGGAAGTGGACGGCAAGCCCAAGACGTTCACACCGCCCGAAATCTCCGCGATGATCCTGGGCAAACTCAAGGCCGACGCCGAAATGCGTCTCAGCGAGAAAATCACGCAAGCCGTCATCACCGTTCCCGCCTATTTCAACGATTCCCAACGCCAGGCCACCAAGGACGCCGGCAAGATTGCCGGGCTCGAAGTGCTTCGCATCATTAACGAACCGACCGCCGCGTCGCTCGCCTACGGCCTTGACAAAAAGAAGGACGAAAAAATCGCCGTTTACGATCTGGGCGGCGGCACATTCGACATCTCGGTTTTGGAAATCGGCGATGGCGTGTTCGAAGTCAAGGCCACCAACGGCGACACGCACCTCGGCGGTGATGACTGGGACAACAAATTGATGGATTGGATTCTCGACGAATTCAAAAAGGAATCCGGCATGGATTTGCGCAAGCAGCCTGACGCGCTCCAACGCATCAAGGAAGAGGCGGAAAAGGCCAAGATCGCCCTCAGCTCCGCGCAGCAATACGACATCAACCTGCCGTTCATCACCGCAGACGCCAGCGGACCGAAACACATCCAGAAGACGCTGACCCGCGCGAAGATGGAACAGCTTTGCGACGCGCTGTTTGAGCGCACCATCGGGCCGGTGAAGGCCTGCTTGAAGGACGCCGGCATTGACGTGGCAAAGATTGACGAACTCGTGCTCGTCGGCGGCATGACCCGCATGCCGAAAGTCGTTGAAGTGGCGCACTCGCTCGTCAACAAACCACCGCACCAGGGCGTGAACCCGGACGAAGTCGTCGCCGTGGGCGCCGGCATCCAGGGCGGCGTGCTCAAGGGCGAGGTGAAGGACGTGCTGTTGCTCGACGTGACGCCGTTGTCACTCGGCATCGAGACGCTGGGCGGCGTGTTCACGCGGCTCATCGAGCGCAACACCACGATTCCGACCCGCAAATCGGAAATTTTCTCCACCGCGTCGGACAACCAGCCCGGCGTGGAAATCCACGTGCTCCAGGGCGAACGGCAATTTTCCAAGGACAACAAGACCATCGGCCGGTTTCATCTGACCGACATTCCGCCCGCGCCGCGCGGCGTGCCGCAGGTCGAGGTGACGTTCGATATTGACGCCAACGGCATTTTGCACGTGGGCGCCAAGGACCTCGGCACGGGCAAGGAACAGAAAATTACCATCACCGCCAGCAGCGGGCTTTCAAAGGACGAAGTCGAGAAGATGCGCCGCGACGCCGAGGCGCACGCCGATGAGGACAAGACCAAACGCGAGGAAGTCGAGACGCGCAACGAAGCCGACAGCGCGGTGTATCGGTCCGAGAAAATGCTCAAAGACACCGGCGACAAAATTTCCGGCGACGACAAGGCCAAGATTGAAAAGGCCGTCGCGGACGTGAAGGAAGCATTGAAAGGCAATGACAGTGCAGCCATCAAATCCGCCGCCGAGAAGTTGAACGAAGCCTGGCAGGCGGTTTCCGCCGAGCTTTACAAGGCCGCCGCCGCCAAGGCGCAGGCGGAAAAGCAGCAATCCGCCGGTGGCCAGCCGCAGCCGGAAGGCGGCGAGCCGAAGTCCGACGACAAAAAGAAGGACGAAGGCGTGATTGACGCCGAGGTCGTGGATGAGAAAAAGTAAAAGAGGGCAAACATGAGCGCAAAATTTGAGCCGATTCGGATAACAAATTTAGTAACCGAAAAAACGGAGCAATCAGCAGAAATGGAAAGAGTAGAGGAAATTAAGTCGCGTTTGGAATTCGATTAAGCGCTAAAAAAATTTTCCATCACGCGTGCGGCTGGGTTTTAGAAACAAAATGAAATTGGCGCACACAAATTTGAGCAAGCTGAAGGCTTGCCGGAAATTAGCCGGGGGTAAGGCCGGAGGCCGCCACCCCCGGGCAGCGTCCCATTTTGTCACCGCCCTGAAGGGGCGGCGGAATCTTGTGTTCACGGTTTCCAGCGCCCTTCAGGGCGCGGAAATTTATTGGACGTTTTCCTGGGGTATCGCTCCGCTCAAACCCAGGCTAATTTCCGGCAACCCTTCAGGTTGCTGCAAACGGCGCCGGGGCGCGGAAGAAAATAAAATTTTTCCATCGTGAGTGCGATGGGAGTTGATTGCGATTAACAGTTCAAACCAACAACAAGGAAAAACAAACTATGGCACTAAACGTCAAACCGATCGGCGACCGCATCCTGGTCGAGCCGGTCGAAGAGAAGGAAGTCAAGAAGGGCGGCATCATCATCCCCGATACCGCCAAGGAAAAGCCGCAGGAAGGCATCATCATCGCCCTCGGCACCGGCAAAACCAACGACGACGGAAAGAAAATTCCGTTTGAAGTCAAAAAGGGCGACCGCGTGCTCGTTAGCAAATACGGCGGCACCGAAATCAAAATTGACGGCAAGGAATACAAAATTCTGTCCTCGGACGACATTCTCGCCGTGCTCGTTTAACCCCCAACTTTCAACACTCTAACCAAGAACCAAAAAATATGGCAGCAAAACAATTACTGTTTGATGAGGCGGCGCGGCAGGCGATCCTGCGCGGCGTCCAGAAGCTCTCGAAGGCGGTCGTCGCCACGCTCGGACCCAAGGGCCGCAACGT
>JBEKZC010000011.1:0-71328 GCA_049510295.1 Verrucomicrobiota bacterium | reverse complement strand
GCGAGGCCGAGCAGGATGCCGGCGAGCGTGAGATTGAAAAAACCGGGAACGAGCGCGTGGAAATCCGCAAAACCGCCCAGCATCCGCGGGAGCAGGATCAGTCCTGAATTCCAGGCGACCGGACCGGCAAGTTCCGCGTGTTGCAGGAAATGGACGAGCGCGTAAATCACGCTGCTGGCAATCAAAGCGAGCGGCCAGTAAAGAATCCTCCGCAATCCGCCAAAAATACCGCCGCGAAATAAAATTTCCTCGATGGTGGCGACGATGGCTGCTGTGGCGATGGCGTTGGAAATGGTTCCCACGATTTTGTGGGCGGTCAGGCCCTGAATAAAAACGCGGTCACCACCGCCGATGGCGGTTCCGGCGACAACGGCCAGCGAAACGAAACCCAGCAGCAGGCCGCCGGAAAGCTTTTTCCACTGGCCATGAATTTGGACCAGGCCGGTTTCGCGCCACGAGGTCGCGCCGAGCGCGCACAGCAACGTCCAGAGTCCGGCCAGCGCGAGAATCAGCAGCGAGCGATTCACAAAGTGGTGAAACGGCACGCCGGCGATTTGAGGAAACGAATGCCCGACGGTTTGCGCGAGCCGGTAAAGCCACGGCGCGAGCAAAGCGCCGCCGATAAACACCACGACGATGTAGATGACCAGCGCCCGGAGCGGTCGCATGGCGCGACAATACGTTTTCACGCAATTCAAGCCAAGCGCGAATTCCTGCCACCCAATGTCGTCGTCGTGTGTCCAACCCGTTGGCGTGCGAACAGGTTTTGCTCGCGCTGCCGTGGGAGATATGTTATGCAATCAGTAGATATGGCGAGCAGTTTACAAAGCCCGGCGGACACCGGGCGAACGACCCCGGAGCGGTTTGGGCGGTTTTATCCGCAGGAACTCATCAACAGCGGCGGCATGGCCGACATCTGGCTGGTGACCGATAATCGCGGCAAACCTTACGCGCTGCGGAGATTGAAGAACCGGTTGCGGTTCAATCTTCTGGCGCGCCGCCGGTTTTTGCGCGGGTGCGAGGTGCTTTCCAAAATCAATGAAAGCGATTATGTCGTCGGCTATGTGGAGCATGGCCGGCAGGGCGGAACGCTTTACCTGGTCATGGATTACATCGAGGCGGCGAATTTGAAGGAATTGTTCGCGCGGCATGATCCGGTGCTGACGGAAAACGTCGCGCAAATCCTGATTGATATGGCGCTCGGCCTGAGCCACGTGCACGAGAGCGGTTTCATGCACCTTGATTTCAAGCCGGAAAATGTTCTCGTAACGCGCAACAGCAATGTGCGGCTGATTGATTTTGACCTGGCGCAGCCGATTCCCGAAAAACCGAAGAAAATGTCGAAGAATCCGGGCACGCCAGGTTACATGGCACCGGAGCAATTGAAGCGGCAGCCGATTGATTCGCGCGCGGACATTTTTGCCTACGGTGTCGCCGCTTACGAATTGCTGACCAACCAGAAACCATTTCCCGGCGAGACCCCCTCGGAAATCCTGGCCGCGCAGATGGACACTTCCGGCCCCAGATCACCACGCGAGCACAACGCGGACATTCCCGCCGTGCTCGAAAAGGTGATCATGAAGTGCCTCGCGCGTGACCCGGACAAGCGTTACCCGTTCATGAGCGTGCTCGTGCGCGATTTGCAGAGCGCGCTGTATGTCTAAGAGCTGGGATCATTTTTCGTTGAATTAACTGCAAGACCAATTTCGAAATTATACCGCGTCGTCTGCTTACAAAACCTTGTCCCACGTGGGACAAGGTTTTGTCAATCAATTGAAAATCAATGGCTAACAGATTTTAGAATTTTTCGATTGGCTCCAAGGCCAACTATTATGCGAGCAATCGTGCCAGCTGCTGCGCGACTTCCTCAATCCAATCGTTGCCGGGAAGCGCGTAGGGACGGAACGTCTCGATGTACCCCTCACGGTCGTTGTAATAGAGCGCGCGATGCAGGCCGAGCGTGCTGGCATCCGGCGCATCAATCAGGCTGGCGGAGTCGCTGGCGCTCATCTGGAAGAGCACGCGCATCTCAAATTCGGTCAGCGTCTTCCGGCCCAGAAACCGGTTCACGTTGTTGTAGGTGTCGCAGGTGGCGATGACATGAAATCCCTGGCTGGGACCTTCGCTGATGAGACTCATGAGCACGGCGGCGGGGTTGGCGGCGCTTCCGGCATCGCTGCTGGAAAAACTGAAGTCATCCTCCTGCCGGAGCTTCTTGTAATTTTGCAGGCCGTGAATCAACACGAACGTCTCCGGGACGCGGCCCTTTTCATCACCGCGTTTCAAGTCCTCCGCCAGGCCGTTCATGATTTCCGCGAGGTTGCTGTTGTTGGCCTGAATGATTTCGTGCGGAACCGCCTTGATGACACGTTGCAGGAATTCACGCTGGGGAAATCCAGGTGGTGAGCTGTCGAGGAGGATGAACCGCGCGGATTTTTTCGGATACTGGGCGGCCAGGGACACAAGCGCGATGGCCAGCAGGGTCACGGAGCGTTCCTCGCTTTGCCCGACAATCAGCAGGTTGCTGCCGCTTTGCCTTTGGAAAACGGCTTCGGTCGGTCCCTTGATGGAATTGGGCGCACCCAGCCAGATGCGCGCCTGGGCCGGAGTGCGCCCGTCCTCGGGCGCAGCGACTTCCGATCTCGGTTGCGGCTCTGAAATTTCTGAAACTGGTTTGCCTTTCTGCGCTGCTGTGCCCGGGACGGGCGCACTCCGCAACAAGGCGTTTAGCAAATAATTTTCCTTCACATCCGCCGGCGCATTGCCTTCAAACACAAACGGCCCCGGATATTGTTTTTGGCTTTGATCGGCCCGCGCCCGGATTTTTGCAAGGTAACTGTCGCGCACATCTTCGGGCAGCCACACGGTCTGGAACGGGCTGTTGCCCTCGATGGAACCGGCGGCATCGTTGTAAATGCCTTCGCCGGGCCGCGTGAGCAGGCGCGGGGCCGGATTGTCCTGGTCCATGATCAGGTAGGCGTCCGCCTCGTTGCACATGAGGGCGATGCGGATGACCATCTGGCCAATGGTGGCGCGGGCCAGCGTGTAGGCGCCGCCCAGAGTTTGCGAACCGAGCACGACGTGAATGCCGAAGGCGCGGCCCTGCCGGACGATGCGGTCGAGCAGGACGGCGGCGGATTGCGAGACGCGGTCTTCCTCCACGAAAAATTCCTGGAACTCGTCAATGATCAACAACGCCCGGGGCATCGGCTCGGTGCCGCCCGCCCGTTTGTAACCGGCGACGTCCTGCACGCCCAGTTTGCGGAACAGATCGCCGCGGCGGCGCAGTTCCTCGTCCACGCGCTGCAGCACGCTCAATCCAAACTCGCGGTCGCTTTCGATGGCCACCACCTTCGCATGCGGCAGCCGGCGGTTGCCGTAGCACTTGAATTCCACGCCTTTCTTGAAGTCCACGAGATAGAACTCGACCTGTTCCGGGCTGCACCACAGCGCCAGGTTGGTGATGATGACGTGAAACAGGGTGGACTTGCCGGAACCGGTTTTGCCGGCCACCAGCGCGTGCTGGCGCGTGCCTTTGCCGATTTCGAGGCGCTGCAGTTTGGTCGCGCCGGAACGCCCGATGGGCACGGTGAGTTCCTCGGTGGTGTCCTCCGTCCAGAGTTTGGAGTCCGGGGGAGCGACCTGCTCGAAAGGCACCTCGACGCGATTGGAATCCTTGCTGCTCTGGCCGACTTCATTAAGGAATTGCGTCGCGAATTCCGGGGAGGGAGGCCGGTCGAGGACCAATCGCGTTCCGGCCTTGCGCCAGCCGGACAATTCAAAACCCTTTTCCGTGCGGACAAGACCGATGCTGTTTTTCCGGAGTTCGTCGGGAACAAATTCCGGGGGCAGGGCGTGCCGCTGGTCCCAATGAATGAGCGTGTACACTCCGCACCGGGCGCCGCTGGCGGCGATGTTCCGGAGCCGCCGGGCCGCCGTGTCGCTGAAGTTCACCGGAAACGAGGCAACAACGAGGAAATGATATTTCTCGGCAATGCTGCCCGCCTGCGCATTGTATTCCGTAATCGTCTCGTATTCGTTGCGGAGATACATCTGGATGACCTTTTCCATGTGCTCGTTCAATTCCGCGAGCTTTTCCTCGATCTGATTCGTCTGCGTCCAGATGCGGCTGTTGATGTAGCTCTCTTCGTAATCGGCGAGGTGCATCAGCGCGGCGAAGTTTTGTCCGAGACCGACCGGGTCAAAAATGGTGAAGCTCAATTTTCCCGGCGGGGTGGTGGAAAGGAGCCGGAAAATAACATTGTTGATCGTCTCGACCGGTTCATCGTTTTCGGTCCGGGCCGTTTCAAAAAGAATCGAGCCTTCGAGCGGGTAAGCGAGCACCAGCGGGACGGAAAACGTGGACGGACCCGGAAGTGCCAGGCGCCTGTCTTTCGGCATCACCTCGGCAAATTTCGCCACGTCCACTTCCAGGCGCCCGAATTTCGCCGCGTTTTTGAAATCCTGCGGCGGCGTCCATTTTTTCCATGCGGGCGACTGCCATTCGGGGAAAAGTTCCTCCGCGGCGGCGTTTGCCGCGCGGAAGGATTCATAAATCGGCTGGAGACAGTCTTTCCACTCCGTTTCCAGCGTCTGCCACCGGGTTTGGTTGTCCGCGTTCAGTTTCGCCATTTTCGCCGCGCGAGCATCCGCGAGCTGTCCCGCCTGTGCGTCCGCCTCCTGGCGCAGCCGCGCAACGTTGTCCGCGTAATCGCGTTCAATCTGTTTGAGTTTTGCGGAGTGGAGCCGTTCGTTCGTCTGCAGGGCGCGAAACCCTTTTTCATCAACTTTCTGGCCCCGGATGCCACGTGTGTCATAACCCTCCTTCAAGGTCTGCTTCCATTGTTGATTGAGGGTGCGGTTTGTGTTCTCAAACTCTTTTGTGATTCGTTCCTGTTCCTGCCGGCACCGCAATTCGGCCTGGGCCAGCGAGCCGTCATGGAGCCGGCGCGCCTTCGCCAGATTGCCGGCAATCGCGCTGGCGGCCGGCCCGGCCTGGCGCTTTCCGTGTTGATGAATCATCAATGCGGTCACCCAAAGAAAAACCAGCGCTGCGCCCGTCACCCAATAAGCGATGATGTTTAATCCAAGGTGGTGGAGCAGGGGAACCGAGGCGCCAAATACCAGCAGCAGCAGAATCATCATCAGCCACAACGGCAGGTATTTGAAAAACCGCGGCAGCGGAATTTTTTTGAACTGGTTCAACTCGTCGCGCGTTAGGGACTCCAGACGATGAAACTCGTCAAACAATTGATCCTCAGCCGGGGGAAGATTGGGCTCAGGCCATTGCCGGTGCGGGGCAAGCAGTTTGCGGAATTTGCCGTAACCGCGAAAAGCGCTTCCAGCCGTTTTTTCCAGAAGCACGAAAGTTTCCCGGCTTTCGGCCAGCTTGATTTTGAAATTTTCCAGGGTTGCGGCGGCATTTGCCAGTTCGGCGTCCCGTTTGCGTTCCGCTCCCATTGCGCTCGTCTGCAGCCCGTGCTTTTGGCGTCCTTCCCGGTCGGTTCCCTCCATGACCTGCCGGTTGCACGTGAGATGGGCCTGGTTGATGCGGGCTTTTCGCCTTTCGAACCAGGCCCGGCAATTTTTCTTTTCCGCTTCCCAGCCGGTTTCCGCGGCGGCGATGCGTTCGGACAACCGCGCCGCCTGCTCCTGGTTTGCTGCTTCGAACGCCTTCGTTTCCGCGGCGGTCCGGGCGCGAGACTCGCCGTTCAATTTTTCCTCCCGGGCGGCAAAATCCTGGATGGCGCTTTTCAGCGCGTCCAGCAGCGCGAGCATTTCATTGACTCCCAGGTGCCTATTCACAGTCATTCCTGACCTTGGTCATAAGTTCATTCAGCTTGTCCATCACCGCGATGGTCTTGTCCACGTTCGCGAAAAGTTCAGTCATGTAACGCTGTTCGAATTCCTGGCTTTTGGCGTCGCGCCAGTAATTTTTGGTTTCAGCCCACCGGTTCGAAAGTTCTTTCGTGATGGCGACCAGCCGGTTTTTGCTTCCGCTCAAGCTCATGATCGTTTTCCCTTTCCGCCGTCCGGTTTGCCGGTTCCGGTTGGAAGCGGGCCGGGCGGTCCGGCAATGTCCGCCTTGTTTCCCGGCGCCGTCAAGCCGGTTGAATTGCCCGGCGTGGCGACGTCGGCATACGCTTCCAGTGACTTCACCACTTGAACCAGGTAGGCGACCGCGCGCGTCATATCGGTGGCCAAAAAACTGTGGAACTGGGTGACCTGCTTGACCAGCGGGTCGGTCCGGTTCTCCAGGTCCCGGTCCCATTTTTTCAGGACCGCCATTTTGGCCTCGGCCTCGCGATTGGCGCGTTCCGCCCGTTGCACGGCCATGAGGCACAAGGCCGTTGATTCATGGAATTGGGAGAGCTGGGCGCTGAACAACTCCGCCCGTGCCTCCTCCAGTTTCCGGTAGCGGACGCGCGTTTCACCTTCCCAGAGGCGGCGTTGATCATTTTGCACCCAAAGCCGGGTGCGCACGACATCATCGCTCGCCTCCTCCAAAACGGCGCGTGCCCGGCTCAGGAATACAATCAGGTCGGCCCGGAAAGATTCCACGGCTTCGAATGAAGTGACTTGGGCGCGTTCGGCCATGAATTTTATCGTGCTTGTTCTCGTGCTCGTCCTCGGATTTTTCGATTACGATTATGATTACGAGGAGGAGGACGAGGACGATTTTTAATTAGTCAGTGTTGGTTCAGATATTCCTCGATGCGCTGGGCTTTTCTCAACAGGTAAGGCGTGTGCTCCTTGGACAGCTCGACAAACTTTTTCAGCGCCTTCATCGCCAGTTTGAATTCGTCGGCAAACTTCTCGTGCTCCTGGTCCTGCCAGGTGTCTCCCAGCGCCGTGAAGCGGGCTTGCAGCAAAACCAGCCGGTTCTCCAGGTCGGTGTTGAACCGGTTAAGTTCGTCGGCGAACCGCCGCACCTTTTCGGGATCCATGATTGCTTGGGCCATAATTTCCCTTTCGTTGGGCTTTGGGGCGACCCGCTGATTTGGCGAATCGCCGGAAGGAATCTATCACGGTTGCCTCCCGCCGCCGAGTAATTTGTAACAGCTGAAGGTTGAGAGGCGAGAGTTGAGGGTAAAAAAATGGTGACGGCAACGAGCATCGAGAAATTGTCCAGTGACGGGACGACGGGCGTGAACGCTAGTGCGCGGCGGGAACAACCTTTTCGGCCGCCTCATGATACGGTTGATGGGCCCGATACAAAGCCAGCAGTTTCTGGTTTTTCTCAAGCAAATCCTGTTCGCCCGCCGCCGAGGCCAGCACGCAGGCTTTCTGCGCCGCCGCAATCGCATCGTCATATCGTCCCGCCTCGGCGTAGGCTGCCGCCAAGGTGCCCACGAAGGAGGTCACGCCATAGTGCGTCAGTTCGCAGGCACGGCCGGCATATTTGACGGCTTGAACACCATCCCGGACGTGGGCGTCCGGACAGGTCGCCAGCAGCCAGGCCAGATTGTTCAGGGCATCCAGGTAGTCAGGGTTGATTTGCAGCGCCTTTTGGTAATGGGCGATCGCTTCGTCCACATTGCCTTTTTGGAGCAGGGCGTTGCCGAGGTTGTAGCAGGCGTCCGCGTTATCGGGTTTGATTTGCAGCACCTTTTGGAAATGAGTGATCGCTTCGTCCACGCTGCACTTTTGGAGCAGAGCGTTGCCGAGGTTGATGTGGGCTTCCGCGTAGCCGGGTTTGATTTGCAGCGCCTTTTGGAAATGAACAATCGCTTCGTCCACGCTGCCCTTTTGGAGCAGAGTGTTGCCGAGGTTGTTGTGGGCTTCCACGCTGTCGGGCCTGATTTGCAGCGCCTTTTGGAAATGAGTGATCGCTTCGTCCACCCTGCCCTTTTTATTCAGAGCGTTGCCGAGGTTGTAATGGGCTTCCGCGTAGTCGGGCTTGATTTGCAGCGCCTTTTGGTAATGAACAATCGCTTCGTCCACGCTGCCCTTTTGGAGCAGAGCGTTGCCGAGGTTGTTGTGGGCTTCCGCGAAGTCGGGTTTGATTTGCAGTGCCTTTTGGAAATGAGTGATCGCTTCGTCCACGCTGCCCTTTTGGAGCAGAGCGTTGCCGAGGTTGTTGTGGGCTTCCGCGCTGTCGGGGTTGATTTGCAGCGCCCTTTGGAAATGAGTGATCGCTTCGTCCACGCTGCCCTTTTGGAGCAGAGCGTTGCCGAGGTTGTTGTGGGCTTCCGCGTAGTCGGGCTTGATTTGCAGCGTCGTTTGGTAATGGACGATCGCTTCATCCACACTGCCCATTTTGAGCAGCACATTGCCGAGGTTGTTGTGGCCAACGAAATTGTCCGACGTGCAGGTGAGCGTGTGAGTCCATAGCGATTCACTGTTTCGCCAATAAGCAGTCTGCGCGCGCGCGCAGAAAATCAAAGCCACCAGAATGACCGTGCTGCAGCCGCCCAGTACCACGCGGCGGTGACGCCAGCCGGCGCACAGATCCGCCGCCGCCCAGGTCAGCAACAGATACAACCCGATCTGCGGCAGATACGTGTAACGATCCGCATGGGCGTAGTAGGATATCTGCACCATCCCGATCACGGGGATCATCATCCCCAGATACCAGAGCCAGCCGACCACGAGACAGGGATGCGTCTGGCGAAAGGCCCATACCGCTCCGGATATGGCCAGCAGCAACCCCAGCGCCCCGACCACCTGCCAGAGCGGCAGATAGTTTGCCGGGTTGGGATAAAGACACGCCAGATCCGATGGATGGATCATCTGCCAAAGGTAGGTGACGTAGGATACCACGGCGTTTTCCATCCGCAGCCCGAAAGGCAGTTGACCGGCAATCAGTTTCTCCGGAACCAGGGCCGTCGCCACGCACGATCCGACCGTCAGCACAAACAACGGGATTTTCTCGGCCACCCGCCGGAGCAAAACCTGAGGCGTGAAGTTTGAAAGACGGTTCAACGGCCAGTAATCCAGCAGCAGGAGGACGAAGGGCAGCGTCACCAGCATGTTCTTGGAGAGCAGTCCCAACGCAAAGAAAAGCACCACCAGACCATAGTCGAGAGTCCAGAGTCGAGCCATCTTCGCTTCGCTCCGCCGCGCCGAGGGGTCGAGGGCTGGAACTGCTTGTGCTCTCGACCCTTGACCTTCGACCCTCGACTGTTTTTGGACATACCGCACATAAGCCCCGAGCGTCAACATGAAGAAGAGTCCGCTGAGGACATCCTTGCGTTCCGCCACCCACGCCACCGATTCCACCCGCAGGGGATGAATGGCAAACACCGCCGCGACAAACGCGCTGCGCCACAGAAATCCGGTCATCTGCCGCAGAATCAGGAAGAGCAGGATCGCCGTTGCTGTGTGGAGCAGGATATTGGTGAGATGATGGCCGCCGGCATTCAACCCATACAACTGGCAGTCGAGCATGTGGGAGAGCCAGGTCAACGGGTGCCAGTGGCCGATTTGGCCATAAGTCAGCGCCCAGCGAAATCCCTTCCAGGTCAGACCCTTTTGGACAACAGGATTCTCATACACATACCGGTCGTCGTCGAAGTTGACAAACTCGTGACGCAGCGCCTGTCCGAAAACGGCAAACGAGATTGCTGCCAGAAAAATGCAGACCCCGGGGACCAGCCAGCGGTCATTCAAACCTGTCGCAGGGCTTACGGATTTCAGCGAGCGGGAGTTTTCCACTTCCGGCCTTTCCCCGTCCTGCGAAACGGGCGGACTTGAACGCACGGCAGGGGCTTTTTTCTTTGATCTTCGACTCATGGGGTTGAACACATGATTGAGAAAACCGCGCAATGTGACAAATGAAAAGGGTCATTGCCAGCCGGGGCTTTGATTGATTCGTCCCTGTGTTCGAGCTATTCCACGCTGTGGCCCTGTTCCCGGAAACGCTGAAGCTTGTAAATCAACGCGCGCCGGCTGATGCCCAGTGCCTTGGCGGTTTCCGTACGGTTGGAGTCGTGCTGTTTCAACGCCTGCAGGATGGCCTGGCGCTCGATTTCCTCCAGTTGCTGGGCGTCGCCGGCGGGTGCGGCGGCCGGCAATCCCGCGGCTTCGCGCACGCGTGCGGGCAGATGTTCCGGCAGGATCAGTTCGCTGCGGGAAAGCAGCACCGCCCGCTCCATCGCGTTGCGCAACTCACGCACATTGCCCGGCCACGGATATCGTTCCAGGCAGGCGGAGACCGTGTCCGAAAAACGCGCGCGGCCCTTGGTGAATTCCTCAACGAACCGGCCGGCTAGCGGCAAAATGTCCTCGCGCCGTTCGCGCAGCGGCGGCACGTTCAGTTCCACCACGTTCAAACGATAAAACAAATCCTCGCGAAAACGGCCGCTCTTGACTTCATCGTCGAGAACGCGATTGCTCGCGGCCAGAATGCGCGCATGGGTGTGAATTTCGCGGTTTGAGCCGATGCGCTGGAAGCGCCCATCCTGCGTCACGCGCAACAGCTTGGCCTGGAGCGGCGGCGACAGCTCGGCGATTTCATCCAGGAGAATGGTGCCTGTATTCGCTTCTTCAAAACGGCCGAGGCGCTGGGCATGCGCGCCGGTGAACGAACCTTTTTCGTGCCCGAACAATTCGCTTTCCAGCAGCGTTTCGGGAATGGCGGCGCAGTTGACCTTGATCAGGGGACCCTTCGCGCGCGGGCTCCACGCATGGATGACGTCGGCGACGATTTCCTTGCCCACACCGCTCTCGCCGGTGATCAGCACGCGGGTCTCGGAAGGGGCGATCAGCGCCGCGTCGCGGAACACAGCCTGCATGAGCGGACTGCGGGCGACCACATAATCCGGCAAGGGCTGCTCCCGGTCGAGATGCAGCGGAGCGGATTCGGCAATGCCGATGGCCTGGCGGACGCAAGCCATCAGTTCATCCAGATCAATCGGCTTGGCCAGATAATTCACCGCGCCGTCCCGCATGGCGGCGACGGCATCGCGGACGTCGGTGAACGCGGTGACGAGCAGGACGGGCAGGGTGGCGTATTCCTTGCGCGCCAGCCGCAGCGTCTCCAGCCCGGAGAGTCCCGGCATCCGCACGTCGGAAATCATCATGTTGAATTTTCCGGTGCGGAGGGTTTCCAGGGCCCGCTGGCCGGAATCCGCCGTGACGGTTTCAAATCCCTGGGTGCGGAGGAAGGTGTTCAACAGACTGCGCTGCCCCGGGTCGTCATCCACGATGAGGATGCGCGGCGAGTCGGCGTTTTTTTTACGCAGTTCAGTTGCCACAAGCCAAGGCTAGACAAACCGGGCGGTGGTCAAAAGAAATTTTCCGGTTGTTTTTGATGCCACCCGGCGCACCCGCCCGCTTCCCCAAACCGGGGAATACAAACGCGGACGGAGACACTACGGGAAAAACAAAAACACTTTTAAGAAAAAATATGAAACCGTTTACTTAACGCTTGGAATCAGAACCCTAATAGAAGGCGGCGTTTTCATTTGTCTAATCAGAGTGTTGCCAGACGATAAAAAGCGCTGCTATTGGATGGCGAAAGGATCAACTCGTTGTTCAGATTGGTGAGATTGAGCGCGGGCGTGTTCGTCAACGTCACCCAATTTGTCGTCGTCAAATCCAGATTCTGCTGCAAAACGAAGTTTGCCGAAGGCACAAGCCAAGCCAAGTCGAGATTGGTGTTTAAGGCTGTGAGATTCAATTGTGGAGATGGAGTGACTTGACAAATCCAAAGACTTCCATTTCCTCCAGCCACCAACTCATTCCCATCTGATGATGAAGCAACAGTAAACCAATAATACTGGTTTGGAGTGGAAAACGTTGTCCAATTGATTCCAAAATTGGTGGATGTGTAAACATAATTATAAAGATTACAGACGATCAATTTGCTTCCGTCGGCTGACGATGCCGCGGATCTGCCCGAGATATTGAACTGTGTCCAACTGTCCCCTGAATTGGTTGAAATGTAAGTGCCGCCGTCGCCCGTCGCCACCAAATGGCTTCCATCAGTTGATGAGGCGATGGAACGCCAAGTATTGCTTGGAGAACTCGCCGTCGTCCATGTGTTTCCTGAATTAGTTGACGTGTAAATTCTTTCATTAAAGGTACCCGCAGCGAGTCTAGTTCCATCTGCCGATAAAGCGATGCATGACCATGCCGTGTTAGGGGCGCCGGTAGGAGTCCAATTTGTTCCAAAATCTGTGGACACAAAAATCAACCCACCATTAACCCCTGCGAAAAGTTTACTCCCATCCGCCGAAATCGCGATGGCTTGCCAATTTAGGTTGGGCGAGCTAGTTGGGGTCCACGTATTTCCCGAATCGATGGAAACATTGACATAGCCATTATAAACACAAAGTCCTATCAATTTAATTCCGTCTGCTGACGAAGCAATATCCCAAAGACCGTTGTCTGGAATTGCAGTCCAAGTAAGACCTCTGTTTGTTGAAACGACCGGAGTACTCGAACCGACAGACATTATGATACGTCCGTCGGCAGATAAAGCTGCAGATTCACCGAATGTATTGGCGCTGGTACGCGTCCAAGTTTGAGCGAAGCTATAATAGACAACCATTAAGATGGCGCAAATAATGACGGTTTCTGGAAGCAACTTTTTCATTTGGTGTTTTAAATTTTTAAATCATAACCAAATCAGCCTAACTGGCAAGTATGCAACAGAAGTGTTGTCTATCCCGGTTCAAGATTTGGACTTTATTCACGGCTTTCCGGCCTGTCCATTGCAATTTAGTTAAACATCCGTTCTCACCCCGGCCCTCTCCTCCAGGAGAGGGGGAATTGTTCGCCGTCTCCTTGAAAACCTGCGACGGGATTGGCCGGACAATCATCCGCAAAACCAGAATTGGACTGTGGCTGTTCCTTCTCCCCGGGGGAGAAGGTCAGGTTGAGGGCGGGCGTAAAACCAGGACGTAAAAACCATTCCATTCCACCATGCGGGCCATGAAACAAAAGCCATGATCGGGCCGCCCGAATCAGACGACGACTTTCAAATGGCTGATGCAAAAAACGGCGCCCTTGGGCTCGTTAGGCAGGCATTCGATTTCCCAGCCATGCGCCAAAACGATTTGCTGCACCACGGCCAATCCCAGCCCGGTGCCTTGTTGATTGGTGGTGAAGTAAGGCTTGAAAATTTCCTGGCGGCGCTCGGGCGGAACGCCGGGGCCGTCGTCACCCACCGTCACGGTCGCCTCAGACGCGCTGTTCTTCTCCGTCATAATTTGAATCCGGCCGTTCTCACCCACCGCCTGGATGGCGTTGAGCACCAGGTTGAACAGCGCCTGGCGGAGCAGTTGTTCATCCGCCTCGATGGTCATCGGTTCGCCCTTCGTTTCGAGATGGATTTTCTTTTCCTCGATGTCGTAGGCCAGCGCGCGCACGACCTCGTTCACAACCGAATCCAGCGCCAGCTTCGCGCGACGGACTTCGCGCGGGCGCGAGTAGTTGATGAATTCATTCAACTGCGCGGTGACCTTGTCGGTCTCGTCCACGATGGCGCGGACTTGTTCCCGGATTTCCACCGGGGCTTCATTTTGTTTCGAAATCATCTGGGCCATGCCGCGGATGATGTTGAGCGGGTTGCGGGTTTCGTGCGCCAGACCTGCGGCGGCCAGGTTCATTTCCCGGAGGTGCGAATTCAATTCGCTGGCGCGGATGAGGCGGATTTGGAGTTCGGCGGACCGGGTCACGCTGCGCCAGGCCAGTCCCGAGCCGGCGACCGAAATGGTGGCCAGGATGGAGATGATGGCCCGCAGCCAGAGATCGTGGTCAAAGGTCTCGTGAAGTGTCTGGGTGGACATGACGATGACAAAACTGTGCACGCCCTGTTTCTGACGAAGGGTTTGGTATTCTTCCTCGCTCATCCAGCGGGGGCGCCCAAAGCGGGAACGGAAGCCGCCTTCACGGGGGCGCATCCGGTTCGTGTCATTGTCCGGCGGAGGCGGCGGTGGTTCTCCGGGCCCGGCGGCAAGATTGGTCGGATTGTCACCAGGCGCAGGTTCGGGTGGCGGCCCGTGTGGTGGTTCGCCCAGGCGGTTGGTGGCGGCAAAGCGATTGGTAAAATCCTGCCGGGACAGGATGATGGGCAGGTTGGTGCCCTCGATGTCGTAGGTGAGGTTGGTGCCGAGGTCCACCGGATTCACGAGGGTGACGGTCTGCGCATTCCATTTTTCCGTCGTGCCCACGGCGCCCCGGCCTTGAAGATCAATTCCAGTCCCGGCGGAAGCGACCATCTCGCCGGCGGCGTTCAACAGCGCGATGCCATCCAATTCCGCCTTCTCCTGCCGGACCAGTTCCGTGAGCGAGGCTTCGAGCCGTTCCTTGGAAACCACGCCGCCAAAGCGCCGTTGCGAGCGGAGCACAATGCCAAGCGTCGTTGAAATGTCCTTGGCCCGGTTGACGAGCGCGGTGCGGGCTTCTTCCCGGACGCGCAGGTGCTCGGCCACCTGCCAGGCAACGACCAACACCCAGACTCCCAGCAGGAGGCCGTAAATCAAGGTACTGCGGCGGTTAAGTTCCATAAATTTCGTTCCGTCAGGCAACGGTCTCAGAAAACATAATTGCGTCCTACGGATTTTTTTTCACCGGCAGCCGTTCCAGAAACTGGTCGAGTTCCTGTTCGGAAACCGAATTGGTGATGAGTTGCGACTGATTGACTTCATGGTTAGAAAGCGTCGCCAACTGGTCCGGCGCCTGAACGATGTGCGGGGTCAGGAAAATGAGCAATTCCTGCTTGGAATTGCTTTTCGAACTGGAACTGAAAAGATGTCCGAGGATCGGAATGTCGCCGAGCAACGGAACTTTGCTGTCGCTCGACGCCTTCGTGTTGGCAATCAAACCGCCGATGACGATGGTCTGCGCATCGGGTGTAACGACCACCGTGTTCGCGGAGCGGGTGTTGATATTCGGTGCATAGACGGCGGATGAAAACAGGCTGCCCCCCGCAATCACCTGCCCGGGGGTCGAGGTATCAACGGACGTGGTTTGGGGTTGGAGGATCATTTGAACCATGTTATTGGCTCCGATGAACGGCGTAACATTCAACTGGATGCCGACGTTTTGATAGGACCCGTTGATGGTGGGAATGGTGGAGCCGGAATTGCCGACCGAGCTAAAGGCAACCCCGCTGGGCAGGAAAATGCTTTGACCGACGACGATCTGCGCCAGTTGCCCGTCGCGCGCGAGGATGGACGGACGCGAAAGTATTTCCGCCTTGCCGGCTTGCGCGATGGCGTGCAGCGTCGCCTGAAAATCCGAGCCGACAACCTGGTAGAAGCCGCCGCCCGTACCGGTGCCCGGCGATAACGACCCGAACGGACTCGGCTGACCGAGCGCGTTGAAATTGGTCACGACCGTGTTCAGCCCGGCCAACCCGAAGAGGTCGCCCGCACTGCTGCTGATCGCTTTATTATTGGCCCAACCGCCTTCGACGCCGAGATCCGAGGAGTTGTTATGCTGCACCTCCATAAAAACGACCTTGATCAGCACCTGCCGCATCGGACTGTCGAGATGGCTGATGACCTCCCGGATTTGCTCCGCCGTCTGATCGTCGGCGATGACGACGATGTTGTGCGTATCCGGGTCCACGGAAAACGTGGCGGTCCCCACGCTGCCGTTGTTGTTGTATTGGCTGCTGCTGGTGCTGGAGCTGGTGTTGCGGTTTCCGCCGCCGAAACCGCCGAAACCGCCGAAACCGCCGAAACCGCCGAAGCCACCACCACCGCCGGTGCGCTGTTGGGCGTGAGCTTCAATGGCGATGCAGAAAAGAAAGACCAAAATGCCGCCCACATATCGTTTGAACTGTTGCGTTTTCATAATTTGTCCTGTTGTTAAACGGTTCACTTGAATTTTCTTAAAACGCGGAGCCGCCCGCACTGCGCGAAGTCCCGCCGCCGATACCGGTGCTGGTGCCTGAAGTGGTTGTGCTTCCGGTGCCCCCGGAGGTGGCGTTTTGAGTCTCCCGAGTTCCCAATGCACTGGTCGTCGTCGACGAACTCGTGCCGCTGCGCGAGGTGGTGTTGTTGTTCTGGAACATGTTTTGCAGCACGGCCAACGCCTGCTGCGGGTCGCCATTGTCCATGTGATACACAAAGACCTTTTGGTCCCGGGTCGAAGGCACATCCAGCTGTTCCATCATCCCGGCGATTTCCTGCATCAAATCCTTGGAGGCGGTCACGATGACGGATGAAGTGCGCAGGTCCGCCACGGCGACCACCTGCGTCTGCTTTTGAATCCGGGTGTTTTGACCATTGTTGCCGGACGCATTGCCGCCAACACCGCCACCCCCAAAGCCGCCAAAGCCGCCGGCACCACCGCCACCGCCACCGAAGCCGCCGAAACGGCCGAATGGCCCGCCACCAAACCGGAAGGGCGACTGGACCTGGCTGCCCGAAGTGCCGCTGCTCGTCGGGAAAATCTGGCTCAACTCACTGGCCACGTCGGCCGGACTGGCGTGAGTCAAATGGAACACGCGGATCTCCGTTTCCCCCTCGGCGCTGTTGTCAATCGCCCGGATGATTTCGGTGAGATGCCGGATGTTCGACTGCGTGTCGGTGACCACGATGGAGTTCCCGGCTTCATTGGCGACAATCGTCGCCTGGGGCGAAACAAACGAAGACAAATCCGTCACCAATTGCCGGGCTTCCACGAAGCGGATGGGGATGATTTGCGTGACGATCTCGGCATTGTTCGGAATGCTGTCCGGATCGTTGCTGGTCTTGACCGGGATGTTGCGCGTCTTCGCGTCGTTCTTGTCCAAAATCGTCAGCGTCCGTCCGTCGCGGATGGCGGCGTAACCATTTTTATTCAACACAGAATTGAGCAGGTCCACCGCTTCATTCCGGGTCATGGGATGGCTGCTGATGACGCTCACATTGCCCCGGACCTGCGTGTCCATCACGATGATGAACCCCGCGGCATCGCTGAGATAATTCAGGACCATTTCCAGCGGCGCATTGCGAAAGTTCAGACATAATTCATCAAAATTCGTACCGATGGTCGGCGCGAGGGTGGAATCCTGCACCACGGTTGGAATGACCGCCGCCGTTGCCGGTTTTTCCGGTGTGGTGGGGTGAATGCCTGCCATTGGCGCGACCGACTGATTGGTTGCCGACGGTTCGTTCATCGCGCCTTCGTCTGGCGACGGGACGATTGCCTCTGGTGGCGGCGGGGCGACCGCGGCATTGTTGTCATTCGGTGTTCCGCCCGGGGCCGTCTGCGCAGCCGCTGACATGAGCAGTCCCGAAACGCACAGCGTCACGAGGGTTCGTAGCATCAAGGTTTTCATTTTAATTCCTGTTCTCTTTGTTGCATGAGTTTCTTGAGGACATCATTGGGTTCACTGCCGGTGCCTGAAGCCGTGGCGGCCGCGGGCGTCTCGTCCGTCGCCGGGGTTTCATTCCCGGCTGTGGCGGCCGGCAATTCGCCCGATTCGGCCAGTTGCCATTCACCCTTGCCTTCCTGCCGCATCTGCGCGCCCACCTTCATTTCCACCGGCTTGCCGGCGGCTTCCAGCTTGACGCCGTGCAGCGTGATTTCCACCACCTTGTAACCGGCAATGACTCCGTCCGGGGAAAGGACCTTGCGATAATCGGAGTCGTTCCCGTCAAAGAAGGCGAGCATGCCTTGCCGGCTGCTCAACGTGCCGACCAGTGAAAAGTAGGGCGCCGACGGGGAGGTTGAGCGTCCGCGGCTGTGCGGCGCACGCGCATAACGGTTGGGATCAAAAATGTTCCGGTCCACGATGATCTGGAACGACGAATAATTCGTGGTGGCGGGGGCGTTGGTCGTCTGCGCGGCGGCAATAAAAATGTTCGTCAGCGCAAGTGCCAGGAGCACCCGCAGACCGCCAAGCCACAGTGAGGTGTAGCCGCAACCAAAGGAGCGCGGACAGCTTTGTCCGCGTGTTCCTGCCGCATCGGCGCCTTCACGCGGACAAAGCTGTCCGCGCTCCTGAAAAACCCTCGTGGCGCACGATGATTCTGACCTGTTGCAATGCAAAGAATTTTGGTTGTATCGTGCCAGGTTCATGGTTTGGATTGGGATTGCGAAACGAGCACCAGTCCGCTGATTTGCAGGTCGAGGGTGAGTTGCTGGCCGGTGGTGTCGCGGGTGCTGAGTTCCACCGATTCAAGTTTGAGCGCCATCGGATCTTTTTCGAGGTCGTAAACAAACCGGCTGAGGGTGCCGAGGTCGCCGGCAGCCTCGAGGCGGCAGTTGAGCGTGATGTAGTCCGGCGAATCGTTGTTCCACTGGGGCGTGATGCCGGTGACGTCGGCGCCGCTTTCCCGGGCCCAACTGTCGAAGGCCTTGAGGGTCTGCTGTTCCGCCAGCGAAGGATTGTCCGGCAGGGTGTTGGTGCGCATCTGGCTCCAACGGTCGCGGAGACCGGCCTCGCGCTGGACCAACCGCCGGCCGTTTTTCACCTGCGCGCGCAGTCCGGCGACCGTTTTCGCCCGCGTCTTCCACCATCCGAACATCGGTTCAATGACCACCTGGTCGGCCGCGTAAAGCACGCCCACCGCAATGGTCAACGCAATCAGCAATTGCTGGCGGTTTTCAATTTTCATTGCCGCCTCCTTTGTTCCAATGAAAGTCGAATGTGAATTGCATCGGCGATTTGCCGCGGATCTGGTCCACCTTCAAGTCGGTCACGCCGTCCGCCGCGCGCAACTGGCTCAACATCCGCAGCAGGGCGGCGTTGTCCCGCGCCGTGCCGGAACAGTTCACCACGTTGCCGTCGCGGATTTCCACCGTCTTGGCCGTGACGGCGCCGTCCTCGGGGAACGCCATCGCGAGCTGCTTTAAAATGCTCAGGCTGCGGAACGACTCGTCAAACCACGGGCGGTATTTCTGGATTTGCTGCTGGATGCCGTCCAGTTCCCTGACCCTGGCCGACATCCCCGACCATTGCGAACGCAGCCGGAGGAGCTGGATTTCCTGGAACAAAAACAATCCGCCGACGATGGCGACGATGCCGGCGGCCGTCGCGCCGGCGGAGCGCAGCCGGCTGGAGGAATACTTCATGATGATTTGCTGCCAGGCCGTCGGTTTGGGCGGCAGGAATTCGAATGCCGGCATTTGTCCCGTCAGCAGCCGGGCGGCCAGGCTGAAGGCCGGGGAAACGGGCGCGTCGGGCGGAAGCTGGACGCCGAATTCGTCCGGCGAATACTTCGTGACCAGTTCGACGCCCAAGCCTGCCGGTTCAAACCGCAATTCCATTTCATCGGCCAGTTGCTGCGCCAGGTCATGCGGGCCGAAAATGCGGATGCGGCGGACGGATTCGCGCAGTCCGGCGGGCAACTGCCCGAGCGTGATGCGAACTTCCCGCGCGACGAAGCCGGTGTGGAGAGTGCGCCGCGAGCCTTCGTTTTCGATGGCGCCTTCCAGCGTGCGGAGGGCCGCCGCGCCGCCGCCGCAGGTGATTTGCAGGGACACCTGGCTTTCGCCGATGGCCAGGGCCAGCACGCCGTTGGAGGTTTCCGCCGCCGGGGGCTGCAACGCGGCCAGTCCGGACGAAAAGCTGACCGGTTTCAATTTTGCCGCCGCCAAAACCTGTTCCAGTGACGTGAGCTGGCTGTTGAGGATTCCCGCCAGGGTCACGTGTTGTTTGCCGGCCGGCAACGGGCAGCGCGAATGGGCGAGCCGCAACGTTGTGACGTCGCACGGAAATCCGCGTTCCGCCTCCAGTTGCAACAGGCTCGCGGCATCCTCCGCCGGCAGGGGCGGCAATTCGGTATGCGCCATGAGCATCCACTTCAACGGTACGCCCACCACGCAGCGGCGTTCGCGCACGCCGGCGGCGTCGAGGTGGTTGCGGATTTCGCGTCCGACCAGTTCAGGTGCTGCCGTGAGCGGGTCGAGCGACAGGGTCACCGAGAACGACTGCTGGAGTTGGAGGGAGCCGTTGGTGCGGCGGAGCACGACGCCGTCGAGGCGGCTGCCATCGAAGTTGAGGCCGAGCAGGCCCGTCAACTTTTTGCGTCTCGAAAAATTGATTTTCAGAACCGGGTTCATGGCGTCTCCTTCGTGACCCAGGTGGCGCGGGCTTTTTCCCCGAGCGCCCAGCCGAGCCGGCTGAGGTCCTGGCGGTAAATGATTTTGGGCGCGCCTTCGCTGATGTCGAAAACGAATTTCACCCGCCGGTAGCCGCGCCCGAACGGGCCGACCGCCGCGATGTCCGCCGTGAATTGAAAACTTTGCGTGGTGATGTAGTCGCGGGGAGCGTTCCTCAAGGCTTGAACGACCGCGTTGTTGCTGCCGAGCGCATCCACGATCCAGGAAATGGCGTTGAGGTTGTTGGGGTTTTGCTGGCGGTAGGTGACGAGCGTTTGCGCCGCGCTTTGCGCCGTGTCCTGGTCAATGTCCAGTCCCATGAACAACGCCTCCATCACGGGTGCGCCGGCGGTGTTGATGTTCAGCAAACCGTTGGTGTAAAGATTGGTGGTGTCGGTGATGCCATAGGCGACTTGCCCAAACTCGGCCGGGGTCATTCCGCTGACCAAATAGAATCGCAATAAATTATTGTAAGTGGGTGCAGTTGCTCCGCCACCGCCTCCGCCGCTGCCGCTGGTAAAACCAAGCCGGGTCATGATTTGAGTGGCGCGCGCGGAGCCAAACGTTGACTGTAACAAGGACCGCAGTGTGCCCCGGCTGTTCACATTGGTGAGCATGGTGCCGTCGGAGTGGAAATTCGGCTGGCGGCTGTAAACGGTGACGTATTCAAACAGGCCCGGATCCAGCGTGCCATTGCCATTCAGGTCCTTTTCGTTGATGTCGAGCACGCCGTTGCGATTGAGGTCTTCACCAACCAGCAGGTCAACGGTCGCGCCGTACACCAGCCGCAATTCGTCCACCGTTTCGAACGGGGAGTTTTTGTCGGTGTACCCCAACGCCGAGTAATCCAGCGCATAGGCGCCGCCGCCGTTGGTGTTGCGCCAATCCACAATCGCATCGGCAAAATCGAGCGTCATGTTGGGCAGATAGGAAAGCGCGTTGGTGCCGGCGCGGTTCAAATTCAATTTGGCGGCTTCGTCAACGAGGCCGAAATACGGTTCGGTGGAAAGCGTGCCGGACGGGTCGCGGCCGATGAGCCAGAAATGCGCGTCGCCCACCGGCATGGCCTCGCAGGAAAACTGGGTGTTGTTGGGCACCGCACCATTCGTGGCAAAGTTCGAGAGCACATAACCGACGTAACGCGCCGCGCCTTCGATGGCCTGTTCCGCCGCGATGCCGGTGGCGCGGTTGTCCGAGGCGCGGAGTTCAAAGGTCATGGAATTCGCGAAATAAAGCGCGATGGCAACGAGCCCGATGGAAATCCAGAGCACGAGAATGAGCACCGATCCGTCCTGGGAGCGCCGGCGTCCCGCCGGCTGGCTGCACTGCGAATGGCCGAACGACCTGCCGGCGAGACGCCGGCGCTCCCAGGTCCGCTCGTTCGACGGCCATGTTATGTGCAGTTTCATTTCAGGTGTTCGTGCGCGACTGCGAATCTATCGGCACCAGGATTTGAATCGGCTGCGGGCGTGTGTTGTCAGTGTTGTTTCCCGCCATCTGGATGAGGACCCGGACGGCGACCGGCAGGTTGGTGTCGGCCGTGGTGGTGTCGGTGGTGTCCCAGGTATCGAGCCATTGCGTGCCGTCGAAACATGAAAACTTGATGCTTTCGACGCCGCTCAGCAGCGGCTGGTCCTCGACGTCCAGCGTGGTCGAGCTTAACAGATTGCGCGTGATGCTGCGGACGAGGTCCCTGCCAGCGGCGGTGCGGGCGGCGGGGTCTTTTAATTCGTAGGTGACCCGCTGGATGTCGCCCCACGGTTCGTTATCATGCAGCGCGCCGGTAGCGGTGAATATTTCGACGTCCACGGGCTGGCTGAGACCGAGGCTGGTCACATTGCCGGCCTTGAAATCGCCGGTCAAAACGCCGTTGGGTTCCGGCGGCACGGCGCATTGCAGGTCGCGGCGCAGAATGGTGAGTGCCTGGTCCACGGGCGTGGCGTCATCCACCGCGGCCTGGGTGACTTCGCGCAGGTGGAGGGCGCTGAAAAGCACGGCGTTGATGGCCACCAGCACGATGGCGGACACACCCACCGCCAGGATCATCTCAATGAGCGTAAACGCGCTTTGGACTGCGGCGGGAAGCGAAACGCCACGCCGCTTTTGGACATGCAGGAAACGGGCGAAAAGCGGTGTCGCCGCTTCGCTCCAGTCTTCGCTGCGCTTCGCCTCGGCAGGCTGCCACCGCAGTCCAAATTTGCCCTGGTTTGTGCGTTTAATTTTCATTGTTGCGAACCCATCGTCGTGGTCAGCGTTTGCGGATTGGCCAGCGTGCTCAGTTTCACGGAATAATCACGGCCTTGGGCGGAATACTTCACTTCCGCGGTAAGCAGTTCCATGGCGTCCACCGGCCAGTTCTGGCTGGTCAACGTCCAGCGGAATTCCTGCGCGCCTTCGGTGACGGTTCCGTTCAGCGTGCCCGTGTTCCAGTTGGTCAGCACGATGCTTTCATTTAAAATGCGGTCCGCCACGCGTGCCGCCACGCCTTTACGGGCGGCGACCACGCCAGCGAGGCTGGCCAAGTGCAGCGCCTCCACGGCCGCCGGGATCACGATGGCCAGGAACATCAACGCCGCCAGCACCTCGGCCAGCGTGAAGGCAGACGTGTGACGTGTGACGTGTGACGTGTGACTGGGCATGCCCACCCCGTACTCGTCACTCGTCACTCGCCACTTGTCACTTTTCTGTGTCGCGAATTTCATAGCCCATGCGGTTGCGCGCTTCGACCAGCCAGAGGGCATTGCCCTTGGCGTCCGTGAGGCGCAACGTTTGCGGACTGTTTTCATCAATGGTGCCGTCCGCCAAAAAGCGGATGGCCGGCAGGTTCTGGAACGTCGTCAGGGCGGTGGCCCCGACATTCAGGACCGCAATCTGCACATTTTCGTCGAGCGTCAGATTTTCCGCCTTCGGGTCGCCGCCCGACGGGGACGTTTCCGCAGCCAGCCCGTAGGCACCCTGTTTTTCGTCCACCCAAAGCATCATCGGCAGGCCTTCCGAGACCGCGCGGCTCTGGCCGGCATGCATCAGCGCGAACAGCCGGCGCGCCTCGGAATCCAGGGCGCGGCCGCGGATGAAGTTCGACATGGCCGGCGCCACCATCGAGGTGATGATCACCAACAGCGCCAGAACGAGGAGCAACTCGACGAGCGTGAATGCGGACGCGTGACGCGTGACGCGTGACGCGTGACAAGAATTCGCCACGCGCGTTCCGCGGTCGTCACCCGTCACCCGCCACCCGTCACTTTGTTGTCCAGTTGCCAATGTTATCCTCCGATCCTTCCTTGCCGTCCGGCCCGACGGACAGCAGGTCATAGGAATTCTGGTTGTGTTTGCCGGGATAGTAATAAAGGTAGTTGTTGCCCCACGGGTCCTGCGGGACTTTGTCCAGGTAGGGGCCGTGCCAGTTTTTGGCGTTGTTGGGCTGCTGGAGCAGGTCCAGCAGGCTCTTGGGATAATAACCGTTGTCCACCTCGAACGCGTCGAGCGCAGTCTTGATGGATGAAAGGTCGGCGTGGACGGCCGTCACCCGCGCCTGTTCACTGCGGCCCACCATTTTGGGAATCACCAGCGCCGCCAGGATGCCGATGATGGTGATGACCAGCAGCATTTCGACGAGGGTGAAGGCGCGATTTTGGATTGCGGCGGGAAGCGAAGCGCCACGCCGCTTTCGGATGCTGTCGGAGCGCGCGAAAAGCGGTGTCGCCGCTTCGCTCCAGTCTTCGCTGCGCTTCGCCTCGGCAGGCTGCCACCGCAGTCCAAATGCGCGGTGGGATCCAAGTTTGGAATTGAGAGTTCGGAGTTGGATTTTGATTTTCATAAATTTCGCGTTTTTATTTGATGTAATCCTGCAACGAGAACACCGGCAGCAACATGCCGATGAAAATAATGCCGATGAATCCAGCGATGAGAAACAGCATCAGCGGTTCGGCGAAGGCCACCGCCGTTTTCAGGTGCCGGTCCAGGTCCACCTCGGTCACGCTTGCGATGCGGACGAGTTCCGCGTCGAGCTTGCCGCTTTCCTCGGCCACGGAAACCATTTCCAGGACGGAACCGGGGAAGAGGTCCTTGCAATCCGCCAGGCTCTGGCCGAGCCGCCCGCCTTGCTGGACGCGCTCGATGGATTGCGAGACGGCGTCCACGAGAATCTGGTTGCCGATGGATTTGCGGGCGACATTCAGGCCATGCACGAGCGGCACGCCCGCGCCGAGCAAGGTGCCCAGCATCCGGCAGAACCGCGCCATGGCAAATTGCGCGGTCAGCGGGCCGACGACGGGCGATTGCAAAACCAGGTTTTCCCAGATCCGGCGTCCCTTTTCGGAGGCGAACCAGGTGCGCACGAGGAAGCCGGCGACCACCAGGCCCGTCGCGATAAACAATCCGTAGGAACGGACGGCGTGACTGACGCCGATGATGAGCTGCGTGATCAACGGCAGGGCACCGTGCACGCTGCTGAAGACCTTCTGGAATTTCGGAATGAAAAACACCAGCAACACCGTAAGCACGACCAGCGCCAGCGCCAGCAGGATGCACGGATAAACCATCGCGGTCGTCACCTTCGACTTCAGGTCCTTTTCCCGCGCCTGGAAATCGGCGATTTGCGCCAGCACCACGTCGAGGAATCCGCCCGCCTCGCCGGCTTCCACCATCGCAACATAAACGCGCGGAAAGGTCTCCGGCGACTTCGACATTGCAGTGGCCAGCGACATGCCGTCAATGACCAGGTCGTGGACTTCCTTCCATTTGGCCTGGGCGGCGGGCGAGGAGGCTTCCTTGTAAAGAATGACCAGCGCGCGGCTCAGGGGCACGCCCGCCGCGAGCAGGCTGGAGAGCAGGCGCGTGAAATTTTCCAGGTCCTTCCCGGAAACTTTTTTCGATTCAAACTTGAAGGAAAGGTTTCCGAATGACGCCGGCAACGGGGAGCCGTTTTTCGACGACGCGACCGCGGCCTTTTCGGCCAGGCTGACCGGGCGCAGGCCGAGCGTCTCCACCTGCCGCAACGCGTCGGGCCGGCCCGGGGCGTCCAACTGCCCTTCGGCCATGGTGCCGTCGCTCTGCAATGCTCTGTAGGAAAACGTGGGCATTTGAAAATCAGGAAAACATCCAACATCCAACATCTAACGCCGAACATCCAATGCACGGACAGCAAATACCATTGGGAGTTGGATGTTCGATGTTGGATGTTGGATGTTCCCGGTTCATAACTATCTCGATACGGCGATGCTGCCCGGGGTTTGCGCCGCGGCATCCTGCGTTTCGTTTTTGGTCGTGCGCTCCACTTCCTTGGCGGTGGTAACGCTTAAAACCTCCTCGACGGTGGTAATGCCCTGCCGGACCAGGCGCCAGCCGTCCTCGGCCAGCGTTTTCATGCCGGCGCGCCGGGCGGAGTCGCGGATCTGGTCGCTCGAGGCGTTTTTCAAGACCAACTGGCGGATTTCACTGTCGCTGTCCATCCACTCAAAAATCGCGTGGCGGCCATGGAAACCGGTGTTGCGGCATTCGCGGCAGCCGATGGATTTGTAAATGGTGACTTGGGCGGGAATGCCCAGCCGCGCCTTGAAGGCTTGGGCGGTCGGCGAGTCGTCGGCCTGTTTGCAATGCGTGCAAAGCACGCGCACGAGACGTTGCGCGAGCACGGCTTCGAGCGATGACGCGACGAGGTACGGTTCGACACCCATGTCCACGAGGCGGGTGACGGCACCCGGGGCGTCGTTGGTGTGCAGGGTGGAGAAAACCAGGTGGCCGGTGAGGGAGGCCTGCACGGCGATCTGCGCTGTTTCCTGGTCGCGGATTTCACCGATGAGAATCACGTCCGGGTCGTGGCGCAAAATCGAGCGCAGTCCGCGCGCGAAGGTGAGGCCGGACTTTTCGTTGACCTGAATCTGGTTGACGCCTTTGAGCTGGTATTCGACCGGGTCTTCAACGGTGATGATTTTGCGGACGGAATCGTTGATTTCGTTGAGGGCGGTGTAAAGGGTCGAGGTTTTGCCGCTGCCGGTGGGGCCGGTGACAAGGATGATGCCGTGCGGCAGTTGGAGGACGCGCCGGAAGCAGCCCAGTTCGCGCCGATCCATGTCCAGTTCGCCCATGCCGCGCAGCGTGGCGTTTTGCCGGAGCAAACGCATGACCACGGCCTCGCCGTGCAGCATCGGAATCACCGAGACCCGGATGTCCACTTCAGCGTCGTCGAGACGGATTCTGATGCGGCCGTCCTGCGGCAGGCGTTTTTCCGCGATGTTGAGATGGCTCAAAATTTTGACGCGGGACACGATGGCCGGCTGGAAACGCTTGAGTTGCGCGGGCACGGAAACATCCTGCAGCACGCCGTCAATGCGGTAGCGGATGCGGAACTCGTCCTCGAACGGTTCGAGATGAATGTCCGACGCGCGCAGCTCGATGGCGTCCTTCAAAACCTGGTTGACGAAGCGGATGATTGAAGCTTCGTCTTCCTCGGCCTCGTCGAGATTGGTGTCCTCGGCATTTTCGTCAACGACTTGGAAACCCTTTTCCTCATCGAGCGTGCCAATCGTGTCCGCGCCTACGCCGAGGCGTTTTTTGATTTCGCGCTGGATGGCTTCGCCGACGGCCAGCACCGGTTTGAGGTTCAAGCCGGTCATGGTTTTCAGCGCGTCGAGGCCCTGGGTGGCGAAGAGGCGGCTGGTGGCGACCTCGACGGTGCCGTTGAGACGCTTGAGTGGAAGCAATTCCTCCTTCAACAGGATGCGGGCGGGAAAAAGGGAGAGAAGCTGACGGTCCGGTTCCACATCGTCCAGCGTCGTGTAGGCGAGGCCGTATTCCTGGGCCAGCCAGCGCAGGATGTCTTCCTCGGTTTGGAGCGGAGACTTCGCGCGCAAGAGGGACTCCGCGTCAGTGGAAGACAGTTGCCGGCCCGCGACCATGCGGTCCAGCAACTGTTTCAACGAAGTGGCTTGAGCGGGAGTTTCAGTCATAGGGCGGACGTCAACTTCTCCTTTGGATTGGTTATTCGAGCAATCCGAGCAGGGTGGCCTGGGCTTCCTGTTTCGTATTAAGCACCTTGCGGAGGTTTTCCTGCGCCGTCACGAGCTTGGCCTGTTTGGTTTTTTGCGAGGCCTGGTATTTCGCCAGCGCAGCTTTTATTTGCGCCTTGGGCGCGTTGTCATCAATAGCCTTCTGCAGGGCATCGGCTTCCGGGCTGGGCTGGCCGAAGAAACCACCGCGCCCGCCGCCGCCAGCCTCAGTATTGGCGCCATTACCGCCGCCGCGGTTGCCACGGAACATGCGGCCCATGCCGCCGCTACGCGCGTCCCGCTGGGCATCAAACACTTTTTGAACCAGCGGTTGAACGGCATTCCACTCAGTCTCGTTGGTGAAGCCGAGTTCGTCATGCACGCGCTCCATGAAGCGCTGCTGCATTTGCGCCGGGTCGAAGTTGCCGCCGCCGCGGCGCCCGCCGCCGCCGCCGCCGCCGCCATTGTCATTTTGGGCGGAAACGTTGCCCGCGCTCAAAAACAGGGCCGCAGCGATTCCGCATATCGTCAATAATTGATTCACTTTCATCGGATATTCTCCTCTTGTAGTTGGGATGTTGTTTGCATTTTTTGCTTCGTTGTGGGGCGGCACACACATGCTGCCCATCAGTTGCGAAACCATTTCCATGCAATAACCATACCAGCGCCACAAAAGTCCGTTTCATTGGGAAATGGATGAACGGGCTGCGCAATTGCTGCTCAACCCCTTCCCGTGCTACGCAGATTCTGCGCGCTTGGTGCAATTGCGCAGCGTGGAAAGCGGGCAGACCTCGTTTCTGCCAACTACGAACCGGTCCACGAATTCGTTCACATCCTCACCGACGCAGGTGACGAATGGCGGGCAGCGATTCCATTGCATCCGCTCACCGTAATCTCAGGCAGCTTTCCTGGCTGGCGCGCGGATAGAGCTTGCCGTTTGTTTTCACTTTGTCATAAAATGTTTTCGTGCCGATTCAACGCGGCATGTCAGAGCACTCAGAGCACTGGTTGCCTCGGTAGCTCAATTGGTAGAGCAGTTGACTCTTAATCAAAAAACAGTAAAAATCCTAATAGTCGTATCAGTCCGCTACAGTCCGCTACAGTCCGCAATCCTTGATCCATACGGCAATCGTCACCGGCAAAATTAGCCACCCTGTTTTCTTGTGATGCCATTTATACGCCATTTTTGGGCTTGCGCTATCAAATCCGCTATCAAATGGACGGGGGCGTGCCCTAGGATAATTCGGCGGGTGTCAGGACACCGCCCAGGTGATCGTCGCACGGCGTAGCCAGCGCAGCGAATGGGGTGCCCTACGCCAGCGAGTTCTGGCGTTCACTTACTTTGGCGGCTTTGGGCGGCTTTGGCGCGGGTGCGCGGTTTATGGATATGCCAATCGGAAAAACATCGGGGACTTTACCGGGGGAAAGGTAAGAAAGTTTATCCCGTTGCTGGTGCTGGTGGCACCACTATTATAATCAGTCCAACCGGCACTAAAGTTTTCCGTGTATTGAAGTGTGCAGCCGGTAGCCGGCCATGAAACAACCAGGTTGTTCGCCGTGATTTCTGTGAGGGTCAGCTTTGAAGGATTCCAGCCCATCCGAATCACATGGTTGTTTACATCCCCCACAAAGAGGCGCCCCGTACTGTCTGCTACAATTCCATACGGATTGTAGAAAAGCGCATTGGTTCCTGTCCCGTCGGTGTTGCCCGACAGTCCGGCGATTCCCGCAACTGTGCTTACCACCCAGTTCGTCCCGACCAATGTAAGCTTTCGGATGCAATTCCTTTCATCTGTCACAAAAAGGTTGCCTTGTGGGTCCACTGTAATGCCCACTGGAAAGGTGAACAGCGCATTGGTTCCTATCCCATCGGCTTCGCCAAGGGCCTCGCCATACTGCCAACGGGTTCCGGCAATTGTATTTACTACCCAGTTCGTCCCGGCCGGTGTAATCTTGCGGATGACGCAATTATACCAATCTGCTACATACAAATTGCTATGGGTATCCACCGCAATCCCCTCAGGGTCATAAAATATAGCATTATTGTTCGTCCCGTCTGAATAGCCATACTGCCAAGGCGTTCCCGCAACTAAGCTTACCACCCAGTTCGTTCCGACTGGTGTAACCCTATAGATGGCACAACCGGTGGTATCTACCACATAAAGGTTGCCGGTGCTGTCCGACGTAATCGCTTGTGGTGATGCAAAAAAGCCAATTCCATTCGTCCCCATCCAGCCAATTCCATTCGTTCCTGAAATTGTGCTGACAACCCAATTAGTTCCAACCAGTGTAATTTTTCGGATGGTGCCTTGGTCGCCACTTAACGCATACAAATTACCATCGGTGGACGCCGTAATTGCGCACATATTGCCGAATTGCGCATTTGTTCCTATCCCATCGGCAGAGCCAGACAGTCCTGATCCCGCGATTGTAGTTATGACCCAGTTGGTTCCAACCGGCGTTACCATGCGGATGTCGTGACGGGCTTCATCCGCCACGAAAAGGTTGCTTTGCGAGTCCATTGTAACGCCCCAAGGCCAACAAAATTCAGCATTGCGGTTCGTCCCATCAGCTAGGCCATACTGTCCATCCCCCGCAATGGTAATAAAGGTATAAGGCGTGGTGTAATTGGCCTGCCCTCGTGCGCTAGTTAGAACAAGAACGCTGGCCAAACAAACGACTAATTTGAGAGTTATATTTTTCATGGTTTTCCCTGTTTTTGTTTGTTGATGTTTTTATTGCATCTTTTGATATTCCAAAACGGCGCGGCCGGTCAGCCGTTCAATGTGAACGATGTTGTAGGCGGAATTGGTGCTGTTGCCGGGCGGCATTTCCGCCACATCGGGCGAATTGAATTGGAACGCTTTGGTCGTCGCATCCCTGGCGAACAACACGCTGCCTTTCGCAATCGGAATGTATTCGTCGGAACCTGACACATTCACCCCGTCGGCGGTGAGTTGTCCAAGATAATTGAACGCGATGTATGGCAGGGAAAGCGCCCCGGTATTGGTGGCGGTTTCCGTTGGGAATGGAAATGTGTTGGCGTAGTTGAATTTGGAAATGAAATACGCCGTGCCGGAAATTTGATCAACAATGGTGTTGGTGGTGTAAAACTTTTGAAAGGCAATAAACGTGCCGTCGGGCAAAGTCTGCCAGGGCGCGAGATAATGCGGCGTGTGCTGCCCCGGTTGGTCGCCCACCGAACGCAAACTGACAAAGATGTAGCCGGTCAACTGTTTGTCGCAAAGATTGGTTGCGGCGGTTTGTTGCGCCGTGGTCAGGGTGGAAAGAAAACCGCTTGGATTGCTGCCCCAAAAATTCGTCGGCACGAAAACCATATAGACCGTCGTGCGCTGGCTGATGGCCAGTTGCCGCGCGCGGGCAACCCCGTCGAGCAACTGGCGCGAGGCCCCAAGGGTGGCGTCCGACTTGGCGAAATTTTTCAGCACCGGCACGGTCAACGCCGCCATGATGCCGAGAATGGCAATGACCACCAGCAACTCAATCAGCGTAAAACCGGGGGGGAAGGGCCGTGTGTTTGTTTTCATAAGATTTCAACTCAGCATTTTAGTCCTGCTGGTGGTGGTTGTCAACCTTCATATTGAACTATAGTGAAATATGCTGCCACCGCTTTTCTTGTGTAAAATTATCCAATGAATCGAAAGGCACAAGCCATTTGCGTGACGGCGATCTCCCGGCTCAAGGCGGAACGGGAACGGCGCAAGCTATCCAAATACTTCATTGCGCAGGAATCCGGCCTGTCACCGCAAATGGTCGGTTACGTCGAGCGTGGCCTTAGAAACCCGACTTTGGAAACGGTGTTGCGCATGGCCGAGGCAATGGACGTTGAGTTTGAAAAAATCCTCAAACAGGCACGGAAAGAAGTTTCCAAATCCGCAAAGTGATACTTGGCAAGTTGAGAAGTCAGGAAGCCCCTTTGTTTTTTTTCATCAAAAATTGTGCAGTCACCTGACGTTACCGCACAACCCGTTTTGTTTTTACCTATTGTTTCGGGGGGAATGGTCCCGACCCCCGCCGGCCTGTGTATTATGCTCAAAATGGTAGGAAAACAGGCCAAAAAGACGTGGCACTAAACTTCAAATCAACTGCCTTGTGTTACAAACATCTTGAATCCATTGGCTTTCGTTGTGGTATGGTTGGCCATTTGATAGGGGGCTTGATAGGACGCCCGGTTGGTTGTTTCGGGGCGGTCATCCGTGCAAGGCCCGGTGCGCTGGTAACGGTTCTCGCCTTTTGCGCGACAAACGCGAAGGCTTCCGCAGATATTCCCGTTGTCGGCATTTGGACATTATTCATTTCATTGGGCATTTCATGGTGAGGCGGCTTCGTTGGCGATCTGGTAACGGGCTGGGACTTTGGTTTATGACGGGCTTGTTGAGGGCGTTTGAAGCGTTGTTGACTGGCTACAGGCCGGTGGTGCCACTGCTGCCACTGCCATATATAGATATATGGCATTGTGGCAGTGACAGTGGCTTGCGGCTGCCATAATCAATTCTGGCAGTTCTGGCAGTTGTGGCAGTAGCCGCATAAACATTGGTGAAAATGTTTTTAGCATTTTGGCAGTTAAAACGGCATCTCAGGAATTCCATGATTTTCGTCGGCAAGAGACTGAAACGCGAGTTTTAAGACCAGCGGCGCGGTTTTCAGTGGTCACAAAAGTCAGGGCTGATTAGCGGCATGATGAACCTCATTCTTTTTTGTCGGCTTCGCGGGAAAGCGCGGCTTGCCGAGGATCACCTCGTCCACATAAGCTTGGTGAGAAAAGAACATAAACTCGTTGTATTCCCAGCGCAGCTCCATTTCACCAGCGGCATACCATTCGATTGAGTCTGCCAAGTCCCCGACCAATTGCCGTACCGTCCGTTCAACCCAGTCTTTGTGGATTGCCTTTTTTGTTCCGTCCAAGGTTCCGGGACCGTCTATGACGCCTGCGTCGGTAGAAATTACATTGACAAAGTAATACCCGTCTTGGCGGTGCGGCATAATGTCAATTTGGTAAGAGGTGAAATTGTTGCTCACGTGGCCCATGAGACATTCTCCCGGTTTTGGGGGTAAGCGCGAACCTAGCCGGCGGTGGTGGTGCGGTGTTTCGGCGTCAGGCAGTTTGGCAATCAAGTCGGAAGGCCGGTCGCCTTCGGAAAGTAGCCGGTAGGCGTCGGTCAAATTCAAAACAGTTTTGAATTTGGGGTCATCCCGTTTTTCCCAAATGCGAATATAATTTCGTGCCGTCTGGTCTGAAAACGGCAGATTCTTCTGCATCCACAGCAGCCAGTCGCCATGTTTCAAACTGGTCTTTATGTCCGTCAGCAATTCGCCCAGTCTGACAGCCTTTTCCAGACTGGTGCGGGCGGCGGTGATGATCTCGTTGTGCAACGCGATGATTTGCGCCAGGACTTCGGGCGCGGCCAAATTTGTATTCATTTTGGTGTTGGTGGTTATGGTTTGTTTTTCGGTGAAGTTGGCGTCCATTTTCCGGTAACTTTGGAAAGCAGGATTTTCCCGTCATTTTCCAATTCTTTTTTTAGGCGGTAGAAACTGCGTTCGGGGATGCCTTGTTCCTTCGCGGCGGCGAGAAAATCGCCGTTGGTGAAACCCTTGCCGGGAAGCAACCCAAACAATTCTTCCGGCGCGTGTTCGGGTTTGCGTCCGGCTGGCTGCTTCAATTTGGCCGGGTTGAGTTCGGTTTCGACCATGACCGGATATTCCCATTGAACAACGAAGCTGGGTTGTTCGGGCAAGTTGCGCAAGATGAGGTCAACGGCGTAGGCGTCAGGCGTTTCGTGCTTAGTCAAGATAATCAGGCTGTCTGCGTCACGCCCAAAAACGCCACTGCCGGAAATGCGGTCAATGGCTTCCTTGCTGGCCTGATTGCCTTTGCTGAAATGGGCGGCGTAGAGCACTGCCGCGCCGGTTTGGACGGCCAGGTGTTCCAGTTCGTTGCACAATTCGCCGATGTCGCCCGCGTCATTTTCGTTTCGTCCGCCGAGTCCCTTATAAATTGGATCAACGATGATGAGCGAATAATTTCCGGCTTTGATTTTGTCGAGCAACGTCGGAAACAACTGCCAGAACGGGGCGGCATGGCCGCGCAGGGTCCACACGTCCAGGTTGCCTACGTCGCCAAGCCCTTTGACTTCACAAAGCCGCTTGATGCGGGCGCGGATGAAGGCGCGGGGGATTTCAAAATTGATGTAGAGCACCGGGCCCTTTACCGTGTGCCATTTCCAAAACTCGGTTCCGGTCGCAACACTGATTGCGGCGTCCAAGAGAATCCATGTTTTGCGGGCCTTGGCATTTGAGCCGAGCACGGCCTTTAGTCCCTGATGCAATACGCCGCGAATAATTTCCGGCGGCAGCGTGATTGAATCATCGGCGCAAAGTGCGGCGGCATTATCAATTTCAGGCAGCGGGATTTCCAGTTTTGGCGCTGGCGGTTCTACCTTGGCGAGGGATTCACTGGCAACTGGCGTCTGGTCCGCCTTGGGTGCGGCGGGCGGCGTCCATTCCGGCGTGGCGTCCACCAGGGCAACGATACCGGCGGCGTCACCGCCAGCAGAAAAATAATCATGTGCGTCTTTAACGGGCTTGCCGTCTAAGTCGGGCAGTTCGATTACGCGAACGGATTTTGCAGCGCCGTAGAGACTGGCTGCGACTTCCTGCGCGTGGGCACGTCCGGGCGTGTCCTTGTCGGCGACGATCACACAGTCACAACCGCACAATGTTTCGCTGTATTCCTTGCGCCACTTGCCAGCGCCCATCGGGTTGCACGTCGCCGTGAATCCTTGTTGGGCTATTCGGTCAACGTCCTTTTCGCCTTCGGCGATGATGACAGGTTTCCCGCCCACTTTAGCATTCAATATTTTGGGCAGGCGGTAAAGAACGCGGGCCACGCCGTCCATGCAGCCCGGCCCCTCAATCCATTTGCCGGGCCGGGCCGGGTCTGCCCGGCGTTGGCTAAAAGTTTTCGGGTGGTCAAACCGCATTACCTGGTAAACCACCTTGCCGCCGGCGTCATGGTAATCATAGGCACAAACAAACTTTCCGGTGTGTCCGTTGGCTGTTGCCTTGGGTGCCTCTTTATCCAAAAACAAATCAGACAGCTTCAAACGAACCGCGGCGCAGATCGCTGGCGTCTTGCATCCGGCGAGGCAATAAACCAACGTGCGGCCATCGTCACCCTGAGAAATTGAAAGGCTGGCGGTGCTGTCATCATGCGCCGGGCAGCGGGCCATCCAGTGGCCAGGGCTGGTTTCTTTTACTGCTTGAAGTCTCTTTAAAATCGCGTATGTTTCCATAACTCATAGTTCGCCGTCGTGTTTTACTCGCTGTAGGCACGGCGGCTTTTAATTTTTCAGTGTGCATTCCAAATGAGCCGCAGCACGTCGGCGGCGGTCCGCACGTCCTCACTGTCCAGCGGTCGAGGCAGCGGCAGCGGCCGGGCCTTGCGCTGCGCCTCTCGCGACAGCCGTTCGATTAAATGCACGGTTGAACCGGATGCCCGACTGAAACGCAGATGACTTTTCATTTCATCAAAATGAACCTGACGCAACAGCCCCACGACCGTCACGCCAGGCCAGGTGGTCGGTCCCCAGTTGGGTAACAGGTGTTGTTGGGGACAAGCCAACCGTTACCCCAACCAACCACAAATCAAAATCTCAGCTTGCGGGTTTCGGCGTTACCCCCATTGCCTTGAGTGCTTCAACAACTCCCGCCGCGATCTGGCCACCAAGCGGCAACCGGCGGTGCGCATCCTCGTCGGCGATCCGGGCGTCAATGATGGCGGCGCGGTCAAGGATGGACTTTTCAAATGCAATGGCCGGGCGCATGAACTCGATGCAAGTTTCCCACTCAGATTTTGTCATGCTGTGGGCAGTAGGCACGAAGTCCTCAACAAACGTCCCAAGCCAGACAGAAACAATCCCGGTGCCCATTGCGCGCGCTTGCGCCAGGACACTGGCGGTCAAGTCGTTGGCGGTCAGGTCGCGCACTGTAGAGGCGCTAACCGATTTGGTAAAAATTGTTTCGCGTCCGCTTTCAATCCTCTTTTCAATTGTAATGGCAACGCCAATCAGATTCGTGCATGTTGTGTCCCAGCCACCGCCACTGGCGGTCGTAATCCTGCGACTGACATTTTCTGGTTTGAAAACCCAGCCGGGCAGCCAACCGTATTTTTCTGGGCACGAACAATTAAAAAGATGACTAAAAACTTCCGGCGCAACGCGGCCATTGGCGGTGGCCAGTGTCACGTCGTCAATGCTTTGACCGCCGACGGTGCTGGCCGCAACCTGAATTTCGCTTTCCATAGGCTACTTACTAAAAAGGTTTTTACTCGTTAGTGAGGGTGCGCCCGGCGTTATTGGCGGCAGTTTCGGGTTTGGCGAGTTGCCGGTTTTGACTTCGCCTTGCCCTTTCCAGGCGCGGGCCGGTGCGCCGCTGCTGAAATCACGTTTGCCGCCGACGATTTTTAGTGATGGTATCTTGTTCATAATTGGTTTTGGTGTTGGTTGAGTTTTGAAAACCGGATGGTCAATTTTTCGGCGTTTTGTTTTTGAAGTTCGATGATGCGCACGTGGAAAGCCTTTGAATCGCGCCGGCGAAGTTCCGTCAACGGCATCTTCCGCGCTGACGCCGGCCACGGCCTGCCGAAAAGCGAACCAGTCGAAAGTTCAACGATTTCTTCGGTCATGGGTTATTGCGCGTTTGCGAACCGCTGAAGCTCGCTTTCAGAAATCAAGATGTGGCGGAAATTTGGCAGGCGGTGTAGTCGTTCTTGCCGGATCAGTTTGCGGACTGATACAACAGACATGGAAAGCCTTTTTGCGGTCACAGTAATGTTGAAAAGCACAGGTGGCGGCAGGGTGCCGTTGCCGTTGCCGTTGGTTTCAACTTTTTCAATCGCAGTTTCATTCATATTTTTTTGTTTTGAATTTCGCATCAAACAAACCGCACCTGACTTCATCGCGCAATACCGTCGCGTCCGTCATGGCCGTTTATTTTCACACCAAATAACCCTCACCTTGTTTCTTGTGGCAATACCGTCGCTGCCGTCATTTCCGTTTATTTTCGGTTCTGGACACAAAAAAGCCCGCCGGTAAGGGCGGGCGTTGAGGATTCAAAGGGCGCGTTACTCGTTGCCCGCGGCGATCATGGGCACAACATTTTCAGGCAACGTCTGGCCAAACGTGACCTTCGCCGCCATGTCCTGTGAATGTGTCCGGCGCAAGTGACCATAAATCCGCATGGCCAGCACACCGCCGTCCAAATGGCCAAGCCAGCGGCTCACAGTAGGAATGTCAACGCCGGCCTCGATACAGACCGAAGCAAAGAAATGCCGGCAGCTATGATGAGTAAGCCGGGCAATCCCAAGTTTTTTGCAAGCATTGGTGAGGCTCTTTTCACACTCCGATAGAACACAAATCCGATCCGTCGGCATGGCATTGGGCTGTTGACTCGCCAGCCGTTCCAGCAATCGGCGCATGGGCGGGATGATCGGCACAAACCGAATGTTGGCTGCCGATGAAGTCAAACTCCGCTTGGCGGAATGAATCTTTAACTCGCCCCGGCTGAAATTCACGTCCTGCCAGGCCACCAGCCGCGCTTCCGATATTCTGCAACCGCTGTAAGCCAAAAATTCAACCAGGTCGGCACAGTCACGGGATTGGCCACCCCCGGCACAAGCAATCGTCAAAACCAATTTTTCAAATTGTTTCGGTTCCGGCAAAATCAATTCTTTCGGTTTGACCCCAAGCCGGGACAGGGCAAAGGCCGGGTTGCGGGTTTCATCCTTGCCCAGGCCGCCGCGTTTCAGGATGGAACGGAAAGCGGACAAGGTGTTGTTGAAATTGGTTTCATCAAACTTGGCGGCAAACTTTTCGCCCCAATTCCGGCAGGCTTTAACGGTGATGTCGGCCAGCTTCATGCCGTCCAATTCCGGCCACGATTTGAGCAGGGCCGCAACCCGCCAGTTCCAATAAGCCTTGGTTTGATCTGACAGGGCATGATTGACGGCAATGTCGGCAAGGTAGGCTGTCCGGGCTTCCGCGAACGTGCCAAGTTCGGGTGCTGGCTCTGCTGGCTTCCGCAACTCGGCAACCTTCAAAGGCAGCCGATCCTTGGCGACGGTAAAAACAGTCGTGTGCAAAGATGCCCGCTTGACGACGCCCTTGCCCTTGACCTTGCCCTTGACAAAAACGCGGGCGAAAAACGTGCCTTTGTCTTTGCCGGGCGGGATATACTGCATCAAGTAAGGGACTGCGTGATAGGTTTTCCACTTGCCGTCTTTTGAAATTGACGTTTTGGTGGTTGCTGTTAATTTCCGGCCGCTTGTTGCAGCCGCCTTTTGGTCGTTGTTGATGGTCAATGTCATGTGGTAAACATACAATATCAAATGGGCATATACAATGGCAAATTTGCGGGAAATGAAAGTAGCAGAATCGCTAATGTTTGCAAGCTGGTTGCCTCGGTAGCTCAATTGGTAGAGCAGTTGACTCTTAATCAATTGGTTCTAGGTTCAAGTCCTAGCCGGGGTACCACTTTTTAATCGTCGAGGGTCAAAAGTCGAAGGTCGAGAGTTCGCGCAGGACAACAGCTCAATTGGCAGAGCAGCCCCGAAAACTTTCGGGGTTGGTTCCAGGTTCAAGTCCCAGCCGCCGTGATTTCACCGGGCCAGCCGGAGCGAAAAAGTTTGGCAGGAAGTGTTTGTCAAGGTTCGGGAGAAGCGAGCGCCTGGTCGGGCTCACTTTTCCTTTTTCCACCGCACCGGACGTGAGCCGGTTGCGGCAGGGAGGTCGCTTTTTGTTTGGACTTATATGATGCAAACCATGCTGACACGATCAGGGAAGCAGCACCGAACGATAGAACCGTTCTTGTAAATTTGGCACCGACTGGATTGGCACACTGAAACTGCCTTGCACAGGGTAATTTGTGCTCACGACATTCCAGTTAACCAGGTTTGTGGAAGTTTGCAGTGCATAGGCAAAACCATCGGAGCCCGAAAACTGAATGTTCCAGCCGCCGTTGACCTGAATCATAGCGCCCACGGAATCCGGTCGCAGGAGCAGCAGCAATTGAGCCGGAATCGCCTCGTAAGCTTCGTCCGAAATGCCGAAATCAACCCGACCAACAGTGCTTGTGTTCAGCCAGGGTGAATTGACGGTCAATTCAGGCGTCGCCAAAATGTCTCCCAAGGAATTGAACGTCTGGCCCGGCTGGATCGTTTTGGATTGGGCAATGGCGCTGGCTATAATCAGCGCCTGCGGCGAGTTGCTCAACATGACGTAGGATTCGAACTGTGGAACGACAAAACGAAATGGGAGCGAAGCGGAATTTGTTTGCACAGTGATAGTGCCAAGGACATTTAACCAATCAGCCGTGTTTCTGTCATTGACCGACATCAATTGTGCCGGGTCGTTTGTGTTCAACAACGCCACCAACAAACCCGCCAGCCGCCAGTCGTTGACTGGAGCTGACAGCGCGGCGTCAAACGGATCCAGGTCGCCCGTCCATTGCGCCCAGGTGTTGGTTCCGATGCTGCCATTCTCATGCAGGACATTTGACGCTTTGAGATAAACCGTCTGCCACGGCGTGCCGCGATGAACTTGCCCAAGCGTGGCCAGCGGCAGGCCATTGCCGCTGGGAAAATTCCAATCATCGGGCTGCCACACCAGCGGGTCTTTGAATGCGGGATCGAAAGCGTTGGTACTGACATTGGCCAGTTCGGCCATTTGGGAATTCATGCCCCACGGCTGGTAACGGTCGTTCACGTTGCCCAGGTCGGGCAACATGGGGAATGCCGTGCGGTCATAGTTGGTTATGCCAGTGGAAAGATTGCCATGTTCATTGCCTGTATAATTCAAGTCACTGGCCACGTAATGAACCAGCGGGTCGTTGGCCTGCCAGGAAATATATTGGATCACGGTGCGGGTAGGCGTGAAAGGCGCCTGGGTGCCATACGACAGGTTCGTCTCGACTGCGCCGGGAGTACCATCATTCCACGTAAAAGACACGCCTATATTGTTCGGCTGAAACAACCCCTGAAAATAAGCCTGCGATTGTGGGATGGTGGTAATACCGGGAACCGGCGGTGGCAACCATTGATAACCATCTTCGGGAGGCACGCTATCGGGGATCATCATTCCTCTGGACAGCTTTATTTGGTTAAACACTCCCAGAAGATTCGTTTGCCACAGACCATTCGGATCGAATTGATCAGGAGTTGCCAGCTCGGCGTTGAGATCACACAGACTGTTCGGGCCGGCGAATTGCACATAATCAATGACATGGTTGCCATCGAGCATGAACAACTGCAACCGATTCGAGGTCGCCAAACCCAAATGCGGCAGATCGGTCAGATTGATATTGGTTTCCCAAGGGGGACTTTGATTTACAGGAGTAAAAGTCTGATACAGAAATGAATAAACCGAGGCCGGCATGAAAGCAACATTGGTCTGGAGCGGAATGATGAAAGGATTCGAATACAACGCATTATAACCCCAGAGAGAACCCGGCCATTGGGTAATATTGGTGACAACTGAAATGAAATAATTGCTTAAAACGACCAATGAACCAGTATTGGTCAATGTCATCGAGAGATTATCATTCAACACTATCTGCACGACATTGGGATAGTTGTTGCTATAAGAATTCAAGCATTCAATTCCAATTGAATTGTTGATGCTAAAGATATACATCTGATTTGTCTGATATTGAGGGGCCTGTGGCGGCAGGTTGGTGACGGTTCTGATGACCTGTAATTTGCGTGTCGTCTGCACTATGCTCTCCATTGAAAATTCGTTGAAGTTTGGGAACCCTTTCTTCGCACCAATGATCCAAGGAACGCCATAGACATTCAGGTTGGAACTTATGCCGGTTGACAAAGCCGACACATCTATCGGCAGTGCGAGTTGCGGGTCATTTATCCCATTTACGCCGACAACCTGCTGGTAGCCGGTGATGAATACGTTTCCGGATATGTCGCGGTTGAAAACCGGCCGGAAAACGGTCGGATAAAAATTGGTCGTGGCAGCGTCGTAAATATTCGCCGAAAGTTGCAACAGCCTCTGGGCGGCGGGGGAATAAACAAAAACACCGTTGGTTTCGACGGGGATGTTGGTCACGCCAAAATTGAAAGTGTTCCGCAGCATTTTATCGGCAACAGTCGTAAAGAAACCAACGGGATCATCGGTATTAGGCACCGTTCTGGCAGATGCATTGGAAAACATTGCCAGCCAAACGCACAACCCCAGAAACCAGACTCGTTTGACCGTTTCAGCACCGGCCGGCAATGCGAGCAATTTTTTAACCCAAGTTTTCACGTTCTAGATTTGAAATTTGACCCATAGCAAGACTGCGCAAAATGTTTTGGCCTTTTAGATTCGTTCTGGTTCGAGTTCTTATCAAAAAGTCTACACACTCGGAGGCGAATTGCCGAGAATATTGTCGCCGTTTTGCCGTACTGGTTTTGCCAATGCAAAAGCAAAGAATGTTTTACGTTCCTTACCACCGGCATATGCCGTTGCGCTGGAGTCCAGTGATGGGTATTACACAGTTCAAAACGGGGCAATGGGAATTGTTATTGGATCAAAGAGGCTGGCATCGTGAGATATTTGTAAAAGTTATCCATGCAGACGAATCCAGCACACATGACCCGATCGGAAAACAACACGGTGCTACCCTTGCATTTGACAGGCTAGGCAGAGGGCCGGAACTTGGACATCATGAAGTCAAATCATCCACGACTTCATGCCATATCCAATTAAACCGAAACATCCATTCTTGTCCCCGAACTTCGTCCGCGTTTGCGCGTGGATTGTCGCCACCATCATTTCGTTTCTGGTTGCCGGGTGCGCGAGCCATAAAGCTGTGACCGCGCCGGCCACGGCCAAACCGCCGTCGTTCCACCTCGGCGCGGACATTTCTGCATTGGCCACGATTGAACAGCGCGGCGGGATTTACCTGGATGGCGACCAGCCCGGCGATGCGGTTGCCATTTTCATGAAGCATGGCTGGACCTGTTTTCGCCTGCGCATCTGGGTGGACCCTGCCAACGGCGTGAACGGGCTGGATTACACCACGAAGCTGGCCAAACGCATCAAGGACGCCGGTGGCACGTTCATGCTCGATTTCCATTATTCCGACTGGTGGGCCGATCCGCAAAAGCAAAACAAACCCGCCGCCTGGGCTGGTCTCGATTTTGACGCGCTCGTCAATAAATCCGGCGCCTATACCGCATCGGTGGTCAAGACGTTGAAGGACGCCGGCGCCACGCCGGACTTTGTGCAGGTGGGCAACGAAATCACCGGCGGCATGTTGTGGCCCGATGGACAGGTGAAGGTCCCGCTCTCCACCGTCAAGGTGTTCGAAGGCGAGGTGAAGGTGATGTCGCCGCCGGAACCGTACGACGATGCCAAACAGTGGGACCATCTCGTCCGACTGCTCAAGGCCGACATTGACGGTGTCCGCTCAGTCACCACGCCCGAGGACCACGTACGCATCATCGTTCACATTGACTGTGGCGGCGACTGGCCGGTGACCAGGTGGTATTTCGATCATCTCACCGCGGCCGGGGTGGATTACGATGTGGTGGGTCAGAGTTATTATCCGCGCTGGCACGGCACGCTCAAAAATGTCCGGGACAATCTTCGCAAGACCATCCGGCGTTACGGCAAGGACGTGATGATTGTGGAAACCGGTTATCCGTCCCGCGACACCCGGCCTTCGCCTGCTGCCGCCAAATTCATGATCTGGCCGGAGACACCTGCCGGACAAAAACAATTCCTGGCCGATCTCACCCGGACGGTCAAGGAAGCCGGCGGCATCGGCGTCAGCTACTGGCATCCGGAGGCGACTTACATTTCCGGGGCCACCAACCGCTGGCGCGGGCCGGATGCAAATTCGCTGTTTGACGCCACGGGCCATCCGTTGCCGGCGATGAATGTGTTGGGTCTGCAATCGGAAACGACCAATTCGATTCCATGAGGGATCGGGGAATATCTCTTTCTGGAGGTGCGCCATCTTTGGAGCGCGGGTGTCCCACCCGCAGCAGCTCGGATTGTCGAATGAGCGTACGCAATGCCACGGGTTTTAGGCTGTCGAGCATGCTGCGGCTGAGACAGCCGCGCTCCGTTCCATTTCGTCGTGCAGAATCCGGTTTGAACAAATATCCTGACTTCATGCGCGCAACTTTTATGGTCTGGCCCCGGCTTGCCATCGCCGGTTGCAGTTTGATGTTGGGCGCAGCGTTGATAATCCAAACGGCAGCGGCAGAGCAGGGGATGGCCAGCCAGCCGGCATTCGACGTTACCAATGTGCTGCAAATTTCCCGCCTGAGTTCAGCGGACTCCAAAGTCAGCCATGCCATCTGTCTGGAAGGGACTGTCTGGTGGGCGAACCCGGCGCAGGGAAGATTCGTTTTGAAGGATGAATCCGGAGCGGCGGAATTGGAAATGGATCTGGCCGGCCAGCTGGTCCAGCCGGGGCAACAGGTGCAGGTGGAGGGCAACGGCATTATTGCCCGGAGGGGGGCCGGCTTCAGGCTCGGCGCCAAGGGGTCGGTGGTGGACAACAACGGCATCCATGGCATGGTTGAAAAATCCGGGGCGATTTATCTGAAAGCGGGGCGGCATCCCATCCGCGTGGATTGGTTCAACGGCGTCGAAAAATACGGGTTGGAGGTGGATTACGAAGGACCGGGCCTGCCGCGGCAGAAAATTCCGGCCACGGCGCTCTTCCGGATGCAAACAGACATGGCGGGCGGGACCAGCAATTGGGTCAACGGACTGGACTATCGTTGTTATGAAGTCATCGGTGAAGTCCTGCCGGATTTCAGCCAACTGACGGCGATTAAAACCGGGACGGTCACCAACTTCGATCTCAGTGTCATGGCCCGTCCGGAGCATGTGGGGCTGCAATTCACCGGTTTTTTGGAAGTGCCGCGCGACGGTTTATACACGTTCCACACGAAATCGGATGACGGCAGCCAGTTGTTCGTCGGCAAGCCGTCGCTGCAATTGACGGTGACCGGCCGGGCGGAATTGCCCGGGCCGCGGCAAATCGTCATCGGCCAGACCTTGCGCGACGGGGAGGACGGCCAATGGGCGGCAGTGGAGGGGAAGGTGACGTTTGTGAACGAACAGCCGGACGGGGTGAAGCTGGAGTTGAGCGCCGGGGCTGACCGGATGCGGGTGGAGATTGCGGACGGCTCGCAGTTGCCGGCCACGCCGCTTTTGAACAGCCGGATTCGCGCGACGGGATTTTGCCAGAGCGCCGACACCACCGACGGACAAAAGGTCCCCGGCGTTTTGCTGGTGCCCAGCGGCAAAGAGATCGAGGTAATGGGGACGCACCGGGAGGCGATGGAAAACACGAGCACCAATGCGGGGACGCTGCCGGTGCTGACGACGGCCGCCGAAGTGCATCGCTTGAAACGGGAGGAGGCGCAGCGTGGGTACCCGGTCAAAATCCGGGGTGTGGTCACCTGCGTGGTGCCGGAGCGCCAGGCGTTTGTCCTCCAGGATTCCAGCCGCGGACTTTACGTGGAGGACCATTCCGAAATCCGTTCGCGTCCACCGCAAATCGGGGAATTTCTGGAAGTCCAAGGCGTGACGGACCCGAGTTTATTTGCGCCGATTGTGGATGCGCAGCAGATCATCAGCCTGGGCGAGGGGCACCTGCCCACACCGTGGTATCCCACCTGGGACCAGTTGTTGAACGGGAGCCTGGACGCGCAGTACGTGGAAATCCAGGGCATCATCACGGCGGTGCAGACCAACGGGGTGACCCTGCTCACGCAAGGCGGCCGCATCAAACTGGAACTGCGGGTGACCGGCCTGAAACCCGAAGCGTTGGAACATTATGAAGACGCGCTGGTCCGGGTGCGGGGCTGCCTGTTTGCCTCGTGGGATTATGTGACCCACGAAGTGAAGGTGGGCGAAATCCGGATTTACGGCGCAGACATTTCGGTGGACCAGCCGGCGCCGGCGGATCTGTTTGCCATCCCTCGGAAGACGGCGGCGGAATTATTGCTGTTCGATCCGCAGGCGAGCGTGTTTCAGCGCGTAAAAGTGTCCGGACAAATTGTTCACGTGCGGGACACGGAATATTACATGACGGACGGACGGAACGGATTGCGCTTCATCACGAAAAAGCCGGAGCAACTGAAGGCGGGTGATTTGGTGGAAGTGGTGGGCTTCCCGGAATTGAGCGGGGCGTCGCCCGTGTTGCGCGAGGCGGTGGCGCGCAAAACCGGCCGGGCCCCGCTGCCTGAGGCAAAAATTCTGCCGGCGGACAAGCTGATCCAGTCGGATTACGACGCGACCCGTGTGCGGGTGAAGGGCGTGCTGGTGAGCGTGCGGGGGACGCAGACCGAACAGATGCTGGAAATCCAGAACGGTGTGCGGACCTTTGTTGCGCGGCTGGATACCACGAACGGGTCGGTGGAATCGTTGCCGGTGGGCAGTCAGTTGGAATTGACGGGGGTGTATTCGGGGCAGGGCGGGAACCGGGCAGTGGGCCAGGACATATCGTCCTTTGAATTGCTGCTTAATTCGCCGGCCGACGTCACGGTGCTGGCAAGGCCGCCGTGGTGGACGCTGGAACGACTGTTGATCAGCATGGGCGCGCTGGCGTGCGTGCTGGCCGTGACGGTGCTCTGGATCACCCAGCTCCACCGCAAAGTCGAGGCTCGCACGGCTGAGCTCGAAGTTCAGATCCAGGAACGTCAGTGGGTGGAGCACCAGCGGGCGATGGAGCAGGAGCGGGCGCGCATCGCCCAAGACCTGCACGATGAACTCGGGTCGGGCATCACCGAAATCAGCATGCTGGTCACCGTGGCCGGGTCGGCGTCCGGCGCCAACAACGGGCCGGACCGGCATCTGGATGAGATTGGCGACCGGGCCCGACAGATGGTCACGGCACTGGATGAAATTGTCTGGGCCATGAACCCCAAGCACGATTCCCTGATGTCGCTGGTAAGTTATTCCTGCCTGTATGCGGACCGGCTTTTGAAACTGGCGAACATCGCCTGCCAGTTGAAAGGGGCGGTTGATTTGCCAGATCGGACGGTGTCCTCAGTTCACCGGCACGAATTTTTCCTGGCGTTCAAGGAGGCGCTGACCAACGTGATCCGCCACTCCGGCGCCACCGAAGTCCGCCTGGGGGTGCGGCTGATTGGCAACCGATTGCGTTTGTCCATCGCCGACAACGGGCGCGGCTTGGCGGCCGGTGCTGCCAGGTCGGGCGGCGACGGACTGGTCAACATGCGGGCGCGGCTGGAGAAGATGGGCGGGCGGTTTGCCATCGCCAGCCAGTCCGGGCGCGGCACCACGGTGCGGTTTTACATGCCCTTATAATTTATGATCCGGGTCGCCATTGTTGAAGACAGCAAAACCATCCGGGAAAGCCTGACGCACTTTGTGCAGACCGACCCGGAGTGCCGTTGCGTCTTCGCCTGTGCGACCGCCGAGGAGGCGCTGGTGGGAATTCCGAAGCATCAGCCGGAGGTGGTGCTGATGGACATCCAGTTGCCCAAACTGTCCGGCATCGAGTGCACCGCCCAGATTAAAAAAATGCTGCCGGCGGTCCAAATCATCATGGTGACGGTGTATGAAGACACGGAACGGATTTCCGCAGCGTTGCGCGCGGGCGCGTGCGGTTACCTGTTGAAGCGCTGCACACCGGCGGAACTGGTTTCCGCCGTGCGCGAGGCCCGGATGGGCGGCGTGCCGATGCCCCGCGAAATCGCGCGCAAGGTCATCGCGTCATTTCAACAGCCGGTGGCAGTTGCGACCGGCTTGGACGAACTCCGGCCGAGCGAACGTAAAATCCTCGAGTTGCTGGCGATGGGCCTGGCCAACAAGGAGATTGCCGACCGTCTGGGTTTGAGCACCGGGACGGTACGATGGCACCTGGAAAATATTTACAGCAAGCTGCATGTCCACTCGCGCACGGAAGCGGTGTTAAAGTTCCGCTCGACAAAATCTGCATGAGTAATTTCCCGCCCGTAAGTCATGGTTTTGGTCTTGAAGGCTGTGATTACGTTTGTTTACAAGGGTTTTTAGGCAAAAGGGCAAGGGCTCAGACCTGACATTTGACAGGCTAGGCAAAGGCGAAAAGTTGAGGGAGTATTATTGCCGACATACGCTATATGATTGCAAAACGCCGTCCGACATATCTTGACGACCCGTTGCAAACATTTACGGCTTTTACCCTGATTGAATTGCTGGTGGTCATAGCCATTATTGCCATTTTGGCCGCCTTGCTTCTGCCGGCGCTCGCCGGCGCCAAATTCCGCGCCAAGGTCGTCAATTGCACGTCGAACTACCGGCAGTGGGGCACCGTAGCCAGTATCTACGCCAACGAAGACGCGCAGAACCGTCTGCCTTCCTTTCCTGTTGCCAATTCCGGCCATAATGCATGGGACGTGGGTACGAATATGGAACCACAATTGGCCTTGATAGGCCTGACCGTGCCGATGTGGTTTTGTCCGGCCCGGCCCGATGAATTCGACACGCTCAACAACATGTTGTTCCAGGATGTGGGGTACTACATTGTTTCCACGGACAATTTGAATACCGCGCTCATGCTGGTTTACGGTACTCCCAATTTGTGCGTCATCAATCACGCCTGGTGGGTGCCGCGTCAGGTTGCTGGTGCGCCTGCTCAATACGTGTTTCCTTCACCCACATCGGGGTTGGGCAAGTGCCGCACGACCGACGGATGGCCCGTCCGGACGACCGACCTGATTGTCGGTTTCCAGCCGATCATCAGCGACTATTGCTTCGCTTCCGGCGGGTCCGGATCCACAGCCACCTTGCAAACGAACGTGGCTCTGGCTGGGGCGGGACATTCCTATGGCGGCAGTCTCATTTCGGTCAACGCCACCTTTGCCGACGGTCATGTTGAACCCCACCCCCGCTTTCAGATTCAATGGCAATACTTTGGCAATACCACGGCTTTTTACTGATTTTAAAGGGATTTTCGCGAGCCTGACATTTGTCAGGCTAGGCAAAACCAATAAACAAGCGATAATTCACCACCAGTAAACCCAGAAAACAAAAAACTCAACCTGGAAAAATCATGAAAATGAAAACCATTCTTTCCATCACTTCTATCCTCGCTGCTTTGGCCTTGATTACGCTGCCTGCGAAAGCCCAGACCACTTATCTTGGCCCCGGCGTGTCTCAAGGCGCTTCGGCCGCGGACGGCGCAGCTATTGATAGCGTTGTGGTCCAGAACGATGCGAACAATATTAGTTTCACCATCAATTCGACCCAGCCGCAGGCTTCATACATTAAGTATTATATCGATATTCAGGTAAATGGCCAGGCCGCCAATGGATGGGCTATATCTGGAAATAATAACAGTTGGGGTAATCCGCTGGGCATCAGTAGCGGTGAAAACTTCTTTATTGGCACTTGGGGAACTGGTGCCAGTTTGGTCGCAGAATATTTAGGAGGTGGTTCGTCGTGGATCCAAGACGCGCCGTCCTATATTTTTAACACGCCTTCATCAGCCACAATGACGTTTCCGCTAAGTAGCCTCGGGTTGAGTGTCGGCAGCAGTTTCAACTTCGACGTTTTGTCATCGTATTCAGGGGCTGGTGCTTATAGTGCATTGGACCTGGGCACCGGGGTTTATACCGCAGGCGTAGCTTGGAATCCTGATCCATATGACTCTGCTACAGCCGCCGGTTCGACCTTCAGTACGACCAGCTACACCGTAGTAGCCCCCGTTCCCGAACCCGCCACGCTGGCGCTGTTGAGCGGAGGGGCAATCCTTCTGATGGTTCTGCGCCGGAACCGCGCCCGGCAATGATACGGAAACGATTTGGGCATCCGGTTTTTACGAATTACCCGCCGATTAGGACGGAGGCGGGGCAGAACATAACAACATAACACTGCACATGACTATGAAACTCGCCAATATCACGATGAAGCTGACAATAACGGCCGGACTCTTTCTAGGTCCGATAATTGCGGCGTCCGCCGACCCGGTTGTTTTCAACGTCAATATGTCGGTCCAAACCGCCTTGGGGAATTTCAACGTGGGGAATGGCGACACGGTTTTGGTCGGCGGCAACTGGGACGGTTGGGCCACGACCAACATCATGGCAGTGACTGCCAACACCAACGTGTACAGCATCACGAAAAACCTGGCCGCGCAGAGTGGCACCAATTACACCGATTACAAGTTCATCATCAATCCCGGTGGCAATTCCACCGGCAACGCCTTGATTTGGGAGGTGCCCGCCAGTATTCCCAACGGTGGCGACCGCTACTTTCAGGTGCCGGCTGGAGGCACCAACCTGCCGGTTGTTTATTTCAGTGACGCGTCCAACGCGCCGTCCTACCAGGTTTGGATCACTTTCCAGGTGGACATGGGGCCGGCCATCACCCAGGGTAAGTTCACCATTGGCCAGAATTACGTTGACGCTTTTGGTTCCTGGAACAATTGGTTACAGACCGGGGGGCTCCTGTTGGCGAACGTTTCGGGCACCAGCAACTACGTCGGCAGGCTTACCGCCACCGATCTGACGCTGGGGAGTGTGTTCCAATACAAGTACGCCATTAACGGCTACGGCGGAACCTGGGAAGGCAATGTCGGGACCAATGGCACTGCGAACCGCACGTTCACTCTTACCAGCACCAACGAAGTTTTGCCTTTAAACCTTTGGAACAACATTACGAATGTCAATTTAAGTTACGCGGTGACGTTCCAGGTGAACATGCTGGTGGAATATTTGATGGGGCTCTTCGATCCAAGTTCGGATTACTTGTATGTCAATGGCGATTGGGATTGGACCGGGCTCGAAGGTCTATTAACGCAAACGGCCACCCCTTATGTTTATACCGGGACGGTGGCCATAGCTCTTTCACCGGGAACGGTGGTTGATTATAAGTACGATCTTAACGGGGGCGTGACTTGGGAAAACGACGGTGTGGGGCCGGGGGGCGCTAAAAACCACCAGTTTACCTTGGTTGGAAACACCAATCTGCCCGGCGATTATTTTAACAATTACGTCGATCTGGGCCCGATAAACATCAGCGTCTCCGGCGCACAAACTGCGCTCTCATGGGCGTCCGGCACCAACGCCCCCAATCATATTCGTCTCCAGAACTCAACCAATCTGCTGAGCGGGTGGGTGGATGTTTCCAATACCCAGGGACAAAGTGCGGTGACCAACAACTTTGGCCCCGGCCCACAGTTCTTCCGGTTGATAGGGCCTTGAAGATTCAGTATCAATGGAAGCTGCCGGCCGGGTTAACGTCGGGAGCAATGAAGCCGGGACTGTTTGACGGTGGGCAAAACAGTTCCGGCTTTGGTTTGGCGGAATTTGATTTGGCTGTAAACTGTTGCATGGGCATGAAATTCACAAATCCGGTTCCTGCCATCTTGGAACTCTTCCCCAACTGCGGGTCAGCAGTCACCGGCTTCACGCGCGGCATAAAGAAAGCCGCCTGTCTGGCGGGCCTGTTGCTCGGGACGGCTGTTGCCGCATCCGCAATTCAAGTCACCTATCAGGTAAACATGGGGACGCAAATTGCCTTGGGGAATTTTCACCCGGGCGTGGACACGGTTTTTGTCAGCGGCACTTTTTCGTCGCCCAACTGGGAACAAACCGCTTCGGACGGGTCAACCAGCTGCCTGTTGACGCCGGTGGGGGGGAACACCAACCTGTACACGGGCACGTTCAGCATCGTCAACAGTTTCGGCAGCACCGAGTACCACAAGTTTGTAATCAATCCCGGTGGCAACTTCAGCGCCTTGAACTGGGAAAGTCCCACTTCAACGCTGGGTGGCAACCGTTCCTTCATAGTCCCCGGGGGCGCCACCAATCTGCCGGTTGTCTATTTCAACGATCAGATCCTTCCGGCCGCCGCTCCGTTCGTGGCTGGCGCGGACTTCTCCGACTTGGCGTTTTTCGAAGTCCGGAATATTACGTATAAAGACGGACAGGCTCAAGATGGGATTCAAATTCTCAAGAACCACGGCATCAATTGCATAAGGCTGCGGCTCTGGACCAGCAGTGCGGCCCAGGCCAGCGCGGATTCTTACGACTACACCAACAACCTCAGCTACACCGTGCCCCTGGCCGTGCGGGTCAAGAATGCCGGACTGCTCTTCTCCTTGGATTTTCATTGCTCCGACACTTGGGCCGATCCTGGTCATCAAGCCACCCCCGACGCTTGGACAAACCTGAACTTTACCCAGCTTGTACAGCAGATGCGCACTTACAACAGTAACACCATCGCCGCCTTTGAAGCTGCGGGCGCGATGCCGGATTACGTCCAGATTGGAAATGAAATCACCGACGGCATGTTGTGGACCAATGGGCAGCTTTCGGGCACGTGGAGCAGCTCCAACCCATCATGGATTCGGCTTGGCCAATTGATGAATGCTGCAATTCAGGGAATCAAGGACGCTACGAACGCTACGGGCGCTAAAATGCCCAAAATTATCGTTCATATTGACCGTGGCGGAGACTGGGCCACCACCGAATCGTATTTTGACAACCTGAACGCTCAAGGAGTTCCTTACGACATCATTGGCGAGAGTTATTATCCGTACTGGCATGGCCCGTTGAGCAACGTGGCCAACTGCCTGACCAATGCGGCCAAACGCTATGCCAAACCCGTGATGATAGCAGAAACCGATTTCCCCTGGACCAACTCTTACTGGACAACAAACATTTATGGCATCCCGGGCACCACGAACGGGCAGGTTCAGTTTCTGGTCGCGCTGGCCCAGGTGGTAAAGAGTGTACCCGGCCGGTTGGGGGCCGGCATTTTTTGGTGGGGAGCAGAGTATCAGAAGGTGAACGGAGTGAACGAGGCCGGGGTTTACACGACGTCATTTTTCAATTCCGGCGGCAATGTTCTTCCGGTGACGGATGCGGTTGGCCAATTGGCGGCTCCGCTCACGTTGAACCCCAGCCTGACAGGCTCCAATCTGACACTGCAATGGCCGTTAAGCGGAGCGGGAATGACACTGACGACGGTGACCGATTTGATGCCGCTGGCGGCCTGGTTGCAAGTGACGAATTCAGCCCAAAACACAGGAACCATGTTCAGCGTTACTCTGCCAATCGGTTCCAACCAAAGCCGCTTTTACCGTTTGCAGTCGAACTGATGCCTTTATGTTCGCAAGCTTTGACCCATGGAATTTGGAAAGACAAACCGGTTGAGCACGCACGCCAAACCGGGGGTGTTTTTGGCGATGCTGCTTTTGGGCGCGTGGTGGGCAACCGCAGCGGAACCGCCAGCGGTTCCCTTTGACAGCCAGTGGCGGTTTGTCCGGGCCGAGGCGCCACAGGCGCAGGCACCGGAATATGACGACCGGGCATGGGAAACGGTGACCTTGCCCCATACCGCCCACACCGAAGCGTTGGTGACCGGCCGGGGCGCGCGCCAGTGGCAGGGCATTTGCTGGTATCGCAAAACGTTCGACCTGCCGCCGGAAGCTCGCGACAAGGAAATCATCCTCCGGTTCGATGGAGCGATGAACGCCACGGAAGTCTGGGTCAATGGTCAATCCGCCGGAAAATTCATGGGCGGTTATCTGCCCTACGTCATGGATATTTCAAAGCTCGCCAGGCTCGGTGAAAAGAACGTCATCGCGGTCCGCCTGGACAATCGCGACAACCCGATCACCGGTCCCAAACCGCTGGCGGATTTGGATTTCAATCTCTATGGCGGCCTGTATCGCGACGCCCGCCTGATCCTCAAGAACAAACTCCACATCACTGATCCCATCCTGGCCGGCCAGACCGCCGGAGGCGGAGTGTTTGTGACGTTCCCGGCCGTGTCCCGGGAGCAGGCGACGGTAAATGTCCGGACCCAGGTGAAGAATGACGATGAAACTCCGCGCACCTTTGTGATCAAAACGGCCCTGTTTGATGCTCAAGGACAGGCCGTGGCCTCGGTGGAATCGGTCCCGGAGGCATTGGCCGCCGGAACGGACCGTGAGGTCATCCAGGAAATCCACGTGGCGAACCCGAAACTCTGGTCGCCCCAATCACCCAGCCTGTACCAGGTGCGCTCGGAATTGATCGAGCAGGGCAGCCTGGCAGACCGGGAGCAGACCCGCATTGGCATCCGGCGGATCCAAATCACCAAGGACGGTTTTTGGATCAATGGTGAAAAGATGTTCCTGCGCGGCGCCAACCGGCACCAGGAATATCCCTACCTGGGCAATGCACTCTCCGACGATGTGCAGTATCGCGATGCCCTGAAAATCAAGGAGGCAGGCTTTGATTACATCCGCTTGTCGCACTATCCGCAATCGCCCGCCTTTCTGGATGCCTGCGATGAACTGGGATTGGTGGTCATGGACAGCCTCATGGGCTGGCAATATTTCGGCAAGGACCCGGCTTTCGCCGCATTGAAATACCGGGAATGCCGCGAGTTGGTCAGGCGCGACCGTAATCATCCCTGCGTGGTCCTCTGGGAAGTTTCCCTGAATGAGAGCGATATGCCGCTATCCTTCATCGAGCAGGCCAATGCCATCGTCCATGAGGAATATCCCGGCGACCAGTGCTACACCTGCGGCTGGAAAAAGGGTTACGATGTTTTCATCCAGGCCCGCCAGCATGGCGGCTGCCACGAGGTCAAGGACCAGCCTTGTCTCATCAGCGAGTATGGTGACTGGGAATATTACGCGCAGAACGCCGGCTTGGAGCAGGAGAAATGGAAGGATCTGCAATCCGCCGAACGCAGCAGCCGCCAGTTGCGCGGTGATGGCGAGGTCCGGTTGTTGCAACAAGCCCTGAATTTTCAGGAAGCACACAACGACGACCTGAAAACCTCCGCGTTTGGCGACGGGGTCTGGGTCATGTTCGACTACAATCGCGGTTACGCCCCGGATTTGGAATCGTCGGGCGTGATGGACATCTTTCGTCTGCCCAAGTTCAGCTACTGGTTTTTCCGCAGTCAACGCGATGCCGGCGAGCCGGTTGCCGGTCGTCCACTGGGACCGGTGATTTTTATTGCCAACTACTGGACGGCCAATTCCCCCCGCGAGGTGCGGGTTTTCAGCAATTGCGAGGAAGTGGCTTTGTATTTGAATGGGAAGCTCGTGGAACGCCGCCGCCCCGACACCTCACGCGTGTCCACCAACCTGAAACACGCGCCCTTCACCTTCAAAACCGACCGGTTCCAGCCGGGCACGTTACAAGCCATCGGCTACATCGGTGGGCACGAGGTGGCGCGGTTTGAGCGTCGCACACCGGGCGAACTCAGCGGGTTGGCCTTGGAATTCGATTTGAGTGGCCGGCCTTTTGCGGCGGGCGACAAGGACACGACGTTTTGCTATGCCAGCCTGAAAGACAAGGCCGGTACACTCGTTCCAACCGCCCGAGTGCCGGTTTTTTTCGGGACCACGGGTCCGGCACAACTCGTCGGGGAAAATCCCATCATGAGTGAAGCGGGGACTGCCACAACGTTGGTGGCCAGCGACGTTACGAAACCCCGCTGCGCGGTTTACGCCATCTGTCTGGCAAATGAAAAGGACCGCACCCGGATACTGTCCGCGGCGGCTGCACCCGATGGTGCCCGGGTGCCGGACTATAAAATCCATTACACCACGGACGGCACCGAGCCTTCCGCTGCCTCGCCGGTATATTCGGAGCCGATCTGGAACGCCCCACAATTGCAGGCGGCCATCCTGGTCAACCAACAGATTGTGGCCATCGCCGATTCACGTACCAGCGCGCCCGCGACCAGCGACAGTGCGGTGGCCATCGCCAAAGCAAACGCCCAACGGGAATAATTCCAATCCCGGACAAACCGGTTGAACTTCGTCATCCTTGGAAACGGTTTTGCCGCCGGCAACCGTTTAATGGTTCAAAAAGGGGCGACGATGGTTTACTTTATCTCCATGCACGCCATTTCCTTTGCCCGTCCGTGGCGTATTGCGAGCATTTGCCGCCTGACGCTGGCGGTCATTTCAATCGTGACCGGCCTCGTCGCGGCGGGCCAGGAGCCGGCGACGTCTTCGTTTCCCATGGTGACCAATATCGCGCAGTTGCGGCATTTAAGTTCCCAAGGTGTGAATGCCAGATACCCCATCCGGCTGGAGGGCAACGTCTGGTGGGCAAATCCAACCCAGCGAAAACTGGTGCTGCATGACCAGTCCGGAACTGCCGAACTGGAAATGGATTTCCATACCCAGCCTGTGCAGTCGGGACAGCGGGTGCGCGTGGAGGGCAACGGCACCATCGCCCGAAGAGGGGCCGGCTTCAGGCTCGGTGCCAAGGGGTCGGTGGTGGACAACAATGGCATCCATGGAATGACCGAGAAATCCGGAGCGGTTTATCTGAAGGCTGGCCGGCATCCCATCCGTGTGGATTGGTTCAACGGCGTTGAAAAATACGGGCTGGAGGTGGATTACGAAGGACCGGGCCTGCCGCGACAGAAAATTCCCGACACCAGGTTATTCCGGATGCAAGCGGACGCGACGGGCGGGACCAGCAATCTGGTGAACGGACTGGATTATTGTTGCTATGAAGTCCCCGGGGAAGTCCTGACGGATTTCAGCCAACAGACGGCGATTAAAAGCGGGGCAACCACCAATTTCGATCTTAGTGTCATGGCGCGTCCGGAGCATGTCGGGTTGCAATTCACCGGTTTCCGGTGCCGCTTGTCTCGAATGTGGCATCCCGCCGGGTTATCAAGCCGCGATCACCAAACTACTTGCTCTGCCAGATTGCCAACGGCATAACCCCGATTGCTCAATCAGCAACGTATCCGCTGACAGACGGCACGCCGTTGAGTGCTAATTTCGCGCACGGTTTATCCGCCACGCCTTCTTTTATCCGTGCCGTTTTACTTTGCACAGCTAACGACACTGGGACAGGCATACCCGCTGGGCAGGAAATTTCGATGGAAGAAATTTTCGATGGAAATGATGTAGCACTGGTCTTTTCGTATCAGGCCGATACTACGAAAATTTACTTACACTATAATGGCAGCGCAGGAAGCATTTGCTGTTACCCGAACAACGCGGGGGGTGGAATCAACAATTTCACTTCATTCACCAACTTTTCCCTGAAAATTTACTGGCGCGCCTAATCTTCTGTCCCGGCGCGGGCGTGCATCGGGCGCGGTTCGTGGACCGCGCGAACGAAGCCCGCGCCTTGCTCGCCCAGATGAAAGTCCGGGCCGGGCGTCCATCTTTTTATTTGATTTTCCGTCGTTTATTCCTTGTCATCCAATTCCAAAATTCGACAAGCAAATATGCTATCACTGCCACGCCAACGATGACCAACGACACGAGTTCGATGAAAACCCAGTAAAACGCAATCGCTTTGCCAAACAGAACAAACACGGCGACGGTTGCCACGGCAAACAGAACAAACAAAGCAACAAGAGCATCCCACACTTCGGATTTTTTATTCTGGTCTGACATAATTCATTTAATAATAAACGGAGCAGTCAGAGGCGTGCTCGAAGGCTTTAACCCAACCTTTTTCACCCAGTTTTTTTCTGGTTAACGATAACAACTACGGTAGGAAAAAGGGGGAATTGCAGAAAAGTTATTCACAAAGTAATTCATCAGCGCGGTTAGGTTAGTCAGTCCGGTTTTGTCCGGTTGACGCCCACGCCGGAGCCAACGCCGGTTGGCTGTTTCAGTTCCGCTTTTGCGGTTGACATCACACGTCCTGCGTGTCTCAGTTCTCGTCATTATGAAAACGATGTCACTTCGATTGCCAGCCATCTTTGTTATTCTTTTCTTGATGGCTCAGTTGGGTTCTTTGTATGGTGCGAACTTTGGGCTTTCGCCAGATCAACTGCACCCGACAAACGCAGTGAGCAATTATGTCTCCCAAGCAACCGATTCTGATGTGAGTTCTCCCGAGATACGTCTTAGTTGGGGCGTTTTGTTGTTCGGGGCCTTCATTATCTTGTTGGAGGTTGCAGTCATGCTACGGCTCAAGAAGGGTTGGGGAACGAATTCCATCCGTATCACAGGCATTTCTCTTGTGGTGATTGCGGGCCTTTTCCTTATTGTTGCGGGTTACTCTCAGAACCAGATAGCTCCGATGATGGGTTTGCTGGGCACTATTGCTGGTTTCCTTATGGGAAAGACCGATAACAAGCCACCAGCAAGTGAAACATAACGACAAACTGTGTTTTGGCCGTCTAACAGCCGCTACCAACCCGTGCGAGCGGTGAGGGGTGGTTGCTTGGCCAGCGGTTTTACCGTGCCACTGTTGCGCCGTGAGGGATAAGGCTGAGGCTAAGCGGTGTGTTTCCAAACCGTGGTGCTCATGCTGTCCCACAGTGGTTTCAGGTCGGGATCATCAATGCCGGCCCGCTTGACGGTGTGCTCGTCAATCGCCATAGCCTTTTTGAACCACTCTTGACATTCGTCCAGTCGCCCCAGTTGGGCGCAGTAGCACGCGAGGTTGTACAGTATCGTCCACACCTTGGGAAACCTGTCCGCCACGGGCAGCAGGTGATCGAACGCTTCCTGGGTGCGCTTCAATTCATGCAGGGCAAAGGACCGGTGAATCCAAGCATCCGGTCGGTCGGGGGCGAGTTGTCGGGATGAATACGCAGCGCCGGAGAAATCTTTTCAAGTTCCTCGTTCGCCTCAAGATGGTTGCCGAGTTCAAGCCAGCCTTGGGCAGCCTCAAGGTGGTACGAGTCTGGCGGTGTTAGCGATTGCACAGCGAAAAGGTTTGCAGTTGTGCGCCAGACGGCAAGGGAAAATGCGTGGTAGAGGGCTGCCAAACCGGAACGGCTGTCCTGCTGGCTCAACCGGCTGCCATTGAGCCAGCTTCATCGCAAACGCCGTCCAAGCGATGCCTTCGGCCAACGCCAATACCCGACCCGTGCGCGGAAAATTCTCATTGCGGCACGGTCGCCTCCCAGTTACGCGAACCGTTCGTGTTGGCCACGCCGCTGAACGTGATATACATAAACCCGTCCGGCGTGTCGTTAATACGAAATGCAATGGCGAGTTTGCTATACACTTGTCCGTTGCGACTTTGAACAAAGAAATTCTGTTGAATGACATCAACTCCGTGGCGATTGCTTGATGCAGATAAAGTGTCGCTCTGCTCATAACCATTTTCAGGCGCTACAAAAGAAATTGCTGATTCCTTTGAAGAAGTTTCCATCAAACCTCCATTGATAACTTCAATCGCAAAACCCCAGTCTTGAGGATTGTGTTCCGACACATTACCAGCAGGTCGGTTCACTGTGATTTTAAGGTCACCACCAGCAGGAACGATTTTACCCGTTAGCAAATCAAAATTGATGGGCGTGTTGGCGTAATGGAGCTTGTAGTTCTGATTAATCCCGACAAGTGGTTCCGCGCCGTGCAACTTCCACATTTTGATGACTGTTGGATTGTTCGGGTCGGGGGTAAAATGGTCAGCATACATATACGAGTATTTGAAATAGGTGCTGGTCGTGGCCAAAACATAACCTTCCTTCTTGGGCATGATGCCCAAACTCTCGCCTTTGCCGCCTTTCACCTGAAAAAATCCATTTGCGTCACTGGTGACGGAAGATCGTTCGACGGTGGATTGAACACCGTTGTAAATCCTGATGCTGGCCGCGATTTGCGCGCCGACAACCGGACTCCCAAACTGGTCTTCCAATCTGCCGTAAAACGCGATTGGCACGTCGTTCAACGTGGCCAGTCCTTCCTTGATTTGTTCGCCCTTGTTCGGCCTAGGCGCCAAAGCGTTCGCGGCAACCTGTGCCGGTGGCGTATTTGTGTGGACAGGCGCGCTCACCGGCTGGCCCGGTGTGGTGGCCAGCGGCGGCGTAGCGTTCGTTTCAGCCGAGGATGTCACCGGCTGCTTTTTCCCGAACCAGAGGACTAGCATAATCAACGCCGCCACGATGGCGACAAACCAAAAAATTGAACGCTGGATTTTCATGGATTGCTGATGTTAAAACCAAATTGTGAAGAGAACAACAGTGTGTTCCAATAGTTAATAGTTCCACTCCTGCCAATAGTCACCCCGGAACTCGGCGCTGTGCCAGAAGTGATCTCCGTAATCATGGCCGGATGTATCTGTCGGCCAAATGTGATTATCTGGGCTGGTCAGGTCAACGCTTGCATCGAATGTTGTTATTGGCGTTGCGCCCAAAGCGGTTGAACGCGATTCGGCGGCGTAGGCCATGACCCGGTAACGGTCGGCGACACTATTTACAATATCGAAAAAGTTCGTTCCTGAAATTGTAGCGAATCCAAAATGATTCCACGGCGCAGGATCATTCGGGCTGCCACCGTAAACGTAGTCACCATTGAACAAGTTGTCTGGCTTTGTGATTTGATCGAAGCCCCAACGCGGCGCTGCCAACGCAAAATCGTTTTGGTTGTAGAAGCTGATGCGCCGACCAACGGCAGCGGCATTGGTGGTCAGCCAGTTCCCATAAATGTCGGGCGTGTCCGGGCCGTAATTACGATTTCCCAGCAACGTGTGGAGCGGTTCGGTGGGATAGGTATATGTAAATTGCAGCAGGTAGGGCGTGGTAACAGTTGCATCGTAATCGTGCGCCGGAAGCGCCGCTTGGCTCGCAACGTAGGTGTTTACAAGCTGATTGCTTCCAGCCAGACGCAAGGCTTCTCCGGTCACGATGTTGCCCATACTGTGGGCCAGCATATAAACATGGCCGGGATATTGCGCGTTCAAATCATTCAGCTTGTTCCGCAGTCCCACCGCTGATTGCCAAGCTGTAAATTCACTGTTGTCAAAGTTACGCGGGTCAGTCAACGCTTGCCAATAGCTGCCAGTAAAACCGTAACCTGTCGGCCAACGAAAAACGCCAAACCGTCCTTGATAGCCCCGCCAATAAAGCCGCTTGAAAGCAGATTCGGCAAAGCGGTCTTTTTCCCACGTTTCCATGTTCCAGCCGTGGACGTAAAGAATGTAAGGCGTGTTCGCGTTACCCGGATTGGCGTATTGGAATGGCCATATCACACCGCTGGGTAAATCGTTGGTGGCAATCTGTGCCGTGTTGGTCGGGGCGGTGTTCGGGTCTTCGCCCACCGTCCACCGCTCATACATCTGCTTGATGTCCACCAGTTGAATGTAAGTTGAGGTTTGCGCCAGCGTGTTGCCGTTGCCATCCGTGATGGTCAAGGTCAACTGCCCGTTGCCCGGTGCAACGCCGCACCAGATGAAATGATTTCCCGCCCAGTTGTTGACAAATCGGCTGGCATTGAGTTGAAGGTTAGTGCCTGGCCCAATCCGTCCAATGTAAGGGCAATACAATGAATCAACTTGCGAATTCGCAGTGCTGGCATTGGTTAGATACCCGATGCCGCCGTCCGCATCAGCAGCAGCAAAAAAGTCAATCGTTGGATTATTCGGGTTCGGGTTTCCAACGTCGCCCCAATTCAACGTGACGGTGCTGTCCGCCGGTAACGCCGCCAGCAAGTTGGACGTGATGCCGCAAATCCAGAGCCGGGTGAAGTCTTGCAGGTCGCGGGCGCAAGGGATGACGCGATGCCCGGAGCCGTCCAGATAGTTGCAATCGGGTGTGGAAACGCCGGTGTAAGGGCAGTTGGCATCCGAACTGGTGCTTGACACATCATCGTCGTATTGAACGCCATCGTCTGCATCAGTGGTAAGCCGGTCAAAATTCTGGTCAGTCCAGAAGCGATAGGGGTGGTTGGCCGAAACAAAGTCCGGCCCATTGAACGTGGTGTCAATGGTGCCGTCGTGGTTGGCATCTAGTGCCAGCGAAATGATCTGAACAATGCCGGTGGCTTGTTGGCCGGTGTCAATGTCCGGCATCGTGATCAGTGCCACTGGTCCCGGCTCGGTCGGGAAGAATTCCCCGTAGGGCGAGACGATGCCGGTGTTGGTGCTGGTGATGTTTCCATTGGCGTTCACCATGAAAGCGTTGGTGAAGAAATACTGGCCGAGATAGGCGTATTTAGTTGGACTGCTGCCTTGAATGGAATACTTCGCCCACGCGCCGATCACAATGGGCTGGCCGACTGATGCAATCATCAGGCCGGTTTGATTGGTCGCGGCAAAGCCTGTGAGCATTGGCAAGGGATACGGCTCGAAGGGCGTGTTATCGCCCGGCAAGGCCGTTCCGGGCGTGTTCACCGGCGCGAAATAATAACCAACAATCTCCAAACTTGGGTCGGCAGTCTGGCTGTAAAACGTGCTTACATTGGCTTCAGACACCGAACTTCCCGTAGCAAGTGTGGTCAATGACCCGCCGCCAGGCTGTCCCGAATAAGGGTAGTAATGATAACCGGGTGTATCTACCAATGCCGTCGCGAACGCGAGTCCAAATAAATTGTTCACGCCGTTTTGCAGGTAAAAATTGCCGCTGTTCGTGTAGGCGGCGACATCGGCAAGATTGCCCAAGCCCTGTGAAATCCAATATGGATCACTAATGCCAAGGATGGCCGATGCGGGGATAGTCACCAGATTGGTTTGCCAGACAAAGGACGATGGCCCGGTGTAAGTCGGATCGTAAAGACGATTATGCAAATCATAATTCACGGTGAACGGCCAAAGGTCGTCCATTTCAACGTAGCTGACGATGAAATTGTTATATGCCTTGAACATCAAACCATAGTGGAAAACACTGCTCTCGACGTAGTTGGTATCGGCTGGAATACCAATGTCTGTAAAAAACGGATCAAACCAAACATTATGTTCTTCAAGGCCGATGGGGTGGCTGATGGTTGCTCCGCGAAGTTCAAACAGCAGATTTTGTTTCAGGTGTTGCTGGCCATCCACAAAGCCTGGCGCATCGTAAGGCAGGAAACCAGCAAAGGACATCGCGCCAACTCTCTCATCTGGTCCAACGGCTTGCACGCCAACCAGTCTTCCTATCTGATTGTCTCCAATCTCATTGGTGGTTATTGAATCCGGGATGACAAAAAAACCGTTGGTCAGGCTGCTGACAGGGATGGTATCCACCAATTCTTGATTGTCGAACCAGTCAGCAGCATTATTATCAACACCCCATTCAAAGTCCCATTCGTAGCCGTAAAGCCCAATATACAACTGCACCGCAACTACATTGGTCGGAATGCCTGAAAACATCAGTTGCCAGTGGCCGGTCGAGTTGCGCACCATTTGCGCTGTCATCGGGAGATAGTAATTGAGCGTGGCCGGTGCCGTGGAATTGATATACGCTTGGGCGCTTGGCGGGGAGGAACCACCGGGATAAACGGCCTCGATTTCATAAACCGAGTTGGCATCGCCACCGGCAACTGCTCCATTGTCAACGAAGGTCGTGACGTTGCTAGACACTTCGCCGATTTGTTGAAAGACATAACTCAAAGTGCTCGAATCAAAATCGTCCCGGTAGATAATGTAATTCACCGGCGACGGAGAGGCCGCATTCCAAGTCAGCGTAATGCCGGCTTGGTTTGTGTTTTGAGTTGCAATCAAACCGCTGGGCGTGGGCGGCGTGTAAAAATTGGTCGGGTTCAAACCGTTTTGGAAATCTTGAAGCAACGTCCATCCGTCGCCGGCGGGGTCGGCATTTGGATCAAGCCCAAGGTGGCCAAAATACTGAATTTCCCACCAATCCGGCAAACCGCTGCCATCGCTGGAATAGTTGGCATACAAATCCACCAGAAATGGCAGGGATTGCTGCCCGGAGCCGGAGCTTCCCCACACGTAAAGGCTTCCATCGGCGGTCGAAATCATGGAACTGGTTTCGCCGCCCGCAATGGCCGTCACATTGGAAACGCTGGTCAGCGCAAAAGGCATAGGAACATTGGTTCTACTGCTATTACCCATTTGATACCAAGAACCGTTTCCCCAAAGAAACAATGTCCCATTCGTGTCCAGAAAAAGGTTGTGGAATCCGCCACTGGCGATGGCGATGATGTTGCTCAAGCCCGAAACGGTGACGGGCGTTAAAGAACTAATGTTGCCGATTTCGCCAAGGTAATTCGGACCCCAAGCCTGGACGCTGCCGTTCGAGAGCAACGCGATGGAATGAAAAATCCCGCCACTCAAAGCCACGACATTGGTGAGCGTGCTCACTAAAACCGGCACTGGCTGGTCGTCGGCATTGCCCAAGCCCAGTTCGCCGCCCTCATTGTAACCCCAGCCCCAAACCATGCCATCAGCGCAAAGAGCAAAATCGTGATAGCCGCCCGTCGCAATGCCGATGGCGTTGGTTAGTCCCGGCACCGGCGCGGCATAATCCCGCGAATTTTCGGCATAATTGTCGCCAAGTTGTCCTATGCTATTGTCTCCCCATGCCCAAACTGTGCCATCACTTTTCAGGGCAACCGCATCACCAACCCCACCGGCTATCGCCACGATGTTGCTCAAACCCGGCACCAGTACGGCGGTGTTTTCATCCGCGTAAAGCTCATCGCCTCGCCCCAATTGACCGCTCCCATTCGCTCCCCAACTCCAGACTTTGCCACCGGCATCCAAGGCCAATGTGAAAGAGTTATCCGGGGGCGCGACCAGGGCGACGATGTTGGAAAGTCCTGTCACCCGTACCGGCGTGTTGGTGTTGGTCCATCGGCCATTGCCCAATTCACCGTTGCCATTAGCTCCCCAGGCCCACACCGTGCCATCCCGTCTGATGACGACATTGTGCGAGACCCCGGCCCCAATGATGCGCGGCGCAAAGTTTGATCTCGCCCGCAAGAACAACATATTCCGCCCCAGCCTTGGCACGCTGAAGGCCGTGAAATTGGTGAAGCCCGAACCATAGAACGTGGCTTCCGCGTTCCATGCCGGCCAGAGTAACGATTGCATGGAGGACAAGGCGTAGGGAACCAGCGGCGAGGAATTATGAATCAGCCCGTTGACGACGTTGTTGGACACGGTCAGGCATTCCAGCCATAAAATGGTGCTGGTTGTCTGCCCCGCCGCCGACTGCGCCTGGAAGAAACAACTGCTTTGAGCACCCACCGGCACGCTCACCGCCGTCCAGTCCTGATTCGCCGCCCCAGTCATCGCCCCGACATTGCTCCAATTCAGACCGGCAAGGGTTTGCTTGGACAACAGGACGTAATTCATGCCCGGTGTTGTCCCGTGCAGGATAAGATTCACCCAACCGTTGCTCATGCTCGCAACGGACAGTCAGAGCGTGTTGGAGGGGAAATTCAAAGCCGGCAACATTCCGTTTCTGCCTGCCGTCCCGGCTGGCGTCGCCAGCCCCGATCCGGTTCCTTGCGCGTGAAGAAAATGCAGTGATACGATGAGTCCGCCGATGATTGCCAAACTACCGAAGTTGCCTCTGTTCGATTTCATTTTCCCTTTCTCCCGCGAAACCCCGTTACGGAATTGAAGGGGCGCGAACTCAACGCACCCCAGCTAGAGGCACCGCGAAGCGCCTTACCCAGAAGCACGCCAAGCCGCGCCCGATGGGCGTGTGCTTGGTCGGTCCTGGGTGAAAATTCGCGGTTTTCTAGCTGAACCGTAGCCAAAGCTACGCAATATGGTTTTGGGTTTTGTTTTTTACATTCGTTTTTGAAACTTCCCGTGTGACGTTTGGTTTTTTAAGTCTGCTGGTGGTGGGTGTCAAGCTAATTTTAACCGAGCCAGAGCGGTTAGGTTAGTCAGTCCGGTTTTGTCCGGTTGACGCCCGCGCCGGAGCCAACGCCGGTTGGCTGCTTCCGTTCCGCTTTCGCGGTTGACATCACCGGCCCGGCGTGGCTGAGTTCTGGACGTTAGGCGGCGGCACCCGATGGGACCCGGGTGCCGGACTATAAAATCCATTACACCACGGACGGCACCAAGCCCTCTGCCGCCTCGCCGGTGTATTCGGAGCCGGTTCGGAATGCGCCGCAATTGCGGGCGGCAATCCTGGTGAACGAGGAGGTCGTGGCCCGCGCCGATTCACGCACCAGCGCACCTGCGACCAGTGACAGTGCGGTTGCCATTGCCAAAGCAAACGCTCAACGGGAATAATTCCAACCCGGCAACCGGTTGAACTTCATCAACCCGGAATCGGTTCCTCCGTGGCAACTGGTGGGTTTGGGGGATAAAAAAATCCTGCTTTCTGTCAAATAATCGCGAATGTGTGGGTCACAATCACGAAGTCGAACCGATTGAAGACTCACCGGCTTTTAATTGTTCTCCCGGTTCTACCGCTCGGTGTATCGGCCGTGACGAACCGCCGGTTGAAACTGATCAAAGCAGAGTAAAAAACATTCTTTGCCGGCGAAGCAGGCGCATCATCGCAAAACGATGATGCGCTTCTTCGTTTTGGGGAAAGTATTGCCTTAACCCCGGCAAGTTCGTAGTCTCGTTAAAACATTCGACACGCACAGACTGTATCATCTATGATCAAACTCGGCATTGTCATCGGCAATCGCGGTTTCTTTCCGGCCCACCTCTGCGATACCGGACGCAAGGAAATCCTGGCCACACTCGAAAAAAACGGCATCGGCGTGGTCAAGCTGCCGACGAACGCAACCAAATTTGGCGCGGTCGAATCCGTGGAGGACGCGCAAAAGTGCGCCGATCTGTTCAAACAAAACGCCGGCAAGATTGACGGCATCCTCGTCACGCTGCCGAACTTCGGCGACGAACGCGCCGTGGCCAACTCCATCCGCTGGTCCGGCCTGCATGTGCCGGTGCTCGTCCACGCCTTCAACGACGATCCGAAAATCATGACCATCAGGGACCGGCGCGACAGTTTCTGCGGCAAAATGTCGGTCTGCAACAACCTCCGCCAATACAACGTTCCCTTCACCCTCACCCGGCTGCACACCTGCGCGCCCGACAGCAAGAGCCTCGCGCAGGATTTGCAGGACTTCGTCGTGACCTGCCGCGTCGTCAAGGCGCTGAAAAACCTGCGCATCGGTGCGCTCGGCTCCCGGCCCACGAACTTCAACACCGTCCGCTACAGCGAAAAACTCCTCGAACAATCCGGCATCAGCATCGAAACGCTTGACCTTTACGAATTATTCGGCTGGATCGGCAAGCTGAAGGACGGCGATGCCGCGGTGGAAGCCAAGTTGAAGGAAATCCAGAATTATGTTGTGGCGAAATCCATCCCGCCGGTGGCCCTGTTAAAAATGGCTAGGTTCGGCGTGGCGGTGGACAAGTGGATGAAGCAAACCCGCCTTAACGCCACCGCCGTTCAATGCTGGACGGCCATGGAGGAATTCTTCGGCGTCGTGCCCTGCACGCTCATGAGCATGATGAGCAATATGCTGATGAGCAGCGCGTGCGAAGTGGACATCATGGGCACGGTCGCGATGTATGCCATGGCCCAGGCCAGCGGCGAGCCCAGCGCGCTGGTGGACTGGAACAACAATTACGGCGACGACCCGGACAAGGGCGTCATCTTCCATTGCAGCAACCTGCCGAAGGACGTGTTCGTGGAGAAAGGCGAGGGCAAGCCGGTGATGGATTATCAGGCAATCATCGCCGGCACCGTGGGCAAGGAAAACACCTACGGCACCGTGGTGGGTCGCGTGAAGGCGTCGCCGTTCACCTACCTGCGCGTGAGCACGGACGATGCGGCCGGCAAAATCCGCGCTTACATCGGCGAAGGCGAGTTGACCAATGACCCGCTGAAAACGTTTGGCGGTTATGGCGTGGTCCGGATTCCGAATTTACAGAAGCTCCTCCGCTACATTTGTGAAAACGGCTTCGAACATCACGTCGCCATCAACCCGACGTGCGTTGCCGCCGGCGTGAAGGAAGCCTTGGGCAAATATCTCGGCTGGGAAATCTACCATCACGAGTAAGCCAGCGGCCGCTCATGAGCGCGAAATACACGATCGGCCTCGATTACGGTACCAATTCGGTCCGCGCCCTTCTCGTCAACGCCGCCAACGGATGCGAAGTGGCGACGTCGGTCTGGGGCTATGAACACGGCGCCGCGGGCGTGATTTTGTCCCGCGACCCGAACCTCGCCCGGCAGCATCCCGCCGACTACGTCAAAGGCGCGGAAATCACCATTAAAAAAGTTCTCGCCGAAGCCAGGAAAAATGTGCGCGGGTTCAACCCCGGCCAGATTGTTGGCATTGGTGTGGACACCACCGGCAGCACGCCCTTGCCGGTGGATGCCAACGGGCAGCCGCTGGCGTTCAACAAAAAATTTGCGAACAACCCGGCCGCGATGGCGTGGCTGTGGAAAGACCATACCGGCGTGGCGGAAGCGGTGGAGATTACCGGGCTGGCAGGAAAGATTCGACTGCGCTATCTCGCAAAATGCGGTGGAATTTATTCCAGCGAATGGTTCTGGAGCAAAATTCTCCATTGTCTGCGGACCAGTCCGGAAATTTTCAACGCCGCGCACTCCTGGGTTGAACTTGCGGATTACGTTCCCGCTGCGCTCACCGGCACGGAATCGCCGGCCAGACTGACTGTGGGCATTTGTGCCGCCGGTCACAAGGCGATGTTCAACGAAAATTGGGGCGGCTATCCGGACAAGGAATTTCTTTCGCAACTCAGCCCCAAACTCGGCGAATTACGCGACCGTCTTTGCCCGCGCGTCCGGGCCATTGACTCTGCCGTTGGCGGTTTGACGGCGGGATGGTCAAGGAAAACCAGCCTGCCGGCCGGAATTCCAGTTGCGGTCGGCGCGTTCGATGCGCACCTCGGCGCGGTGGGCAGCGGCGTAATGCCGGGTGTGCTCGTGAAAATCATCGGCACCAGCACGTGCGACATCACCGTCTGGCCGAACACGGAAGATTTGGCGGACATTCCCGGCCTGTGCGGCATCGTCAACGGCAGCGTGCTGCCGGGATATTTTGGACTTGAAGCCGGCCAGTCGGCCGTGGGCGACATTTTCAACTGGTTCGTGAATTACCTCCAGCCCGGCGGCAAGGCCGGCACGCATGAAAAGTTGACGAAAGGCGCGGCGAAACTGCAGCCGGGTGAATCCGGTCTGCTCGCGCTCGACTGGAACAACGGCAATCGCACAATTCTGGTGGACCAGCGGCTGACCGGCCTGCTCGTCGGCCTGACGCTTTACACGACGCCCGCGGAAATATACCGTGCGCTCATCGAAGCCACGGCCTTCGGCGCGCTCACCATCATCAACCGTTTTGAGGAATATGGCGTGAAGATCGGACAGATCATAAATTGCGGCGGCATCGCGGAAAGGAACCCGCTGGTGATGCAAATCTACGCGGACGTGACCGGCCGGCCGATGAAAGTTTCACGCTCGGCGCAGACGTGCGCGCTCGGTGCGGCCATCGCCGGCGCGGTTGTTGCCGGCGCGCACCGGGATTTCACCTCGGCCCAAAAGGCCATAACGGGGTTGAAGCCGCATGTGTTCAAGCCGGATCCAAAAGCACACGCGGTTTATTGCGAGTTGTATTCGCTTTATAAAAAATGCCACGATGCCTTCGGCACCAATGGCGGGAAGGGAAATCTTTACGATGTGATGAAACAGCTCATTGAGATTCGTAGCAAAGCGAGAAAGTGATTTTAAACCACGAAATACACTAAACACACGAAATGGGAAATGGAATCTATCATGAGCAGCATCATCTGCAAACTCGAAAGCTATGAGGTTTTAATTTTCGTGTGATTCGTGTATTTCGTGGTATCTAAATATGCTCGAACAACTGAAAAAAAACGTTTGTCAGGCCAACCTTGATTTGGTGAAGGAAGGTCTGGTGTTGCAGACCTGGGGCAATGCGAGCGGCATTGATCGCGCCCGCGGCCTCATCGTCATCAAACCGTCCGGCATGCCCTACAACGGCATGAAGCCGGACCACATGATCGTCGTTTCGCTGGAAACCGGCAAGGTGGTTGACGGCTATCTCATGCCCAGCTCCGACACGCCGACGCATCTGGCGCTGTACCGCGCTTTTAAAAACATCGGCGGGGTTGTGCATACGCACAGCCTTTACGCCACGGCCTGGGCACAGGCGGGCAGGGGAATTCCGGCTTACGGCACGACCCAGGCTGATTATTGGTACGGTGACGTGCCTTGCACGCGCCCGTTGACGTCGAAAGAAATCAAGGACGATTACGAAGCGAACACCGGCCGGGTCATTGTTGATACTTTCAAGGATATCGATCCGATGCAGCATCCCGCCGTGCTGGTGCCGAGCCATGGGCCGTTCACGTGGGGCAGGGATGTGAATGAAGCGGTGCATAATGCGACGGTGCTCGAATTTGTTGCGCGGCTGGCGAGCGAAACGCTCCGCATCAATCCGAAAACCGGGCCGGTGCAATCCGTGCTGCTCGACAAGCATTTCCTGCGCAAACACGGCCCGAAAGCTTATTACGGACAGAAATAACTGGAGACCCAATATGAAAAAAATCACGCAATTCCTCATGTTAACATCGGCTGGACTGGGCGCCGCCTGTATTGTAGGCTGCTCCCCTATGCCAATACCAACCAACACAATCGGAACCATCAACCAGGCTCCCTTCGGCAAAACTCCGGACGGCTCGCCAGTGGCAATTTACACCCTGCGCAACAGCAAGGGAATGGAAGCGCGCATCATGACCTATGGCGGCATCGTCCAGTCGCTCAAAGTGCCGGACAAGAACGGCAAATTCGACGACGTCGTGCTCGGTTATGACAACGTTGATGGTTATATTGCGAAGACGCCCTACTTCGGCGCGCTGATCGGTCGCTATGGCAACCGCATCGGCGGCGCCAAATTTACGCTGGAGGGCAAGACCTGCACGCTGGCCGCCAACAACGGTCCCAATTCGCTGCACGGCGGCATCAAGGGCTTCGACAAGGTCGTCTGGCAGGCCAGGACATGGCTCACCCCCGACGGGCCGGGATTGGAACTGACCTACGTCAGCAAGGACGGCGAGGAAGGCTTTCCCGGCAACCTCAAGGTGACGGCGACTTATACCCTCACTGACAACAACGAACTGCATCTGTACTTCACCGCCACAACAGACCAACCCACGGTCTGCAACCTGACGCATCATTCCTACTTCAACCTGCGCGGGCAGGGGAACGGCGACATTCTCGGCCACGAAGTCTATATCAACTCGGACAAAACCACGTCCGTGGACAAGGAATTAATCACGACCGGCGAATTTGCGCCCGTGGATGGCACGCCATTCGACTTCCGCAAGCCCACCGCCATCGGTGCGCGGATCAATGACCCCGACCAGCAACTTCAGTACGGCCCGGGTTACGACCACAACTGGGTCATCAACAAACCGATGGGCAAACTCGGCCTCCAGGCGCGCGTTTATGAACCAACCACCGGGCGCGTCATGGAAGTGTGGAGCACCGAGCCGGGCCTGCAGTTCTATGCCGGCAATTCCCTCGACGGCACCATCACCGGAAAGGACGGCAAGGTTTATCAGCAGCGCACCGGCTTCTGCATGGAACCGCAGCACTATCCGGATTCACCGAACAAACCGATGTTCCCCACCACGGAGTTGAAGCCCGGTGAGACCTATCAGAACACCATCCTTTACAGGTTCTCCACCCGATAACCCCTGGCTTTTAAACCAAACCCCGACGACAAACCATGAAACCTCTGACTCCTATCTTCGGCACCATTGGAGGTTCCACTTTGACCGGGCTCGACTGGCTGGCGATCGCACTCTACTTCGGCATCCTGTTATGCGTGGCCTGGTGGGTCATCAAGCGGCGCAAGGACACCGCGGCGGATTACTTCCTCGCCGGTCGCAACCTCGGCTGGTGGATCATCGGCGCGTCCATCTTCGCCTCGAACATCGGCTCGGAACACATCGTCGGGCTGGCCGGTTCCGGAGCCAAGGACGGCGTGGCGCTGGCGCACTATGAATTCCATGCCTGGTGCCTGCTGGTGCTCGCCTGGGTGTTCGTGCCGTTTTACGCCCGCTCGCTTGTGTTCACCATGCCGGAATTCCTGGAGCGCCGGTTTTCCACCGGCTCGCGTTACGTCCTCTCCATCGTTTCGCTGGTCACGTTCATCGTGTCGAAGATCGCCGTGGGCATTTTCGCCGGCGGCGTGGTGTTCAGCACCCTGTTGCCGGAACTGCACATTGGCGCCATCAACAGTTTCTGGATTGGGTCGGTGCTGGTGATTGCGCTCACCGGTCTTTATACGATGCTCGGCGGCATGCGGGCAGTGGCCTACAACGACGCCGTCCAGGTCACCGTGCTCATCTTCGGCTCCGCTCTGCTGACCATTTACGGGCTCATGAAGCTGGGCGGCTGGGGCGAACTCAGATCCATTTGCGGCTCGGACATGTTCAACCTCTGGAAGCCGCTCATTCCGGCGGGCGTGGAATCCTCCTGGGCCCCGGTGCTGGTGAAAAATGACGCCGGGCAGATCGTAAAGGAAGCGTGGTATTTCAACGGCAATTTTCCGTGGCTGGGCATGGCCATCTGCGCGCCGGTCATCGGGCTCTGGTACTGGTGCACCGACCAGTACATCGTCCAGCGCGCGCTCGGCGCGCCCAACGAACAGGTCGCCCGCCGCGGCAGCATCTTCGCCGCCATCCTGAAATTGTTCCCCGTGTATCTGTTCATCATCCCCGGCCTCATCTGCTTCGCGCTCGCCAAGAGCGGCAAGGTGCCGGGACTGGAACAGGTTTATGATCCGGCGACCGGCCATGCTACGGCCGCCGCCCAGGGCGCCTTTCCCTTGATGGTCATACATCTCCTGCCGCCGGGCCTGCGCGGCATCGTTGTGGCCGGATTGCTTTCGGCCTTGATGGGTTCGCTCGCCGGCGTGTTTAACGCCTGTTCAACGCTCTTCACGGTGGATATTTACGAAAAACTGCGCCCCAAGGCGTCGCAACATGAAATCGTCCGCATGGGCCGCATCGCGACGGCAATCATGGTGCTCATTGCCATGGCATGGATTCCGGTGGTTCAGGGTGCCACCGGCCTTTACAACTATTTGCAATCCATCCAGGGCTATCTTGCGCCGCCGATTTTTGTGGTCTTCTTCTTTGGCGTATTCTGGAAACGCCTCAACGCCCAGGGTTGCTTGTGGGCCATGATCATCGGCTTTGTCGTGGGGCTGTTCCGCATGTTGGTGGACACACCGGTAACGCTCGGATTGATCAAGAGCTACCCGGACGGCTCGTTCCTGTGGGTTGTCAACAACATCAACTTCCAGTATTTCAGCATCCTCATTACCATCATCTCGGCGGTGGTGATGGTCGCGGTGAGCTATGCCACCAGCCGGCCGGATTACGAGAAAATCAAGAACCTCTCGTTCGGAACGGTCACGGATGAACACCGCGCCGAAAGCGCCGCAAGCTGGGGTTGGCAGGAAGTGGCCGCCTCCGTCTTTGTCCTGGCCGTCATCTTGGGCGGCTATCTCTATTTCAGAGGTTAATCGGCACATTTTCCAAACGGTAGGGCCGCGCTGCTGCGCACTAGTGTCCAGCTATTAACAGTTCAGCGGGAGAAGGTTCTGAGATAGTTCGTCTGCGGTGTTTTGATCTGAGCAAAGGGGTTGTGGGGCAAGGAGTTGTTCCAGA
>JBEKZC010000109.1:0-6624 GCA_049510295.1 Verrucomicrobiota bacterium | reverse complement strand
GTTTCGCCCTACGACGCGACGGTCGTCGAAAAGTTGAAGGCGGCGGGCGCGATTGTCTTTGGCCGGCTGAACATGGACGAATTTGCCATGGGCAGCTCGACGGAAAATTCCGCGTTCGGCATCACGCACAATCCGTGGGACACCACGCGCATTCCCGGCGGCTCGTCCGGCGGCTCGGCGGCGGCGGTCGCGGCGGACGAAGCGATTGCCGCGCTCGGCTCTGACACCGGCGGCTCGATTCGTCAGCCCGCTGCGTTATGCGGTTGCGTCGGCCTGAAACCAACCTACGGCCGCGTGTCGCGCTACGGGCTGGTCGCCTTCGCCTCGTCACTCGATCAAATCGGCCCGCTCACGAAAGACATCCGCGACGCAGCGACGATGCTCGGCGTCATCAGCGGACACGACTCGCGGGATTCCACGAGCGTGCCGCAACCGGTGCCGGACTATGCCGCGAGCCTGACTGGCGACATCAAAGGTTTGAAGCTTGGCCTGCCGAAGGAATACATGATTGGCGGGCTGGATCCCGAAGTAAAAGCCGCGGTGGACGCCGCCGTGAAACAATTTGAAAAGCTGGGCGCGGAGATTGTGGAAATTTCCCTGCCGCACACCGACTATGGCGTGTCGGTTTATTACATCATCGCCACGGCGGAAGCGTCGGCGAATCTGGCGCGGTTTGACGGCATTCGCTACGGGGCGCGGGTGGACGGCGCGGATCCGATTGAACTTTACCGCCGGACTCGCGGCGCGGGTTTTGGGGCGGAGGTGAAGCGGCGGATCATCCTCGGCACCTACGTTTTGAGCAGCGGTTACTACGACGCGTATTATTTGCGCGCGCAAAAAGTCCGCACGCTCATCCGCAACGATTTTTTGCAGGCGTTTGAAAAAGTGGATGCCATCGTCACGCCGACCTCGCCGACCGCCGCGTTCAAAATCGGCGAAAAGTCCGATGACCCGTTGCAAATGTATTTGAGCGATATTTTCACGATTTCATGCAACCTGGCGGGCATCTGCGGCATCAGCATCCCGTGCGGCTTTACGAAAAATCCGAAACTGCCCATCGGCCTGCAACTGCTTGGCAGGCCTTTTGGCGAGGAAACGCTTCTGAAAATTGCCCATGCTTATGAGCTAAACACCTTGTGGCACAAGGAAAAAACAGCTACAGTAATCTGAGCCGGATTATTCGGTATGAAGCCAAGCCAGCGCGCCAACAAAGTTCTTTTTTTCGTGGGGATGTGCTTTCCGCTGCCGGCGCTGATTGTAATGAGCTGGCTCGTGCATCAGACGAGCGAACAATTCCGGGATTCATTTTTTCAAGTGGGGCATACCTACAAAGTCCTGAACCTGGTCCAGCAAACCCAGCTTCACCTTCTGGATGCGGAAACCGAACGGCGCGGCTACCTGTTGACCGGTGGCAATGGCTATCTTAACTCATACGGCAGGGCCATGGCGGCGGTCCGTAATGACATTGATCAATTGAAAAGCCTCGTCCAGGCCAGGGCCGGGCAACAAACCAACATCCTGGCATTGCAAAACCTCGTTGCTGAACGGCTGGGCATTAATCCTGACACGATTGCCGGAAGCAAGGTCAATGTGCACGATGCGCTGGCCATCGCGTTGACCGACGAGGGCAAAAACACGATGGAGAAAATCGGCCGCGTGCTGTTCCAAATGGGGCAGGAAGAGGAATACTCGCTGAATATCAATCAGCAGCGCGCGGAAGCCGACTCCATTTCCAGCCAGATCACGTCGGTGGTGCTCATCGGGACCGTCGTCATGGTGTTGATGTTCATTGTCATCATTCTGCGGCGGCTCGAAAAACTGCAACAGGTCGTCACCATCTGCGCCTGGACCGGCCAGGTAAAATACGAGGGCCAGTGGATTCGCCTGGACGAATACCTGCAACGCCGGTTCGGTCTTTCCGTTTCGCACGGCCTTTCCAAGGAGGCGGCGGAGAAAATGATTGCGGAGATGAAGGGATTCAACCGGCCGGGCGGCGAACGGCCGCCGGGCTGACCCGGCGCCGTTTGACCAATCATCGGGCTTGCATTCCAAGTAACTTGATGGTTACTTAATGGAATACATGGCCAGACCTGTCAAACCGAACGGCGCAGTGGCGGAGCGGAATCCCGAACGCACCCGCGAGCGCATTTTGTCCGCCGCCTTGCAGGAGTTCGCGGCGAACGGTTTCGCCGGCGCGCGCGTGGACGCGATTGCACGGGGCGCCGCCATCAACAAGCGGATGCTTTACCATTATTTCGGCGACAAGGAGCATTTGTTCCGCGAAGTGCTGCACCGCAAAATCGCCGAGCGGCAGGCGTCGGCCGAGGGCTTGTCGGGCGACCCGGCGGAGAGCCTGCCATTTTGGTTCAAGCTCTCGTGCAAGGACGCGGACTGGGTTCGCCTGCTGGAATGGGAGGCGTTGCAGGAGACAAACAACCAGTTGATTGACGGGACCCGGCGGCGGGCGCTGGCGATCCGGGCGCTGGGCCGCATCCGCCAACAGCAGGCGCTCGGCTATCTGGCCGGTGAATTTGAACCGCGCCACCTTTTGCTGGCGATGCGGTCGCTGACGATGTTTCCGATGGCGTTTCCGCAGTTGACGCGACTCATCACGGGCCAGCCGGTTTCCGATCCGCGTTTTCAGAAGAAGTATGCGGAGTTTCTGAAAAAATTCGCCGCCGCTTTCCAGCCCGCCGGCGGCCGCCGCAACAAAACCAATTTCGAAAATTGAAAATGGCATGAAAAATTCAACCCTGATTCCAACGCTGGCAGTTGTCGCGACGATGCTGGTCAACGGCTGTTCGGGCGGGGCAAAAAAAGGCGCGGGTGGCGCGGGCGCACCGGTGCTCGTGGCGCAGGCGGTCGAAACCAACGTGCCGGTGCTGATCGATCCGCCGCCGGTCGGCCACGTGATGCCATATTCGACGGTGACGATCCGCCCGCAAGTCGGCGGCATCATCAGCCAGGTGCATTTTCAAGAAGGTCAGGAGGTCAAGAAAGACGACCTGCTGTTCACGATTGATCCGCGACCGACGCAGGCGGCGCTGGATGTGGCGCGGGCGGCTTTGGAGCGCGATGCCGCGCAGTTGGAATACGCAAAAATTAACTTTGCGCGCGAGCAGAAATTGTTCGATCAGAAGCTTATTTCACAGGACGAATTGGACACCAACCGGGCGAGTTTGGACGCCTTGACCGGCACGGTGGCGGCAGACAAGGCGGCCATCACCAATGCACTGTTGAACCTTGAATTTACCGAAATCCGCGCACCGTTTGATGGCAAGACCGGCAGCCTGCAATTTTACCAGGGTAACGTCGTCAAGGCGCCGGACGACACGCTGCTGACCATCAATCAGATTCATCCGATTCACGTCGCGTTCGCCGTGCCGGAGCAATACCTGCCGGAAATCAAAAGGGAGATGCGCCAAAAAACGCTGAAAGTGATGGCAACTTTTCAAAACATGGACACGCCGCCGCAGGGCGAGTTGACGTTTATTGACAACAGCGTTGATCCGACAACCGGCACGATTCAGCTCAAGGCCACGTTTCCGAACGAGGACAGCACATTGTGGCCGGGACAGTTTGTGCAGGTGGCGCTGACGCTGTCAGATCTGACGAACGCCATCGTCGTGCCGTCGCAGGCGGTGCAGACGGGACAAAATGGCCAGTTTGTTTACGTCGTGAAGCCGGATCAAACTGCCGGGGAGCGTCCGGTAACAATTGGCATCACGTATCAAGGCGAAACCGTGGTGCAAAGCGGTTTGCAAGCCGGCGAAACGGTGGTGACCGACGGCCAGTTGCGTCTCGAGCCCGGCACAAAGGTCAGCATTAAAAACCCGGAAATCGCCGGACCTATCACCAATGCAACCACATTGATAAAATGAAAAAACATCCAACATCCAACATCCAACACCCAACGCCCAATGATGCGGCATCCAGGGTTTGGGTGTTCAATGATGGCGACAATGGAAATCGTAAATACGATTTGGAGGTGCGCCTGCTGGAGTTTGCCTCGGCGGTAATTGACCTGTCCGAGCAATTGCCGGATTCCCGAGCGGGCAACCATGTTGCCGGACAAATTCTGCGTTCGGGCACATCGCCCTATCCGAATCATGGGGAAGCTGAAGATGCCGAATCGCGCGAAGATTTCATTCACAAACTTAAGCTCTGCCTCAAGGAACTGCGCGAAACCCGTCGCTGGGCGCGGCTCATCCAGCGCAAAGGCTGGGTGAAGGACAAAACGACCTTGCTTTTTATTCTGAGCGACGCTGACGAACTCATCCGCATTTTCTATTCCAGCATTCAAACGGCGAGACGGAATTTATTGAACGAACGCCGGACTCGCGAAGCCGGCTGAAAAATTGGATGTTGGATGTTCGTTGTTGGATGTTGGATGTTCTGAATTTATATTTGCCATGAACGTTCCCGAACTGTTCATCCGCCGCCCGGTGATGACCACGCTGGTCATGTCGGGCACTTTGTTGTTCGGACTCATCGGCTATCGCCTGCTACCGGTGAGCGATCTGCCGAGCGTGGATTATCCGACCATTCAAGTCTCGGCGAGCCTGCCCGGCGCGAACCCGGATACCATGGCGTCGTCCGTGGCCACACCGCTGGAAAAGCAGTTCTCGATCATTGCCGGCGTGGACTCCATGTCGTCGGTCAGCGCGCAGGGCAGCGCGCAAATCACCGTCCAGTTCACACTGGACCGCAACATTGACGCGGCGGCGCAGGACGTGCAGGCGGCCATTGCCCGCGCCGCCCGGCAACTGCCCCCGAACATGCCCACGCCGCCAACCTACCAGAAGGTCAACCCGGCGGATGCTCCTATTCTTTACCTGGCGCTGAATTCACCCACGCTGCCGCTTTCAACGGTGGACGATTATGCCGAGACGCTGCTGGCGCAGCGCATTTCGATGATCAACGGCGTCGCGCAGGTGTCCGTTTTCGGCTCGCAGCAATACGCCGTGCGTGTGCAGGTGGACCCGAACAAGCTGGCGGCCTATGGCATCGGCATTGATGAGGTCGAGTCGGCGGTGGAACAGGGCAACGTGGACCAGCCGACCGGCACGCTTTACGGCCGGCACCAGGCGTTCACCGTGCAGGCCACGGGCCAGCTCCAGAAGGCGGCGGACTACCGGCCGCTCATCGTCGCGTATCGCAACGGCAATCCGGTGCGCCTGCAGGAACTGGGGCGCGTGATTGACAGCGTGCAAAACGACAAGGTGGCAAGCTGGTTCAACAACACGCGCGCCATCGTGCTGGCCATTCAACGCCAGCCCGGCGCGAACACGGTCGCCGTGGTGGACAAAATCACCCGGTTGCTGCCGCAGTTCCGTAATCAGATCCCGGCGGCGGTGCACATTGACGTGCTTTTCGACCGCTCGCAGTCCATTCGCGATTCGGTCGCGGATGTCAAGCACACGCTCTTCATCGCCGTCTGCCTCGTGATTCTGGTCATCTTCCTCTTTCTGCGGAACCTCTCGGCCACGCTCATTCCGAGCCTGGCGCTGCCGATGTCCATCATCGGCACGTTCGCGGCCATGTCGCTGCTCGGCTACAGCCTCGACAACCTTTCGCTCATGGCGCTGACGCTGTGCGTTGGATTCGTCGTGGACGACGCCATCGTCATGCTCGAAAACATCGTGCGCCACATGGAAAACGGCGAGCCGCCGATGCAGGCCGCATTGAACGGTTCCCGGGAAATCGGGTTCACCATCATTTCCATGACGCTGTCGCTGTCGGCGGTGTTCATTCCGGTGCTGTTCATGGGCGGCCTGCTGGGGCGTCTGCTGCACGAATTTGCCGTGACGATTGTGGTCGCGGTGCTGGTGTCCGGGTTCGTTTCGCTGACGCTGACGCCGATGATGTGCAGCCGGTTCATCCGCTCGGAACACGGAAAAAAACACGGCCCGCTTTACAACACCTTCGAGCGCTTCTTCGACGGAATGCGCAACGCCTACGACCGCAGTTTGCAGACGGTCATGCGCCACCGTCGCGCGACGCTCAACGTGTCGCTGGCCGTGCTGGTGGCGACCCTGGTCTTGTTTGTCGTGATCCCCAAGGGCTTTTTCCCCGACGATGACACCGGCCAGGTTTTCGGCATCACCGAGGCGGCGCAGGACATTTCCTTCGACGCGCTGCGCGAGCACCAGCTGGCCGTGGCGAAAATTGCCGCCGCCGACACGAACGTGGCGGCCTTCATGTCGTCCATCGGCACGGGCGGTGCGAATGTTGGCCGCATCTTCATGCGTTTGAAACCGCGTTCCGAACGCAAATTAAACGCGAACCAGATCATCCAGGAACTCCGCCCGAAATTCGCCCAGATCCCGGGCATCAACGTGTATCTGCAAAACCCGCCGCTCATCCGCGTCGGCGGCATGTTAACCAAGGCGCTGTATCAATTCAGCTTGCAGGACACCGACACGAAGGAGCTTTACCATTGGTCACCAATCCTGATGAACAAAATAGCTGCGATAACCAATATTTTTCAGGACGTGACCAGTGACCTGCTCATCGCCAATCCGCAGGTGATGGTCGAAATTGACCGCGACAAGGCCTCCGCGCTCGGCGTCACGGCCGGCCAGATCGAAAACGCGCTCTACGACGCCTACGGCGAACGCCAGT
>JBEKZC010000108.1:0-6771 GCA_049510295.1 Verrucomicrobiota bacterium | reverse complement strand
GGTGGCATTCGCCCTTCCAAACCTCGTCGCCTCAAAACTTGAACTCTTAAATGTGTCAACCATGTCTATGCCCTCCGTGTCAACCATGTCTATGCCCCGTGCCCGCCCCAACCCTCTCCCCGTTTGGATGGGGAGAGGGAGTTATTTCCGTTCGGTGCGTATGTCAAGATGCAACCCTTTTCCAAAATGGGTGTCTTGCCGGCGTGACATTGGCGCGCGAGCGTTGTCTAATCAGCAGTGAAGACACTCATGAACGAGCCGGCCGCAGGATGTGAGTTCGTGGAAGAGTCGCCAGCCGATCTGGCGTCTGCGGAGTTTTCCAGTCTCTATGCTGAAAACAGCCGCGCGATTTATTATCTGGCGCTGCGTTTTCTCGGCGACCCGCAAAAGGCCGAGGACGCCACGCATGACGTTTTCCTGAAGGCGTTTCGCAAGCTGGATCAATTCCGCGGCGAGGCGTCCCTGCGCACGTGGCTTTACCGCATCGCCATCAATCATTGCCAGAACCTCCGTCAGGGCTGGCATGACCGCCACGTGTTTTCCAACGCGGACGATGCCGTGTGGGAAAACGCCGCGGCCGGAACCGATTCGCCCTTGCGAGTCCTGGAAATCAAGGAACTGGGCCAGCGAATCCAGAAAACGCTCGATGGTCTGCCGGATGAATACCGGCTCCTGTTGCTGCTCGTGGCCGACGAGGAATTGAGTTACGAGCAGGTGGGCACGCTGGTCGGGCAATCCCCCGACGCGGTGCGCGGCAAACTGCATCGCGCCCGCAAAACTTTTGCCGCTCTTTTTGAGAAAACCGCCTGAGGAGGCCAAACATGAAACAACAGACCAAACTTTCCGAGGAACAACAGCAACAACAGCACGCTGCTGAGCAGCAGACGCAACAGCAATCCGCGCGCGAATTTGCGAACGCCGAAGAGATGCTGCGTTACGACGCGGCGCACACCACCGTGCCGCCGGCCATCGCGCAGCGGCTCCAAAAATCCACCGGGCAAACCAGCGCGCCGCCGCCGCGTTCGTGGTGGAGAAATCTATTTGGCCGGTAACCCTATGAAACGCCTTTGGCATCGTTTTCTGGCATCGCTCACGCCCGGCGTGCGTGTCCTGTTGTGCCTTTTGTCGGCGGTTTATCTGGCAGCGGTGATTGGTAAATTTTCCCGCGTGTATGACTTGAACCGCTGGCTGGCAGTGAGCGGTCCGAATTTCTGGCACGGCCAAATCTGGGAGTTGATCTCTTACCCGTTATTGCCCGCAACCATTCTTGATTTTGTGTTCAGCAGCCTGATGATCGTCCTGCTGGGTGGATTGCTCGAACGAATCTGGTCGCGCGCCGAATTTTGGACATATTGTGCCGTGGCCGCCGTCGGGGCCGGTTTGGCCAAAGTTATTTTGCAGTCTTCCAACCCTTTCCCGATGACCGGCATGGCCCCGGTTGTTTTCGGATTGCTCGCAGCCTGGGGATATCTTTTTGGACACGAAAAAGTTCCGTTGGTGGTTTTCGGGGAAATGACCGTGTGGCAACTGGCTTTACTGGCCGGGGCGATCAGTTTTGTCACGGTGTTGTTTTCCACCGGGCTGGTCAACGCGGTCATCATGCTGGCCGGCGGGTTGACGGGATTGCTTTATCTGTGGCTGCGCTCGAAAATACTCATGACGCGTGAAAGCCGGGTCGTCCATTCGGAACGCATAAACCGGTTGGAACTATGATTTGCATCGTACAGGAACGCCGGCCTCCGGCCCGGCGCGAAGAGGTTGGAGTTCAATCCCGCGATGTGCGGGATTGTTCAAAAGGCACGCTAAAGCATGAACTCCAACGCGGCGGGTCGGACCAGCCTTCGCTCGGAAGCTTCGGCGCGACAGGGATTGGCGCTCCACGCTCTGTCCTGGCCCGCGAGCGGGCGCGGATCGCGCGGGCGATGCTGGCGGATTGCCGTTTCTGCGCGCACGACTGCGGCGTCAACCGGCTGGCGGACGAAAATGGCCTGTGCCATGCCGGCGCGGAGGCGCGCTTTTTCTCCGCGCAAACCGAGGTTGCGGATGAACGGGAACTGGTTCCCACGTTCAACGTGGCCCTGAGCGGATGCGACCTGCGCTGTGACTTTTGCATCACGGGAGCGTCGAGCTGGAATCCGCGGGCGGGAGCGGGCTTTGACGCGCGCGCCATGGCGAAGCAGGCCAAGGCGGCGCTGGAAGGTGGCGCGCGGACGATCCAATTGCTGGGCGGCGAACCGACGGTTCATCTGCCGGCCGCGCTGGAATTTGTGTCGTGGCTGCCGGAAACGGTCCGGCTGGTTTGGAAGACCAACGCGCACGGGTCGGCCCGGGCGCGCGAATTGCTCGACGGCCTGTTTGATGTCTGGCTGGCGGACTTCAAATTTGGCAATGATGCCTGCGCCCAACGGCTGTCGAAAACGCCGGATTATGTCCGGGTGGTCAAAGAAAACCTGCTTTGGGCCGCTGAGCACAGCGAGCTAATTGTGCGGCATCTGCTCATGCCGGGGCACGTTGAATGTTGCTGGCAGCCTGTGGCCGAATGGCTGGCTGGAAACCTGCCCGGGGTCAAAGTGAATCTGCGTTCCGGCTTCTGGCCGGCATGGCAGGTGGCGCGGCACGCTGAATTGCGACGGACGGTCTCAGGGCCGGAAAGCGCGCGGGCAGTTGACCTGGCACAGAGCCTGGGTTTGAATTTGATTCCGTGAAAAAGCACCGGACCAAAAAAAATTGCGAATCGTCCGGCGAAAGCCAGGTGAGTGAACTCTTGATTCTGCCGGACGGGCAGATTCTGGTCCACAACCTGACTCCGGCCTTTGCCGGCTTGTTGCATGAATTGAATCCCGATGACGAGCACATCTCGTCACGTGTCACTCGTCACTCGTCACCCAACCTATGAACTTTCAAACTGAACTTGAAACCCTGATCCGCGCGCGTTATCCGATCCTCTACATCATTTCGAGCGAGGAAATGCGCGTGCAAAACGTGGTGGTCGAAATTGCCGCCAAGCGGCAGAAAAAAGTCTTCGAGTGGAGTTACAACACCGGCATCGTGCCTGCCGGCACCTCCATCCAATCGCACAAAAATCGCAACGTCACCACCAAGGACCCGCTCGCGGCGCTGGACCAGGTCATCGAGCAGGTCGAGCCGGCCATTTTCATCTTCAAGGATTTCCATCCATTCCTGACCAAAAACAACTTCGCCATCGTCCGCAAGCTCAAGGAAATTGCGCTGCACCTGAAAAACAGCTTCAAAAGCATCCTGCTGGTGTCGCCGGTGCTGGAGATTCCCATCGAACTCGAAAAGGAAATCACCGTGCTGAACTATCCACTGCCGGCGCGCGAGGACCTGAACGCGCTGCTCGACAAGATCATCACGGACGTGAAGCAGTTTGCGCAGGTGAAGATTGATCTGGACGACGCCGGCCGGGAACGCCTGCTGTCGGCGGCGCTGGGCCTGACGCTCGGCGAGGCGGAAAATGTGTTTGCCAAAATCATCGTCAAGGACGAGCGCTTGTGCGGCGATGACGTAAACGAGGTCTTTGCCGAGAAGCAGCAAATCATCCGCAAGAGCGGCCTGCTGGAGTATTACACGACGGAGGAAAATTTCGCGAACATCGGCGGCCTGGCGGTTTTGAAGGACTGGATGGACAAGCGCGCGGCGGCGTTTACCAAAGAGGCCCGCGCTTTCGGCCTGCCCGCGCCAAAGGGCATTTTGATGCTCGGCGTCCAGGGTTGCGGCAAGAGCCTTTGTGCCAAGGCGGTTTCAACCCAATGGCAACTGCCGCTGCTGCGATTTGACATGGGGCGGATGTTCGGCAGCTTGGTGGGGTCATCGGAAGAAAATGTGCGCCGGGCCATCGCCGTCGCCGAGTCGGTCGCGCCGGCGATTCTCTGGGTGGACGAAATTGACAAGGCGTTTGCGGGTTCACAGGGTTCCGGTGCCACCGACGGCGGCACCACCGCGCGCGTTTTTGGGACCTTCCTGACCTGGCTTTCGGAAAAGACCGCGCCGGTGTTTGTGGTGGCCACGGCCAACGACATTTCGCAACTGCCGCCCGAGCTGTTGCGCAAAGGGCGGCTGGATGAAATCTTTTTTGTGGATCTGCCCAGCAAAGAAGAGCGCAAGGACATTTTCCGCATTCACCTGAACCGGCGCGGACGGGAGGCGGACAAGTTCGATTTGGAGGCGCTCGCCGGGGCGAGCAAGGACTCCAGCGGCGCGGAAATCGAGGAGGCCATCAACAGCGCCCTTTACGACGCGTTTTACGCCAAACAGGAAATCACGACCGAATCCGTCCTGGCGACCCTGTCCCAAACCGTGCCGCTGGCCAAAACGATGGACGAACAGATCAACCGCCTGCGCAGTTGGGCGGAAGGCCGTGCGCGCAACGCCAGCGTGCCGCGTGACACGCAAAAGGCCAGCACCGTGCGGCGAATGGAATTATAACGTTTATGGAAGCGCGAAATTTGAACGCATAAACAACAACAAGCCAAATGAATTCTTTCTGGGGCAACCTGTATGATACCTTCAAGGACCGCCGTTATGCGGCTCTTTTCCTGGTCGCCCTCGGCGCCCTCGTGTTGTTGCCGATTTTGCTGCCGGTGATGGGACTGTATGTTTTGGCGCGGGCTTGGTCGGCCTTTTGCCTGGCCCGGGCCAACCGGCGGAACAAATTGCGGTATTCCCCTTTGTCGCGTGACGAATTGCGCAAAGCCCGGTCAAAGCTGGCAGGTAATCAAAACTTTTAAAGCTTATGGGTGCAGTCAGCATTTTGGCTCCGGTGGTCATTGCGGCATGGCCGGCCTTCAGCGCGGCGGTCGTGGCGGCGGCAGCGTCGCTCGGATACCAGGTCGCAGCCGAAGCCAAAAACCAGGCCGCCGCCGCCGCTGCCCAGAAGCTGGCCAAACCGATCCGGCTGGAAATTGAGCGCAGCGAAGTCGTCACGGATCAACTGGGCCGTGACCAGCACATGACCGTCACCCGCAGCGGCGTCACCGTGACGTTCTCCCGCGACGCGCGCGGCAAGGCGTTGTTGCTGGTGACCGGCACCGGCCAGGGCCAGGAGGAATTGCGCGCCCTGGGCGAGGAATTGAGCCAGCGCGTCGTCCAGCAATATGTCTATCAGAAATTGATGGACGAAATGCGGAAGCGGGGCTTCAACGTCGTGGAAGAGGAAGTGAACGAGGATCGGTCCATCCGCCTGAAGGTCAGGCATTGGGAGAATTGAACATGCCCCAGCGCGAATTTGACATCACCATCGGCAAGACCGGCGAGGTCGAGTTGCACATCAAGGGTTACAAGGGCCGCGCCTGCCATGAAGCGGTGAAGATGTTCGAGAAAATCGTCGGCGAAATGAAATCACAACGGGAGACCAGCGAATTTTACGAGCCGGAGGAGCAGGTGCAGTTCAACATCGAGCAGCGACATTGAGGTTGGAGTCCAAGCTTCAGTTTGTCCGCCGCCGGCAAGCTAAAGCTTGAACTCCAACTTATGGCCAGAACGAACATAACGGAAGAGACTTCGGCCTACTATCCGCCGCGGGCGGGTTGGTACAGTCCGTTGTTTGCCTTCGGCGCCAGTGTCCGGCGGCGGCTGGCGCTGGATCGCATCCATCTGCCGCAAAGGATGACCGTGATCGGGCTGGTGGCCAGCTTGCTGGTGCCCGGTATGGGGGTTTATCTTCGCGGGCCGCGACTTTGGAGATGGGCGGGCTTTGCCGGGTACGGGCTGCTGCTGCTTGCCTTCTTCGCGGGATTCGGTTATCCGGCGGGCAATATGGCTTTCGGCCTGCTGCTTTCAATCCACGTCACCGGCTTTGTTTATTACTGCAAACCGTTGCTGGGGAACGAACCGCTCCAGTCCCGCCTGGTGTTTACGCTGCTGGCTTTGATCGCCGGCCTGCTGGTTTATTTGCCGGCGCGGAGTTTCATCCAACATCACTGGCTGACGCCGCTGCGTGTGCAGGGGAACGTGGTCATCGTGCAACGGCTGGCCGGGCCGCATGGCATCAAACGCGGGGATTGGGTCAGGTATTCGCTGAAAGATCCCGGGATGGAAGAATACGACGGCGGCATGGTCCAGGTTCGGGACGGTTACTGCTGGGGGCTGGTGCTGGCCGGGGCGGGAGACCGGGTGGTTTTTTCCGCGAACTCCTTCAAGGTCAACGGCGAAGCGTGGCCGCTTTTGCCGCACATGCCGGGAAGCGGCGAGGTGGTCGTGCCCGAAAAGCATTGGTTCATCTGGCCGAACCTTGATATAAGCGGGCATGGCTACGTCGGCGAGGGGGCCATCTCATCCACGATGGTGCAATTGGCAACCGTTTCCGAAAAACAGGTCGTCGGGACCGGGAAGCCGTTCCAACGCTGGTTTTGGCGGCGGCAAATCAAAACAACACCATGAGCCGGTTTGTCAATCTTGAGTTCGGTGACGAGTCTGCGGACCAGTCGCAGCAAAATGAAAAGGCACTGGTCAAGGACGAGGCGTATTATTTCAGCGAGGCGCGCACGGCGTTTGAGACCGGAAACTTTGAGCAGGCGCTGCGGTTTTATTCGAAGGTCCTGGAATTCAACCCGCAAAACGCCGCCGCCTGGACCGGGCAGGTGCGGATGCTGATTGAACTGGGTGAATTTCGCGAGGCGAAGCTGTGGGCCGACAAGGCGCTGGAACGGTTCCGCAACGAGCCGGAACTGCTTGCCGCCAAGGCCGTGGCGCTGGGCCGCAGCGGCGATTTGCAGGGGGCGCTGGCGTTCTCGGACGCCTCCATCGAGGAGC
>JBEKZC010000107.1:0-6877 GCA_049510295.1 Verrucomicrobiota bacterium | reverse complement strand
CGAAACTTGGTTGCCAGAATGGAGCGGCAACCTGGGCGGAGTGCGGCGGTGGCGCAGTTCGGTCGCGTGGGGTTCCTTGCTCAAGCGATGAAGGATTTCAAGGTGCTTGACGTTCACACGTCTCCTGTTCACTGTTTGTCTCCTGCAAGCCGGTGAATTCCGGCGTCCAGCGTGAACAGCAACATTAAAATCATTCCACTGTCGCGCACCGCGCGGGACGTGCGCCGCTTCTTAAACGTCAGCTACGCCATTTACCGCAACAACCCGCATTGGGTGGCGCCACTGTTGATGGACTTGAAGAAGGTTTTCACAAACCGCAATCCGCTCTTCGAACACGCGGAAATGGCGCTGTGGGTGGCGGCGCGCAACGGACAGGACGTGGGACGCATCGCGGGCATTATCGACCAGCACCACAATCAAGCGCAGAAGGACAACGCGGCGTTCTTCGGTTTTTTTGAGTGCGCCGATGACGCGGCGGTCAGCCGCCAATTGTTCGAGATGGTGTTTGCGTGGGCGCGGCAGGGCGGCGCGCGGCGCGTGCTGGGGCCGATGAATCCAACGATGAACGACGAGTGCGGCTTGCTGGTGGATGGTTTCGATTCGCCGCCGACCTTCATGATGACCTACAACCCGCGGTACTACCTGGACCTCGTCGCCGCGGAAGGATTTCGAAAGGCGAAGGATTTGCTGGCGTTTCATATTAACTTCCAAAAGTGCCCGCTCGACCGCCTCGCGCGCATCGCCGGGAAGACCCGGCAGCGACACCCGGAAATCACTCTGGTGCCGGTTCGCCGGGCGACGTTGTCAAGCGATATGGCCAAAGCCAAGGAAGTCTATAACGCCGCCTGGCAGGACAACTGGGGATTCATTCCGATGACGGACGCGGAAATTGATTTTATGGCGAAGCGGTTGAAGCCGCTGCTGGTGGACGGACTGATCTGGGTCGCCGAGGCGGCCGGGGAACCCGTCGGGTTCATGCTGGCGTTGCCGGATTACAACACCGCGCTCAAGCCGTTGCGGGGGCGGCTGCTGACGCCCAGGCTGCTCGGATTTCTGCCCTACCTGCTCGGGTGGAAATGCCCGCCGCGTTGCCGGGTCATTACACTGGGTGTGAAGGGAAAATACCGCAACCACGGTCTCGAAGCCCTGATGCTCACCGAGGGTTTCAAAACGGGTTTCAGGATCGGCTTCAAGGACGCGGAAGCTTCGTGGATACTCGAAGACAACCTGATGATGTGCCGGTTGCTCGAAGCCTTCGGTGGAAAACCATACAAGACTTATCGGTTGTTTGAGCGGGAGGTTTGAAAATCTGTGTTGAATTTGAAATAGAGCCAGTTGCCCAAAGGAATGAGCACCGCCGCGGTCAGAACTCCCGCCACGGCATCCACGGCGTAGTGATAGCGGCAATAAACCGTCGACAGGCAGAGAAGGATTACCACGGCGAGGTGCGGCCAGCGAATCGGGCGAAGATACCGGAAGGAGAAAAACACGGTGGCGATGGCAATCACGACGTGGCTGCTGGGAAACGCGGCCCCCGGCGCTTCGAACGTGCGATAGATCAGCGCCATGATCCGGTAAAACGGCCCGGCAGTGATTGCCTCCGGAAAGGCCGGTGGCACCGCCGGCTGAACATCTGCCGGCAGGCGATAGCCTGAGATTTCCTCGAAGAAAATGGGTGGCCCCACCACCGGCATGAAAATGAAGACGAGGTAACAAACGTAGAATGCAAACGAAATCACCGAGACATAGTGAAAAAAATGCCGGCGATTCCGGACAAACAGGGCCAGTCCGACACCCGCAATCATCAAGTAATAGGAAAAGTAGGCGGCATAGAAGAGTTCGCTCACACCCACGTAGGGCAGCCGATCCATAAACGCCAGACTCGGTTGCAGACCGAAAACGCGCCCTTCCAGCCGGATGAAAAACGGATCCAGGAACCCGGAGACAAGCCCGTGGTTCAGCGCGGCGGTCTCGCGGTAAAGGCCGGCGTAAAACAGCACCGGGTAAAAGTGGCGAAGGAAATCCAGTGCGCGGTTTCGCGGGTAAGAGGCGTGAAATTGGATCAGCGCGTGCACCAGCCCGATGCCAACCACATGGGCCACCAGCAAAAGGGGCCAATAGGCGACGGTGTGGCCATGCAAGCAGAGGATAATCAAACCCACCAGTGCCAGATAGCCTTGGGTCACGTAGTCAACGAACGTGTAGTGCGCGACCAGCAGGGAAATTCCCGACCGCGAAAGCGGAGCCTGCGCCTGCGGTTGCGGGCATTCAGATTTCGGACTGTGATCTTCAATCGCCATTGGTCGCTCGAAAATGGGTCAGCCGTTTCACAGCCACCCTTCTTGCCGATACCAGGTCAGCGTTTTGGCAATCCCGTTCTTGAGCGTGGTGCCGCCCACGAAACCGGCTTCCTGCCGCAGCCGTGTCGGGTCGCACACCCAGCCCGGCGCGCGCAACTCGGCGTATTTCTGCCGGCTCAACACGCCTGGCCTGCGGGTCAGCCAGGAAAGGGTTTCCTGCAAACAGCACAGCGGCCATAACGCCACCATCGGCAGCGACAACGGCAGCGTCCAGGTCTTCGTTTGTCCGGCAATTTCACCAGCCATCGCGCGTGCGGTCGTGACTTCGCCCGAAGCGACGTAAAAGGTCTTCCCGGCGGCCGCCGGATGCGTCAGGCAGGTCGCGACCGCCTCCGCCAGGTCTTCAGCGAAAACCAGACTCAGTGTCTGCCTTCCGCCGCCGAAGCGCGGGAGAATGTGCGCTTTGACTGCTTTAAACAGCGGCAGAAACGCCTCGTCGCGCGGGCCGTACACGGCCGGTGGCCGCAGGATCACGTATTCCGTTTTGCACGCGCCATGCAGTTCCCGTTCGCCGGCGAGTTTGCTCCTGCCGTATTCGGAAACCGGATGGGGAAGGTCGTCTTCACGCGCGGGCTGGTCTGGCGATGCCGGTCCGCCCGCCGCCAGGCTGGAAAGGTGGACGAGCCGCTGAATCCGCCCTTGCTGGCGGTTGACCGCTGCGACGACATTTCGCGTGCCGGCTTGATTCACTTCGTAGAATTCGGATTTGCGCAGCGCTTTGGTGCAACCGGCGCAGTGGATGACGTGGGTGACATCGTGCAGGGCAGCGTCGAGACTTTGCGGGTCGCTGAGGGAGCCGACGCACACCTCCAGGCGCGGCAGGTGCGCCTGGATGAACCGCTGGTTACTGGCCGGGCGGAGCAGCGCCGCAGTCGCGAAGCCGCGAGCGCGAAGACGGTCCAGAATATGACTGCCGACAAACCCGTTCGCTCCTGTGAGCAGGACCTTCATTGGTTCGCCTGAAGGGAAAGCGCCGCGCCGGCCGGGCCGGGGACTCTGTGAGAGTGTTCAACCGAATTCACAACAGGCCGAGTTTCTTGCCTATCTTGCCGAGCTTGTCGAGCGCAAAATCAATCTGGCGGTCGGTGTGCGTAGCCATGAGGCTGATGCGGATCAGTTCCTGACCAGGCGGCACCGCTGGTGATACCACCGGGTTGACGAAGACGCCTTCTTCCTCCAGCCGCTTGCAGAATTTGAACGTTGCCACCAAATCGCGGCAAGACACCGGCAAAATCGGCGTCTCGGAATTGCCCAGGTCAAACCCTAGCGAAATCAGCCCGCGATGCATGCGCTCGGTGTTACGCCAGAGTTGAGCGATGCGTTCCGGCTCGGAAAGCATGATTTGCAGCGCAGCCAATACCGCTGCCGTGTTGGCCGGACTCATGCTGGCGCTGAAAATCAGCGGTCGCGAATGATGTTTCAAATAATCAATCGTCACGGCGTCCGACGCGATGAAACCGCCCAGGCTCGCCAGCGATTTGCTGAACGTGCCCATGCTGAGCTGCACTTGATCGGTCAGGCCGAAATGGCTGGAGGTGCCGGCGCCGCTTTCACCAAGCACGCCGATCGCGTGCGCGTCGTCCACCATCACGGCGGCGCCGTATTGACCGGCGAGGCGGCAGACTTCCGGCAGTTGAATGATGTCGCCTTCCATGCTGAACACGCCGTCCACCACGATGAGTTTGCCGGCCTGGGGATCGATGTTCCGGAGGCGATTTTCCAGCGCGGCCATGTCATTGTGCCCGAACCGCACGAACTCGCCCTGGCAGAGCTGGCAGCCTTCCACAATGCTGGCGTGATCGCATTTGTCGGCCAGAACGTATTCCCCCTTGCCTACCAGCGCGCTGATGACGCCGAGGTTGACCTGAAAACCCGTGCTGTAGAGGAGCACCGCTTCCTTTTTGACGAGCCGGGCGAGCGCTTGTTCCAGTTCGAGGTGAATCTCCAGCGTCCCGTTCAGGAACCGCGAACCGGCGCAGCCCGTGCCGTATTTCTCGACCGCGGCTTTGACCGCCTCCTTGATCTTCGGATGATTCGTCAGTCCGAGGTAACTGTTCGAGCCGAGCATCAGCACCTTCTTGCCCTTGATGATGACTTCGCTGTCCTGGGCGGAGGAAATGGTGCGAAAATATGGATACAGGCCGAGAGCGCGGACTTCGGCTGCGGCCCGGTAGTTTCTGACTTTGTTGAACAACGTCAGCGGCAGGAGTCCGCTGCTCGCGCCGGGCGTCCTTTTCCGGTGGTTGATGACATTCGCTGGAGCCGGGCGCAAAGACGGCCCGGATGTCAGGAGCGACTGCTTCCGTAATTGCTTGAGAGTTCGCATTCTTGCTCGGGCCGCTGATTATGCAGAACCGGTCGTCTGAATCCAAGAGCGATGTTTGTTGATTCCAGGTCGCGGCCCAACAGCGATGGTTGCATCACTCCAATAATTACTAAATAGTTATTCCGGTTGTCGTTTGTGCCATTTCAAAACCAACGACAATCCGGCGCGCATTCTTTTTGTCATCGCAAATGCAGAATTTCAGTGCGCCGGCAACAAGGAGGGCAATTTGGTTTTCACATAGTCCCCGGCTTGCTGCGGATCGTATGTGATTCCCACCCGAAGCAATGGGTTCATGTCCGAACAAAATCCACGGTCGGCCAGATGTGCGTCCAGCAACGCAATAAACTCCGCCCGTCCAGCAAAGCTGCCTTCCAATTTAAGATAATGCTGAAATGACTCGATAATTTTGGCGGGAACAACTGGCGGTTTGGCCGGCGACAGTGCCCAATACAGGTCAAACAAATCCCGACCGCGCCGACGCTGAAACAACGCCCGTAGTTTCTTCCCCAACATTTCGTGGATGTCATAACCCTTGATTTGCGTCCGCACCGCCGAATCTCCAAATGGAAATTCAAACGGGATTTTAATTACCGGACGATGTGGCTTGCGCTCGGTGACGTTAGCCTCAACCACGATTCCCAAGTTCGTCCCTGGTTCCATGGCCCGCGTCAGGGAATACGATTCGAGAAAGCAAGGTCTCGAATACACATTAAAATGCCTCAACGTAACGAACGGGGGAGCGAATTTATACGAAGTGGGGAAGTTTTCGCACTCGGCGGATGAGGTGATGTTGTCGAACTCAATGTGGGACCCGGCGAATGTCAACCGGGTATCGGATACGCTTGTCACTGCCTAGTCGAACGCTCGGCGGCGGTGGATTCGGCAACCGATTCGGGGAGCGTGAGCGCGCGCGGAGCGCGCGCCACGCCCCCGATGGCTTGAAGACTTCCTATGCCTTGATGGGATTGGGGTCTTCGGCGGAAAGGAACGGAAAAGATTATGTGGGTTGCGTTCAAGAATGTTGAAACGGGAATGGTTCACGCGGTATCGCTGCCGGCGGGAATGAGTCCGCACGGCTTTGCGATGGATTGGCCGCTGGCGGAAACGAATGAGCCGTTGACCTGCCACCTGTGTTTGCAGTTTGCGTTCCGCTGGCGCAATCAGGATGGCGGGTTGAAAGCCATGCTGCCCGCTGACGCTCTCAAGGGGCCCCCGCTTTGCGGGGTGGCTTGAAGATAAACTATGTCTGGATGAAAACGACTGAAGTATGACCGACGACCTGATGCAAACGGCGATGGCGACTTGGGCGACCAGAGGTTTGCCCGCGCGCCTTGATGTCGTGGCGACTGCGAAACTGCTCGGCTTCGCGGAGAATGACATTCAGGTTTTGATGGCCGTGGGCAAGTTGACACCGCTAGGCGATCCGGCTCCTAATGCGCCAAAATGGTTTGCGGCCGTCGAGATGATTCGTTTGACTGCGGACCAAGACTGGCTGCACAAGGCCACCAAAGAGATTTCCAAATACTGGCGGAACAAGCGCGAGCGGTGTCAGACTCGCCTGCCCTCGACACGCCTTGGCAAATTGGAAGCTGATGAAGTTAATTAATTTGCTTCATCATGCTCGTTGGGATGTGAATAACTTATTATTGGCAGGAAATGAGGTCGGCGTATTATCGCAATCAGTCAGTCGTAAAAAACTTGAAGCTATGAAACCCTATGAAAACACGCATAAACAATCTGTTCTTCCTGCTCACTTTAACCGCCGCTCTGCTCACACTCCTCATACCACGAACCGCCTCGGCCCAAACCACAATCTTCAACTATACTGGAACTGAGACGACTTTCACACTGGGGCCGGGCATCTATGACATCACGGCCTGCGGCGCGCAGGGCGGCAACGGCGGCAGCGGCTACTTCCTCGGCGGCGGCGGCGGCGGTGGAGCTGAAATGGAAGGCCAATTTAGTTTCTCGGCATCCGTGACCTTGACCATTCTGGTCGGCGGCAGAGGCAGCGACGGCTACAGCGGCAGTGGTGGCGGCGATGGTGGTGGTGGCGGCGGCGGCAGCTTTATTGTTAACGGCAGCACACCGTTGGTCATCGCAGGCGGCGGCGGCGGCGGCGGCGGCGCCGGCCCCTACATCTACGGCCTCGGCGGCGGCGGCGGCGGCACCGGCACCTACGGCGGCGACG
>JBEKZC010000106.1:0-6892 GCA_049510295.1 Verrucomicrobiota bacterium | reverse complement strand
CCTTGTCAATGGCCGCGTAAAGATCGCTTTCGACGTGCTCGGCAAAAAGATCGGGCCCATGCACACTCAGGCGAATGGAGCAGGATAATTGTTTTCCGGTGGCGCGGGTATGATCGTGTTCGAGCGTAACCCGCGCGTCAATGGTGTGCTTGTCAAAATGGTCAAGTTTCTCCAGTTGTTTCACGACATGGTCCTCGATGGCCTTGGTCAGCTTGATGTTGTGCGTCGAAAGAATCAATTTCATGCTTCCAAGATGCAATCGGCGGGCGGGAAAATCCAGTTTTTCCTTGGATTTTGGGTATGCAGCGAAAGTCGTGCCACTTTTTGCTTGTGGTCGTTCAAAACCGGATTATCTTGCAATAGCAAATGGCACAAGGCTTGCAACTATCCACGCGCCTGACGCAGTCGTTGGTGCTGGCGCCGCAACTCCAGCAATCGCTGGCGTTGCTGCAGGCGCCGACCTTGGAACTCAAAGCGCTCGTCGAACAGGAATTGCAGCAAAATCCTGTGCTGGAAGAAATGGCGCCGGAGGAAATCGACCTGCGCGACCAATCGGAACGCGATTCCGATGAAGTGGCCGAACCACCCGACCCCGCCGAACCGCCGGAAGATGGGGCGCTCGATTCCGTGGGGGAAAAAGGTTTGGAAGCGCCCGTGGACGATTTTCAGGCGGAATTCGACAAGCTCGTGCAACTGGACCAGGAATGGCGCGATCATTTTTCGCAGACCAACATTCCCATCCGTCAGACCGCCGAAGAGGAGGAAAAACGCCAGTTCATGTTCGACTCGCTCGCGGTGGGAATCTCCTTCACCCAAATGTTGATGGACCAGGCGCGGGACACCGACTTGAAGGACGAGCAACGCGGCCTCGCGGAATTGATCATTGGCAACATTGACGATTACGGCTACCTCAAGTCAACGGTTGAAGAGATGGCGGCTGCAACCAATTTGCCGCCGGAAAAAATCGCCGAAGTCCTCAAAGTAATCCAGACCTTCGATCCACCGGGCGTTGGCGCGCGTGACTTGCGCGAATGTCTGCTGCTTCAACTCGAACGCGCCGGCCGGCAGGAATCGCTCGAATATCGCATCGTGCGCGATTTCATGGACGCGCTGGGCAAGCGGCGCATCCCGGAAATTGCGCGCGGCACCGGTTGCAGCGTCGAAGAAGCGCAGGAGGCCATGGGCCGCATCGGGCGTTTGGAGCCGCGTCCCGGGCGCGCCTTTTTGCCGGACGCAAATCAATACATTTTGCCCGAAGTTTTTGTGCAAAAGGCCGGCAACGATTTCATCGTGACGACCAACGACGAGCACATCCCCCATTTGCGCATCAGCAACATCTACAAGGACCTGATGGCGCAGGGCGGCAATACCGCCGAGGTCAAAAATTACATCCGCGAAAAAATCCGCGCCGGAAAATTTCTGATTAAAAGCCTGCACCAGCGGCAGCAGACGATTTTAAACATCGGCCGGCAGATCGTGAAACGCCAGCACGAGTTCATGGAAAAGGGCGTTGCGCATCTCAAACCCCTCATCATGGCGCAGGTGGCCGAAACCGTCGGGGTTCACGAAACGACCGTGAGCCGCGCCGTGTCCGGCAAGTACATGCAGACGCCACAGGGCGTTTTTGAGATGAAATTTTTCTTCACCGGCGGGTTGCAGACCGCCAGCGGCGAAAATGTGTCCAACACCAGCGTGAAGGACATGATTGCCGAAATTTTCAAGAACGAAGACCCCGCCAAGCCGTTGTCCGACCATGAAGTGGTGAAAATGCTGAGCGAAAAAGGCATCGTCATCGCCCGCCGCACCGTTGCCAAATACCGCCTGGAACTCAACATCCTGCCGTCGAATTTGCGCAAGGTTTATTGAGTCACCGTTTGCCCGCCGATTCCAGTTCGGCCTTCGTTTTCGCCTGCAATTCGTCCAGTTCCGGCCGCAGTTCTTCCTTCGTTTTCCGGCTCATCCGGTCAATGAACAAAATGCCGTTCAAGTGATCCACTTCATGCTGGACCACCCGCGCCAGCAAACCGCCGCAACGAAATTCAACCGGTTTGCCTTTTTCGTTCAACGCCTTCACGTCCACCGACTCCGGACGCGTGATTTCCGCGAAAATTTCCGGGAAACTCAAACAGCCTTCGCCGCCGGCCACCAGCTCTCCGCCCGGTTTGATTTCAGGATTGATCAAAACCAGCGGCATAAACTCATTCACGTCGGCGGGCTGGCCGTCCAATTCCAGCCAGGACGGACGGTCCTTGGCCTCGCGCACGTCAATGACCGTGAGTTGCAGCGCCTTCCCGACCTGCTGCGCCGCCAGCCCGATGCCATGATTCGTGTGCATCGTCTCGAACATGTCAGCGACAAGCTTTTTGATCTCCAACGTGACCTTTTCGATGCGCGCACCGCTTTGCCGGAGCGCGGGATGGCCGTATTTGACAACTTCTAAAATCATGGAGCGTGACGAGTGGCGGGTGACGGGTGACGGGCGACAGACGTGTCCGGCGCTAATTTTTGTTTTGCCTCTATCGTGTTAATGGTGTTGGTCAATCCGCCGATGATGTGGTCGAGAGTTGCAATACGCTGGTAGAGCAAATCAGCAGGCAAGAGATGATGGCACCGCGCATAACGGTCCTGACTTTCCCTCGCTTCGCCTCGCGCGATTTTCAGGTGTTGAGGAAGTTCTTTGCCAAAGCCGCGCCCAAAACCCTCCTCCATGTTGGCACAAACGGAATCCAGGCTCCGGACCTGTTGCTTGACCAATTCGCGTCCACGATAATCCTTCCCCAAAAGTTCGGAATCGGTCCAAAAATCATCAAACAGTTGGCGGGCAATTTGATAAATACCAAATGACTTCAAACGATCCTGCGAACGAGATTGATTCAAAGCACCCATATTGTCGTAGTAAGACCTCGCCACCCGTCACCCGTCACTCGTCACCCCTAAGATCTGCAGTATGCGCTCCAGCTCCTCGTCGCTGAAAAAGGTAATTTCCACCGCTCCCTTGCCCGCCGCATAGCGGAGCTGGACCTTGGTGCCGAATTTTTCGCGCAGCCGGTCTTCCAGGTTTGTCACGTGCGGATCGGCGCCCGGCGCGGCGACCGTTTCCGGTTTAATCACGAGCTTGCGCGAATCACGGGCCTGCAATTTGGCCACCAGACCCTCGGTCTGCCGGACGTTCAAGCCCTGCTTGATGACGCGTTCGGCGGCGAGCTTTTGCTTTTTCTCGTCGGCAAGACCGAGAATGACTTTTGCATGCCCGACCGACAGCCGCCCTTCGCGGACAAAATTCTGAACGACTTGCGGCAGTTTCAGCAGCCGCAGCGCATTGGCCACCACGGCGCGGCTCTTGCCGACTTTCGCGGCGATTTCCTCCTGCGTGAGTTGAAATTGACCGGCCAGTTGTTCGTAGCCATGCGCCTCCTCGATGGCGTTGAGATTTTCGCGCTGTAAATTTTCAATGAGCGCCAGTTCCAGCACCGCGCGGTCGTCGGCCTGGCGGACGATGATGGGCACTTCGGGCAATTGCAGAAGCTGGGCCGCGCGCCAGCGGCGTTCGCCCGCGATCAATTCAAAATGACCGCCGCGCTCGCGCACAATGAGCGGCTGCACAATGCCTTGTTCGCGGATCGAATCGGCCAGTTCCCGCAGCGCCTCGGCGGAAAAATCCTTGCGCGGTTGCAGCGAACACGGACGAATCCGGTCCAGCGGCACGCGCTGCACGCGCTCGTGCAGGTCGGGCGCGGGCGACAGAACAACGGGTTGTGAAACGGGTGCTGCCGGCGCGGGTGTTGGTTGCGTCAGAACCGGATTGCCGCCCAACAACGCGCCGAGACCGCGTCCCAATGCAGGTTTCGCCATGCGCGCAGAGTGTCGCAGGGCAGGGGAATTGTCAATGCAGGTGACAGATGCAGGTGACATGTGACGAGTGACACGTGACAAGTGACGGGAAATTCGCGCGCATTCGTGTCACTTGTCACTTGTCACCTGTCACCCGGCCTTTAACCTGAATCCGTGAGCCACAAGAGCGCCCGCATCGCCGCCCGGATCGAGTCCTTCCGCGGACAGGGACTTGATGCGCATTACGCCGGCTATTTCGATTGTTTCAACCGGCAACTTTTTTACGAAGCGCACGAAGTGCTGGAACATTTGTGGCTCAAGGACAAATACGGGCCCAACGGAGCGTTTTACAAGGGGCTGATTCAACTGGCCGGCGCATTTGTCCATCTGCAAAAAAATCGTCCGCATCCCGCCGCCGCGCTGTTCAAGCTCGCGCTGGCGAATCTCGAAAAATATCCGAATAAACACGAGCGATTGAATGTCGTCGTCGTATGCGGCTCGATCCGAAACTGGCTCGGAAGCCTGGAAGCTGCGCATTTTGAAAAGAATCCGTTCACCAGTGGAAACGCGCCAAAACTGGCACTGGAACTGCCTCACAGTTAAAGTTTGAACATGAACAGAAAACGCGTCGTGCTGGCAGGCGGCAGCGGGTTCCTGGGTCAGGCGCTCGCCAAGGGATTGCTTGAGCGCGATTACGAAGTCGTCGTTCTGACACGCGAACTGCGCGAACGCGACGAAGAGGACGAGGTCAAGGAAGTGGAGTGGGATGGTGAACATGTCGGCGAGTGGATAAAATGTTTGGATGGAGCGGAAACCGTGGTGAATCTCGCCGGGCGCAACATCAATTGCCGTCACACGCCGGAAAACCTCCGTGAAATCACCGAATCGCGCATCAACCCGGTGCGCGCCATCGCCGCCGCCATCTGCCACGTCAAACAGCCGCCGCGCGTCTGGGTGCAGGCGGGCGCCGTTGGTTTCTACGGCAATTGCCGTGACCAATGGTGCGACGAAACGGCTCCCAACGGCCGGACTTCGCTGGCGGAAGTCTGCCGGCTTTGGGAAAAGGCCTGCCACGCTGCCGCCTCACTCCACACCCGCCGCGTGCTGTTTCGAATCGGCCTGGTGCTGGATCGCAATGGCGGGGCATTGCCCATGCTGGCCAATCTGACGAGGTGGTTTCTCGGCGGCGCGGCCGGGAGCGGCAAACAATATATCAGTTGGATTCATCTCGCGGACCTGACCCAGATGTTCATGCAAGCCATCGAGCCGGAAAATTACCTGGATGGCACCTACAACGCCGTCGCCCCCAATCCGGCAACCAATGCGGAATTCATGCGCACGCTGCGGCACACCCTTTATCGTCCGTGGTGTCCACCGGCCCCGGTCTGGGCGGTAAAACTGGGTTCCCGGCTGACGCAGACCGAACCGTCGCTCGCGCTTGACGGTTGCCGCTGCGTGCCAAAACGGTTTGTTGAAGCCGGTTTTAAATTTCAATTCCCGGACTTGCGCGGCGCGTTGAAAGACATCTGCCGCTGATGGCGGGAGCCGGTCCTGGGAGCGCCGATGTCCCGTCGGCAGGCAGAGTCGTCTGTCGCAAAACAATAAGCCCGACCTTCGAAGTTGAATTTCTGCGTTAGCGGAGTGCGGCCGTCCCCGGCCGCAGCCAGGTGGGGTGGGCGGGCGGTGGGGAAATGTTCCGTGGCTTGACTGAAGCCAGTTGCTGCGCCCGAAGACGGGCGCACTCCGGTATGGCCTCGTCCAACCCGCCACCATCGGTAACTTCGGAATTCGGGATAAGCCGGCGGGACGCCGGCGCTCCCAGGAGAGAGAAGATTGATGGCAGTGGTTACGCCCTGTCACACCAGCGCTTCGGCCAGCACTTCCGCCATGTGCTGGGTGCGGACCGGCGCCAGGTCCTGGATCTGGTGGCGGCAGCTTGTCCCTGATGCCACCACGATGTTTCCAAAGGGCTGGCTCCGGATTACTTGAATGAGCGGTTCCGCGACTTTCACCGAAAGTTTGTATTTCGATTCCAACATTCCGAACGCGCCCGCCATGCCGCAGCAGCCCGCTTCGAGCATCGTCACCGTCCGCTGCGGCATCCGGGTGGCCAGTTGGTACATGTAATCTGAATTGGCAAGTGATTTGGCGTGGCAATGCACATGGATCATCATGCGCGTGGGATTGTCGTTAAAAATCAGCGCATTGGGTTCCCGATCCAGCATGTTTTCAATAAATTGCTCGAATAAAAAACAACGGGCGGCAACGCGCTCCGCGTCCGGCAGTTTTAACTCGCGATAATCCTGCGCGAACATCGAGTAACACGAGGGTTCGAGGAAAATAACCGGCGTGTTGCCCGGGTCCGCCTTCAGCAGCGCGAGGTTGTGTCGTCCCAGTTGCGCGACTTCGTCAAGGTTGCCCTGGCTGAAGGCGGGCCGTCCGCAACATTTGCGTAGTTTCAGCAGCACGACTTCGAAGCCCGCGGCTTCGAGCACCTTGACGGCGGCCATGCCGACGTGAGGTTCGTAATAGCGCACGAACGTGTCGTCCCAAAGCATGACCTGGCCACGATAGGCCGCCCGGAAAGGCGGACGTTTGGCAAACCAATGATCGAACCGCTCCAGCGCGAAACGCGGCAACAGTCGTTTGGTGGAAATGCCCAGCACGCGGCTCAGAAACGGAGCATTCAAAAACACATTGGCCACGCGCGGCATCTTGCAGCCCCACCGGCCCAGCTGATCCACCGAACTGAACAGCCGTTCGTGCAGGGTCAATCCGCGCCGGCGGATGCGCGCGTGCTGTAATTCGGCTTTCAACAGCGTCAGATTCACGTTGGACGGGCATTCCACGGTGCAGGCTTTGCAGGACAGACAATTGCTCAACGCTATTTCGAGTTCCGCCGAACGGAGGGGGTCGCCATTGATGCCGCGCAGCTCCAACGCGGCGCGAATTGCGTTGGCGCGTCCGCGGGTGGACATGATTTCCTCGCCGGTGGCCATGAACGTGGGACACATGCTGGGCGTCAGCTTGAGGCAGCCGCCGCACCCGTTGCACTGTTCCA
>JBEKZC010000105.1:0-6948 GCA_049510295.1 Verrucomicrobiota bacterium | reverse complement strand
CGGCATTCAAACCGTAGAGCAGCCTCGAACCAAAATGAAAACTGTCAACCATGTCTATGCCCTCATGTGTCAACGATGTCTATGCCCCGTGCCGTGAGGAGGCCAATGTTTACAAGCACGAACCCCTCGCCCCAGCCCTCTCCCCATTTGGACGGGGAGAGGGAGTTATTTCGTTCGGTGCGTGTGTCAAGATGCGCTTGGACGAGACTCCAGACGCTCGCCCCACGGATTGACGGGGTGTCACGGCATGGAATTGCTGTCAAAAACCACCCGCCAAAATTTCATTGGGAGGGGCAGCAGATTCGTTTTTGCAATTATGGCTGGTTTCGCTAAAGTGGGGCGCATTAAGTGTTCAATTATGTATAAAAAATCACTCGCAGTTGCAGCAATGCTGGGGGCGTTGACTTTTAATGCCGGGGCGTGGGATTACGAGGGGCATCACGCCATCAATGAACTGGCGCTGGCGTCGTTGCCGGCGGATTTTGGCGGGTTTACCCTGACGCCTGAAAGAAAGGCGCGCATTGCGTTTCTCGGGGGCGAACCCGACCGCTGGCGGAACATGGGGGATTTGCCGCTGAAACATTTCAACGGGCCGGACCATTACATTGATTTGGAGGATTTGAAGCTTTATGGCCTGACGCCGGAGACGCTGCCGTTGATGCGTTACGATTTTGTCGCAATCATTGCGCGGGAGCGGGCGGCACACCCGGACAAATTTCCGCCCATTGATCCGGCCAAGGACGCCGACCACACGCGCGAGTTGAGCGGGTTCCTCCCCTGGGCCATCACGGAATACTACGAAAAACTGAAATCCTGCTTCAGCTACCTGAAAACGTTTCAGAAATACGGCGGCACGCCGGAGGAGATCGCCAACGCGCAGGCCAACGTCGTCTATGTCATGGGCGTGATGGGACATTTCGTCGGCGACGGTTCACAGCCGTTGCACACGACGATGCATTTCAACGGCTGGATGGGTGACAATCCGCACGGTTATACGACCAGCCTGAAATTTCACGCGTGGATTGACGGCGGTTACTTTCGCCAGACCGGCGGCATCGACGTCGGGAAGCTGGTGGGGAAAATTCATCCCGCCGAGCGCATCAAAAATGCGGGCCAGCCGGACGGCATGTTCCGCGACGCTGTAAGCTATATCGTCGAACAAAATAAATCGGCTGGGCCGCTTTATGAACTGGAGAAGGAAGGCAAGCTCACCGGCGAAGGGGACAAGGGCCTGGAGGGCCGCCCGTTCCTCGATGGCCAGCTCGTCAAGGCCGGCCAGATGCTGGGCGATATCTGGTATACCGCTTGGCTCGAAGCCCCGGAGGACCAATATCTCGAAAAGCAGTTGCAGGAACGCAACACGGCGAGTTCAGCGACCGGAAAGTGAAGCATCCAGTGGAATAAACTTGGATGCGTGCGTGGCCCGGCGCAAAATAGCTTCGGTTCGGGCCCGTAGCTCAGTTGGTTAGAGCAAGCGACTCATAATCGCTGGGTCCTCGGTTCAAGTCCGAGCGGGCCCACCAGTCTTCGCTCGGAGTGTAGCGGAGGGCAAAGATTGCCGCGCCGTAGCGGAGTGAAGGCGGGCTAAAAGCGCTTAAAATAACAGCGACGCTCCGAGCTTCGACCCGGCAAGCCAGCCCGTCACAACGAAAAGCGAGGCTGCCGCGCCGAAGCTGAAAGCGCAGGCGAGCCAAGACCTACACCCTCCAATCACCGCTCAAAACTTCGGCTCGGCAAGGAAGACATGACGGGTTAACCACTGAACTACGGGCCCGAAGCGGGAGCATTTTGCGCCGGGCCGCGTCCGCGACGAGTTGATTCCGCCAACCTCAGTCCACATCCAGGTCTTCAAGTTCCAAAAAGCCGTGCAACTGGCGGATGCGCGTGGGGTGGCGCATTTTGCGGAGCGCCTTGGCCTCGATCTGCCGGATGCGCTCGCGCGTGACGCGGAATTGCTGCCCAACCTCCTCGAGCGTGCGCGCGCAACCGTCGCCCAGACCAAAACGCAGTTCCAGAACCTTCCGTTCGCGCTCGGTCAGGCTGCACAACACGTCGCCGAGCTTGTCCTTGAGCAGGCTGAAGCTGGTGATGTCGAGGGGGTTGTCGGCGGCCTTGTCCTCGATGAAATCGCCGAAGTTGGCGTCATCGGTGTCGCCGACCGGTGATTGCAGTGAAATGGGCTGTTGCGCCATTTTCAAAACGGCGCGCACACGGTCCACGGGGATTTGTATCTCGTCGGCGATTTCCTCGGGCGTCGGTTCGCGGCCATAGTCCTGCAGCAGGCGTTTTTGGGTGCGCATGAGCTTGTTGATGATTTCGATCATGTGCACCGGGATGCGGATGGTTCGCGCCTGGTCGGCGATGCTGCGGGTGATGGCCTGCCGGATCCACCACGTGGCGTAGGTGGAAAATTTGTAGCCGCGGCGATATTCAAATTTCTCGACGGCCTTCATCAAGCCCATGTTGCCCTCCTGGATCAGGTCGAGAAACGACAGGCCGCGGTTCGTGTATTTTTTGGCGATGGAAATGACGAGACGCAGGTTGGCCTCGACCATTTCGGTTTTGGCCTGGAGCGCCCGGGTGGAAAATTCGCGCAGGCGGTCAAAGGTTCCGAGGTAATCCGCATGCGGCATCCGGACAAATTCCTCGAGCGCCCTGATTTTTTGCCGTTCGGCTTCAACCAGATGCCGCTGGGCGCTGGATTCGCGCTGCGCCTCGGCGTCGGCCAGCGCGCGCAGGCTGTATTGCAATTTGTCGTGAATGTTTTCGGCCACGAGCGCCATTTCCTCAATCACTTTATGCTTGCAGCAAAATCCGGGGAACACCCTTTGCAGTTTTCGATCCAGCCGTTTGAACGCCGCCAGCGCGCGATTCTGTCTGGACTTGTTATGCGCGTTCCGCCACGCGGTGTATTTCTCATCCACCTCCCGGTCAATTTTCCGGACCTGCCCGACCAGCCGGTGCAGCGCGCGCAAATGCGCGTTGCGATTGTCCACTTTCTTGTCGAGAATGACGCGGTCGAACCGTTCCCGCGGCGGCTCGACCAGGAGTTTTTCCGCCAGCGCGATGTGTTCCTTGCCGGCGAAACCAAGGCTGTAAATGATTTTGCGGACTTCGGTTTCGGCGGCTTCGATGCGTTTGGAAATTTCAACTTCCTGTTCGCGCGTCAGCAGCGCCACCTGTCCCATCTGCTTGAGATACATCCGCACCGGGTCATCCAGAATATCCAGCCGCGTGGTGTCTTCTTCTTCGGTTCCAGGGGTTTTGACGCGGTCCACCTCCGCTTGATCCACGATTTCGATGTCGAGACTGCGAAGCTTGGCGAAAATATGATCCAACTTTTCCGGTTCAATCGCGCTTTCCGGCAGCGCTTCGCTGATGTCACCGTAGGTCAGACGCCCCTGTTCCTGCGCGAGGCGGACGAGTTCCTTGATTTTTTCCGAAAATTCCGCGTCGGAATCAGTTTGGGGCGGGCCGTTGAGCAACGGGGACGCAGCAGAATGGAAAGCCCTGTCAGTAAACACCGCGCCGTCGGGCCTTCCTTTCTTCGGGAACAAATCCACCTCGGGTTTCCGAACCTTCGATTTTGACATACACGTTCAACACTTCCGGTTCATCACCGAAAGCAAGAACAATATGGAACGACCGGTCGAACTCGTCAAGCGGGGGAATGCTTTTTTTTGCAACCGCGACTGAAAAAATTGCGGCGGCAAAAAAATTTATATGTCGGAAGCGATGTAAATTTCGTGTTTTTTGAGATGTTCCAGAATCATTTCCACCGTGCGGTCAATCGCGCCGAGATTTTCATGAACGACCCGCTGCGCGTTGTGCCCCAATTCCGCGCGGCGGTTTTCATCGGCAAGCAATCCGGCAATGGCGCCTTCCAATCCTTCCGGGTCGCGTACTTGAATCGCGCCTTTCTGCGCGACGAAACTCCGCGTGATGTCGGCGAAGTTTTGCATGTTCGGCCCCAAAACCATCGCCTTGCCCAGCGCCCCCGGCTCGATCGGATTTTGTCCGCCGACGGCGGTGAGACTTTTGCCGACGAACACCACCGTCGCGTTTTGGTAAAAAAACCGCAATTCGCCGGTGGTGTTGACCAACAGGCAATCCACCTCGCCTTCATGAAGCTGCGTGTTCGTAATAATATCATTGCGGTAAATAAATTTCACGCCGCGCTCTTGCAACTGCCGTCCGACCTCCCGGGCGCGCTCGAAATGCCGCGGCACGAGCACGAGAAACAGTTTTGGAAACCGCGCGCGCAGCCGTTGCGCAATCTCCGCCAGAAGAATTTCCTCGCCCGCGTGCGTGCTGCCGCCAATCAAAATCGGCGCGTCCGGTGACACGCCGATTTGCCGCAACAACGTCGGCACGTCGAGGGTGTGGCGTTCATTCAGTTTGGCCGCGTCGAATTTCAAGTTGCCCATGATGCGGATGGCTTCCGGCCGGCAACCGACTTCCCGCAGGCGCCCGGCGTCGGTTTCATTTTGCGCGCCGACGCCGGCAAACGAAGCGAAGAGCGGGCGGAATAAAAATCCAAATCGTTTATAGCCCCGATACGAGCGGTCGGACAGCCGTGCGTTGGCCAGAAAAAACGGGATGCCGAGACCGCGGGCGCGCCAGATGAAATTGGGCCAGATTTCCGCCTCGACGAGCACGATGGCTATTGGGTTGATGACGGCCAGCGCGCGGTTGACGTATTTCCGCCGGTCAATCGGATAGTAAATTTTGCTGATGTGCGTGGGCAGTCGGCTGCGTAATTCGCCCATGCCGGTTGTCGTGGTGGTGGACACCACAATTTTGACGTTGGGCACTTGTGGTTCGAGCGCGCGGATGAGCTGCGTGCATAAATTGACTTCGCCGACACTGACGGCGTGAATCCAAATGACATGGCGGTTGGTGAGCACTTGTTTGAGGCCCGCGCTGTAATGTCCGAAGCGCTCGCGAAAACCGGGGAGCCAGTTGCCACGCCGCCACATCCGCATGAAGTAATACGGCGAAGACAGCACGAAAAAAATCGTGAACAGGATGTTGTATAGTATGCGCACCCGAAGTTCCCAATTCCCAACAGGCATACTCTCCTGAAAAAAGACGCCGGGCGCAAAGAAAATGTTTCAAAATGGCGACTTTTTCAGCCGCGAAAGAAAATCAGCCAAATGGCCAGCAGCATCGGCAACAGGAAAGGCAGCGTGAATTTCAAAACGAATCCGGGAAACGTCGGCATGTGGATTTTCTGCTGATCGGCAACGGCTTTAACCATGAAATTCGGCCCGTTGCCGATATAAGTGGCCGCGCCGAAAAATACCGCTCCGACGCTGATGGCCAGCAGGTTCAAGGCGTGCTGGTTCAGCAGTTCGCCAACGTCCTTCGCGCCAATCGCGCCAAAAAGCGCGTTGAGAAAACCGAGATAGGTTGGCGCGTTGTCCAGCACGCCGGACAACGCGCCCGCGCCCCAGAAAACCCCCCCGGGCGCGGGGTTTTGACCCAGCCACCCGCCCGCGTTTTGATTAAGCCAGTCGAGCGCGGGCATCATCGTCACAAAAATTCCGGCGAACAAAACAGCGACTTCCTGAATCGGATGAAAGTTGAAGTCGTTCGCCGCGTGAATGGATTTCGGGGATGTGAAATAGGAAGCGATGGCGGCGGCAACCATGAGCGCTTCACGCACAAAAACCGGCCGGGTCACAAAAACCGCGCCGAGAATGACGGCGAGGGAAAACAAATTCGGCAGTCCGTCGAACCGCCATGTTTCATGCGCGGTTTCCTGCTCGCGCACTTTGCGCGGCGCCCGGGTGAAATTGATCCGGTCCACGACGTAAAACAGCGCGAGCAGAATTCCGACGCCCGTCGCCCATATCGGCCAGCAATTTTTTGCGACCCACCAAAACGGCACGCCCTGCAGGTAGCCGAGAAACAACGGCGGATCACCAATGGGCGTCAGACAGCCGCCGACGTTGGCCACGATGAAGATGAAGAAGGCGATGTGATGCGCCGTGACGCGATATCGGTTCATTCGAATCCACGGGCGAATCAGCAGCATCGCTGCGCCGGTCGTGCCTGTAAAATTGGCGGCAATCGCGCCAATGAACAAAAAAATGACGTTGGCCGACGGCGTGGCTTCGCCTTTGACGCGGATGTGAATGCCACCGGAAACGACAAAGAGCGAACCGATGAGCGCGATGAAACTGATGTAATCGTGCGTGGTGTGCCACACGCGCGCCGATGCCTGCAAACCCAGGGAATAATAGCCGAGCGTGATTGCGCCAAGGCCGAGCGACACTTTTGTGTAATGCCGCAGCCACCATTTGGCCGCCAGCAACGGCGCGAGCGCCATCGCACCCAGCAACAGCGCGAATGGCAAAATCATCCATGGGTTTGGCGCGATGACTTCGTGGCTCATGCCTCGAAAGACTGCTTTGGCGCGTGAAGACGGGTCAAATAGAAACGCTGGAAATTGTCATTAAAAATTTGCATTGATATTATTCCACGGCTTATTAAGAATTTGCGCCGGTAAAAATTAAAAGACAAAACGTTCCGTCATTGAATTAACACCATGAAAACGTCTGTGTTCAAATTGGTTCATTTGGTCGCATTTGCCGTTGGAGCGTCATTGTCGTTGTTGCCGAATCAAAACTTGATGGCCAGTGAAGATGAAGCCCGCCGTCCATTTGCGGAATGGGCGGAAGTGCCGGAGCCGGGCCAGTTGATTTTTGGCACATTATATGAGCAATCCGAGGCTTATCACGTCTGGGTACAAGGCAACCATCGCATGCCGGCCAACACCCGGGTCGACGGCGAAAACTACGGCATTGACGTGCGGCAGGGGTATTTCACCTTCAACTACGGCATCACCAAAAAGTGGGCGGCGGACCTGAACCTGGGTGCCACCACGGTGGGCTGGCGACCGTTCGATGGCGGTGGCATTCAGAAAACCACCGGAATTATGGA
>JBEKZC010000104.1:0-6960 GCA_049510295.1 Verrucomicrobiota bacterium | reverse complement strand
ATGTTCTCGGTGATGAGGCCGACGATGGGTGTTTGGATGGAAGCCGAGTCCACCGTGATGACCGTCTCACAGGGAATCAGCCGTCCGAACGGCGCAAACACCGCGCTCAACTTTTTGGCCGGCGGAATTCCCGCCGAACTGTCGGCAAACAAACTGAGGGGCGAGAGCGTTGGTGCTTGGTTCGCGGGAACCACTGGCAACGGAGAGGGTTTCGGAAAAGCAGACGGCGACGATGACGGCAACGTCGTTGGCTCCGGCTTGGGCGGCGGCGGATAATAAACCTGCATTGGCCGCGTGACGGACTGCACCACCTGGGGCTTGTCCGTGGCGTTGGTGGCCAGAGCCGTGACGCTGACCGCATCTTCGGCAGACGGGTTGTGTTTGCGAACGACACTGAAAATGATCAGTGCGGCGGCGAACAGCGCGATAAAGGCAACGAGCTTGCCGGTCTTGGTTTTGAAAAAATTGAGAAAATCGCGCGGTTTCATAGATGGCCTCTGGGTGAACGGATGGGTTTCACGCTGGGGGTATTGGTAACAGTGACGACGGGGGGCGGCGGTGTCGGTGATACTCGTGTGACCAAAACCGTGAAGGCATTTCGCAAGGACAATTCGTTGCGCCCGCCGTCCGGCGTGCCGCTGACGGCGAAATAAATGATGCTCCGGCCTTTGGGCGGCACGGTGCCGTCAGCGTCACTGATGGACTGCGGATAAAGCCGGTTGCCCGCGCGCAGCGTGAAACTGTCCGGCTGATAAATCAGGGGCGCGTCAATCTTGTTGGTGATGACGAGGCGAAAAACCAGTGTGTCCTCGGTGTTGAATCGAAAGGTTTCTTCGATCTGGATTTCGTAGTCGTTGAAATCGCTGACGAGCGGCTTGCCGTCGTAGGTGGTGAAGTCCACGTTGGCGACACTTTCGGGCTGCTGGGCTTTGAGCAACGGAAACGCCTTGGCCTTGTCGAGCAGCGCCAGCAGTTTAATCGGACTGACTTCGGGCGCATGGCTGACGCCTTCCTCCTCCGGCGTGGGCGGCGCTGCCAGGTTGAGGGAAAGCACCGGCTGGTCACTTTCGGTCAGTTCAAAAACGTAGGTATGGTCGTTCCAGCGGATGTTGAGATTGGCGGACGCCTTGGGGAACAGGGCGCGCACGGAAAGAAACGCCGAGCCTCGGGTGTGGGCGAGTTGAAACAGGCCCGGCGTTTTTCCGTCCACCGTGATGCCCGCGCCGTCTATGGCGGTGATGGCACCGGGGAAACTGATGGTGGTGACGCGGTTGGTGGCAACCGGCACAGACACGGCGGTGCGGTCATCGAGCAAGACCTGTTGGATGGCCGGTGAATCCGCCAGCGCAACGGCGGCGGTGAACACCGATAGGGTGAAGGACAGGATTTTAGTGGTTGATTTCATATTTGAAGTCGCCCACGGCGGTGGGGAAGCGTCCGTTCAAGGCCATGTTGGGGTTGCGGATGAGGCGGAGCCGGAGCGTGAACGGAAACGCCTCGGTGAACGCCTTGTCTTGAAAGATGCCGCTGCGGATGATCTGGCCGGTGACGGCGGCGAGCACCTCGTTGTCGCGCGTGGCCAGAATGTCTATCTGGCCAATCTCGGCTTTTTGGTGCAACTGTTTGGCGCGAAATTCGACCATCTCCTTGACGCGCTCATCCTGCGCCTTTGCCAACGCGGATTTGAGGAACATCAATTTGAGCAAGTCGGGATTGTCGAAGTCTTTGGGATTGCGTTCGAGGAACGCCATCGTTGCGAGTTCGGCCTGCTGGACGTGCAAATCCTTGGCCTCCGAAAACTGAAGCAACGGACTCAAGTAATACGTTCCGGCGGGGTCAATGATGACGACGCGCTCGCGCTGTTTGAACTGTGAGACGATGTGGTAGCGGTCCATCGCCGAGAGCAGCAACACGGCGACGGTGAAGAAGAACCAGAACCAGGGCAGCCGGTCACGCTGGGTCAAAAGCCGGGTCAGATCGAAGCGGCGCGGCGTGGGCTTGGTGGCATTCGCGCTTTTGGTTTCGGTGGTTCGTAATTCGGGGGTGTCCATAGGTCAGTAATAATTAGGTTTGGATTTGGCGATGAGTTCGCGGACGGCCTTGTTGCCGGTGATGTCGTCGCCGGGCCGACCGCGCGCGGAGCGCGGCGGCAGGCCGGACCCGGCGATGATGATGGCGCCCGCACTGCCCATGTTGGCGGCAGACGACATGGTGCTTAACAACGCCGCCACGCCCGCCGCGCCAGCGGTGACGGCAGGAATGCCGGTGCTGGAAGCGGTCGCGGCAGCGCCCGCAGTCGTGGCGGCGGTCTGGAGAAAACTGCTGACGCCGCCCGCGAGCAACGCGCCTCCGGGCTGAATGCCGTGGGCGATGACGTTTTGGATGATGACGGGCGCGGCAACGGTGCTGAAAATGATCCAGAAACCGACCAAGGCGACGCCGATGGTTTTCTGCAAATCGGGCAAGGTGGAAGTCGGATCAATATATTCAAAGCTGGGGTCGGTCATGAAATCGAGGATGCCCTGGGTGACGAGGGCGGCGAGCGCCCAGCCCAGCGGCCACAACAGAACGCCGACAAGATTCATCAGGTAGCGGTTGCCGGTGTGCTTCAACGCCGGGATTGCCATGAAACCGATGAGCAAGGGCGAAAGCGCGTAGCCGAGATTCAGGATGATCGTCTGGAAAATGTAAGCCCAGAACATCATCAAGGAAGCGAACTGGCCGACGAGCCAGAGGACGGCCGAGATGATCAGGTCGGTGGTAAAATTGTGGAGCTGCGACATGACATTCCACCAGGACGATTGCGTGGCCGGGTCGCGTTTGATGATGAGCAGATGATTGAACTGCTGATAGACGTTGGCCGGGTCAACGCCCAAACCGGAGAGGATTGAAGTTTGCAGCAAATTTTGCAGGGTATTGCCCCAGGCGGGCAGGAACACGAGCAAGGACGTGAGCAGCAACAGGCGCACAAGCAAATCCACAATGGATTTGTGCGAAGAACGGTGCTTGACGGTGACGATGACGCCGACAATGAAAAGCGCGAAGGCCACGCTCAACAGCAGCGTGTGGAGTTCACCACATTTGGCGAGGAATGTGGGAAAAATGCTGTCGAACGTGGCCATGATGAATGAATGGTTGAGGGTTATGGGGTGGTGGTTACGGCGTCGGGAACACGGTCGGCGCGTTGAGCAACTGGAACTTTGCCGTGTAATTGCTGATCGCCTCCGTGAACTCGGCGTTCTGCTGTTCGGTCAACGCCTGAATTTGCTTCTGCTGGTCGTTCCGGTTCTGGATGTCCTGCACCATCGCGGCGGACGCGGCCTGATTCACCTCGTCATCCGTGCTGGCAAGGTCGCTGTTCAGGCTGGTGAGAACGCCATGCAACTTCTGCACCTCGGCATCGGTCGTGGCGTTTTGAAGCTGCTGCGTGGTCTGGGCGATTTGATCCTTGATGGCCGCACGCCGTTGCGCCGCGTTGTCGGCGACCGCGACGTAATTGCTGGCGGTGTTGATGATGGCCGAGAACGGTTCGTATTGACTTGCGGGCCGCTGGACGGTTTGACCGCGAGGCGTCTGGAAGCTCGTGCCTACCGTGGTGTAGATGCCTGAATCATTAAAGTTCAAGGCGATGTTGCCGTTGGCATTGGCGACGAGATTTTCGAGGTTCAAATTCGGCTCAAGGCTCTGCAAGTCGGCGTCCAACGGCGCGACCATTGACAGCAGCACCTTGCCCGGATTACCGAACACGGCCTCGTAATTCTTGAACTCGGTCAACTGGCTGGTGAGCGTGTTGATTTGCTGCACCTGGTTGTCAATCATGGTGACGTATTTGGCGATGCTCTCGGCTTCATCCAATATCTGCTCGATGTTCATCGTCGGGTCATAGACGATCCACTGTGCGCGGGCGGAGAATGCCAGCGGCAGGGCGATGAGGGCTGCTACGATTAGTTTTTTCATATTTATCCTTTCACTGTTGTTGTTGTTTTACTGTTCGATGCGGAGAAATTGGGTTGTGGGTTTGAAAATCACGCCGTCAATGGTCTGCTCCGGCAGATGCACTTCATAAAGCCGGACCCGGCCTTCATTGCCGGCCTTGGACTGCTGCATGGCGACATAAAGCCAGTATTGTTGTTTTACCGCATCGCTGCGGCCCTTGTCGTAGCCGGTCTGGTAAGACTGGCCGTTCTGTTTGCTGTTGGCGTAATGAAGCCCCTCGCCAAGCAAAGCCCCGCCTGCCGCACCGCCAACGATGGCGACGGGATTGTTGTGGGAAAGTTCGCCGCCGAGAGCCGCGCCGCCCGCACCCAGGCCTACATCAGTGGCAGTCCGGGTCACGGCGGCGCAGCCCGTGAACAGGCACAGGGCGCAGGCAAGTGGAACGAATTGAATCAATAGTTTTTTCATAAGCGTTTTTGGTTTCGGTTTATTTCGGTGGATTGGCGTGGGCGATGATGCCCTCGACGATGTTGGGACTTTTGCGAAGTTCGCGGGCGCGCTTGTCGAAATGTTCGCCGCTGGACGAACTGCAATAGAGCATCTCCGGCGACGCGACGTTGTGGACCGTGCCGCAAAGGTTGCGGGTCGCGTCGGTGTGCAGATAGGTGAACGGCGAATACTTCTGGCCGGTTTGATGGTCGGGCAGCGGGTAGTTCATGATGGCGTGCTGCGTCACTTCAGGCAGCGCGATGTCCTTGCCCATGTCATCGAGATCAGCGCGGTCGTTCTGGCGCATGATGAAGAACTGGCGCGAGTTGCCGAACACGGCCGAGCGGATGCGCGACTGTTTGAAGCGCGCATACTGCTGCACGATGGAAATGTTCCAGCAATTGAACTTGCGAAGCTGGGCGTAGGATTCCTGGACGATTTCCTGGCCGCCGGGAATGTCGAGGAAGCGGGCGACCTCCTCGTAGATGTTCCGTTTCCGAACGGCTCGCGGCAGCGTCATGATGTGCTTGCGCGCGTGGTTGGTGATGAGGAAACCGGCGGCAGCCTTCAGCTCCTTCGCGGATTCCGGGATGTAGCCCAACTCGAAGTGCGCGATTTTGCCGGTGAGCGAGAGATTGCTCGTGCCGTCGAACAGGCAGCCGTAGTTGCCGTCGCGACACCACGGCAGAATTAGCGTGGCGATTTCCATGATCTGGTCGCGTTCTCCGCCAATCGGGTCGAGCATCATCAACTCCTGAAGCATCCGGTGCGTTGGAAATTCGTCCGGCGTAAAGTGGGCAAAGGCGAGGTTGCGGACTTCCTTGCTGGTCCGGGGGTCTTTGAGGAATTTCAACACCGCCGGTTCCTCGAATTGGCGTTGATATTCCTCCGCTTCGGACGGGTGGGCTGCTTTCCAGTCGCGGAAGTCCGCAAAAGTTTCGAGAGTGGTCGCGCCGGGCGGCATTTTTTCGGCGCGAAAATTCTGCAACGCCATCGCGTGCCGGGCGATGTCGAGCAACTGGTCGTGGCGCTTCTTCTGCCAATCCTGAAACGAATCCTCGTAAAGCAGGTTCAGGTATTTGGCAATCTGCGCCTGCCGGAGCATCTGTTTGTCCTCTTGACTCGAAGTGCCGATCATCCGCGCCACAAGCGCGGTTGCCGCCGACAAATGGTCGGGCGTGAGGGGCAGTCCCTTCGTGTCGAGGTAATTGATGGTCAGGTCGCCGTCGGGATGGATGATGATGGGCCGCGCGCCTTCCTCGACCGTCGCGGTATAGATGCCATAGGACAGCCCTTCTTCGATGATGACGGTGTAACCGAAATAACCTTCGGTCTGTGAAAGCAGGTCGCAAACGGTCACGGACTTGCCCGCACCACTCATGCCCAGCAGCACGGCATGTTGCGGAGATTTATTGTCCTGCGAACCGGAGAACGTCTCAATGCCGATGAGATTATCCTGCGGCCCGTCGTAAATTGCCTCCGCCGTGGCCAAGTGTCCGGTAAAGGTGCTGGATACCGGCAGCATGTCCGCCAGGAAACGGTGCTCGGAATAAAGTTTGCGATGTTCGTAACGTCCCCAGGTCCAGCCCGGCCAGGTCTGGAAGAAAAGGCTTCTTGAGGTGCTGGGCAGGTTGCTCTCGAAGTATTGCGCCGAGTTCATCGAGTTGATGGCGTTTTTGATCGCCCCGGCCTTGGCGTTGAGGCCGTCGCGGGTCTTGTCCCACACGCGGATGGCGAACATCGCGCGGAATGGAATCGTTTGTCCCTGCATCAGCGCGTGGATTTTCTTCTGCTTCTTTTCCATGACGGTGAGCAGGGAGATTTTCTTTTCGCTGGCGTAGTCACCGGCCACGCGGTCGTGCTCCTTTTCCTCCTTGTTGATTTCCTGCGAAATCGGGAGCGGATCAACATTCACGGTGACGGTGTAATCGAGCAGCCGCAGATTGGTGAGCCGCTGGATGATGCCGGGATACGTCGTGCGCGGCCAGCGGGTCAGGACAATGAGCGAGTGATAATGGCCGTCGAGGAAGAAGCCAAAGTCGGACTGGCCGTTGCCCTCGCTGTGCCAGCAGTTTTCCTGAATCGAAAGTTCGGGTTCAAAACCGTCCGCCGGGTCGTAATCGAAACGGTCGTTGAGCGACGGATTGAGAAACCGGTTGTAGTGCCGGAAATGGTCGAGGTCAGTCATGGGCAGGATGCGCGCGCCGCCGGAACCGAAGATTTCCAGCAAGAGCCGATGGACGTGGTCGAACTCGGTTTCAAGCTGGTCGAGCAGCGTGTGGTAGTAATCGCGCCGGGCGGCGGCGGATTGAAATGATTTCGGCACGTTCTCCAGCGAGCGCGAGATGTAGATAATGACGCGCTGACGGCGGAGTTTGCGTTCGGACATGGCCTGCCAGTAGCGCGCAAAGCGTTCGTTGCGGGTGCGTATGGTCCAGACATTGGAAAACTTCTCCGTCTCCTGTTGGTAGCGCAGCAATTCCCCCTTGTAATCGGAATCGCAGAAGTATTGCACTTGCAGCCGCTGGTTCTCGT
>JBEKZC010000103.1:0-6973 GCA_049510295.1 Verrucomicrobiota bacterium | reverse complement strand
TTCGCGGCGAAGCTTCGGCTCGGCAGGCAAGTGACGGGTGACACGAGGTGGATCGCCTGTTTTGTGGTTGAACTTTATGCCTGACATTTCCGGTTTTGCCGGTTAAATTGCCAGCATGAGTGCGCGGGAAATCATGAAGGAATTGCCCAAGCTCACCGAGGCCGACCGGCGGGCCATCCGGGACGTGCTTCTGGCAATTGCCAATGAAAATCCAGATGTGGCACTTTGCAATCAGACGGCCCAGGAAGGCGCGATGATGTTCGACCGCATGGAGGCTCGTGCAGCGGATTCGGCAGGCGTTGAGCAGTGAAACAGCCACAAAGAGGCACAACAGGCACAAAAAATTATGCGACTTATGCGCTTTTTTGCGGCAAAAGAATTTCGTGCGGTTTGTGTTTTTCGTGGTTAAGGAACGGCTCGCGGGGACTCTCGCCCCACCGTTTGATTCAGATCAGCCAATCAGCTTCGCGAGCTTGCGGCTGAGACGAGCCAGTGTCTTTGGCTTTTCGGTCTGACACTCCCAAATCACCATCGGGTGCCAGCCGAGTTTGCGCAGCGCCCGTTGATGCAGCTGGTCGCGGGCGGCGTTGCCTTCGAGTTTTTTAAGCCACCATTCGCGCCGGTGCGTGGGCGTGGTGCAGTTTTTGCAGCCGCGATGCCGATGCCAGAAACAGCCGTGGACAAATATCGCAATCTTGTGCTTGGACAGGACGATGTCCGGCGTGATGTAGCGGCGTTGCGATGGTTGAGGGTTCCTGGTTGAGAGTTGAGGGATTGGAATTTTGTGGTGCAGGCGGAAGCGGCAGCCCAAGCGGCGCAGCAGGGAGCGGACGACTTTTTCCGGCGTCGTGTGCTTGCCGCGAATGCGGCTCATATTCCACGAGCGGTGTGCTTTAGTCAGGCGGTCGCGGGTTGTGTGACGTGTGGCGTGTGACAGGTGACGGGATGAGTGACGGGAGCGATTCACGGCGGAAGTTTAACGCGATGGGAATCCGTGTCCATCCGTGTCTATCCGTGGTTGGCAAAACTGGCGACGTAAAATTGAGGGCAACAAAAAGCGCGACCGGGTGGTGGACCACGTATAGCGGCATGGCCGCCACGCGGCGGGCGGGCTGGCGGGTGGTAAGGATTTGGGAGTGCGAACTTACGCGAAGGAATGAAACGCAATTGGTGAAGCGGTTAAAATCCTTCCTGAAAAACAAAGAACAGCTCTGACACGAATGACACTAAATTAGCGCAAATTCGTGAAATTCGTCGTTTTTACCAAATTTTCCTTGCGACGAATGCCCGGTCTGAGACAGTTCGAAACATGAGTTGGGCATCTCTTACCAAGGTTTCCATTTGCATCGGCGCTCTCCTGGGTTGTCTATCAATCGCAAACGCGGCCAACACCGGCCCTGATGACCGCCGGACAACGCTGGATCCGGACCTCGAACGTTTTATGATCGAAAAGCGGGCGCTGGTAAAACAGTTGGGTGAAAAGCATGAGGTCACGATCCCGCCGATTGTTTGGAGTTTCTTTGACGCCACGCAAAAAGGGGACTGGCAAACGGCGTCGAATCTATTTCGCAAAATTGAAGCCGGCACCGGCCGTCAGGGAGGCGACACTTGGATACCGCGGGCGATCTGGGGGCCGATGCACGACACGTTCGGAGCCTATGAACAGTTCCATTCGTGGAATCCCCAATTGTTGCATCGCTTCGGCGATACCATCATGCAAAAGGTTCCCGCCGGGAGCATATATTTTGGCGGGACCGATGCCGGCCGCTTCGTCGTCTCAGCCCTGAGTGCTTCGCATGGCGAAGGCCGCCCGTTTTTTACGTTGACCCAGAATGCGCTGGCGGATGTCTCATATCTGGATTATTTGCGCGATATTTACGGCACGAAAATTTATGTGCCGTCGCTCCAGGATTCACAGCAGGCGTTTCAGGAATATCTGGACGACGCGCATAAGCGGTTGGAAAAGAACCAGCTCAAAGAAGGCGAATCCATCAAGATGGTGGACGGTCGGGTCCAGGTTAGCGGTGTGATTGCGGTCATGATGATCAACGAGCTTCTGGTCAAGGTGATCATTGACAAGAATCCGTCGCGGGAAATCTATCTGGAGGAGAGTTACGCGCTGGAAAGTCTGTACAGCCGGTCGTTGCCTCACGGACTGATCTTCAAAGTGAATTATCAGCCGTTGGAACAGGTGCCCCAGCCGGTGATGGAAGCGGATCATCAGTTCTGGACCGACCAGTGCCGGGCATTGATTGGCAACGTGGTCCAGACTGGAACCAGCGTGCCGGAGCTATGCTCATGGACTGAACGGATTATTCTGCGTCCGGAATCGGGAGGCTTCGGAGGCAATCCTGCCTATCTGAAAGACGCCCAGGCACCGCAGTATTATTCCCAGTGCCGAAGCGCCATCGCCGCGTACTACCAATGGTGGAGCAAGAAATCGGAAAAGTCCCAGGCGGCCGGCCTCAACAAGGAAGCGGATTTTGCCTATCGTCAGGCAATCGCGCTGTCTCCGTACAATCCGGCGGTGGTGTGGCGATATGCGGATTATCTGCTCCAGAATCAGAGAACGAATGATGCGAAAGTGCTCATTGAAACCACGCTGAGAATTGATCCGGAAAAGCGAATGGGCCTCGATTCTGACCAGCTCATAAGCGCAATGAAAAAGCTGCGCGCCGAAGTGAAAAAGTCTCCATGAACGGTGATATTCGTTGACGGTCGTTCGACCCGGCAAGGGGTTGAGTGTTGCTTTGCGATCTCTGTGTTCTTCCTGTCCACCGAAGCCTTCGGCGTAGGCGGATGTGGTTAAAGTTGGGGCCTCGCGGAGCTCCGCCCTCCGAACTTTCGCATGATTGGCGAGTTTCGCGGTTAAAGTTTTGCGCCGTTTGTGCCTCTTCGTGGCAAACGGAATCCGTGTCCATCTGTGTCCATCCGTTGCCTTCCCCAAATTTTCCTTGCGACGCATGGCCGGTCTGAGACAGTTCGTAACATGAGCTGGGCAGCACAGCATCCGTGTCAACGACCAGTGGCGCATCTGCTTTCGTTGGGAAGGTTCCGCCGCGCATGAAGTTGAGATTGTTGACTGTCATTAAACGAACATGAAAAGCAAATTGCTGGCAAACATCACTCCCGGGGAGATTTTGGATGAGGACTTTCTCAAGCCGATGGGTTTGAGCCAATACCGGCTGGCGATGGATATCGGGGTGCCGCCGCGCCGCATCAATGAGATCGTCAAGGGCGAACGGGCCATCACTGCGGACACGGCATTACGGTTGGGCCGCTACTTCAAGATATCCGGGCAATTCTGGCTGAACCTGCAGGCGCATTACGATCTGGAGGTTGAAGAGGAACGCCTTGGCAAGCGGCTGGAGCGCGAGGTCAAGGTGTTGGCGGTTGCGTGAAGCGGATTCAGCGGGCGTTGAACCGCTAATCTTCACTCACCCGCCGTGCTCGCGCCCGTCGCGGCAGGTCAGCGCTGATAAGCGGAGATAAGCGGTTAAACCTTTTGCGTCCTGTGCACTTTTTTGTGGCAAATAATCCGTGTCCATCTGTGTCCATCCGTGGTTAAAAAACAGGCGGGCGTTGGAACGTTTGTTTTCCCGAAACGGGACACGGCAACATGCCCAAAAGCGATGGCCGACGCCCAAGCAGGCGGTAAAAAGAACTGGCACGGAAATTGCCCTTTTGTGGCCATGATGAACGAACGCACTTGCCAGCAAAGACACATACTGGTCGTGGACGACGAACCTCTCGTCCGCCAGACCGTCCAGATGCTTCTCCAAGACGACGGTTATGTCGTCGAAGAGGCCCAAAGCGGCGCCGAGGCACTTGCCCTGTTTGAGCCCGGCAAGTTTGACATGATTTTCACCGACTTCTTTATGCCGGAGATGAAAGGCGATCAGTTGGCCGCAGCCATCAAAAAGCGCTCACCCAAGCAGCCCGTCGTGATGATCACAGCCTTTCCTGAAAAATTTCAGTCTTCCGCCTGCCCCCTGGGTGGCGTTGATTCCTTCATCTGCAAACCTTTCGAACTTGAGACCCTGCGGTCGGCGATCGCCCGATACGCTCCCCGCTAAAAACCCGGAGTCCCCCATCCAATGACTGGCTGCTCGCGCCAGCGCACCCGGAAGTCTCGGTTCCTGATGCCCGGGCCTGTTTTCTCTCAAAGTCAATGAAGTCTTTGGCCACGTTTACCGACGCCAACCGGAGCCGCACGGTGTCGCCGACGTCGATAGGTGAAGCGGTTAAAATCCTGCCTGAAAAAATAAAGAACAGCTTTGACGCGAATTCCGCCAATTAGCGCGAATTAGTGAAATTAGCGTAAAAACCGTTTCGTGTGGTTGGTGTGTTCGTGGTTTCCGAACGGCTCGCGGGTACGCTCGCCCCACCGAAGAGGCCGCAGCAACGCGGCCCTACCGGAAAATCAGCGTCATCCGCCCTCCGTCCCGCAATGCGGGACTACGGAGGACGGGTCCGCGAAATTCGCGGTTGTCTTCCGGCTTGCCGTTGAAAGCAAACGGGGATATGGTTTGGGCATGATGGACTGGACACATTGTCCCGTCGTGGAACGGGTGCCAGGCAAGGTGAGCGGTGCGTGGTTGTTCAAAAACACACGCGTGCCGGTACGCGCCTTGTTTGAAAATCTTGAAGGCGGCGCGACCGTCGAGCAGTTCCTGGAATGGTTTCCCGGTGTGAACCGGGAGCAGGTTCTGACCGTGCTCAAATTCACTGAATCTTCTTTGGCTGAGGTTGTGGCCTGACGGGTCGGCCATGCGCATCCTCTTCGATCAAGGGACGCCGGTGCCTTTGCGCCAGGCATTGACGGCGCACCAGGTTTCCACTGCCTTTGAAATGGGTTGGGCGAAGCTGGAAAACGGCGACCTGCTGCGCACGGCGGAAGGGCAGTTCGATGTGTTTGTCACCACCGACCAAAACCTGCGTTATCAGCAGAACCTCACCGGACGGCAACTGGCGATCCTTGTGTTGCCGACCACCAACTGGCTGGAGCTCCGTGAGCATCTGTCGGGAATAACAGCGGCGGTGGATGCAATGCAAAGCGGAGAGTATCGGGAGTTGCAGTTTTAACCTTGGGCTTTCTGGCGACGCAAACTGGCGGGGAACCGCGTATAGCGGCGTGGCCGCCACGCGGCTGGCTGGCGGGTGGTGCGAATTTGGGAGCACCAGTTGACAAAGCTAAATGCTAAAGGCCAAGAAGCATTCGACACCTCACATGGCCTCCGGCCATCCTCTCCCTGGTCGAGGCGGAGAGGGTGAAGCGCGATTGGTGAAGCGGTTAAATTCCTGCCTGAAAAAATAAAGAACAGCTTTGACGCGAATTCCGCCAATTAGCGCGAATTAGTGAAATTAGCGTAAAAACGTTTCTTTGTGTGCTTTGCTGTTCTCTTGCGGCTAAATCAATTGCGGAATTTGGGATTAAGCCGGATCAATCCTGCCCGCCAAGTTTTTTTTCCAACTCCGCGACGCGCTTGAGCAGCTCCGGCAGGCGCTGGATGGCAATCATCTGGCGTTTGACCTGCTTGTCCGGTTGCGCCGGCGAGCCCAGCCATTTTTCGCCGTCCGGAATGTCGGTCATCACGCCCGATTGCGCCGAGACGGTGACGCGATCGCCGATTTTCAAATGTCCGGCAAAGCCGGCCTGTCCGGCGAGGATGACGTATTTGCCGAACTTGCAACTGCCGGAGATGCCCACCTGCGAGATAATGAGGGAGCCTTCGCCGATTTCGACGTTGTGGGCGATTTGGACGAGGTTGTCAATTTTCGTGCCTTTGCCGATGACCGTCGGGCCAAGCGCGCCGCGGTCAATCGTCACGTTGGCGCCGATTTCCACGTCGTCGCCGATGACGACATTTCCGATCTGCGGCACTTTGCGGTGAACGCCGCCGTCCTGCACGTAACCGAAACCGTCCGAGCCAACCACCGTGCCGGCATGAATGCGCACGCGCTGGCCGATTTCCGTGTTCGGATAAACCGTCACGTTCGGAAACAGGTTCACGTCGTCGCCGAGCTTGGAATCGTCGCCGACAAAATTGCCGGCCTGGAGGACCGCCCGCGCACCGATTTTCACGCGTTCGCCGACGACACAATGCGGTCCGATGTGCGCGCCGGGGTCAACCTTCGCGCTCGCCGCGATGACCGCCGTGGGATGAATTCCGGCGGCGTAGGTTCGTTCGGGAAAGAACAGCGCCATGGCCTTGGCGAACGCGATGCGGGCGTTGGGCACGCGGATCAAAATTTTCCGGGCGGATTTAAAGCGGTCGTCGGCGATGATTGCGGTGGCGGCGCTTTGCTCGGCGCGGACGAAATAGTCCTCATTTTCGGCGAACGTGAGGTCGCCCGGCTTGGCGTAGTCGGCGGGAGCAAAGCCTTTGAGCGTTGCTGCGGCATCGCCAACCACTTCACCTTCAAGGTGTTTTGCAATTTCAGCAGTGGTAAAGGTCATATTTGGCATTTTGTGCGGGTTGCCGTTGACTTGGTCAACGCGGCTCACTATAAAGGCAGGCGTATCCAGTTCAACCTCTACTTTGCATGGCAAAGACTTTGCGTGTCGGGCTGATCGGCTACCGCTTCATGGGCAAGGCGCACTCCAATGCATGGCGGCAGGCGCCCCGTTTCTTCAACCTCAAGGCCAACGTCGAGCTGCACACGATTTGCGGACGCCATGCCGCCGGAGTGCAGGCGGCACGCGCGCAATTGGGCTGGCAAAAAGCCGCGACGGACTGGCATGAAATCGCCGAGTCGCCGCTGATTGACATCGTGGACATCGTGACGCCGACGAATTTTCACGCGGAAATGGCGATTGCCGCGGTGAAAAACGGCAAGCACGTCTTGTGCGAAAAGCCGCTGGCGCTGAATCTCAAACAGGCCGAGGCGATGTTCGCCGCCGCGCACAAGGCGAAGGTCGTCCACATGGTCTGCCACAATTACCGGCGCATTCCGGCCATCGCGCTGGCGA
>JBEKZC010000102.1:0-7121 GCA_049510295.1 Verrucomicrobiota bacterium | reverse complement strand
CAATGTGAAACCTGCCTTGCGGAGGGTTTTAGTATTTTTCATTTTTCTTTTTCTTTCCATTTAATGCGGCGTGAACAATACAACAGGCGGGTTACAATGATTACGTTTGTTCACTCATTGCCTGTCGCAACCGCAACTCCCCTAAAGAGCAGTCCAATTGCCATGCCAGTCGCCTGGCGAAGGAAAGTCTGTAGAGCGGGGTCCATACTTTTTGTAGGGTGAAATCCTACACACGGACGAATTATTTTGCCTGCTGGCTTTCCTGCCAGCGGATGGCTTCGCGCAAAAGTTCGGTGGCGTTGGCCAGCTTGAGTTTTTCCTTGATGCGGGCGCAGTAAGCCTGGACGGTTTTGAAACCAATGTGCAAGTGGTCGGCGATCTGCCGCGTGTTGTGCCCAAGGCCAAGCAATTGAAACACTTCCAGTTCACGATTGCTTAATTGTTCGATGGGCGAAACGGTTGCGACCGGCCGGCCCTCGACAAATTTTTCGGCCATCAGGGCGGCGATTTTGTCGCTGACGTAAAGTTGTCCGGCCAGCACGCAGCGAATGGCCTCAATGACTTTTTTGGCCGCTTCGCGCTTCATGACATAACCGCGGGCGCCGGCCCGCAGGGCGCGTTCGGCATAAAGCGATTCGTCATGCATGGAAAGCACCAGCACCGTCACGGCCGGGAACATGGCCTTAATGCTTTTGATCAATTCGATGCCGGACCCACTTTCGAGCGATATGTCCACAATTGCGACATGAGGTTGGGTAGTCCGGATAATGTCCAATGCTTGGGGTTCGTTGCTCGCCTCACCGCAGATTTGGAGATCGGCCTCCTGGCTGATCAAATTTACCAGCCCCTCGCGCACCAGCGGGTGATCATCAATGAGCAGTACTTTGATTGTTTGTGACATCTTTTTTTTCTCCCGGCACGCCGTTGTTGGACACCAGTGTGCAAGTGACACACGTGCCAGATAAGGAAGACAGACGTTCGATGTTAAAGGTTGCACCAATCATGCTGGCGCGGTAGGCCATGATGCGCAATCCCAACCCATTGCCATTTCGGGCATTTTCAGGCAGTCCAATGCCGTCGTCAATGATGGTCAAAACAATTTCATCAGCTGTGGAATCAAGGCAGACGTTAATGTGTCTGGCCTTGCCGTGACGGACTGCGTTGGTAATGGCCTCCTGCGCGATCCGATACAAATGGGTGGCTACATTCACGTCATTCACGTCAGGCAACGGCGCAGCTTGGTGATATTCAAACTGGCAGGACACCTTGAATCGGTCGCTGGCATTGGCCGCGAGTTCTTGAAAATTATCCGCGAGCCGGCCGGCCTGTATTTCAATGGGATGAAGGTTTCGCGCCAATGTGCGGGTAAGTTCAATGGCCTCCTGGATCAGTTCCACCAAATGATTCGCCTCCGCCGCTTCGGGCAGCGACCGGCCCGCCAATTTTTGGCCAAGGACCTGGCCGGCCAACGCCGTGCCGGTCAGATGCTGGCCGAGACCGTCGTGCAGGTCGTAGCCAATCCGGCGCTGCACCCGCTCGCTGGTTTCCAGAAGTTCATTTTGCAATCGCGTTCGCTCTTGGATTTCTTTTGTCAACATGGCGGTCCGCTGACGCACCCGCTCTTCCAATTCCTTATATATGGTTCGGAGTCTGGCCAGAAGCGCCACCACGACGAGGTAGAAAATGAACATGATCATCGCGTTCCAAGCTGGAATAAAGTAACTGGAGAAGTGTTGTCCGGAGGCGATGTCGCTGAAAATCCAAGCCATCACGCTCAACGCGGAGATTAACACCCCAAAGTAACCGCCGACAAACCACACGGCCAGAAACACTGCGAACAGGTAGAAAATAAAAACGAAAATTTCGTAACCGGTCAGATAATCCAGGAACCCGACCGCCAGCACAATTCCAAGGCATAACGCCATCAAAGACGGTTTCGACCATGTTTCAAATCGTTTGATCCAGGTAACCATGCCAAAGCCAGCTTAATAAATTTGCGAACGAGAAGCGATGCAAAACTTGAAAATCATAAAAACTACCAGGAAAAAGAAGGCAAACACCTCGAACAACTGGAGCGGGTGGCGCTTCATGATAAACAACGACCGCTTTGAGCGATTCACGCTTTTTTCAGGCTTCGAACTTTGCCGGAGGTTACTGATTTCATAAGTGCTAAGCAGGCACTCTGCGTGACGCTTGCGATGATTTCAATTGTCGGCGCAGAATCCGCCGAGCGGGACACCTCAACTCCATGACAGGCCAGATGCGCCCGATTCCAATTACCATAATTACCGTCCGCAGCAATGCTTGTATTTCTTGCCGCTGCCGCAAGGGCAGGGGTCGTTGCGGCCGACTTTCGGGCCGGTGCGGACCGGCTTGGCTTTTTCCGCCACCGCTGCCGCGGCTTCGCTGACGACGTCGCTGGGCCTGGCTTGCGCGCCGCCTGAACTTGCCGTGCTCGTGCCACCGAAAGCGCTGGCGGCCTGGTGCAGGGTTTGCTGCGGAACATTCTTCAGGAAATTTTCAAACGCCAGCATGCTCGACGCGCTGCGGAAGATGTTGTGGCAAATCTCGGTTTTCACGTTGATCATCAGCTCGTCGAAAATCTTGAACGCTTCGGCTTTGTATTCGATGAGCGGGTCGCGCTGGCCGTAACCGCGCAGGCCAATGCTGTAGCGCAGGCTGTCCATTTCGTAGAGGTGTTCCTGCCACAGCCGGTCAATCGCGCTGAGGATGGTGAAGCGCTCGACTTCCTTCAGCGCGTCGGGATTTTCAAAGCTGATTTTGATGTCGTAAGCCTTGCGGACGCTGTCGGAGATGAAATTGCAAACGGCGAATTGCGCCGGGCTGAGTCCGTCGAAAAGCGAGCCCGGCACAGGGTGTTCCTTGCCGGAGTCGGCGGCCTTGAGGATTTCCGCTTCCGGCAGACCGATGGGGAAGTTCAGGTTCACCCAGTCGGCCAACTGGCGGACCTTCCATTCATGAGTGTCGGAGTCCGCCGTCGTGAATTGCGCGACCTTGTCCACGACGACCTCCTCCATGATGTCCATGAGCCGGTCGCGCACATCCTCACCATGGATGATTTCGTTGCGGAAGCCGTAAATGACCTCGCGCTGTTTGTTCATCACGTCGTCGAATTCGAGCGTGCGTTTGCGGATTTGGAAATTGTGCTGCTCGACACGCTTTTGCGCCTGTTGAATGGAACGATTCAGCCACGGATGCGTCAGTTCCTGGCCTTCTTCAAGCCCCATTCGTTCCATCATTTTCACAATGCGGTCGGAGCCGAACAGCCGCATCAAATCGTCTTCGAGCGAAATGAAAAAGTGGGACGAACCGGGGTCGCCCTGGCGCGCGCAGCGTCCGCGCAACTGGCGGTCAATGCGGCGCGCTTCGTGGCGTTCCGTGCCCATGACGTGCAGTCCGCCGAGTTCGGCCACGCCGGGGCCGAGTTTGATGTCCGTGCCACGACCGGCCATGTTTGTGGCAATGGTCACCGCGCCGCGCTGGCCGGCGCGCGTGATGATTTCGGCTTCCTGCTGGTGATATTTCGCGTTGAGAACGGAATGAATGATGCCTTCACGCTTGAGCAGGCGTGAAAGCTGCTCGCTGACTTCAACGGAAATCGTGCCGACCAGAATCGGCCGGCCCTGGGCGTGGATCTGCTTGATTTCATTGAGAACGGTGTTGAATTTTTCGCGCCGGGTTTTATAGACCGCATCATTGGCGTCTTTGCGGACGCAAGGTTCGTTCGTCGGGATAACGAGGACGCCGAGTTTGTAAATGTCGAAAAATTCGGACGCCTCCGTTTCCGCCGTGCCGGTCATGCCGGCCAGCTTTTCGTAGAGACGGAAATAATTTTGAATCGTGATCGTGGCGAGCGTCTGCGTTTCGTGCTCGATCTCGACACCTTCCTTGGCTTCAACGGCCTGGTGCAAACCGTCGCTCCAGCGGCGACCGGGCATGAGCCGGCCCGTGTGCTGGTCAACGATGACAACCTTGTTCTCCTGAATGACATATTCCACGTCGAGCTGGTAAAGGCTGTAAGCCTTGAGCAATTGCGAGATGGCGTGAATCTTTTGCGCCTTGGTCTCGAAGTCCTGCTGCACCTTCGTCTTCGCTTCCATGCGCTTGCGCGCGTCGGGTTCCGGCCCGGCGTCAATTTCATGCAGCGCTGTTGTGAGTTCGGGCAGCACAAAAGCCTCCGGGTCTTTCGGGCTGACAAAATTGCGGCCTTTTTCGGTCAAATCGGCCTCGAAACTTTTCTCGTCAATGGCAAAAAGCAATTCCTCCTTCTCCCGGTACAGGTCAACTTTCTTTTGGTCCTTGTGCAAATCCAGTTCGGCCCGGTTCATCAACTTGAGGTTTTCCGGGTCTTCCAGAAGTTTCATCAGGCCTTCGGATTTGGGCTGGCCGATTTTGACGCGGAACAAGAGCAGACCGATTTCATGTTCGAGTGCCTCGGGATTTTGAGGGTTTGAACCATCGGTCGGATTCAGCTTTTTAATCAGCGCCTCGGCTTCGGACAAAAACCGGGCGCACAAACGTTCCTGTGCCCGGACGAGCGATTCGACGAGCGGCTTCCACTGGGCGTATTGCTCGTCGTAAGTGTGAACGGACGGGCCGCTGATGATGAGCGGCGTGCGGGCTTCATCAATCAGGATGGAGTCCACTTCGTCCACGATGGCGAAGTAATGACCGCGCTGGACCTGTTCTTCTTTGCGCGCAGCCATGCCGTTGTCGCGGAGATAATCAAAACCGAACTCGGCATTCGTGCCAAAGGTGATGTCACAATTGTATTGCTCGCGACGGACGCGTGGCGGCTGGTCGTGCAAAATGCAGCCGACGGTCAGGCCGAGAAATTTGTAAATCGCGCCCATCCATTCGGAGTCGCGCGCGGCGAGGTAGTCGTTGACCGTCACGAGATGGACGCCGCGTCCGGTGAGCGCGTTGAGATAAATGGGCAGGGTGGCGACGAGCGTTTTGCCTTCACCGGTGGCCATTTCGGCGATGCGCCCGCTGTGCAGCCCGTAGCCGCCGATGAGTTGCACATCGAACGGGATCATCTCCCAGAGCAATGGATGCTCGCGCACGATGATTTCCGTCTTGCGTTCGGTGAGACGGCGGCAGGCGTTTTTGACGACGGCGAACGCTTCGGGCAGGATCTCATTGAGCGTCCTGGCCAACTCCGTTTTGTCCTGAATTTGCGAGAGTCGCGCCTTCCAATCGGCGGTTTTCTGGCGCACCTCGTCGTCGGAAAGCTTTTGGAGTCCGGCCTCGATCTCATTGATCCGGCGGACGAGCGGCCAAAGTTTCTTCAGTTCGCGTTCGTTCCGCGACGGAATAATCCATTTCAAAAAATTCACAGTAAACCCAAATAGTCAGTTAAAAACAGAAGCAAAACGCTACGCGATGAAACGCAAAGCGTCAAAACGAATCGCCGATATTTCAGCGTCAGGAAGAAACCGCTGTTACGCGGTGGGCTGTTGCGTCGGCGGCGGATTTTGCCGGACGGTCGGGTTTGGATTTGGCGGCAAGGCATCGTGAATGATGGCTGCCGCGCGTTTGGCCGCTTCGGAGATGAGCTTGAGGTGCGGTTCGAGCGCGGGATTTTCACCGTGCTTGAACAGCAAACGGTCGGCGTAGCCGCGAATGATTGCAATAATATTGTTCAGTTCGTGCGCGACCGCAGGAGAGACGTGCGGTGTCGAATTCCGGGTGGTTTCGTGCAGGGCATCCACGCCCGCCGCCGCCTCCGCCATTTTTTTGTAGATATTTTCCAGTGATGACATCGCGGTTACGCATAGCACCTTGCGCGCCAGATTTTTAGGCGCGGAAAAACTCAATTTTACCGGCGCTGCGCCAGCCCAATTTCATCACGCATTTCAAGTTTTTTATTGAATGAGACATCCTGTTCCGAAGCAGGACAGAAACTTTTGCGTATAATAAATCGCAGGCTGGCTTCTTTTCGCCGCTTCGTTATCCTGAGCCCGGAATCACGGATGAATACCGCGCCCGCATCTCTCGGCCTCATTGCCGGCAACCGCTCCTTGCCGCTGGAATTTGCCCGGCAGGCGCGCGCCGCCGGAGTCAAACGGCTCATCGCCGTTGCGTTTGAAAATGAAACCGATCCCGCGCTGGCCGGACTGGTGGATGAAATCGTCTGGCTCAACGTCGGCCAGCTTTCAAAAATGATTTCCGCGTTTGCCGGCCGCGGGGTGAAGCGATGTGTCATGGTCGGCCAAATCGCGCCGAAAAATCTTTATGATTTGCGACCCGATTTGCGCGCGATGTCGCTGTTGTTCCGGCTGAAAGAGAAAAACGCCCACACGATTTTTGGCGCGATTGCGGATGAATTGAAAAAAGACGGCGTTGAATTGATTGAAGCGACGCCGTGGTTGAAATCGCTTATGCCGCAAGCCGGTTTTCATCTCGGTCCGGAATTGTCGGATGAACAACGCGCGGACGTGGAATTTGGTTTTCGCATCGCCCGGGAGGTTTCCCGTTTGGAAATCGGGCAGACCGTCGTCGTAAAAAAAGGCGCGGTGCTTGCGGTCGAAGGGTTTGAAGGCACGGACAAATGTCTTGCGCGCGGCGGGGAACTCGCCGGCAAGGACGGCGGCGCAGTGGCGGTCAAAGTGGCAAAGGTCAATCATGACATGCGGTTTGACATTCCTTGCATCGGCTTGCAGACACTGGAAACCTGCGCCCGCGCCGGAATTTCCGTGCTGGCACTGGAAGCTGGAAAAACTTTGCTGCTGGAACGGGAGGCTTGCGGGCAACTGGCAAAAAAAAATATAATCTCCGTGACAACCATTGATTAAATTCCCCGACTTTTATCTCCCAACTCCCAACTTCTGACTTCCATGCTCACTTCCCACGAACTCTTTGGCTTCATGTCGCCGAACCTGGCCAACGAAATCATCACGTTCACCTTTGAATCGGACAAACCGATTTACCGCGCCACGCTCAACGCCGTTGCCGAAGCGCGGCACTTGCGCCCGGTTTTCCTTGAGCGCCAGCCCAAAACCCAGCGGCACGCGGCCATGATCGCCACCCTGGCAAGGCCCGCGCTGGATTTGGTCGCGGGCAGCCTGATTCGCACCTGGTTGCTGAAAAAGCACAAG
>JBEKZC010000101.1:0-7372 GCA_049510295.1 Verrucomicrobiota bacterium | reverse complement strand
TGGACGCCGTTCGGCGGCGACGTTTTGTTCATCGAAGCGACGCGGATGCGCGGGCGGGGCAATTTGCTTTTAACCGGTTCGCTGGGCGAAGTGATGAAGGAAAGCGCGCAGACGGCGGTGAGTTACCTGCGCAGCCAGGCCAAACTGCTCGATCTGGATTTGAGCGATTACAACAAATTCGACGTTCACATTCACGTGCCCGCCGGCGCGACACCGAAGGACGGCCCGAGCGCGGGCGTGGCGATTGTCGCGGCGCTGGCGTCGCTGCTGACAAAAAGACGTGTGCGTTTCCGAATGGCGATGACCGGCGAAATCAGCCTGCGCGGCCGTGTATTGCGCGTCGGCGGCATCAAGGAAAAGGTGCTGGCCGCGTCGCGTTTTGGCATCAAGGAAATCATTTTGCCGGAACAAAACAAATCCGACTGGCTCGACGTGCCGGCGGAGGTCCGCGCCCGGCTCAAAGTCCATTTCGTCCAACACATTGCCGACGTTCTCCGGCTGGCGCTGGAGGCGAGATGATTTCCTTGAATTCGTCCTCGTCCTCCTTCTCGTCCTCGTCCTCGAATGAAGGGGCAAAATCAAGGACGAGGACGAGGAGGATTGACGCCGTTCAGATTTTGGGATGCATTTCAATTCTTTTGGCTGCCGCCATCGGTGCAGTGGCGGCGGCGACGAATGATTTGTCCGACGCGGAGATTCAAGGCCGCCGACTCGCGCAACAACTCTGCAATACAAGGCCGGCGGAAAACATCACGAACACCGGGGTTTTCAAAATCCGCGACGCAAAAAAACACTGGCTGAAAATCCCGGTTCGTTTCCAAATAACCGCGGCTCAGGCGGGCTCACCAGGTTGGGAAGCCTGCTATGAAACGACCGGCACCAACCACTGGCTTTTGACCATAAGCCATTCCGCAAACCAGCCAAACCGTTACCGGCTGGTCAGGCAGGACGAGCCGGCCGATTTGACCGGCAACGAAACCGCCGTTCCGTTCGCCGAATCGGACTTTTGGATTGCCGATTTTGGCCTGGAGTTCCTTTTCTGGCCGGAACAGAAAATTTTGAAGAAGGAATTCCACAACAACTGCGCCTGCGTCGTGTTGGAAAGCACCAATCCTCATCCTGCCACGAATGGCTATGCGCGCGTGGTCTCCTGGATTGACGAGGAAAGTGGCGTCGTCATCGAGGCCAAAGCCTATGATGGATCAGACAAGCCGCTGAAAGATTTCAATTTAAAGAGTCTGGCAAAGGTCAACGGCCATTGGCAGGTGGAGGCGGTTATCATGGACAACGTCCAGACCGGCTCGCGCACGCGGCTGGAGTTCGATTTGAAGAAGGAGTGACGGGATGCGACCGGGTTCTGCGGCGTGAAGAAGCCTGCCGGTCGGCCCCGGTGGATAGCTTGGTAATAAACTGCGAACAAGTCAGCCGGCCACATGCTTGACATAAACAGGTTGACGGGTCAGGCTCGCGCGAGACGCTATGAATGCAAGGCTGCTTCGAAATTTTCTAATTGTTTTTGTCTGCTCCGCCTTCAGCGCGGGAGTTTTTGCCGCCGAAACGAATTCCGTTTCTCCGCCACCAGCAGAGAACAGCGTGACGCAAACCCAGATAAACGGTTATCTTCAGATTCAGGAACAGCTTCACGACACCCAACTGGCCATTGAGCACAACCGTCAACAAGCCGAGGCTGCCGCCAAGCGCAACGCCGACGACATGGCCACCCGCATCGAAGCTTTACAACAAATCGTCGCCGCCCAGCGCGTGAGTGAGGTTGAGACGATGCAGAAAATGCAGCAATTCATGCTGATTCTGGCGGGCGCTTTTGGGACGATTGGCCTGCTGGTCGTGTTGTTGATGGCTTATTTGCAATGGCGTACCGTCGCGCGCCTCGTTGAATTGTCCTCGCTGCGCCCGCCGGAGTTTGCCCTGGGCAACGGCCGCATTCCCCCTTCGTTGGTGACCAGCGCCAGCGTGGAGCAATCGAACGCGCGGCTGTTCAACATGGTGGATCAGCTGGAGAAGCGCATCCTTGAGTTGAAACAGGCCACGCGCGCTCCGCTGAATGAAACCACTTCATCCGCCGTTCCCGAACCGAATGGAGCGCCGAAGGTTTCGAACGACCGCGATGAGTGCGTCGCCAACCTGCTCGCCGAAGGCCAGTCGCTGCTGGTCGCAAACGAGCCGCAGAAGGCGCTGGAATGTTTTGATGTGGCGTTGGGGCTGCATCCGAAACACGCCGATGCGCTGGTCAAAAAGGGCGGCGCGCTCGAAAAGCTGGGCCAGCTCGACGAGGCCGTTGCCTGTTACGACCACGCGATTGAAGCGGACGGTGGAATGACCATCGCTTATCTTCACAAGGGGGGCCTGTTCAACCGCATGGCGCGTTATGACGAAGCGTTGCACTGTTACGAACAGGCCTTGCGCACGCAGGAGAAAAAAGCGCCGGATGAAAAGGCCGCCGCGTAGCCTCAGTTGAATTCCATCCGGTTGCGCGGGCTCTCGACTTCAAGCTGGTGGCGCAACATGTCAATTTTAAGTTTCAGCAGTTCGCGGTTTTCCTCGTTTCTGGCAGCGAGTTCTTTTTCGAGTTCTTGAATTCGCATTTCGTAAGAGCGCAACCGTTCTTGTATGGGCGCCCGTAATTCGTCCAAGTGGTGCGTCAATTGCGCGATTTCCGCGGCGGCGATTTGCTGCGCCTGAAGCAATTCTCTTCGCTGGACGGCCAGTTCCTGAACCAGCGCTTCCTTGAGCGCCTGTGCGAGATGTGGCGCGAGGCTGGCACCGACAGCGGCCTGGGCCTGCTCCGCGCGCTGTTCCGCCATGAGCGCACGTTGCCGCCAGACGTCGGCTGGAACTGGCAGTTCGCTTCCAGCGGCTCCGGTGGATGCGATCAGCCGTGAGCCGCGCCATCCGGCCAGGAGGTGATGCCACCATTTCCAGTTGCCCTTTTTGCCCTCCTTCGCCGCCGGATTATTGAGGGCGGGCATGGGTTGAGGCGCAGGAGGCACAGGCTGTGCGAGGGTGCGCGCGATAGCTTCATTGGCAACCGCGGTGCCGTCCATGCCGCAAACGGGACATTGGACGGGTGCCGGCATTCGGCCGTTCAACGGATACACGTCGAAGGCGTATTTCTGACCGCAACCGCAAATTATTTTGATGGCTACCATGGGAATGCCTGCCGGGTTGCCGCCTCCGGGCCGGGCCGGGCGAAGTCAAACATCAGGACCAGAGGTTGCGCGGCGTTCACCATAAAAATGATTTTTGCTCGCCGAGCAGCTGGTCATCCGACCACAGCGTGGCGCGCCACGCGACGAGTTCGCCGGAATTTTTATAGTCCGCGCCGCCCAAAGTCAGTGAAGTCCAGCGGCGGAAAAATCCGGGCGTGACGGACTGTTCCAGCGTGGTTTGGCACGGCAAACCGCCTGCGCCAATACCACGGAGTTCAACGCGCAATTTCAATTTTGCGCCTTTGGCGTTCGACGCTTTCCACAAAACGTCGAAGCGAATGGTGGAAATTTCGTTGGTATGCTGGCGCAGATAAGCCTGGTAGGCGTCGCGGTCGTAAAGACTCGGCGAAACCGAGTCGCGGCCCTTGAGGTCGAGGAGCAGCGGCAGGACTTTGACGACACGGCCGCTTATGGCGTCGGACGCGAACGTTGCCGAAAGCGAACCGAGCAAAAGCAAAATCACCAAAAGCCGGCGCATGGCGAAACAATAACGGGCGGCTCTGCAAATTCAACACTGATTTGTGGCGGCGCTCTGTGAGCGACGGCCGGCTCGGTGACGGTCATGGACCGCCGCTGCAAAAATCACTTCCAGTAAAAGCTCAAGACTTGAATGTCCGTCCCCGAATTGCGGGCGAGGATGGCGACGTATTCGCGTTTGTAGTTGCCGATTCGGGCGGTAACATGAACTTCAAACGTGAAGCTGCGCACGGTGCAAACGCCGCCGAGTTGCGAGACGAATTGCTGGTTGAGGCCGGCGGCGGCAAGCTGTCCGATGTTTTGGAAGGGAATGTCGTCCTCCGTGCCATCCACGCCGTCAGGTCCGGACCTGATTTTTATGATGTTTTCGGCGGTGACGTTGTCCACGCCGGGAATCATTTGCAAGACGTTCACGTCGGCGGTGTTGACGTTGATTTTCCCGGAAGAAAACGGCGTGAAAATTTCCACCAGCCCGAACGGATAATCGGGCATTTGACCGGGCGCGGTGCCCAGGCCGAGTTTATGTTGAAAGACCGAGGGTGTGTGATTCGTCGCGTTGCTGCCCCAATACATTTCCGGCGTGACGCCTTTGACGAGCAGCAGTTCGGACAGGTCGTCAATCGGCGCGTTTTTGGCGTAGTAAGGCACGGCGAGACCTTGATAGTAATCGCTCTCCGCGCCGGCGACGCGCGGCGGGCCGGCCGGATTAATCCAGTCCAAAATCGAGTCGGAAACAACGGAAATGTCGTTCGCGTCCACGCCCATGAGCGTGAGCGCCTGCAGAATCATCTGGCTGTTGGCGGTGTTGATGTTCACCTTGCGTTCAAGGTCAATGATTTTGATCGAAACCGTCCCGTCACCGACCGGATAATTATCGAGCGAGACGGACGACAACACGCTGTTGGATTCGGCCAGGCTGCCTGATCCCCCGGCCCATTTTTGGTTCAGCGAATCGTAAGGTTCGTTCGGAATGGTCAGTTGCTGCAATAAAACGTAACGCGCCAGTTCCACGCCGGAACGGCCAAGCCAAAGCAACTGCTGCTCGGAATTCGCATTTTGCGCAAGCTGGGTCTCAACTTTCATTGAAAGCGTAAACCCTGCCGCCAAAGCCGACAGCACGAAAATGGCGCACATCACCACGATGAGCGCAATGCCGTCGGAGTTGTGGCGGGTGCGGATTTTCATGGGTGCCTTCCTGGTGGCCCGCCGGGCGGTCCGCCGCCACCGCCGGTCGGCATTTGCACGACGGTCGGCATCGTGCTGGACGGCAAAGCAACGAGGCGCGTGATGGCCAGAGTTGCCGCGCTGCCGGAATCGGCGTTGCCGCCAAGCAGGAGGCTGACCCGCACCATCGGCGGAATGGAGTTGGTGCCGCCCCATTTATCGTCCCACTGCATCGTGTTCGTGTCCCAGCACTCAACGACGAAATCCTTCACGTTGCGCGCCAGCACGAGCGGGTAATGTTGTTCGTCCCCATCCAGGTCCATGAGAATCGGATTTTGCCGCAAGACCAGGTCCTTTTCCGAGCCGGTCGCATCCGGGCCGGGTTCAACCGTGAAAGTGAGCCGCCGCAAATTAAAGTCGCCAAACCGTCCGTTGCGCGGAAAAATTTCCGGCACCCGCGCCGTGAAGCTCAGCACGGGCTGGTCGCCGTTTTGGACAAAGAAATAGTAATATTGCATGGAGGCTTGAAATGACTGGATGCACGTGAGCGAGTCTTCAATCGTCCGCACGGCGATGCGCTCGCGCTGGGCTTGTGCGGCGGTCTCCAGTCCGGTCCTCGACGCGCGCAAAATGAGTATCCAGGTCGAGTAAATCGCCGCCACGATCATGCCGAAAATCGCGATGGCAACCATGATTTCAACCAGCGTGAAAGCGCGGTAACGGGATTGGTTTTCGAAATTCATCTGGCGGTCGTTGCTCCATCAAGACTGCCCGCCGGGGATTTGGGGCGATAAAACAGAGTGCTCATTTTTGAGATGACCGGTTTTCCGGCATCCGGGCTTTGCACAATGAAATCCACCTGGAAGAGCTTGTTCGATTGCACCTCCGAAACGGCATACGTCCATTGGTAGCCTTGATATTCCTTGCCGAGAAAGTCGCTGAGATCACCCGATTCCACGCCTTCGACCAGTTGGTTGGTCAGCGACAATTCACCCGCCACCGCGCCCGCGTCCACGCTCGGACGCTGCAGCCGGCGTGCGTATTCGAGCGAACTGGACACCAGCCCCAAAATCGCAAAGACGGCCATGAAAAAAATGCCGATGGCGATCATCACCTCCAGCAGCGAAAACGCCCGTTGTTCGCGCCCGCGCCGCCTGCCGATTTTCAATTCCGTTTTCATCTTGTCACCGGCGAGACCGACGCCAGGGCGGTGGAAAATTCCAGTGTGATTTTTTCCCATTCGTCGCCGGAATGCAGCACCAGCGTCAGTTCGTCGCACGTGCCATTCGGGAAAAAGCGCACGCGCGCCACGTCCGACGCGCCAAAGTCGAGCAGGTTGATGTCGAGCATCGCAATGTCCACGTTGTCCGGCAGCACCACCGGCCCTTTTGTGTTCGACGGCGAAGGCATTGGTGGCGTTGTTCCGGAATTGTTCATGGGCGCTCCCGTCGGCGGCGTCTGTGATTCATCCACCGGCGCGTCGGCTGTTTCCAGCCGCTTTTCAGCCGGATGAAAAACAACTTCGGTGGTTCGTCCGCGAAGAATCGCCCGCGCCCGCGTGTCGCTGCACACGTCCATGACGTCGTTCACCGCCTTGCGCATCCCCTCCTTGCGGAAGGTCTGGAGAATGGCGGGCACGCCCATCGCCGCAATGAGGCCAATGATGGCCACGACGATCATGATTTCAATCAACGTGAACGCGCGCCGCGGAAATTTTTTTCTGGCGACCGCCGTTTTCATCGCAAGGCTCAAGAGTGAATTTGTGAAATCAGCCGGAACAGCGGCAGCAAAATGCTTATGAGCAGGAAGCCCACGATGAGCGCCATTACGATGATCAGGATTGGCTCGATGAGATTCGTCACCACGCGCAGGGCGATTTGCAGTTCATTTTCGTACGTGCCGGCGAGATTGTTCAGCGCCCCGGGCACGTCGCCCGTTTCCTCGCCGATGCGCACCAGGTCCACCATCAATTGGGGGAAAACTTTGCTTTGCTGCAGCGGTTGCGCGAGCGTCTTGCCGTCCGTCACCGCGTCGCGCGTTTTGGCAATGGCTTCCTTGACGATGCGGTTGGCAATGACCTGCTCGGTGATTTTCAACGCGGTGAGCACCGGCACGCCGTTTTGGAGCAGCGTCCCCAGCGTCCGCGCGAATTGCCCGAACAGATTTAATTTCACCACCTTGCCGAACACCGGCACGTTCAATTTCCATTCATCCAGCGTCCGCGCGCCTTCCGCGCTCGCTTGAAAGCGTTTGAATAAAATTATTGCCACGATGATGAGCAGGCCGAGCAGCCACCAAAAATGGCGAAGAAAATTGCTGAACCCCATCAGCATGCGCGTCGGCAATGGCAATTCGACGCCGAACCCGCTGAAAATCACCATGAACCGCGGCATCATGAAGAACATGAAAAACGCGACGATGCCCGCGCCGACGCAACACACCATCGCCGGATAAATCAGCGCCGAGGTGAATTTCGCCTGCACCTCGGCAAATTGCTGGAAGTG
>JBEKZC010000100.1:0-8216 GCA_049510295.1 Verrucomicrobiota bacterium | reverse complement strand
TGGGTTGTAGGTTGAGTTTGAGTTTTATTTCACACCTCAGACTACTCCGTCCATCCGCCTGGAGACCACCTTTCGCCAACTCACGCTTAATGCTCTACAGTCCTCACTTTTGACACAAAACGAGTGTCGAAGCGGGTTGCTCGTCCCCCAAATTGATCCGTCTTCGCTATGCTACGCCGTGACAAGCCTGGCTGGAGCCGGGGCATCCGGCCAGTGATTATTCATGCCCCAACTTCCGCCTTCATCGGATTTCCGTCTTCGTCCCGCGTTGCGGGACTTCGCCGAGACAAGTCGGCGCGACAAGGCGGGTTTTGGTTTCAACTCAAAGGGTAGCGCACGCGCCTCGCGTGCGATTCGACGCGCCCCCGCGTCGAATATCGCTGCTCCAACGTCCGCGACGAGGGCGTCGCGAACCACACGCGAGGGTGCGTGTGCTCCCCATTTCACCCGTGAACTGGAAAAACTCCATCCCGATAATCGCCACGTCCGGGATAAAATCCGCCAGCAACTTCAGGTGTTGCGCGATGCCGGCCTGCTGTTGCACGTGGAGCGTGGCGAATGGAGATTGCCGTAAATTGACGGAATTTGTCGCAAATTTCTTGACATGAAATCATAAAGAATGACTCTAGTTGCGCTTGAGGTGTTACCACCAAATTCAAGCAACTCTTGGTAGGAGCTTTTTGTGCAGGGAAGGTGATAGAACATAAGGAGGGAAAATATGCCAGTAACAGTTGATGCCATTAAAAAATTAGCTATTTCGGCCATAGCACTTAAATACGGAAATGAACTCGCCAATGCTTATGGTTTGCTGATGTTTGGGGGCTTTGGTGTTCCAGGTTTGGTGGACGGCGCAACGCTTGCAGCGCAAGCCAATGCGGACGCGGCTATGGATCTGACGCAGGATCTGGCTTTAAGCTTGGTTACCAATGCAGGTGAAGTTGGCTTAAGGATGATTCTTCAACAGACTGCTGCCAACGCCCTAACAGCAGCTGGTGTGTCTGCCGAGGCAGTAGCAAGCATGGCAACACTTATTGTAACTGGTGTGTTTACGCCAACGCCAATTGCCTCGGAACCTGGTCCCCCATCCTCTGCAACGCTGCCTACAACAACCACTACGCCAACTGGTCCACCATCGGCTCCACCACGTGGAGACCGTCCGCCTGCTACACCACCATCAGCTCCATCGCCCGCTGCGCCAGCACCGGCGTCCCCACAACCCACTGCACCGGCACCGGCTCCGCCGCCCGAAAATCAACCATCAGCACCCCCAATTAGTGTTACGCCTGCTGGTCCGGAAAATCCCGGAGGACCGCCCCCTGGAACTGGCTCGACAAATCCCGGTCCCAACCCAGGTGGCGAAGGTGATGGCGATGGTCGCGGTGACGAAGGCGGAGATGGCGATGGTCGCGGTGGCGAAGGCGGAGATGGCGACGGTCGTGGTGGCGATTGAATCGGATTACTGCCAGATCAGATCAAATCTTGGGGGCGGGATGGCTAGTTTAATTGAACATCAACCGGTTGTTCAGGCGCAGTTGCTGGTACATTTTCTTCTGTTCGGTTTACCACCCGGTTTGCTTGAGCCATGCCGCGATGTCGCCAAGGTTGGCTTTATTGGCAAAATCAACCAAGTCCTGTGCCCGCTGCCATTCGTCCAGCTTGATGTTCACGTTCGGAGGGAAGTCCGGCGCGAGCCGGCGGTAATTGTTCCGCAGGATTTGCCGGCATTGATAGTCCGCAATGCCCATGCTCGCATCCAACAGCAGATTGATGAGCGGCTGCGCCCACTGGGCAATGCCCCAATCGTTGTCTTTGCCTTTGATAAAGTTCAAGACGGTCCCCGTCCCCACGGACAACACCAGCAATTCATTCAGAGCCGGCCGGGGTTTGATTTGTGCCCGGCTGTCCTGCGTCTGGGCGACGGCGGCCATGGTGGGATTGTTGGCCAGCACGCCGCCATCTATGAATCCGTCGTGCGCGGGAAAATAGGTGGGCGCGGCGCTGGTGTCCAACGCCACATCCACCACGGATTGCTTGCCATCGGAATCGGTGCCGGGAAAGTTATGGAAAAACTTTGGACTCCAACTGTGGGTCTTGGGATTTTGAGGATCAACGTAATCCAGATCAAAGCTGGGAATGAGCACGCGTTTGTTCAATTGGGCCAACGTCAGGTTGCCGAATTCTTCGCCGAGAATTTTCTCCAGACCTTTCTGATCGTATTTTGCGCCGATGATGTCGCCGATGTGAACAATGTCCTTCAACCATGAGTCATCGAAGATTTGCTTGCCGTTCTTCATGTAGAGGTCGAGCAATTCCTGGATGCTTTTCCCGGCAGCCAGACCGAGCGCGATGATGCCGCCAGTGGATGTGCCGGCGTAAAAGTCGGCCCGTGAAACGAAACCGGGGACCTGTTGTTCGAGCCGTTGGAGAAGTGTCAAGGTGACGATGCCTCTGATGCCACCTCCGTCGAAAGAAAGAATTTTATACATAAATATTGCCCACTATTTATTAAAATCCAGTTAGGAGAAAATGCGACCTCTCGGGAACATATATGACCGAAAGTTTTCCCCTGTGCAACCAAAAAACCGCATGTCGGACTGCCGTTCCACATCGACCACGGCCTCTGGCATCTGCCGTTGTAGCGTCGAGCCTCCGGCTCGAAATAGGCGCACCCGTCCTCCGTAGCAAGTACTGCGGAGGGTGGAGAGCGCCGACACTACACCTGCGCGATGCCGGTTTGTTATTGCACGTCGAACGCGGCGTCTGGCGATTGCCGTGAAAGTTGACGCTAATTACGCGAATTCACGCAAATTGAATTCGTGATAATTCGTGAAATTCGTGTCACTGCTTCGTTGCCTTCGTTTGCTTCTGTGGTGCTTCCCAAAGCGGCGTCACAGCCGCCGCAATCCAAATCCGTATTCATCCGTATTCATCCGTGGTGAAAATCTTTGTGTCTGTGCGTTAAATTCCCGGCTTGTTTTTCACCGGAAATCGGGCGATAGTCCTGCCATGGAAATTGTCTTCACCGTGACGCAGGAAAACGACGGCGGCTATGTGGCCGAGTGTCTGTCGCACGACATTTTCACCCAGGGCAACACGTGGGAGGAGTTGCGCGCCAACGTGCGCGAGGCGGTGTCCGCTTATTTTTTTGACCAGCCCAAGCCCGCCGCGGTGCGTCTGCATCTGGTGCGGGATGAACTTCTGGCCGGCGCATGAAACTGCCGCGCGATTTGAGCGGCGCGGAGTTGATCAAGCTGCTCTGCAAACATCACGGCTACCGCCGGGTCAATCAGGAAGGTAGTCACGTGATTCTGGAAACGGATTCCCCGCGTCATCATCGGCTGGCGGTTCCCGACCACAATCCGCTGCGCATTGGAACCCTCAACGCCATCCTGCGCACCGTGGCCGAAGTCAAAGGCCTGCAAAAGGAAGACATCCTCAATCCGCATTGACGGTTTTATCGCGCCTTCGCGCCTTGGCGTCTTGGCGGTTAAATCCGCATCTTCGTCGTCACGGAATCCTGGGGCGAATCCAATCTTTACTACCCCAACTGCTCGTCCCCAAAGCTGACCTGGCTGGAGCCGGGGCATCCGGCCAGTGACTATTCATGCCCCAACTGTGGATGTAGCGGCTTTCGGCAGAAAGCCGCATTTCTATCGGTGGCGCTCTGCCGAGACGCCGCTACGCCAAAAATCGCGCCTCGGCGAGTCCATCACGGACGGCGCGTATGTGGCGATGATGAACGCCCTCCGCCACGACGAGACGCCGAATTTTTATTTCATGCACCCGCCTTCGCTGCACTACGGCGCGGCAAGATAATTTATCATCAAGCGCACTCGTCGCGCCGAAGCGTAGCGAAGGCGGAAGCCGCTTTCCATCACGGCGCGGCGCGCAGGCTGGATTGGCTGCAACTTTGCCTTAAATCGCATTCCGGCTGACGCTCGGATTGCCGTCGTCACGGAAAAGGAAATCGTTCCCGAAACGGAAGTGCGGGAAAAATTCAAGCGCATCAAACCGTTGAAAGACATTTCCGTCACCCAACGCGGCTGGACGCTGGACGTACTGAACGTCATCTGCCGCCTCGGGAAAACGGAGTTTACCACTGCGGACGCCTACATCTTCGAGCGGGAACTTGGGCAGTTGCATCCGCATAATCGAAATATCAAAGCGAAGATTCGCCAGCAACTTCAGGAACTTCGCGACCGGAATCTACTTTTGCATGTTGGACGCAACTGCCGGCGGATTAACTCCAAATAGCTGCTTCACCGGCTCTCGCATCAGCACAATGATGGTGAATACACCGAGCACCGTTCCAAAAGGCATGAACAGGCATTCCACGCCTCCCATCACGAGGCAGAACATGTAGTGCTTGCGCCGTGCCAGGAAGCGCCCTGCTGCCAGGACAAACGCCGCGAACGTCCAGCCGATGGTGATGAACACGGCGGCAAAAATCACAAAAAACCAACCCATCAACGCGAGCGGCGGTTGTTCTTGTGCGTGTCCATGTCCGGCAAACTTCTCCGGGGCAAGAATCATGATTAGCCCAAAAATCAGGTGGAAGATGGGGATGAGCGCGAACAAGGCGGCAAGTCCACCGACCACATAGTGGAATATCGAGAGCAAGCGAAGATGTTCCTCCTCCTGCGTCAGAACAGGTTTTGGCTTGGCAGGCACAAGCGGATTCTGATCAACGGCACATACGACAGTATCGTCCAGGTATTCTTTCCCGCAATAAGAGCACTTTTTCATTGGAGAATGCGTGGTGATGGTTTGCCGTCTGTTCTGTTATGTCAAGGCTGACTTGCCCCGACATCCGAAGTCCATCAACTTTTCTCTGCGTCTTTGCGTCTCTGCGTTAAAATCCCAGTTTGCCCACCGACCCAGCCCAGGTTCGGGCCCGTTACACCCGGCTCAAACCCATCCGCGAAATCAAAACCGCGCAACGCGGCTGGGCACTCGACGTATTGAACATCGTGCGGCGATTGCCCCTCACCCGGCCTGCCGGCCACCCTCTCCCATCCGATGGGCGAGGGACTTTCACCACCACCGATGTTTATGCCTTCACTCGTGAACTGGAGCAGCTTCATCCCGACAACCGACATGTGCGTGACAAGATTCGCCAGCAATTGCAGGTGTTACGTGACGCCGGATTGTTGATTCATGTGGAAAGTGGCCGCTGGCGTCTGCCGTAAGATCGGTGAAAATAATGGCCTCGGAGGGTTGCGTTGCTATACTCCGCTGCATGAAATCTTGTCCGGGAAAATTACACTGGGCTTTTCTGCTTCTCCTGATGGTTTGTTCGTCTTGCATGTCACCTCAGAGACAGGCGAAGTTGTACTATAAAGCCGGGATCAACTATTCACGATCTGGTTATCAGTCCGACGCCATCATCGATTTTTCCCATGCCATCGAGTTAAATCCAAAATACGGCGACGCGTACTTCGCCCGAGGGACACTCAAACTGGCACTCCAGCACTTCGAAGCAGCTATAAATGATTACGACAAGGTGATTGAATTGAATCCCAGCAACGAGCCGGCTTTATATTATCGGGGTTTGTGTAAGTTTGGTCTCAAGGACTGCAAGGGCGCAATTGCCGACTTCAGCGCAGCCATCGAACTGGAACCCGATGACGCGAACGCCTACAAATATCGCGGCCAGGCGCGGGCGATTCTGAGGGATCGTGCTGGCGCACTGGATGATTTTAACAAGGTCATTGAGTTGAACCCACTGGAAGCGACGGCCTACCGAAATCGCGCTGCTGTAGAAGCCATGCTAAAAGAGTGTGAAAAGGCGCTGGCGGATGCTACCAAGGCGATCGAGTTGGACGGCCATGACGCATTTTCATACGGGGTTCGCGGTCACACCAAAATTTTGCTCAAGGACTTTCCTGGCGCGCTCGTGGATTTTGACAAGGTCGTTGAATTGACTCCCAAGGACGGAGCGGCCTATGCAAATCGTGGCTCTATCAAACTTCAGATGGATGATTTTGAAGGCGCAAGCGCAGACCTGGAGACGGCTTTTCAACTCACTCCGAACAGTGCGCTTGTTTTCGTTAATCGCGGCTTCCTGAAGGAAAAAAGCGGCGATCCCGACGGCGCGCTCGCCGATTTCAATCGAGCAGTCGAATTGGCTCCCCAAGTTCCCGAGCCATACGCATGCCTGGGTTTGCTGCAATATAATTTGTCCCAATGGACTCCGGCATTGGGCAACATCCGCAAAGCGCTGGAACAAGACCCGGCAATAGATGATGCGCGGCCCTACATCTGGTTGATTCGATCCCAGACCGGCGAAGAAGAGGATGGCAACAAAGAAATGGAGGCGTATGTGAAATCCCTGCAAGGCGAAAAGACAAACGACTGGGCGGCAAGTGTCGGGCGATTTCTTGCCGGCAACTTGTCTGAGAGCAACCTCCTCAGCCAGGCAACCACGACCGCCAAACGTCCGAGTGCGATAATCAGTCAGGTTTGCGAATCCTTTTACCTTGCAGGAATGAAACACAAGCTCGCTGGCGACAAACAACAAGCCATCGACCTTTTCCAAAAATGCTTGAACACGGGAAACGACAACAACTTCGGATACCTGAGTGCCCGGGTTGAAATGAATACAAACAATATCACCATGGCCGCCAACGATTTTCTTGCACAACCAAACCTGACTGCCGTGATGTCTGACGATCAGATTCTCCAAACCTTGGGTCTTGATCCGGCCAAACTCACGGCTCACGTTACTCAGGGCAAGGACGGCCATTCTACCGCATATTCGACAGACAACGACCAAGTGACCATTACGCGGTCGATGGTAACCGGCGTTGTAGTGATTCGGTCAAGACCCCAAGGAACACAAACGTGGAGTTTACGTTAAAAAGAAGCCTGGCAGTTGGAAATGAAAATGGGTCAAAAACGGGTCCTGAGTATTGACACAAACCGGCCCCGAAGCGGGTTCTTATCCCCAAAACTGACCTGGCTGGAGCCGGGGCATCCGGCCAGTGATTATTCTTGCTCCAAGTGCGGGTGTAGCGGCTTTCGGCAGAAAGCCGCATTTCTATCGGCGGCGCTCTGCCGAGACGCCGCTACGCCGGCGCGACAAGAACGCGGCCTCTGGCGTTTGCCGTGTTTTTTCTACAGAAGGTAACGGAGGGAACAGAGACGGGAAACTCCCTGCAATTCTTTGTTATCTCCGTTTGCTTCTGTTGTTTTTTTGCTGCACATCGTCCGTCTCCTCCCGCTGTGCGGGATTCGCCGCGACAAGAGCGCGGCGTCTGGCGTCTGCCGTGAATTGTTAAGATAGTTCCTTGCCGGTTGGAACCTGGCCGGGTTGCAGAAAGGTTTTGATGAGTTCGCCTTCGCCGCAAACGGTCATTCCGGGAAATTTCCTGAACCATGGACCGTCCGGCACTTCGGGTTCGGTGCGGAGCCAATTCGCCATCAGCCCCAGTTGATCGGCGGAGATGTTGCGGCGGCTGACGCGGTCAAGCAAATGATCGAGGAGGTGTGGCGGCAGATTGTGGCGCCGGATTTGCGGCATGGCTATTCGCCGTAAAAGCCACGGTGGATTTCCTCGCGCAATTTTTGGACTTCAGCGGGATTGTCAGAGTCCGCCATTCGCTGGGCGAGTTCGGACAATTTTTCGCCGGATAATTGGCGCTCGCGCGCCAGTTCCACGGCGAACCGGATGACGCGCGACTGTTCGGCGGGAGACAGTTGCTTGATTTCGTCAATGACGGCGGTTGCAGTCATGCTCAAAAGATACTGGAAATTCCGCCTCATTCAAATGCATTTTTCAAGTGCTTCCGCCTTCACCGTGTTTCGGCGCGACAAGGCGGGTTTTGGTTTCAACTCAAAAGCCAGAAATCGCGCCTCGGCGAGTCCATCACGGACGGCGCGTATGCGGCGATGATGAACGCCATCCGCCACGACGAGACGCCGAATTTCTATTTCATGCACTACCCACCTACGCTAAAGCTACGGTGGGCAGGCGAACTCGCCACGTGGCGGGTAAAAAACCTCCTGCTCGTCCCCAGCTTCGCCTTTCCACCGTCCGCCATCATTAAACGCCCGCCACTCGCGCCCACCACCCGCCGTGCTGGTTGGATTGGCTGCAACATCGCCTTGAATCGGGTCCCCGCCGAAGCCCGCATCAGGGTCGTCACTACCATTTTGTCTCCCTCTCCGCCGTCGGGGGACTTGAGCGGTTTGGGAAACAGCGAAAGGAATTTGGG
>JBEKZC010000010.1:0-75222 GCA_049510295.1 Verrucomicrobiota bacterium | reverse complement strand
CGTGATCGAGCCGGAGGCTTGGGCGATGACCAGCGTATTGGTCGCGCTGCCGGCATAGTTGGCGTCATTGATCGTCCCGATCACCGTGTAGCTGCCGGCGTTGGTGGGAACCGTGGCCGAACCGTTGTAGGTGAAGGTCACTGCCAATCCCATCGGGGTCGTGGTCGCCGTCGCCGGTTTGGCCGAGCCAGTGTAAGTTTGGTTCAGGCTGCCGAGGGTTACGGTGGCACCAGCTTTGGTCACCGTCAAAGTCGCGCTGTTGGTCGCACTGCCGACGGCCCCGTTCACGATCACCGTGTAAATTCCGGCCTGGCTGGTGGTCACATTGTTCAACGTCAGGCTGTTGCTGGTGCCAATCACCGAGCCGTTAAACAGCCATTGATAGCTCAAACCCGTCCCGGTTGCCGTCACGCTGAAGGTTACATTGTTGCCCACCACGGTTGTCTGGTTGACGGGCGGCACGGTCACCGTCACCGGCACATTCACCGTCAACGTGGCGCTATTGGTCACGGTCCCCATGGCCCCTCCCACAATTACACTGTAAGTAACCGCGTCGTTGGTGGTCACGTTGTTCAACATCAGGCTGCTGTTGGTTTGGCCGCTGATGGCCGCGCCGTTTTTCGACCACGCGTAATTGTACGGTCCGGTTCCCGAGGCTACTGTGCTGAACACCACGTTGCTTCCCGCCACAGCCGTCTGGTTCGATGGTCCCGTTGCGCTTACCGGCACGGTGAGATTGGTAATCGTTTGGGGGACATTGCCTGAGAAGTTGAAATTAGCGGGAAAATTGGTGCCGGCACCCACCAACGTGACGGTGATCTGGTGAGTGCTGCCATTGGCGTTGGTCCCACCGTTGACGAAGCTGCCCAGGTTGAAGGTCACCAGCTCGGGGGTCGCGTTGCTGGCAGAGCCCAAATTGATGAAGACGCCGTACATGTTCGAACTGGCGTTCTGAAGCATCAGGTAGGGAAAGCCGACGGCTTGTCCCATCCGCGTCGCAGCGCCGTTCGTGGTGTTGATCCGATAAATATCTGTGTTCGTGCTCGTATTGCTGACGTAGAGATTGCCGTCCTGCGCAAAGCGGATATTCTGCCCGGTGGTGCCAAGGTTGGTGGGACTGCCATAACTTCCGACGGAAGTGACAGTCCCGTTGGCAGGATTGATCGTGTACAGTTTGCTCGACGTGGCTCCGAACAGCGCCCCATCGCTTGGCCGGAAGGCCAGTGACTCGATGGTGGTCACGCTCAGGTTGGCGACCTTGGTGATGACACCGTTGGTTTGATTGAACGTCACCAGGGCCGTGGTGTTGGATATGCCATACAACATCCCGTTCGTGGGGCAGTAAGCGATGTCGTTAATCAGCGTTGAGCCAATGGAGGCAATCCTGGTGAAGTTGCCGTTCAACAGATTAATGGTGCCGAAACGATTTGTTGACTGGTTGTACTCAACAGCATAGACGACATTGCTCTGCGCCCGCGCTGACATGGCCAAGCTGCCGGCCGCCAGCAGGGCAACGCCTAAAATCAACATCCATGGCTTTTTCATATTTTTTTCTGTTTTACTCACAAAATTTTGCATCAGGTAACCGACCAACTGATTCACCAAACTGTGATTTACCAGAAAAGTGCTAAAACGTAATGAATTAGGGACACATTGTGGGATTTGAGGGGTGAATTGCGCCTGGTGAGGGGCGAAATTCAGGAAGAAAGGGAGGGCCGGACGGCCCAAGTCAGCGCGCCAAGCTTAGGGCATCACGCCCAACTGCCGGAGTTGTTCCCGATAACCCCGGGTGAGCGTCGCGCGCGTGCCGTTGCGGAGCGAGACCATGTATTCGCCGTGAAACATGGGATGCAATTCCTTGACCGATTCGATGTTCACGATGGTCGAGCGGCTGATGCGCACGAAACGGCCCGGGGGAAACTTTTCTTCCAGCGCGGTCATGGTTTCGCGAAGCATATGCGTTTCCTTGCCGACGTACAACTTCACGTAATTGTCCGCCGCCTCCACCAGGTCAATGTCCGTCAGGCGCAGGAACACAATCCGCCCGTTGGATTTGACAGCCAGTCGCTCCGGATATTTTGAAACGGCCTTCAGGTCATCCAACAAACCGTTAAGCTTCTGCTGAATTTCACCGTTCTGGCTGCTTTGGATTTGCTGCCGTGCCCGTTGCACCGCCGATTTCAGGCGGACCAGCTGGCAGGGCTTTACCAGGTAATCCAAGGCGTGCGCCTCGAAAGCCTTCAACGCAAGATCATCGCGCCCCGTCACAAAGATGATTACCGGCATCTGCGGAAGTTTGATCTGGGCAACCACCTCGAAGCCGTCCACTTCGGGCATCTGCACGTCGAGGAATACCAGGTCGGGCGCTTGCTGGTTGATAGACTCGACGGCTTCGCGACCGCTGGCAGCCATCCCGATGATTTCAATATCCGGTTCGGAATGGTGGAGCATGTCCCGCAGCACCGCCAACCCGGTTGGCTGGTCATCCACGAGTATCGCGCGAATTTTCATTTCGTTGTTCGATGTTACCAGACCGGCTATTTTTGTCGTTCAAAACGTTAAACCTGACAACGTGTTAATTGTCATGAAAAACATGAGCAGTTGCCATGCCTTGCCCCCCTGTTTTCGTGGACGATGTCTTGATTTGAGATTCGTTAATTGAAGAGCCTCGGAAACCCCAAAAAACGAAGGCAACCTCCTGAAAGCCAGCAGGGAAAGAACCCATGAAAATCTGTTGGCTTTGCTTCATTTGAGACACTGATGCGCGATTTCGTTGACAGTGTCACCGAAACCCCCGTTTGCCGATAAAGCGCCCTTTCGCCGCGTCACTTCCAGTACGTCCAATCCACGTCGGGGAAAAGGTTGTCGCGAGATTCGATTTCACGCAGCCATTTTTCGTCCACCTTCGTGACGGTGAGTTGATCGTGCAGCGCGATAAAGCGGAGCAGATGGTCCTTCACGCGGCGGCGCGCGTAATCGGGACTCGTGCCCGCGCGCAAAATGAACGGCCAGTCGCTGGCCTGCGCCAGCAGCAGTTCGCGCGCGGCCTGGTGCAACGCCCGCGCCTTCAAGCCGGTTGCCTTCGGAAATTTTTGCGCGAGGTTGGTCATCCATTCCTGCGCGACTTGCAGGTGGGGGTAAATCCATTCGTTGTTTTCATTCAGCCACGCGCGCCAATAACCTTCCTCGCCCCAGCTTGACGCGCCGGGGGTGGCGATTTGATTGGTTGGATGCCGGCGCAGATATTCGCCCGGCGTGATGAGCACGACGGTTTTCTGGTCGTAAAAAAGTTTGCGCGCGAAGTAATCAAGAAATTCCGGCCCCTCATACCACCAGTGGCCGAACAATTCCGCGTCATACGGTGCAACGGCGAGCGGCGGACGATCCAAAAGTCCGGTGAGCCGCTGGACCTGGTTCACGCGTTCGTTGAGAAAATGTCCGGCGTGTCCGGCGGCGGCCTGCAACGCGGCGTCGCGTTGATAAATTTCCTTGTCCCCCGCGCCGCCGGTGATGCGGTAATACTTGATGCCCGTGAACCCGCGATTTTCCGGCGAAGGCAGATGCGGTTTCACGTAATCGAAATCAAGATCGAAACCGATGTCGCGATAAAAATCGCGGTAACGCGCGTCCCCGGGATAACCCTCGCGCTGGCTCCACACCTGTCGCGAGGAATCGAAGTCGCGCCCGAAGGCGGCGATGCCGTTGGGCGTGAAAATCGGCGCAAAGGTGCCGTAGCGCGGACGCGGACGTGCGTGGAGGATCCCGTGCGTGTCGAGAATGAACCAGCGGATGTCTGCATCCTGCAAAAATCGTTCGACGCCGTCCACGTAAGCGCATTCCGGCAGCCAGATGCCGTGCGGGTCGCGCCCGAAGCAACTGCGGTAATGATCGCGCGCGGTGAGAATTTGCGCGCGGATGGACGGTGGATGATTGGCCAGCAACGGCAGCAAGGCGTGCGTGGCGGCGGTGGTGATGATTTCAATCCGGCCTTCGTCCTGGAATTGTCGAAACGCGCCGACGAGATTGCCGTCGTATGAGCGCCACGTGTCGCGCGCCAGACTGAAGCGGTGGTGATACATCCACGCCAGTTCGTGAAACGCGCGGTCCCAGTGGGTGCGGTGAATTTCCTTTTCCGCCAAGGCGATGAGGCTGTCCAGATGCCGCTCGTAACGCCCGCGCAGGAGCGGGTCGAGCAGCATCGCGCACAGCGTCGGCGAGAACGAAAGCGTGAGGGGCGCGTCCATGCCATCGCGCCGCCAGCCGTCGAGTATTTGCAGCAGCGGAACGTAGGTTTCGGTGACGGCTTCAAAGAGCCAGCTTTCCTCCAGGAATTTTTCATGCTCCGGATGGCGCACGAACGGCAGGTGCGCGTGCAGGACCAGCGACAGATATCCTTGAGGCCCATGAAGTTCGCCACTCATATGTCAAACGTGTCGGAAATCCATTCCGCAATCGCCCTGGCCCTGGCAAAAATGATGATTCCCAGCACAATGAGAATGAAGAGAAGCACGCCATGCAAAACCTGGACGGACTGGTGATGCACGTAACATTCGCCCCCATACAAACCGAGTTCCAGCAGACCCAGACCGATGAGTCCGGCGGCGGTGAAGCGAACGAGCATCAAAGCTCCGCGTGGAGGGGCGTCCATGCGATCAAACATTTTCCGCCAGCGGCGGTTTGAGCGCAGGGTCCTGCGGATGCGCGCCGACATCGCCGAGGTATTCGGTTTCGCGGCTGAATTTCAGATCGGCCGCGCGCGCGTCCGCGCCATCGGCGGAAACGGCAACGGCGGGCAAATCATATTTTCCATCCGGCAACGCGAAGCGGTAGCTGAACGAGCCGTCGGAGCGCAGTTTGATTTCGTGACCGCCGAGCGTGACTTGGGCCGCCGGTTCGGTCGCGCCGTAAATGATCAATTCGGCGTTGACGTTGAACCAAAAGCCCTGGGGCTGCCCGGCGCCGCCGAATGGACTCGAAAGGCTTGAAAGGCTCGAAACGCCGGGCGACGAAATTTCATGCGCGAGCCGGCGGCGGATGAGCTCGGTGATTTCGAGCGAACCCATCCAGACGCGGCGCACTTCGTCAATGTTGACGAGTTTGGCCAGCGCCTGTTCCTGCCGCGGCGTCCAGGTCGAGATCGGCGTTCCTTTGGCGCGCGGCAATTCAGGATGGCCGTGGCGGCGGAGCTCTTCGACCGCCTGTGCCAGAGGAAGATTTTCGCGCACGGCGGATTTGATGATTTCGATCAGTCTGGCAAACGGGAATTCAAACGGAATCGTGGCGAACTCAATCTCGCCTTCCGCGGAAACGGCGTCCGGCGGCGTAACCGTTGCGCTGGAAACAGCAATGCGCATCCACCGGCGGGGCGGTAAATAATAGCCCAACTCGGCGGCGTAGGAATTTCCGGCGCGCTCAACGTGCGCGAACCAGTGGCGCGATTCCGGATGAACGTGAATTTCGCAAATCGGATGGCCTTGAACCTTGCCGGCGTAAAGGCGCAGGATGAGATGGCCGGCGGCGGATCGCGCGTTGAGCTTCAACTGCTGCTCGCGCGTCAAATCCCAATGCGCGTAAAGCCAGTGCGGGTCGCGCGCGGTCAAAAAAAGTTTTTTCGTGCCGTAAGCTTCGGGCAATTCGGTTTCTGCCGTTTCAAAATGTTGCGACGGCGGCACGGGGCCGAGCGCGTATTTCCGTCCGGGGCCGCTGGCGGGCGGCGGCGCAGGCTGGTCGCCTTCGAGCAGGAGCGGCGGGACTTCAATTTTTTTGCGGCGGACGTAAGCGCGGCGGGTGGTTGTGGTTTTTGGTTTGGCGGCGCGGCGTGGGCGCACAACCCGGGTGGTCGTTTTTCCCCGGGCTGCCGTGGGTGTTGGTTTTGTTTTCATAACCGCAATTCCCTGTTTTTAGCGCTTAATTCATTGCCGGGGGAAACGTTACGGCGGGAATTTGCCGGGCGCAATGTGAATTTTCCGGCGGGGTGTGGATAACTTTCTTGAAACGCGCTTGCCAGCAGGCGTGCGGGGGTGTTTTACTAGGGTTTTATGGCAGGCATGAACGGCACTCCATCCAACAACGCGCCGGTCACGATATTCGTCGTGGACGATGAGCCGATGTTGCTGGAGATGGCGGTGATGATTCTTGAACCGCTGAATTTTCATGTCCGGACGTTCCGCGATCCGCAAACGGCGTTGGCGGAGTTTTCCGCGGCGAATCCACGACCGGCGCTGATTGTGACGGATTACGCGATGCACTCGATGACCGGCATGGATTTGATTCGCGAATGCAGACGCATCCATCCGAAGCAAAAAATCATTCTCCTGAGCGGAACGGTGGACGAAAGCATTTACACCAAAGCGGAGATAAAGCCGGACCGCTTTCTGGCCAAGCCGTATCAGGTCAGTGATTTTGTCACCCTGGTTCAATCACTCGCGACGGGTTGAGGCCGGGCTGCAATTTGCCGGCCAAAGCGGTGGCGGAGTGATTTAAGTCGGATTAAATTTATGATGAGGAAATTACTCCTGAGCGTCGTCATCATATTGGTGGTTTTAATCGTTGTCGCGGTGATTGTCATGGGTTTCTTTCTCGGCACCATCGTCAAAACGGGCATGGAAACGGTTGGCCCGAAAATCACGCAAGTCTCCATCAAAGTGGACGCGGTGAATTTGTCGTTGCTGACCGGATCGGCCAGGGTCAAAGGCCTCGTCGTCGGCAATCCGGAAGGTTACAAGACGCCGCAGGCCATCAGCGTCGGCTCCGCGGCCGTGGGGGTGAATCCATTTTCGGTTTTGTCGGACAAAATCGTTGTGCGCTCGGTGCGCGTTGAAGCGCCGGAAATCACCTTTGAAGGCAATCCTTTCAGCGGGAACAACCTCGGCAAAATCATGCAAAACGTCAACGCTGCCACCAAAAGCGGCGGACCCGGTTCCACGAATGCCACTGCCAGGGCGGACAACAAACCCGGCCAGAAAATTGAAGTGGACGACTTTTTAATCACCGGCGCCATAGTTCACGTCAGTCTCACCGGCGTGAGCGGCAAGGAAATGACCCTGCCGCTGCCGGACATTCACCTCACCAACCTGGGCAAAGACAACGCCGGCATCACCGCGACTGATTTGACGCGGCGCGTGCTCGGCGCCATTACCACCGCCACCGTCAAGGTTGTCGCCAGCGCCACCACCGACATCGGCCAGGGCGCCGGAAAAGCAGTCGGCGAAGGCATGAACAAAATCACCCCAGGCATCGGCGGTTTGTTCAAGAAATCAACAAATTAGCCGGCATATTTTAATTTGCCGTCGGTAGTGTCACGACATTTGTGTAAAAGGTTAAGAGGGTGTTGATCCCAGTAAATGTTCATACGGTCAAAGACGCTATAAAGGATGCGTTCACAACTGCTTCACGTGGTGAATGCATACATCGTCCGGATGCGCCGGCGACCGAAACTCTCCGATGGTTCGCGTCAACCGGCGATTGCACGCGGCCTGCCTGCCAAATCCGCCAACGCCGACCGCCTCCAACTCAAGGCTGGGTGATCTTCAATCTATAGAACCGGTTCGTCGCGTTATTATTATTGTCATTGACATTCAGCGGATTCCCCGTGCCAGCAACGGGGGCACCCAATGGAGTCCACGCCGGGTCGTCAAGGGTGTCCTTGTATTCCACCTGATAGTTCTGACCCACAATGGTCGGCCAGGTAAGAGTGTATTGATTTCCGCTTGCGCTGATGCCAGCTAAATCCGGCCGTGCCACCACCGTCAACGTACCCTCAACACAACTGAAGGTGTAGTTGGCCGCCACAGCTCCACTGGCCGTGATCGGGTAAGTAGTGCCGGCCGGGCTGTTGGCATCGGCCGCCGTGCTCAATGTCACCTGCGTCGTCAATGCGTTGGTGTTCTCGCCATTAACAAAGCCATCGTAGCTGAGGGAACACGCCGCGAAATGCGTGCCACCTCAGCCGCATACAGACAATCAACAGAAGCGAAATTGAGCACGGAGGCCAAAACCAGTGGGATGGATGCAAGATATAGCAAAAGTACGATTAGATTTTTTGCAACGCTCTTGTGCAGTGCAACCGGTTCGCTTGCGCCAGTCGCGCGGCAACGTGACAACTAGCCAACCGTCAAGCTCCACGGCAAGGAATACCGGCTATTGTGTCCAGAAGTTCAAACTTCCTTGCCGGAGCTTTGGTCATTGCATCCGTATTCAATAACGCTCCAAGCGAGCAAAGAGTGAGTGGCGAAACTCAACGATGAAACTGGCGGCGAAATCTTCGCGTTCTATGATGTTCTATCGCAAGACGGTAAAGACCTGTCACAAGGCTTGCGAATTGAGAATAATGCTTTGAGGGCAAGAATCACGTTTTTAACACTCTGCAATAACTCATTCTCCGAAACAAGCACCCAAGTTTATGGTGAGACCACGCGATAGAAACGGTCGGGCTGGCTGGGGGCGTTCGTGTCCGTGAAGACTGCCAGAACCGCTCCAAACACGCCCGTCGAGATCACAGTCCAACTGCCGGGTTGCGTCAGATCGGTGGTTGTCATCACTTTGTATGGCTGGCCTTCGGGACCGCTGAAGGCCAACTGGAAGTTGCCGCCGTTCAACATCGTCCCGCCGGAAATCACCGGTGGAACTGGAGTCACGACGTAGACCGTGCGGGTGTTGGTGGCGGAATTGTTCGCCGGATCAGTTGCAATGTATTGCACAAAATAGGTGCCCGGCACGGCGGTATTGACCACGCCGTTGGTCGTCACGGGCAGCACTCCGGCGCATAGGTCGAAGGCCGTCGCGCCCGGATCAATAAACACGGTGCCCAACCAATTGGTCAGCGGACTGGCCCCGTTCAAGGTCACAACCGGAGCGGTGGTGTCCACGACGGTCACGGTGCGGGTGTTGGTCGCGCTGTTGCCCGCCGCGTCAACCGCCACGTAATTGATGGTATAAATGCCCGGCGAATTAACATCCACCACGCCATTGGTGCTCAAGCTCGCCAGAGTGCAGTTGTCCGTGGCCGTGGCACCGGGCTCGACATAACTGCCGTGGCATTCCACCGTCACGCTGGCCGAACCGTTCAACGTGATCACCGGCGGGGTTTCATCCAGCACCACGATGGTGTTGGTGGAGTAAACGGAGTTGCCCGACTGGTCAGCCACCTTGATGATCACCGTGTTCGTGCCCTCAGGCAGCACGGCGTTGTTGGTCGGCACCTGGGTGATGACCAGGTTGGTGCCGCTGCAGGCGTCCGAGGCAATGATGTAGTTGGTTCCCGTCACATCAGGCATCAGCGCCGAGCAGTTGGTGTCCGCGCTCAACACCAGATTGGTGAAGTAATAGGTGATCACCGGCGGTGTGGTGTCCACCACATTGATTGTCCGGACGACCGAGTTGGTGTTGCCGTTGCCATCATCGGCTGTATAAGTCAGGTAATAGGTGCCGGAGGTGTTCGCATCCACACTCCCGCTGACACGGACCCCGACGCCGCCCGCACAGGCGTCGTTGGCTGTGGCACCCGGATCGCTGAAGCTGCCGTGGCATTCCACCGTCAGCGGGTTGGCCCCGTTCAACGTGATCACCGGCGCGACCGTGTCTTGCACTGTCACCACAGAATTTGAAGTCACCGTCCCATAGGCATTCGAAACCGTCACCGAGACTGTGATTGGACCCGGGAAGTGGATGTTGCTCAGGGAGAAGTTGGTGGCGGTTTGGCCGTTGACCGGCGAACCATTCACGCTCCATTGGTAGCTCAGTGGCGACTGGCCCGTTGCAGTGACGATGAAGGTCAGGTTGCCGGGGCATTGCACACTCGGATTCAACGGCGTCAGGTTTGTGATTGCAGGCAGTGCCACAACGGAAATCGTCCCGTTGTTGGTCAGACCGGAGGTGTTCCATGCCAGGCCCGCCGGGAGCGACGGAAAATTGGTGGAGTTGAGCAAGCCGAGCAAGCCGCTGTAACTCGTCGCACTGAAGAGCGTGAAAGTGTCGCCAACCTGTAGCACCGGCCCGAGGTTGGTCACGGTGAGTGTGCCGCCGCTGATATTTGTAATTGTTTTGGCGGAATTCAACCGATCGCTGGTCTGCGAGTTGGTCCGGTTGAGTTTCATCAGGATGGTGCCGCCGTTGGTTATCGTGCCTGACACCGTCAGGGTGCCAATGGAGTTGGGATTGCCCGGAGCCACCGTGGAGCCGGCATTAGCGAGCAAGTTGCTGCGGATGGTGCCGATACCGCTCAAAGTACCGCCGGAATAAACCGTGACCGGACTGGTGATGGAAACATTCACCAGCAGGGTTCCATTGCTGATGGCAGTGGCACCGGTGTAGATGTTCGTTCCGCCCAAGGTCAAGGTGGACGAAGAAATTTTATTGAGCGCCATGACGGCAGTTCCGGCGTTGGCGATGGTGCCGCTGAAATTGCCCGCGCCGACGTTGATGGTGGCGGTGGTGGCCGCAGTCGAATTGCTGATCGTTCCTGCGCCATTCAAAGTGCCCAGTCCCACTGTCACCCCGGCCACTTGTAAAATATTGCTGGCGTTGACCGTCCATGTGGCATTGGCGCTGCCAGCGGTCGCGCTGCTTAACCGCACGGGACGGATGCCGCTGACCGCACTGATATTGAACGTGCCGTTGAATCCACTGTTGTCACCGGACAGTTGCAGGACGCACGTCCCGGCTCCGGATTGCGTGGGCAACAGATTCAACGTGGTTCCCGAGGCCCCGGTAATGTTGGCAGCGACGATGTTGGTGATGCTGTAGTCGCCTCCGATGATGGGGTTTTGCGTCTGGCTAAGGGTCGCGCTGCCGCTCACTGTAATGCTGTTGCTCACCACGCCCGTTCCATTCGTGCCCGCAGCGGTAAGGTTCAAGACACTTCCATCCGCAAGATTGATGGTCGCGCTCGAAACAATGGCACCACTGGTGGTCTGGAGGCGGAGGGTGGCGCCGCCGGCAACATTGATGATAACATTATTGCTGACGGTGGTCTGGCGGCTCTTCCCGCCTTGAATGACCAACGTTCCCTGATTCACGTTGATAACGCCGTTACCAACAGTATATCCCTGATCAATGACGGTGGTGCCGCTATTCGTCAAGGTCAGAGTGAACCCGCCGAGATCGAATGAGGTGCCAACCACCAAGGCGTTGAAGTAAAGGTCTTCATCCTCATTGGCATCAAAAGCTGTATAGCGGTTGTAATGATTTTGAGCCTGCGGCAGCGGGGTGTTGGGCACCGGGTTCGTGATGTTGGCGCTCGCATCACTGATGTTCCACGTCTGCGACCCGCTCAAAGCAATCTGGCTTTCAATTTCAAGCGGCACCGCATTGGTGGCGCTCAAGTCAATGCCCGAGGTTCCAATGGTGAGCTTGTTCGCGGACAACGCGTTGGTGATGACGATCCCGTTTTCTCCGGCCGCCTGGCCTAGCACCGGCCCGGCAACGCGGATGCCCAAGATGCTCAAGTTGCCTCCAAGGGGTGCGGGGGTGATTGAATTGGCGAAACTACTTAGTTTGAGCGTGCTGTCGAAAATCGCGACATCGCCGGCGCCGGGCGCAACCCCGAGGACCCAACTCGCGCCGTTGGTCAAAGCGGTGCTGTTATTTGCCTTGGTGACGTTGGCCGAACTGCTTTGCGGTAGCAAAATGCCCGCCCCCAGCATCAGGGCTAAAGACAGTTTAACCATGGTTGTAAATGAGAATTGCATAATAAGTTTTTATTACCCCTTAAAAGAGTGTATCAAAAATAGACAAAATCATCAAGGCTTTTTTTGGATTATTTACTAACCTTGCCGTGGTTCAGTGTTTTCTAGGCTAATGGTGCGTTTTTAGCTCACACACCTTTACCGGATTGTCCCAAACCGGGGCAATTCCAGAACGCTTTAAAACAGCAAGGTGGCAACCGGGACGAACATTGGCGCTTGACTTGAATGAGCTTTGGTGATAGTAATCACGTTTAATGGAAATGCCGTCACAAACACTCCGTCAGCCATGAAATCCCTTTATTTAAAACCAGTTTTGCTTTTAGCGTTGGTGGTGGGATTGCTTGTTTCGCCCAATACGACAATGGCTGGATTCATGCCGCCGCAGGCGCAGATCTTGAGCGACATGGTGCTGGCCAACAACCATTTCACGAACGAATGGCCGACGCCCGGTTGCAGCAGTTGCCTTTCCGGAAGCCATCCGACCACCATCTGGACCCGGGGAACCTATTTCGAAGGTGACCTCGCGTTATACCGGATCAACCATGATCCCAACATTTACAACTACGCCGTGCAGTGGGGCGCATTCCCCAATTGGTCGTTGCGATATGGCGACACGGATACTTCGCCCGATGACCAGTGCGCCGGTCAGGAATATATTGAACTTTATCAGTTTGACACCACCCAGACCAACCGGTTGACTCACATCGTCAACAATGTGAACTACTGGGTGAGCCACAACCAAGGGCTGAGCTCCTGGACCTACGTTGATTCCATCCATATGTCCATGCCCGCGTTTGCCAAGCTCAGCGTGCTTAATTCTAATGTCATCAGCGCGCTTAAAACCAATTACACATATTCGCCACAGATGTATTCCTACTTCCATTTTATCAAAAACGTATATGGCCGCTCAAACGGCCTCTATAATGCCACCGACCATCTCTGGTGGCGGGACACGAACTTTATGGCGAACTACACGGCATCGGATGGCACGAAGCAAAAATGTTACTGGTCGCGCGGCAACGGCTGGGCTTTCGTCGCGCTTGCCCGGACGATGGATGTGCTTCCCACCAATGACCTGCACTATGCCGAATATTTGCAAACCTTCAAGGACATGGCGGTGGCCCTCAAAGCCGTGCAGCGGTCGGACGGTTTTTGGAACGTGAATCTCGCCTACACCAATGACTATCCCGGCCCGGAGTCCAGCGGCACGGCCTGCTTCACTTACGGACTGGCTTGGGGAATCAACCGCGGCTACCTTGACACCAACACGTATCTTCCCGCCGTCATCAACGGTTGGAACGCCCTGGCCATCGGCGCGCTGCACCATGGCACCGGCGCGGACAACGGATTCCTGGGTTACGAACAAGGCAGCGGCAACCAGCCGTCTTCCGGCCAGCCGGTCACCTATACCAGCGTGCCCGACTTTGATGATTTCGGATTAGGGCTATTCCTGCTGGCCGGCAGCCAGATTTACCAGCTCAGTTCGCCACCGGGCATTGTGCTGGCCGCGCCGGTTTTGACGGGCAACCAGGCGCAACTCAACTTTACAGTCATCAGCAGTCTTACCAACGCCACGTTCAACCTGCTCCAGACCGATCAATTGGGGACGGGCTGGACCACGAATACGACCGCCACGCTTGCGACCAATGTCTCTGGCATTTCGTATCGTTTCACGGCCACAAACAATGCGGCAGTTCCGTTCTATCGAATCCAGATGGGCCCTTGATAAGCCGGTTAAAAATCGTGGTGGCACAGGCTGTCCCAGTTAAAACCAGAGACCGGTCCGATTAAGAAAAGTCCTGGCGATAAACTCGCAGAATTGCGTCGTCAGTTTTTCCAAACAATTCACAGAATTCAGACCAACGTCATTTTAGCCTCATCTTAAAGTGCGGACAAAATAAGGTGACAGCTGCTTCAAACATTGACCACAGCAAAAGCGTCTCGGGTAAAATCGTTGTAGAATTGGGAATTACGCTTTTTGTACGTTGACTGCGTTCGTTTTTCAATTGATCGCCTCCCTCACCGCAGGCTGTCCGCACGAGTGCGAGGACAGCGGCTTTAAGCGGGAAGGGAAGAAACGGCCAAGCCGTGATTCTTTTTGGAGAGACGAATCCGCAATGACACAATTCTGGGGTCCACCTTTGTGTCCATGTAGCGAGATTCCCTCGTGTTTATTGGCACTTTTTTCAGATTCAACTCCTGATGGGTGCGCCAGTAAAATCAAGAGTTTTTCGGATTTCTTCACCCGGCGGTTTGCAGATTTAATTTTCGATGCCCTGACAGTTTTTTGCCCAGGGAAATTCCTCCGCGTCTGCAATTTTTAGATTGCAAGTGCGGCGGTCTGCTTTAGACTCCGATTGAAGCCCGTGAGTTAAAGTTATGTTTTTTGGCGTTGATTATTATCCTGAGCAGTGGGTCTTCCCTTACGCCGGCACCGCCGACAACCCCGAGGGCGCTTGGGAACGCGATGCTGAATTGATGACCAAGGCCGGCATCAACGTTGTCCGCATCGGCGAATTCTCTTGGGGACTCTGCGAGCCCGAAGAGGGCCAATACGATTTCCTCTGGCTGCGCCGCGTGATGGACATCATGGAGCAGCACAACATCAAAGTCGTTCTCGGCACACCCACCGCCGCGCCGCCCATCTGGCTGGCCAAAAAACATCCGGAAATTCTGCCGATCGACGAGTGCGGCCGGGTCAAGCACGAAGGCACGCGCCGCGCAGTTTGCTTCAACAACGACGTTTTTTGGAACACTTCCAAGCGCCTGGTCGAAAACATGGCCCAAGCCCTGGGCGATCATCCCCAACTGATCGCCTGGCAGATTGACAGCGGCCTCGGCGGACATCAAACCGAGTGGTCGTTTAATGAAGATTCGCGCCTGGAATGGCAAAACTGGCTCAAGTTGAAATACGAAACCGTCGAGAACCTCAACGACTGCCTGGGTTTGCGTTATTGTGGACAGGTTGTTTCCTCCTTCGATGAAGTGCCGATGCCCATGTATGCGCCAACCGCGCACAATCCCGCGCTGCTGCTGGATTGGAATCGTTTTTGCAGCGACACCATCATCGCCTTCGCCCGGATGCAGGCCGATGTTTTGCATGAAATTTGCCCCGATCATCCTGTCACTGTCAACCTGCGCGCGCTCCACCGAAAATTCGATCACTTCGACATGGCCGCCGCCGTGGACTTCGTCTCCGTTGAAAGCAACGCGGCCATTAAATCCAAATCCTCCGAACTCGCCTGCGACATTGACATCCTTCGCTCGCTGAAAAAATCGGACATTAAAACCCCCGACGGCGATTGCGGCTTTTGGGTCATTGAACAAAAGGCCGGCCAGGTCAACTGGCAGGACGTCAACTCGCTCGTGCGTCCCGGCGTTATCCGGCTGTTCACCTATCAGTTGATCTCGCGTGGCGCGTGCGGCGTGCTTTACTATCGCTGGCGGCAACCGCGTATCGGCAATGAAAAATTTTTCGGCGCGGTGCTGCCACACCATCTCGAAGGCAATGACCGCGTCTTCAAGGAAATCAGCCAGATCGGCGAAGAATTGAAATTACTCACCCCTGCCATCAAAGACACCAGGGTCGTGGCCGACGCCTGCATTCTTTTTACGCACGACAACGACTGGACGCTGCAACAGCCAAAGCAGCCGAACAAATTTTTCAACCTCCGCGAGCACATTCAACTCATTTACAACGCGCTTCACGACCGCAACATCTCCGTGGATTTTGCGCGGCCAACGGAAGACCTTTCGCAATACAAAATCGTTTTCGCACCATCGCTGCACCTGCTGTCCGCTGGCGAGGCTGACCGGCTCAAACTTTACGTCCAAAACGGTGGCACGCTCGTCGGCACGTTCAATACCGGCCTCGTCAATGCCCATTGCATCGTGCCCGACACCGGCTACCCGAACGACATGACCGACATGTTCGGCCTGGAAGTTTTGGAATTCGACCCCATTCCGCCCGGCGAGGAAAATCATCTCACCTTCAAGGGCGCGTTCCCGACCAGCCATTTGCATCCCGCGCGGCTTTGGTGCGACATCATCGAGCCGAAGGGTTGCCAGATTTTGGCAACTTACGCGAAGGACTTTTACTCCGGACATCCCGCCGTGACCATGAACAACTTCGGCCTCGGCAAGGCCATTTACATCGGCACCATGAGCCACCAGCATTTTTATAACGACCTCGTTTCGTGGCTGCGGCAGATGTGCAATTTGCATCCGTTGCTCAAAGTCCCCGAAAACGTCGAAGTCAGCATGCGCCAAAAGGAAGGCATGCGCGTCTTCTTTTTGCTCAACCACCAAAATTCGCCCGTGCGCATCCAGTTTTACAAGCCCATGCATGATTTCCTCACGGGCAACACCTTCTCCGGCAACTACGACCTTCCACCGCACGGCGTGCTCGTCCTTGACGAACATCCCGAAGACAAAATCTCTGGCGCTGCCGCCTGATTTGCGGTTTGTTTTGCGGTGGTGAATTTTCTCGAAGTCACTCTCGCTGTCTTGGCGTTGTTGAGTTTTGCCCTCGCGCTCTGGCAATGGGTCGCCGCCCGGCGCTTCCCCCTGCACCGGCGCATCACGGATTTGTCCTTTGCCCCGGCCATCACCCTGCTCAAACCGCTCAAAGGCTGCGATGCCACCACCGCCGAATCGCTCCAAAGCTGGTTCAATCAAAATTACGCCGGCCAGATTCAAGTTCTGTTCGGCGCCGCTGATGCCAGTGATCCGGTTTGCAAAATCGTCCGCGAACTCACTGAAAAAAATCCCGGCCGCGATGCGCAGCTGGTGGTCTGCGCTGAATCCCTGGGCGCCAGCGGCAAGGTCTCCACGCTGATCCAACTGGAGCGGCTGGCGAAACACGAAATGATTCTCGTCAGCGATGCCGATGTGCGCGTGCCTCCGGATTTTCTCGCGAACTTCGTCGCACCGCTGCGCGATCCCAAAACCGGCCTGGTCAATTGTTTTTACCGGCTGGCCAATCCCGCCACTCCGGCCATGCGTTGTGAAGCCGTCGCTGTCAATGCCGATTTCTGGAGCCAGGTGCTGCAGGCCGCCAGCCTCAAGCCGCTCGACTTCGCCCTCGGCGCGGCGATGCTCACGCGCCGCAAATTGCTCGAAGAAATCGGCGGCTTCGCCGCATTGGTGAATTGCCTCGCGGACGATTATCAACTCGGCCATCGCATCGCGCAGCGCGGCCATCACATCGCGCTTTGCCCTGTCGTTGTGGAATGTTGGGACGCGCCAATGAACTGGTGTGATGTTTGGAAACACCAACTGCGCTGGGCGCGCACCATCCGCGTCTGCCAGCCGGTGCCATATTTTTTCAGCATTCTGGCCAACGCCACATTCTGGCCATTGCTGTGGCTGATTGCGTCGCTGGTTCTGTCAAAAACATTTTGTTTTCCGCTCATTGCCGTCGCGTATTTGTTAATCCGGATCGGGCTCGCCCAAAATCTCCAGCGCCGATTCACGCCGGGGGACAACAACCTCGCCCCGCCTTGGCTGGTACCAGTGAAGGACTTGCTGCAGGCGGCGGTCTGGCTTGGTGCATTCATCGGCAATACTGTCGAGTGGCGCGGGCAGCGAATGAAATTGCGTCGTGATGGGACCTTGGTGGAGGGAAAATAGCCCGCCTGCGCTTTCAGCTTTCGACAAGGCTGGCCTGCCATCCGTAGCTCGCAGTGAGTCTTCGCGCGCGATTTGAGAAGGGGCGGTTTAGGCTGGAATAGCCTGGAACAAGCCGGAAACCAATGGGTTATGCAGCAACGACGCCGACCGGGCTGGTTTGAGAAGAAAACCGGCCCGGATGCCAATAGTTGAAAAGGTTTGTCCCTGATTTTGCATCGCGTTAAAGCAGGCTTAATTGCTCCTTTTGGGATGGTTTTTTGGCGGCCTTGGCTGGCTTCACCAGGCGGGCTGCCGCTGCCAGTTCACGAACTGGATCAGGACGCGCCTGGAGAGCCTTGCCAGCAGACAGCAGCGCGTGCTCGGCGAGGGTGCGAATGGACTTCGCTGATTCGTAAATCTCGTCGCCATGAACAGCGAAGTGAGACTGGATAACTTTGGCCAGCCAAGCGGGCAGATATTTGATGCCGTCGGTGTTGCCGAACCGGAGCGAGTCCATGAAAACAGTCATGAAGATTTCGCGGTAGCGGTCATCCGGGAGGGACACGCCTTTTTCAATCAGCCACTTCGCCGGCCACAGCACGACCCATTCAAGCAGACGACGATAATCCTTCCGAAATTCCACAGCGTGACCCTCGTAAAATTTGCGCTGGAGGAAACCCATCAGATCGTCCTTCAACTCCTGGGAGGTCTGCTGTTTACGCTGGAAGTTTGGGCGTTTGTAGCGCATCAGTTTTTGAGCAGGTCAACGGGTGAAAAAACGAAGGTGCATGCGTGCTGTCGGCACCAGGCGAGCGCGGCCTCAGCCTGGGGAAATTCCATTACTCTTTCCTGTCGCAGTCCGCCTTTGTTGGTGACCAACGAAGCGACCGGATTGCCCTCAAAATAGAACATCGTTTTGGTGATGGTTACGGTGTTGAAAATTCGCGGTTTTCGGTTCGGTTTCATGATGGGTATCAGAGCATCAGAAGGGCACTCCTTCGCGTTCGACTGGTGGCGCTTCGGCGTGCTCCTCGCCAGCCAGGTCTGACTCGGCGGGCACCTCAACTTCACCAGCGGTGCGGGCGCAGAGCGTATTGCGTAAATCAGTCAAATCCTTCTCGTTCATCGTGTCCAAATCTTCGAGCGACTTTCGCTTGAACCGGGCGCTGCACAGGAGTCCGAGGATGGTTGCTGAATCAAACTTTTCCAAGATGCCGCGGCGAAGGCGAATCAATGGTTGCTCGGCCTGGTGAAGTTGCGCTTCCAGATTGGTCGGCATCGTCAACGCCAGGCATTCGGCTTTATAGGCGTCGAACATTTTCAGGTGGTCAATATCCTTTGCCGAAACTGGCCGTCCAAACGCGCGAAGATGGATCAGCTTGCGCAACTCCTCTCTCTCCGCAGCCGTTCGTTTTCCCTGGGCATGGCAAGCGCCTTCCAGCAGACGGAAATAAGCCTGCCGCTGTGCCGGCGTCATCTTCCAACCAGGATAAAATTTGTCCCGTCGGTTCATACCAAAAGCCTTTGCAGGTTGTGCTTCTCGCGGATGGGAATGTTGTGCTCTCTCAATGCCGCCAGTAGCGCGCGGATTTTATCGCCGGACGGTTCGGGCAGACCGTGGCCTTTGGAGTCGGCACCGATATTCACAAACTCAGGATTGATGCCATCAATTCCCGGCCTGGTGCCCACGATCCAGCGCATCAATTCGTCGAGATCGAAATCCAGGATCGGCTCGATGGTGACGAACGTTTTTACCGGCCCCATGCAATCGTTGCTCATTCGTTCCATTGCCTCGGCGCGGGCGGCCGGTGTCGGGGCCTTCCCCATCACGTCGGAATAATGCCGGTTGGTCTCAATGGTTGTGCCGAGGAGAAAGTTGGCCGGCATCCGCAAATAAAATCCGATGACCCTCGCCGGATTCTTGGTTTGAAAGACATAAGTGTTGTCTGGAAATGCGCGGCAGTGAGCCAGCACCCGGTCAATCATATCGCCGGGGACATCGGTGGCGAACAGGTCATTGCAATTCTCCACGAAGATGGTCCGGCCACTGCCGTAATTGACTTTGAACTCATCTTCCAGCAGCCGGATCGGGCCGGTGTATTTGGCTGGCCGACCGAATCGCGGATTGTCAACATAGCAATAGGTGCATTTGTGCGGGCATTCGCCGCCGAGGTGACTGTGGGTGTGGGTCACCCAGGGATACATGTTTCCAGTGGATTTTTTTAGGCTCATAATTCAGGTGGTGGAACGCCGAATGGCACTCAGATGTTTTTCCAGTTCCAGGGCGCGAGCCTGGGCTTCCGGCGGCAGATCGTGAAAGCAAAGCGTAAGCGAGGCGGCCAGGTTGTCCACATGCTCTTTCAGCAGCCAGGCGTCGCCCCGGTTTACGGCATAGACGCGCGGCGTGCCACGGATGGTGAGGCCGTTGAGTTTATTGACGAGAATCCGCTTGGCCGCCGCGTTCGCGCTGCGGTCGCGGGCGGCGAGTTTCCGTTCCCGGATGGTCAACATATTGCGGCGACGCTGGCGGGGCAGGCCCTTCGCGGTGAGGCCGGCGGCAAGATTGGTCGCGGCGCGCCGATGGTAAAAACGCAACGACGCGGAACGTTGTTCAAACGGTACGTTCATAACGTTGTAATGACGCCGGGACTACCAGTGAAGGAATTGGCGCTGCAATCGAAGCTGATTTCGTAACCAAGCTGGTCGCGCATGAAGTCAATGTCCCGCTGGATGGTTTTAGCGGTCACTTCCAACTCCGCTGCCACGGACGAGGCATTGAACGGTTCACCGCGCAGCAATTTGCCACGGATAAAACGCATTCGAGCAATGGGATTGCGCGTGGCTGATTTCATGGCCGGGTGGAATTGATGCTCGTGTACCAGACCCAACATTTGTCATTGAGCCAGTCCCAGGCGAGGAGCGAGGCAATCATGCCCAGGCAGGCGATGGCCAGCATGGGCGGAACGTTTACAACAGACCAGATTGCGCGCGTGAGTTTCATGGCTAAAAGTTCATCCACAAAACTTCCAGACGTTGAATGCGACCGAACTGGCCGCTGGCCTGTGCTACTTTATCCACCCGCCGCCAGTCGGGATAAAGTTCGCGGTCGTAAAGGTCCGAGGCGTAGCCGGAGAGGATGGCTTTGGCTTTGATACTCTTGAGCAACTTGGCCAGCGAAAAGTGATCGGAGATTCCAAGCTCGAAACGATATTGTTTCCGGTTCGACGTGGGGCGCGTGGTTTCCAGATACGGCGGGTCGAGATAGAAAAGAGTTTCCGGGTGATCCTGCTGGCGGATCACCTCGAAGGCGTCGCGGCATTCGATGGTGACGCCTTTGAGCCGTTCCGTAACCAGCCAGAGGCATTCCGGGATATTTGCCCAATCGCGCGGATGCGGACGCCCGGTTTGTTTTGACGCCGCCCGGAAGCCGGTCGAATAATCGCGGTTGAACGCGCCTGATCCGAAACCTTGGAAGGACCGGACCACCAGCCGGCGCGCCCGCTCAACCGGATCGTCGCTCAGTTCGTATGCGGCTTGGAAATCCAGCCGCCCGAATGGAGTCATGGCCAGTAGTTCACACAGGCGCAGCGCACTGGCGCTGTCGCGCATCACGCGGAACAGGTTCACGACCTCTTCATCCAGGTCGTTATAGACCTCGCAAAAACTCCGCTCTTTGCGGAGCAATACCGACCCACCGCCGCCGAACGGCTCGACGTATATTTTGTGCGGCGGGAAGTGGCTGATTATCCAGGGCGCAAGAATCCACTTCCCGCCGTGGTAGCGGAGGACGGGGCGTGTGATTGCTGGCGCGGTGACGTTCATTTTTCCAGGATGGAGGCGAGACCTCTGGCGCGGTCATAGTGCTGTTTCACCTTGGCCATGCACGCTTCGCGCATGTGATTCAACCGGGTGCCTTGTGGGAACAGACTTTTAGCCGAAAGTTCCAGTGCCTCCTGGCCAAACAATTTTGTGACGCGCCGTATTTGTGCGACGTTCCATTTCATCACCGCGTGTACTTCGTGTGCTGAAAGCGCCACGGTATAGGGCCGATCTTCTTCGGGTAGGGTGAATTTGCTCATAACTTCTTGAATCGCACGACGACCATCAGTTTTTCCGGCGGCTGTTTGACCAGGGCGCAAAACTGCGCGACTCAACTTAAAGCTACCGATGATTTTGCCGCCCCGATGCAATCCGCAATCTGCCGCCAGGTGAGTCACGCGCCCGGCGTCCCAGGCATTTTGCCAGCACTTGAGGGTGCGGTCGGTCCAGTCCCGCCGCGTCTCCGTTTTCTGGCCGGAGAGGAACTCTTTTTCGGTGAGTGCGAAGGAAAGAATCATGCTGCCTTTTGCGTGTCCGTCGCGTCCTTGAGCAGGGCAGTGACGATTTTGTCCACGTTGGTGTCGGTGGGGCGGATGACGACTTCGTCGCCGGGGTTGACCCGTTGGCAGCCGAGTTTCTTCAATTCCTCGTCGGGTAAATCGCGGAGCATCTTCTTGTCTGGCGACTCGATGACGTGGATCAGGCCGACGGCATCGTCGCCGTAATGCTCCCGGATCAGCGTCAGCACCTTGTCGGCCTCGTCAAATTCGATACCGTCCTTGCCTTCCTGGAGGCCGATTTTAATGCCGTGGAAAACGACCGTGCGCGGCTTAATGAACAGTTGCGAGTTGCCTTCGATGGCGGCGCGCAGGTTGGATTCGCGTTCGGCGGCGCGGGCCACCAGTTCGCGGATGACCGGCAGCTTTTTGCGCAGGATGGCATCCTGCTCGCGTTTGACTTCGGTGACGATTTCAGCCAGTTGGCCGCGCACGTCGGCATAAGGTTTAGTGAGTTTTTGGAGGTCGGTTAATTGCATGGTTGTCATTGGTTAGTGGTTGACTGCGGGGATTGGTTTCAGTGGCCGCGCGAGCCGTTCTTTGCCGAACGATCCGGCCAGACGCGGAATGATGTTGAATTCAGCCTGGCAGCCGGCGCACTGGATGTTCACGTTCATGCCGCCATGCGGGCCTTCCAGGAACTGCTCTGATCCGCAGTCCGGGCATTTGCCGGCATCAAGCGCGGCTACTTCGGCCTCGGTTAATTCCTCAATCTTGTGCCGATCCTTGGCGGCAAGCAGCGCGCGGGCGGTTGGGGAGATAGCTTCGAGGATGCTCACGCGAGTTCTCCTCTCTCGCCGACCAGGGCGATCTGGTGCCGCGCCAGATTTTTAACGAGCCGGACCTTGGCATCGGCTGCCAGGCGGCGGACGATGGCTTGCGGAGCGTCGGTTGAAGATTCCGACACATGGTATGCGGCGCCGGAAATTTCAACCTGCTGGAAATCCTCGGTCAGGTGCCAGTAGCGCAACGTGACATCCAGCGTCAATTCCCGGTCCAATTTCAGGACCGGCACCACGGCCAGGATGATCTCAATCACGCCGGCTATGCTCTCTCCTCGCGCCATGACCTGGATGGCGCCGCCGTTCTCGAATGTGGCTGTGATTTGCCGTTCATAGAACGCATCCGGCTCGTCCTTGCCGGCATGCATGAGGTTGGTGGTTTGCTCTAACTGCGATTTGTTCTTTTTCATTGCCCGATTTTGGTTGTGGTTTGACTGCGGTTAACTGATGGCCAGGTCCGCTTGCTGGGCGGCGGCTGGCCGGTGATTGCGGCGAAGGAATTCCTCCGCCACCGAACGCGAGCAAAGGCGGTGGACGTTCACCCACCGGCCCTTGCTCTCGTCGCGTTCGGATTTGATTCGTTCCTGGTAAAAGACCTGCGCCACGAACACGCCGACCGGCTCAAGGACGCTGGCGTTGGTGAGCATGGAAACCACCGAGCCGGCGATGCCGTTGCCGTCGCCCCGATCCGCGTCCGGCACGATGTCCGTGGTGAACTTGTTGACCCCGCCATGCAGCAACCCAAGCGCGTGCTCCACCAGGCTGATGGCGAACGTGAGCATCTCATCGTTCTTCCAAACGACCTGCTGGTCCACGGCTTTGGCGGGTGCGGGCATAATTACTCCCAAATCGGTTCCTGGATGCCTTCCTTCTCAATGCGCAGATGCGCGTCCACGAAGTGGGTCCAGGATATTTTTCCGCCCGGCTGTTTGCCGGCCAGCTTGCGCGCGTAGCGGATGCGCTCGGTGATGGCCTTGAGGCCGTTGTTCATGGCCTGCTGCCGCAAAATCGCGTAGGGGGTTTCGATGATGTCCTCTTTCTTGCCGGGGATGGTGATGGTCATGCCTTTGTCCGGGAACGACAGGCCGCTGTGTTCGAGGATCAGCCGCAGGTCTTCCTTGGTGGGCATGGCCGGCAACGCGACCTTGTGGACGCCGCGCCGCCACATCTGGATCAATTCGCCCTGGCTGGCGTTCTTCAGCTCGTCGAGGTTCGTCCAGGTGAGGACCATGCCGCAGCGGCACGCGTCGTAAATGCGGCGGATGGTTTCGATGCAGGCGAAGAAACTGTTCTTGCGGTAGGTATGCTTGAGCAGATGGACCTCATCCCAAATCAGCACGGTGTTCGGCGTGAGCGCGCCCTCGATGCGTTCAACCAGTTTTGCCGTGTTCGAGTTGTCGCTGATGCCGCAGGCCGTTGCCGCCACGCGCACCATGCCGCCCAGGCCGCTGGCGGCCTTGAGTTCGGCAATGAAGGTTTTGCCGTGGTTGTTATGCTGCTGGTAATAATGCTCGGCCCAGGTTTTTCCGATATGCGACGGCCCCCACAGGATGACCGGCGATTGCGATTCACGCGCCAGATCGCACGCGGTGAAAATCTTTTTGGCCGTGGGGGTGATGACGAAGTCGGTGTCGCCCAGGGCGTACCGCTCGGCTTCGAGCTTCAGGAACTTGTGAATCTCTGAGATCAGTTCCTTGGATGGATTGGCCGGCGTCTTGTCCGGTTTCCGATACCGGCCGGTGTAGAGCTGGTAAAGCAGGTTGTCGCTGCAACCCAGGCGCACCGCCGCGTCCGGTTTCTTCATGGCGTGGCGCGGGTCAATGCACCAGCGGAACAGCGCGACCAGTGCCTCCTGCGCGTCCGCGTCGTAGCGCGCCATGTCCACGCGCATCTGGTCGAGAGAAAAGTTCCAGGTGGCGCGGACGGTTTGCTGCTGTTTAGCGTCTTCGTTTTGCCCGATTTGTTCTTCCATTTTCGTTCCTGATTGTTGGTTGTGGGTTTGGTTACAACAGCGCTTCGGCGCTGAAATCGTCTCCGCCCTCCGTCTTGGAAGGGTCAGCGGCCTCGGCCAGTTCGCCGACCTCGCCGGCGTAGTTGCGCACGGCGCGCTGGTGTTTCTTTTCCTCCGGCGTCTGGCCAAGCACGCCGGCATTGTGGCGGGAATCCTCCAGCCGTTTGCGGGTGAGTTCCGCGCCGCGCGCGGCCACGGGCGCGAGCAGTTCGCGCTCCACCTTGGCCGCCGCGCCCATCGCCCGGTGCAATGCCCCGGCATCGTCGTGCGGGACGGTCTGCCAGGCTTTCACGACGCCGATCCAGCAGCCGCGCGCGTCGAAGAGGTGCGCCACCTCTGGCGAGAAGGGATTCACCACGGCGGAAAACTTGTCGCCCGGTGAGAAGTGGTGCGCCAGGTAACGCAGCGTGGCGGGTGAAATCTCCTGGTCGTCAAACTCAATCAGGTGGTCCTCGCCCACCGTCACTTCGCGGGCGACGCGCTCCTTGAGCAGCATGGCGGTCTGTTCGGGGCGGAACTTCACCAGGTCGCCGCGCCCGGCGTCGAATACCTCGCGCGGACTCAGCTTGCGCGCCACCGGCTGCGCGACGGCGTAAATCGCGTTGCGCTTTTCGTCGGGCAGTTCCAGCACCTTGGCGCCGGTCAGCAGTCCGACGCCCGGCACGTCGAAGTCCATCGTGGTGAGACCGGCTTCCAGCCAGCCCTCCAGTTCGTGCTCGGTGCGCTGATTGATGCGCTCAATGATTTCCTCCACGAGCCAGCGCGCCTGATTGACTTCCAGGAACGGCAGCCGGAGTTGCGCGACGCGCGCGGGTGGAAGCGCGGCCATTGCCTTGAGCAACGCATCAGCGTGCTTGTCGCGCCCTGCCAGTTCTTCCGGCAGGTTTAAACGGCTGTTGCTCCCGGTCTGGCCGGGCACCGCCAGCAGATTGGCCGTCTCGTTGTGGATCAGGTTGCCGAGACTTTCGAGCGCGGCCTTGAAACGGAAGTTGCCCTTGCCGCGCCCGGCGTATTGACCGGCGAACGAACTGGCGCCTTCGATGCCGCTGCGGTCCACGAGCACCTTGCCGGCGGTCAGATCGAACAGGACTTTTTCGAGTTCCTCGCGGATGGCGGCGGTACCGTGCTCGACCATCAGCACGCAACCGTCCGGATGATAACCGAACTCGGTGAGAACGTGCGCCACCAGGAAGAGCATTTCGTTTTCCTTGAGGCCGACCGATGAACCCGTTTCCGGGTCTTCCATGCGCGGCTTGATGCCGCGCGCGAACTGGCAGGCCGAAAACAGATCGTGCGCGTGCAGTTGCAGCAGGCGCATGGCGCGGCGCTGGCCGACCATCACCACCTTGAAGTCGTGCCACATATCGTCGAAGATGTATCGCTCGCCCACGCGCAGGCCGTTGCGCGTGGTGAAAAGTTTCGGGCGGAAATCGGCGGCGGCGCTGCGCCCGATGCGCGAGGCGGTGAGTTCAAACTGGGTGGGCTTGTAACGGATGAGATTACAGTAGGTGTAACCGAGCGGCAGGGCGTGGCGCGGCGTGCCGGGCGGCAGGCCGGGAATGGCTGTACCATCCTTGAAGCGCCGCACAAATTCGCGATAAGCCGGTTTGCATTTGCGCCCGTTCTCCTGGCACAGCTTTTTCCACCACTCAATGAACTGCGGATCGAGGCCGCGATCCTCCGGCACCTTGGCGCGGTTGATGAGACCCTTCCAGCCCTCGCGCCGCCAGTCGTCGTACCGGCGGCGGGCGGTCTTGAGCGATACGCCCAGGCGGTTGGCAATTTTCTCCAGGTTGCGCTGGATCGGTTTTGTGACGGCCTGCAATTCGCGGTCCCACTTTTCCACCTCACGCCGGACTTCGGAGGGTAACTGGAGAAACTCGGCGAGGTCGTGCGATTCGATTTGGAGGGAGGAGGTTGTCATAATTTTGTGTCGAACAGATGTTCAATGGCCGACGCCACGCGGTTGGTTTTCGGCTGTTTAAGCCAGGCTCGACGGGCGGTTAAATGGCGTTCGAGCACGGCAATCTGCGCCTCCACGCTGGTATCGGAGAGCACCGTGAATTTGCCGCGATAGACCTTGAACATGTCGGCCATCTCGGCCCAATCCTCCACGGCCTGGACCTTGAGCAGCTCGGCGCGTTCGCTGATACTCAGCTTGCGGCTGCCGCCCTCGCCCGGTGCGCGCCCGGTCGCGCCGGCCCCCTGGTGTTTTTTCCACAGGCCAAGGTCTTCGCCAAAATCCTTCTGCGTCTTGTTGTCGGTCAACTTGCGCACACCGGCCTGGAGCGCCTCCTTCTGCGGCGCGGTCAGCAGCGCCATCGGTTTGTTCAAGGGGTCGAACCCGCGCAACGCCACGATTTTTTTCAGGCGCGGCGCGGCGGCCTTGGCCATGTCCATGAAACGATAGGCGGTGGAACTGGATAGGTTGGTTTCCTTGGCCAGGATTTCGTCCCAGGCACCTTTCCCATCGTGGGAAAGGTGGGCCTTGGAGCCGTTCGTGATGCCGTGGTTTTTGTGCAATTCCATCAACTCAAATCCCGCCATGACTTGGCAGAACAATTTGCCCTGCTCGAACAGACCGGCGGCGCTGATCCATTGCCGGGCGCCGTCCCAGGTGCCGGTGATTTGCGCGGGCGTGGATGGGTTAAGTTTTTGCAGATTTTGTTCACTCATAAATCAGGCTTCGATGGAGGTTGCTTCCGGCTGCGCCTTGGCCAGTTCGAGCAGCTCGGCAAGTTTGATGTCGTCTATCTCCCACTGGATCATCACCGAGTGGAACCGGGCCGGCGGCAAAACTTCGTGGAGCGTGGCGACGATGCCGGCAATGACGCCGCGTCCGGTCTGCGCTTCGTTGGCGCTGCCCATCAGTCCGGCGATCTGATGGTTGGCGAACATGGCGCCCAGGCGCAGAAGCTGCTCGGTGGTGAGGGAAATGGTTTTCATGGGAGGTAGTGGAATCTGAGCCAGGTGATAAACGCGATCAGGAGGCACGTGAACCCGACGCCAAATATCGCGCCTACGATGATGCCCTCGACGATCCGCACCTTCGGCGCGGTGCGTTTCTCCAGTTCGGCCACGCCGCTGGCGTCGTCCACGAGCAGGTAGCCCGCTTCGCGGCGCGATTGAAGGTTGAAGGTTGAAGGTTGAAGGTTCATGGAACGGTCACGGTAAAGTTGACCGGCGGCAGCGGCGACGTGCCGCCGGGGAGTTGGGAAACATCCAGCCGGGCAGTGGCGCCGCCGGCCCGAACAGACGATGGGTGAGATTGATTCCGCGCCGGGATGCGGTCGCCCAGCACGACGGCTTTCTGCGCCTCGGTCAATTTAGGGATTTTTGCCTTCGCCCTCATTGCAGCCTCCGTTCCAGAAACGCCGCCAGGCTGGCGCGCGTCAGTTCGCGGTTCACTTCGGTGAGTTCGCCCGTGCGCACCAGGCGCGAGATGGTCATGTGGTTCATCGTCCACTGGACCTCAATTTCGCCACGCGGGAAGGTCCGGCGCGTGCCAAGAATTTTTGCGATTGCCACGCGCGGCTCGCTCCACTTGTTCACGTCGCCGGTGATCTCTTCTTTCCAAAAGCGCAGTTCGCGGATTTCGCCATCCGGCTTGACGCCGATGTTGAAGACCCACCGCAGAAACTTCGGGTGCGTGGCGTCCCCGACACAATTAAGCACGCTCTCGGCATCGCACCCGCGCGCGATGCGCACCGCCTCCAGCGTCACCAGCACGGTGCGCGCGCTGATCTCCAGCGGCAGGCTGCGCTGCATGGCGAGGCGAGTGGTCATATCGTGGCAAGAGTGGCGATAGCTTCCTCGCGCAGGTTCATTGAACTGCGTAACATGGCCAGTTGGTTGGTTGACAACTCATCCCGGCTGCACATGTCTTCCGCCAGGCGACGGAACGAGCGCACCTCGTCAATGGTTGTGGCGCGCATCACTGCGCCCAGGATTTCATCGTAGGTAGAAGCGCATCGGGCAGCCTGCTCTCTGGCAACCTCGTCGCTCTCGGTGTTGTTCATGCCGCCGGCTTGGCAGGCTTCATATACTTCGTCGTATGTTTTCATTGTGACTCCTTTTCCCGGAGCTGCGCCGAACCGGAGCTTGCGCTCTCAGTTCGGGCAGCCGGGCTTCGCGGTGTTCGGTTCGGAATGTGTCGGGAAGAAATCATTGCGCGGCCTCCAGTTTTAGAAGCTCCTGAAATTTCATCTGCGCCAATTCGTGAGCGCGGATGGATTCGAGAACCTGCTTTACCTCGGTACGGCGTGGATAATTTTTTGGGAGCAGCACGAGTAGTGTGACCAAGTCCTCTTTGCGTTGGGCGATGTTATCCGGCAGCCGCGCGATGGTGCGCGCCACAAAATGGTCGAGGTGTATCGGATTAATCATAGGAGGTATTTTTCAATCAGCGCAACGGTGGGACCGAAGCGTTCGGGATTGTTGACGGCGCGGTGAATGGTCGTTCGGGCGCGGCCAATCTTGCGGGCAAAGCCTTCAACGCCGTGATAACCGCGCTTCCAGCAGAGCTTCCGTAAATTCTTTTTGTTGACTTTTTCGTCCATGTGCGTTTAATTCTGTTGAGTAAGGTAACACTCCGTTACGCAACACGTCAACAGATAAATGTTGTTTTAGTAAAATAATTTGTGAGGCCGGAAAACCTTGAATTCATTGCCCTACTAGAGGCGTCGGGCTGGAAACCGATTGATGTTGCTCGCCGACTTGAGCTGAGTCGTGGCGCGATCAGCCGCTACAAGTCTGGCGACATGAAGCCCAGTCCGCAGGTTTTGCAGTTATTCAAATTCATCCTGGCCAGCGAGCAGCCGGGTGCATTAGCGCCGCTGGCCTTGAAAGAGGAATCGCTCGCCTCTTGGGAAAGAAAAATTCTGGACGACCTCCGCTGGCTACACGACGCGGACCGCGCGCATGTGCTGAAGGTGATCCGCACCTTGATCGAAGGACTCCCGAAACGAGAGCCGGTTTCCTGCCAGAAAACAAAGCCGGTCAGTTCCGGTAAAAAGAGTCCGACGGATCAGATGGTGGAGATAATCGAAAACCACGTTGGGAAGAATTACGGCGCTCCAAAATAGCAGCAACGGCCATGAGAAGATCGTGCAACAGCTTTTCCTGTTCGGATTTCGGCAGCGACTCAAACAATACAACAATTCGCGTCATGATAAAAAAGCGCGGACCCGGCATACCGGAACCGAGGCACCGCGAAGCGCCCTTACCCCAATACACCGAGCCGCGCCAATTGACGCGCGCTCGGATTTGGGGAGTAAGAGAAAATTCGCGGTTTTCGGAACCGCCAAATCCGTCGCTCAAACTTATACGCAGACTGTGCCTCAATCTTCGGAAAAATCGAAGCCATTTCTTGCGATTTACTACCTGCTTCTTGTTGACATGAAGACCACCATCTACCTTGTCGCCATCGCCGCGCTGCTCTGCGGTTGCAACAAGCCCTCCCAGTGGGAATATAAAACTGTCGAGGTTGACAATTCCATCCACGGTTATTTGGAGCGTGCCAAAACTAAAACCTCTGATAGTGAACGGGCTGAAGTTTACCGCACTGAAAATTCCGAGCCAGGTGACTTTGGAAACCTTGAAATCCAACTTGCAAAAATTGGTGATGAGGGATGGGAACTGGTCGGTGCAGTGCCGGAATTAGAGACACCATCACAGGCCGAGCGTTTAGATGGTAACGACCTTCACGAAACGGAACCCTTGGTGACTCCGCGCTATAAACCATTCACCAACGTTCGCACCGGGAAAATCATTCTGATCTTCAAACGCCCGGCTCGCTGACTCCACGCATTGCTCGCCAGAAAATGAACGCTGAGAAATATCAATCACATCCCTGCCCGAAGTGTGGTACGCCGAATCTGGGCACCGAGTTGCAGGTGCATCGTGGCCTCAAATGCGTCAGTTGCGGGACCGGCTACATTCCGGTTGTCATTGAGCCGCGTGGGTTCGAGCAAAAAGAATCGCCGGCGGCGCTGCTGGTCCTGGGCGCGTTCGTTGTGATATTGGCCATCGTGTTCGGGTTCATTTCCATCTGGCTCACGCTGGCAATTGCCGCCGTCGGTTTGCTTGCTGGAATTTTCATCCTGCTGCTGCGCGCCAAAAAAAGTAATTGACGCACTGAGTGCCCCGTGACTAGATAGCCCCATGGGCGGCCACAGCGAGGAATGGGCCGTCCGTTTTTTGTCCCCTCATAACTTCAGGCTCCCGGAGCCTGCCTGCTTTCTTCCAGTCACGCCATAGTCGCGGCGTGATTCGGGCAATAACTCCAAACCATTTGAAGGCCGGCGGACGGCTCGTTCCTCGGATGCTTGCCCGTATCCGTCCGGCCGTCGGTCTTCAGTTTTCCAACCCACTGATCCCATGAACAAACTTTCCCAACTTATTTCGGACGGCGACGGCGCGCCCAGCACGATGCGCCTGGCCGTGCTCCTCATCATCGTGCCAATCATGACGGTCTGGACCGTCCTCTCCATCAAGACCGGAGCGATGATTGATTTGGACGCCAAATGGCTTGGCCTCATCGCCGCCGCACTGGCCGCCAAGACCGGCCAGAGCTTTTCGGAAAATTTAACCGCAAAGAACGCAGAGAACGCAAAGCCTGCCGGTGGGACGCCGGCGCTCCCAGGCGCGGCCTTGATTTTAGCCTTTAGCCTTTTGACTTCAGCCTTTCTTTGTTCTGGCTGCCGCTCAGTCGCACCAGGCCAGCCTTCGGGCGTACTGAGTCACGACACCAACGGCATCGTTTACATCGGCACCTGGACGGTGCGCACAAATGACGTTTACAACGGAATCAAAATCGCCGCGACCATCGGAACGCAGCAAGGTGTTCGCGCCGACACGAACTCCATCACTTACTTCAAACTCGTGGCGCAGGTTCTCACCGTGGCACTCGATGACGGCCAGCTTGATCCGGTCGCTATCCGCACGACCATCGCCAGCCTGCCCATGCCGGATAACCCGGATGTGAACAACGGCATCGTGAGCGGCCTTGCGCTATACCAGGCATTTTTCGGACAGGTGGTCGCGCAAAAAATCGGCGACGCCAGTCCGTACCTCGCGCCCGCCCTCACGGCCTTGCGCGATGGCATCACCGCCGGCCTGCCCATTCAACCCGCAACCCCGACACCGTAAATGTGGAACGCCGTTACAGCCGTCTTCACCGCCATCGGTCGCGCGCTCGGACTGGTCCAACAGCGCGATGCCGAGAAGAACGCGGCGGACGTGAAGGCGTCGGCCATCGCCGGCTCGGAACAAAAGCAGGTTGACCAGGCGACCGAGGCCGTGGCGAAAGATGACGTAACTGAAATTAGAAACGATTTGGCGGAGTAAACAACAAACAACCCAAAGGAAAATATGCACTTCAAAAACGGCAGAGAAGCAAAGAACGGCGATAAGGTAATTCTGATTCCATCCTACGGACCTCCGGTGGCGGGGATTCTGTATGACGCAGTGGCAGGCAACGATGCCTGCAATGGTAGGTTGGCGATTCCCTCGCAGAGCGACCCGGTGGCAAACCTATCAGAATGTTTGCACGCCGACGATGTGGCCAAGGCGACAATCCCTGATTCATCTGCGCCGAAATAAATTTCGCACAGCGAAATGGAATAACACCTACACATGAAACCAAAACAGCCGCGCCGGACGACTGAAGATTGTGCGCACAATCTTGAAGGCTGGGGATCGGGCGAAAGCCCGGCGGCCATCCGGCACCTTTACCGTCATCAGGTTCTCATGGCGGCGATCCACTGTTTTGTTACCTGTCTGTTAACACTGCTCGCATTTGCTCTGCTCATTCTTTTAACGAGTTGCGGCACGGTCATTCCCAAGCCCGTCCAGGCGAACGTGGCGAGCTACGACGGCGGCGCGCAGAACAGCGGCTTGATTTGCATGACCACGAACAGCACCGGAGAGGTGACCGGCGCTGTCATCACGCCTCACGCGCGGGACCGCTACAACGCACTCGTCACACTTTACAGCACGAACTTTTTTCCGCGCCTGGAGATTGACGCCGGCATCACGCCCGCGCCGCCTAACTTCCGCATTGATGCCGAACACCTCGTTGACTTCATGCGGATGAACCGATGGCACAAGGCAGCCGCCCCACCCAAACCATGAACCCACTTGCTCAACGCGTGCGCCCGATAATACTGGCTCAATCCACCGACCTGCCTTCCGTGCCCGACTCCACGTTGAAGTGGGTGCTGATTATTTTGATTTCCATTTGTCTCATCGCGGCGGCCCTGTACGCCGCCTTCCGCAAAAGCGGTCCCGTGAAGATTGACGATAACCCGCCCCCGGAATATCGCAAGGCGCCCAAGCGGTATAACCACGACGCGACCGAGCAACGGTTTGTCCGTGCCGAGAACCGGCTGGATGGTCACGACACGGAACTGGACCGGCTCTGGCAGACGCTGCGGGTTGACCTGCCGGAAATGGAACGCCGCATCAACAAGGCGGGTGAGGACCGGATTGAAAAAGTCCGCGAGCAGGTCAACCAGGTGCTGGAGAAGATCGGCGAATTGAAGGGGAGGGTGGAATGACCTCGCGCGAACTCGTCATCACCAAAGCCGTGCTGAATTTTCTGCATGGCCTGGATTTTCACCAGGCTACGGAACCGGAAATCCACGCCGGCATTTCGCGCGACCCGGCCATCGGCACGCCCGCCCCCAGCGTGGCCGAGCTGGCCTCGGTCCTGAAAATGTGTGACTCGGAAAAGTGGATCACCGGCGCGCCGGCGCGGTTCAACAAACGAATCATGAAGTGGAACATCAACGATGCCGGCGAAGCCGCGCTTCTGGAACTGTGAATGAACGCACCCAAAAAATTACGCGGCGGGACCGGGTCGGAACTGACTCGCTTCAAACTCATGTGGCGCGACTCCATGTCCGAGTCGGCACGGGACTTCTGGCGTGCGCTCTTTGCCTCGGACACCACGCAAGCGGACATCCGGCGGCAACTGGCGGTGAAGCTGCAAATCAAATTTACGCGGGACGATCAGCTTACATCGTTCCGGGATTGGGAATTTCAGCAACGCTTGATGGACCTGGAAGCCGAGCGAATGAAGGACGACGAACGGCGCCTGCAAGAGGAATTCGGCGAGCAATGGACTCTGGATCAAATCCGCGAGGAAGTATTGAAGCGGAGTTATGCGCGGGCGCTGGCGACGGGCGATTTTGCGTCGGGCCGGAAAACGATAGTCCAGGATTTGAACGTGAAAAAGGTTTCACTGGACGAGCGCAAAGTAACTTTGCTCGAAAAGAAGGCGGCGGCATTCGACCAGATCAAGAATGCGGCCAAGTCCAAGGGCGGCCTCACCAGGGAAACCATCGCCAAGATCGAACGCGAACTGAACCTCTTGTGAAATTCTCCGGCGCAAAATACTTCATGCCGTTTCAATCGCGCTGGATACGCGATGCCAGCCGGCTGCGCATTGTCGAGAAGTCGCGCCAGATCGGATTCAGCTATTGCGACAGCTACGATTCGGTCGTCAAGGTTGCGCCGCGCGACGCCCGGCTGGATGTCTGGGTCAGCTCGCGGGACGAAATTGCCGCCAAGCAATATCTCCTCTACTGCAAACGGTGGGCGCGGGTTCTGAATCACGCCGCCGAAGACCTGGGCGAAATCCTGGTGGACCACGAGAAAAATCTCACGGCCTTCGTTTTGCGTTTCGCCAACGAGCGCACCATTAACTGCGTCTCTTCCAACCCGGACGCCATCGCCAGCAAGACGGGCCACGTGAAGGCCGATGAATTTGCGCTGCGCAAGCTCGATCTCCAGCGCGAGGTTTACGCCATTGGCAAGCCGGCTACGCAATGGGGCGGACAATTCAGCATCATCTCTACCCATCGCGGCGTCGGCAGTTTGTTCAACCAGATCATCGTTGACATCAAGGAGCGTGGCAACCCGATGGGTTGGTCGCTGCATTCGGTGCCCATCCAGGCGGCGGTCGAGCAGGGCATCGTCGAAAAAATAAATGCGGCCTCCGGCGCGAGCGAAACCCGCGAGGAATTTCTGGCCCGGATTCGCCGCGAGTGCATTGATGAGGAACAATGGCTCCAGGAGTATTGCTGCATCCCCGCCGACGAATCCGCCGCCTTCATCACCTATGAGATGATCACCGCGTGCGAGGATGATTCCGCCGCCAAGGATTTTGCCTACCTGCAAACCTGCAAGAATCCACTCTACATCGGTTACGACGTGGCGCGCACCACGCACCTCAGCGTCATTGATGTGGAAGAAAAGGTTGGTGACGTTTATTGGGAGCGCCTGCGCCTGGAACTGCGCGGCAAAACTTTCGCCGAGCAGGAGTTCGAGTTGAATCAGCTCATGCAGTTGCCCGCCGTCCGCCGCTGTTGCATTGACTCCACCGGCCTGGGGATGCAACTCGCCGAGCGCGCGGTCGAGCGATTCGGTTATCGTGCCGAGGCCGTCCGCTTCAGTGGCACTGTCAAGGAAGACCTCGCCTTTCCCCTCCGCAGCGCCCATGAAGACCGCACACTGCGTTACGCCAAAAGTGAACCCCTGCGCGCCGACCTGCGCGGCATCAAAAAAGAAACCACCGCCTCCGGCAACATCCGCTTCGTCGGCGAGGCCGCGGATTCCCACTGTGACCGGTTTTGGGCCAAGGCGCTGGCACTGCACGCGGGTAAAACTGAACTCGGAATAGGAGCCGCTGTAGGATGACAACCAACCCCTCTCTTTTTGCCCAAGGGCGATTTCCGGCCACTGTCTGCCGCCGCTGGGGTGCTCAATGCGCCCATACCGGGCTTAAATCGCAATTAAGAGCATCGTGGCAGGAGGTCAAACCATGAGTAAATCAGTTTTAGAGCGGGTTGGGGATGCCTTCCATGCCTTGGCCGGGAAATCGGTCGCATCGCCGGACGTGGCCGCCTTCCTCACGGGCACCGATATTGATGACCAGCAGCAGGGCACCAAGCTGGTGAATCCCTACGCCCAGTCGGCCTGGATTTTTACGGCCGTCTCCATCCTGGCATCATCCATCGCACAGATTCCTTTCCGCATTTCCCGCGTCGGCGCGGACAAGGCCAAACGCATCCGCGCGCTCCGCAGCTCCGCCGATCCAAGGCACCGCAACTTTTGCCGCCGCGCCCTGGGCAATGACATTGTTGACTCCGGCGACGTGGTGGACCTGTTCAATCGTCCGCACCCGACGATGGACCGGCAATTGTTTTGGGAAATGGTTGTCACCTGGAACGCGTTGCGCGGGGAATTCTTCATCCTGCCGCTCGACAATGCCGATCAGCCGGTGGATCTGTCGGATCGCAAGCCGCGCATCCAGCGGATGCTCACGTTGGACACCACTTTGTTCTGGCACATGGTCCAGGGCTACAATCTCGAAGCCTGGCGTTACACCGGCTCGCCGCTGCTCACGCCGCTGCCGTCGGAAATCCTGATGCCCTCGGAACTGATCCATTCGCGCACGCCCAATCCTTATCTGTACTGGCGTGGACTCTCGCCACTCATCGTGGCCGGCACTCCGGCGCAAACGGATTTTGCCGGGGAACAATTCCAAAAAGGACTTTGGGTGAACAACGCTGACACCGGCGTCATTGTCACCACGGACCAGCAGGCCACGACCGAGCAACGCGCGGCCATCCTCGCCGCGTTGCGCGAGCGCAAGCGCAAGGCCGGCACCGCCGACCGCCCGCTCTTCCTGTGGGGCGGCGCAAAGATTGAGAAACCGACGCTCTCCATGATGGACATGCAGTTCCTCGACACGCGCAAATTCTTGCGCAAGGAAATCTTCGCCATCTTCAAGGTGCCGGAAACGCTCGCGGGTTTTACCGAGGACCTCAACGACGGCGGCAAGGGTGGTTCGATGGACGCGCAGAAAATCTCCTTCATCGAATCCACGCTCGGCAGTCTCTGCACGACGCTCGAATCCGCGGTCGAGCCGGTCGTGAAAACTTTCGGCGACGATCTCGTCGGCTGGTTCGACGTTGACAGCCTGCCCATTATGCAGGCCGCGCGCCGCGCCCGGTGGGACACGGCCGGCAAGATGTTTGCCATCGGCGTGCCGCTCAACGATGTCAACACGAACCTTGACCTTGGCCTGCCGGAATACAAATGGGGCAAGGACAGTTACCTGCCGTTCAACCTGCAAAACGTTTCGCAGCCGGTCGAGCCGCCGCCCGGCGAGGACGATCCGAATAATCCGCCGCCGACCGATGAAGCTGAAAAGTCCACGCCCTTCAGCAAAATGTTGAAATGGCTCGGCAGCGTGAAAGCCGGCCCGGCGCCGGTCAAGGTGAAGAAGCCTGACACCACTGTACTTTGGAACGCGCACGTCTCGTCGCGCCGCAAGACGGTCAAGCTCATGCAAGGCAAGGTCGGCAAGGTGTTGAACCAGTTCCGCGCCTCCACGCTGGCCAAACTCAGCGAGGTTCATCTCGAAAAGTTTCTGGTCCCCGCCGATACGCAAAACCGCCGGGCGGCTGTCATGCTGCAAACGCGCGGCCTGGTGGATTTGATTTTTAGCCATTCGGCTTTCGGCGCGGCGCTTCAGGCCGAACTGAGCAACCCGATCATGGCCACGCTGAATCTGGCCGGCACGGAACTCAATGCCGAACTCGGCAATGACGACCCGTGGCAATATCCGCCCCAGCAGGCGAAGGAATATCTGCTGTCCCGCACGCAACCCATCATGGGTGTGGGCGGCACGGTGCGCGACCAGCTCAACACCTCGCTGGATCAGGGACTCGACGCCGGTGAAACCTCGGCGCAACTCGCCGACCGCGTCAAGGCCGTGTTCAACAATCTCACCAGTGGCGAAGCCAAGCGCGTGGCGCAGACGGAAACCAACATGGCCTACAACAACGCGCGGCACCTGGCCATGACCGACGCCGGCATCCAGTACAAAGCCTGGCTCTCCAGCCACGGCCCGAATGTCCGCGAAGCTCACGCCATCGCTGAGGAGCAATACATCGACGCCCCGATCCCCGTGGAAGAACCATTCGAGGTCGGCGGCGAGCAGCTCATGTATCCCGGTGACGATTCCCTGGGCGCCAGCGCCGGCAACATCATTAATTGCCAGTGCATTCAGCTGGCCGCGCAGAAAACCGGCGAGGACGAAGAAACCCTCACGTTCAAAATCTTTGGCGTCGGCGTGCTGACCTTTAACAAAAAAACATCATGAAATTTTACGATCTCAGTCTCGACCAGGTGAAAACGGAGTTCGGCTCCCGGCTCATCACCCTCAACACCGGGAAGGCCGGACTGCGCGGTGGTCTGCATTGCAACGTCAAGGAAGTTGCCGGTGACGATCCGGTCATGGACTTCATCGCCAGCGACGACACGCTCGACCGCTACAACGAGGTGATCCAGCAGGACGGCTGGCAGCTCGACAACTTCCTGGCCAATCCGGTCGTCCCGGATTGCCACGATTATTCGAGCATCATGAAAATTCTCGGGCGCGACATCCTGCCCAAGGACCAGCAGGTCCAGAACAACAAGCTCTGCTGCCGCATTCTGTTCGCGGTGGACAATCCGCTCGGCCTGCTTGCCTACAAAATGGCCAAGGGCGGTTTCATCCGTTCCATGTCCGTCGGCTTTATTCCCCTGGAATGGACCAGCGGCGACAGCAAGGACAAACCCGACCGCACCTACACCGAGTCGGAGTTGCTGGAAAAATCCCTGGTCGTGGTTCCCGCCAATCCCGGCGCCACCATCGGCAACCAGATCAAGGGCGTGCTCAATCCGGCCGAGCGGAAGAACCTTGCTGACTTTCTGAAACAATTTTGCGGTGAAGAGGCAGACCCCAGCACCCAGGCCGGCGCGTCCGGTGCGGGAATCCATGACGCGCGTTTGCTGCAATTGGCCAGGGGACTCCACAACGTCCTCAAAAACTAAACCATTAACCAAAGAAAAATCTGCTATGAAAAAAAATCTGAAACCGTATCGCCACCTGTTGGCGTTATTCGCTGTCATCCTGGGCGCGGTCGCGCTCGCTCATTTGGGCATGCCGCCCGTCGCCTGCGCCATGCTGGTGGGTTGTTACCAGCTATCGCAAATCGCCATGAGCAAACGCCAGGCGATGTGTTACACCACCGCGTTATCGCCCGAACAGATCAAGGAATTCGAGGGCATCCTTGACGGCTTCAAAGGCTACAACGCCATGTTCAAGGAACTCGCGGACCTGGCCAAGGTGGAAGGCGGTTTTGCCGCCATCAAAAAGTTACCCGATCTGCTCAAGACGATGGGCGAGGACCACGATAAGGTCAAAGCCGACCTTAAGAAACTCCGCAAGCAGTCCATGCTGCGCGATGGCGACACGGGTGTGCGTTACGTCGGCAACAAGCCTTTCGTCACCGACAGTTGCGCGCTGGCCCTGTCCGGCATGTATCTGGCCTGCGCCATGCGGCAGGATAAATGGGACACCAAGAAACACGGTGATGCCGAGACCATGCTTGCCAAGGCCGCTGAATGGATCGGCGTCGAGAAGGCCGCGCTCGCCAGCACGGACATCCCGCTGCCTACGATCTACGTCCCGCAGATCGTTGAGCTGGTTTACAAGTATGGCCAGTTCCGCCAGTTCGCCACGGTGTTTCCCCTGGGCGCCGGCACGGTGAACCTGCCGCAGTTGAAACCCGGTGAAGATGCGTTCACCTTCCTGGGCGTCGGCACCGCCGGCATGAGCCAGGCGCTGGGCGAAAAGAAAGTCGCCGCGCAAAACGTCACCTTCACCGCCAACAAATGCGGCGGCATCATCCGCATCCCGTCCGAAATTGAGGAGGACACGTTCATCCCGTTTGGCCAGTTCGTGGCGCGGTATATCTCCCGCCGGTTCGCCAACCTGGAAGACCAGACCGGCTTCCTGGGTGACGGCACCGGCACCTACGCGAACATCAAGGGCGTTGGCCCCTACATTGCCGGTGTGGCTCAAACCCCGCAGCTCGTGCAGCTCGGCGCGGGCAAGACCAAACCCACCGACGCGACCATCAATGACTTCCGCGCCATGCGCGCCAAGGTCAATGCGGCCGTGCTGCAAACAGGCAATGCGGCTCACTACCTGAACCCGACGATGGAGGCGTTGCTCGTGACGTTCAACACGCTGAACAATCCCTACATCTACGTCCGGCAAAATGGTTCGCAGCCGGCCACGCTGGATGGCTTCCCGATCCACTGGGTCGGCGTCATGCAGCCTTACGCCACGGTCGCGGCAGCCGCCACTTACCTGGCGTTCTTCGGCGACCTCTCCTACTGGTACTTGGGCGAACGCGGCACGCCGCGTGTCGAGACCAGCCGCGAGGTTTACTTCGTCACCGACGAAATCGGGATGCGCGCCATTGAGCGTATTGATGTCGAGGCGCTCGCGCCCGACGCCATGACGGCCCTGCAAACCGCCGCGCAATAAACATGATCACGGGGGAGGTGACTAACCCCTTTTTGAAAACGTTCTAAACCATCCTTTAAACCTAACGAAAGACTGAACATGAAAAAAATTCTCATCACCGCAGTGGTTGGCCTCGCCGTCGCCGTCGCAGCGTTCGCGGCGTTGCCCACCTTCAAGACCGTCTCCGGCTATGGCAATGCCACAACCGGCGCCACGGTTTACTTCCCGGCGGACCCGAATTCACAGGTCCGCATTGTCAACGTCAACTATGCCAGCGATTCCAACACCGCTGCGCTGAACTTCGCGTCCGGCACCACGCCGTTCTATGTCACAGCCACGAACGTGGCGACCAGTTCGGTCACCAACCAGATCAACAGCACCAACGGCCTGACCGCTGGCGGCGTCCTGGTGTTGCAACATAACGGCACCTGCTACTCGTCCACCATCTCGACCTGGAACCAGACGACCAACTCCGGCCCTTACGGCGGAACGAACGTCGTGCTGGCCTCCGGCGGCTGGGGCGTGGCCACGTCGGTCTATGATGAGGTCGAGCTGATGTCGGCGGCCACGCCCATTCCGGTCGGCGCGACCACCAATGCAATCAATGGCGATGCCATCTTCGTGGGCAACTACGGCCGCATCGTTTCATTGCAGCTCACACCGGCGCTGGTCACCAACCGCATTTATACGGCCAGCGCGCACTACGATTCACAAAGCCAATAGGCCCCATGCTTAATCAGCCGCCACAGGATCGGATGCTCAGAACGCGTGATGCTAACACGCGCGATGAACGCGCTGCCCCCGCAGTGCCGCATCCTGTGGCGGCTTCTCTCCCTGTCACGCCGAAGCGGAGCAAAGGCGGACGCCGCGCCACCACCGCCGAAGTCATTGGCCGCGATCCGCGCCTCAACAACATCGTCGCCGGACGCGACGGCATCATTCACCTGGAATCATGAACACCGGCTTTTCCAATCTTGATTTTCTTCGCGCGCAAATCCTCGCCTCCAGCCAGGCCGGTGATGACTCGTTTGACGCCAAGCTCACGGCCGTCGGCCTGGGTGTGGCCGCCGCCTTCGAGAATTATTGCAACCGAAAGTTCACGCGTCTGGTTGGCGTCCAGGAAATCATCCCTGCCGACCGCTGCCAGTTTTTGCTGTCGCGCTATCCCCTCGAAGTCCTGACAGCCGTGGATTTGAAAATCAAGGAGTCGGATGGCTGGGTCGCGCAGGACCTCGGCAACATCCTGTCCATTGACCTCGCCAACGGCATCGTCAACTTCCCGGAACGCGGAGATGTCGGTCCCTGGTATGCGCAGGTCCGCTTCACTTTCACCGCCGGCTTTTTCTGGAACACGCTCGAACCGGCGGACACCGGCTATCCCACCGCGCAACCCGCCGGGTCGGCGGCCCTGCCGTCCGATCTGCTCGACGCCTGGCTCCTCCAGGTGCGCAAGGAATGGGAGGCCATTGACAAGCTTGGCACGAAAATCACCGACGTGGGCAGCAACACGCGCAATGCCTCCGAGTCGCTCGCCGGCCTGGACTTTGTTCCCCGCGTGAAGGACATGCTGAATCAGTTCGTCCGTTACAACCTCGTATGAGCGCCGACTACTCCATTGAAATTTCCGGCGATGCCCTGGAGAAAATCCCGCTGCTGCGGGACCAGGCCGGCATCGCCCGCGCGCTCGCCCGCGCCACGGACTACGAGAACCAGCTCACTGTCGCCGTCATCCAGGAGAACTATTTGTCCTTCCCCAAGGACGGCCCGGTCCAGGAGACCGGCTTGCGCGTCATCTCCAACCGGCTGCGCGGCAGCATTCGCGCCACGCCCGCCGAGATCACCGCCGACGGCATCACCTCCAGCATCGGCTCCAACGTCCGCTACGCCGCGATCCACGAGTTTGGCTTCGACGGCAACGAACAGGTCAGCGCGCACGTGCGCCGCCGGTCCTCCGTCCAGAGCTTCCGTTTTGGCCAGCGCCTGGTCCACCGGAAGGTGCGTGGCGCGGACATCGAAGTGCGCGGCTTCACCCGCCACATGGTCATGCCCGCGCGCCGGCCCATTGGCCGGGGCATCGAGGAGCGCCTGCCGGCTTATGGCGCGGCCTATGAAAACTGCATCACCAAATTTTGGAACAAGGAGAACCCGTGAGCATCAATCTCCTGGATGTCATTGACCGTTTGCCCACCGAGGACGCCGCCCGGCTGGCCAGCGATCCGTTCTTCTCGGACATCCCCGTCATCGTGGCCGACAAGGGCAACGTCAGCGCCGAGGTCGCGCGCGCCCAGGGCATCGTGACGATGAAGTCGGGCAAGCGCGGCGTCTGCGTCGTGGTCCTCCAGCTCGTTGGCGACGATCTGAACCCGAACATCCCCTTTGGCCCGATGCGGCTCTACCCGGCCTTCCAGGTCATTGAGCAGGTCGAGATGAACAATGACAAAAACGGCACAAAGAAATCCGCGCGCCGGGTTGCCCGCCAGATCGTCAAGCTCATCAAAACGCTGCGCCTGGTCGGCGTCGCCAATTCGCAGACACCGGACAAACCCTGCATTGAACCGATCCGGTTCAAGGACGCCGACGAGAAGCTCATCGGCTACCAGGTGAACTTTTATTGCGATGAATCGGACTCTGAAACCGTCCTTAAAGTCGCTAATCCCGTCTTCGCCCCACGCGGCGGCGCCTCGGCCACGGTCACGCTCACCTGTGCCACGGCCGGCGCGGCCATCTGGTACACCACGGATGACACGCCGCCCGATCCGGGCGTGCTGCCCGGCTCGACCGCGCACCTGTATGCCAGCCCCATAACCGTTCCGCCGGCCGGCGTCACGATCCGCGCCTGCGCCTACCTGGCCGGCTCGGTCGCCTCGGACGTTGAACGCTTTGCTTTTACCGCACCGTGAACCAACTAAAACCATCAACCAAAAACCAAAATGAATAGAGACTCAATTATCATCGGCGCGGCGCGGTTCGTTTTCAACGCACCGGCCGGCGCAGCCACGTTCTACACCCCGCACGAAAACGTCACCAAACTTCCGCTCAAACCGCAGACGTTCAAGGTCGCGGCGGAAGGCATCCCCATCATGTCCACGCGCCTCAAGGACATGACGCCCATCATTGACGTTACGCCGGACGGCCGTTGGAACGCCGCCATCATCGCCGCGCTCTGGCCCTACGCCCAGGCGGCCAAGAACCAGCGCATCTTCACCAACACGGACTGCACGCTGCTGGCGCACACCCAGGAAACCCATCTGCTCACGTGCGCCTCGGTCGCGGTTTACAAACAGCCGCAGATTAATTTCAGCCCGGTCAAGTCGCTCATCGGCCCGGCGCAGATTGCCCTGCTGCGCGCCAACGGCGTCGCCTGGGACACGGCCAACTCGCTGCTCACCTACGCCCTTACCGGCGGCACGTTCGTGGACAGCACCTTTGCGGCCTCGTCCATCAAAACGCAAACCTACCTCGGCAACTGGGGCACCAAGACCGGGTTTACCAGCATTGAAACCTTCGAGGATTCGGGGTTTGTGTTCACGCCCATCCTCTCGCTCAAGCCCGTCCTGCTTACCGGCGCGCGGACCAACAATTACATGGTCACGGAAATCGGCGCGCAGGTCAGCTTCCGCCCGGCCAACGCCGCGCAGGCCGACATGCTCTCGGCGCTGGCCTTCCAGAACAGCGGCTGTCTGCCGGGCACGGAACTCGGCCAGGGCGCCGGCGCCGACTTCACCATCACCGGCGCGGACGGCATCAATTATTGCATCGTCAAAAACGCCGTGGCGCAGGAAGGCGGCTTTGCGTTCGGCGGCGAACCGCGCAACGACATGATGAGTTTCGTGTCGCAGCCGATTCTGGCCTCCGGCGTGTTCGGCCCGGCCTTCGTCCTGGCCGCGTCATAACCATTCATGATAGGGCGGCGCTGCCGCGCCGCCTCGCCAAAACCACGACCAACAAAAAATATGAACGAAAACGAAACCGATAAGACAATCCTGACGCCCGCGACCGCCAAGGAGGTGCTCGCCGGCATTGAACCGCTCCTCAAGAAACTTGAGGGTCTCACCGGCCACGCCGTCAATATCCGCTACAAACTGGAAGCGGCGCGTGACATCGCCAAGAACGCCGCCGAGGTCAAAGCCGCCAAGTGATCCGATTCACCTACATCCCGGACGCGCCCGCGCAGCCCGTCGTGCTCTCGCAAACGAGCCGCGACTGGATGGAATGCGACGTGCGGTTGAATCACCGCCGCATTCACCAGCCGGCGGATTTCTTCCGCGCGCCGTATGGCTCCGGGTTCGACCGGGGCAACTGGCGGAACGTGCTTTCGTTTCGCACCTGGCGTGGTGTGGACACCAGCGGCGTGAACTTTGTGGACGCCGAGGCGGCGCTCCTGCAACTGCTGGACCATCCGCAATCGTTGCCGCCGCACGGCACGCTCAAAATTGACGTGATTGGCGCACGCACCAACGCCACGCGCTACCTGCTTGACTGCATGCCGGCGGTCATTGAGGTGCGCGACGACGTGGGCGTGACGCTCGCCTGGCAATACACCTTCACCGGCGGTGCCCTGGGAGTTTTATCATCATGAGCCAATTCACAAAAATCGTAGTGCGCTGCGCGGTGGACGTGACCAGCCGCGATCCCTTCAAGGATGTCTTCACCGGGTCCGTGCCCAAGGTCTGGTACGGCGTCGGCGTGGAACTCCAGCTCGCCTTCTTCAAAGGCAGCGGTCCCTCCGCCGCGCTCCTGGACATCTCCGACTTTAACCTGGTCAAGTCGCTCATCACTTCTGCGGCCACCAGCAACACCGCCCTCGTGGACCAGCTCGCCACCACGCTCGACACCGGCCTGACTTTGGATGAATGGAATTCCGGCGTGAGCGCGCGCACCGGCTTCGAGCGCGCCGCGCACGCCATCATTGATTTCGAGGGCAGTCAATTGCAGTTCGACCTGGCCGGCGGCGCTTCAAAAGATTTCTGGCTCACGATCCACGGCGCGACCACCGACGACCTGGCTGATCCCGATTGCTTCGGCTGTACCACGTTCACCATCCTGGCGGACTCGCTGCCGCCCGTCGTCGGTCCTCTCGCCGGCGCGAATCTCATCCCGCAAAACGCCGCCTATGATGGCAGCGGCCACTACACGCTGGCCACGGCCGTCGGCCAGGGATTGCGTTGGACTAAAGGCGCGAATGACACCAGCGTCAGCAACACGGGCGAGACTGTGAACACGAACAATGCCGTGTTCTGGGCGCAGGCCGCCACCATCGTCCTCAACGGGACCGCCGGCCAGCCGGTGACGGCCGTCATCTGGTATCCGCCGGCATTGACCGCCGATGAAGTCTTTGCCCTGTTCAATTCCGCTGTCGTCTCGCGCAACGTTACTTCCGGCACCGGCTCACCGAACGGGGTGGTGACCGGCTCGCCCGGGGACCTTTTCTCACAAATCGAAAATAACGCCCTCGTCCGGCTCTGGACTAAAACCTCCGGCGTGGCAACCAACACAGGATGGACATGAAAACGCTCTTTAAACTTTGTTTAAGCCTCCAACTTTTAGCCGGCTGTGTTTCCGCTCATGCGCTTTCCGGCTGGCCGTCGTCGGACTTTGTCGGCACCAACTGGAACAAGGCCACCAACGCCGCGCAGCAGCGCGCCTTGCTCGGCCTGGACACGGCATCCACCAATCCCACCAGCGCCTTCGACACGAACGGCGCGGCGCTCTACTGGGCCAACTTCGCCAGCAACAAAATCGTGGTCGTCATCGTGCCGCCGCTGATCACCAGCCTGAGCAACTGGGTCACCGCCAACTTTGTCGGGACCAATCCGGTCGGCACGGCGCTCTTCAACGGCCAGACCAATGCCGTGAGCCTGCAAAATCCGTCCAACTCGTTCGCCGGGAATCACACTGGTAATTTTTACGGCCCGCTCTTTGGCGATGCCACCAATGCCGCCCATGCGAACAATGCCGACCATGCCAGTATTGCTGACTACGCCAGCGTCGCCGGGTTGGTCGTCCAGTCGAACACGGTTGTCATCACGCCCGGCTGCTATGGCGGTAGTATGGGTGACAATTACAATGCGGGATTTTACACGGGTAAAATTGATCACTTCCAAAATGTCTTTGTCACCAATGCGCCGGCTTTCATCTGGAACAATGGCTATGTAACCCAGGTAATCTATTATGGCCCATTCCTTGGTACATTGCTTGCCTCGTCCAACGCCGGTCCCGTCTGGGTGATGTTGGATTCAAGCCAGCATCCGGTTGGCACCAACTCATCGCCCACCGGCACCTTTGTTGGCGTTGGCCTCGGTGGCGGAAATTGCTCCTCATATTCAGCCTCCTATCTCACCGTGCCGGCATTGACCGACCCGACTGCGTTCGACACCAACGGCGCGGCCCAGCAAGTTGCTACAACCATTGTGGTCAGCTTCTTCGCTTCCAATACAGTCCCGGCACAAACCGCGCCCTGGGTGACGAGCTTTGTGACTCAATACTGGTTCACCAATGGCACATCCGGCTCTGCGGTCAGTTCCACCTATTATGGTTTTTACAATTACGATGCGCCGCTCTCCACCAACGGCGCGTTGGTCTATACCAATGGCAGCGAGTACCTGGTCTATAACGATCCCAACTGGAGCTATGCCTACGGCGGCAACGGTTGGGACCTGGGCGTGAATTATCCTGACACCGGCTACGCCAATTACGCCACGAGGGGCGGCGGTACGGTGGACGGCACCTGGTTCGCATCATCGCCGCCCTACGGCGCGCAACTCAGTCTCATCGGCGCTGCCAACGTCACAACCTACACGACGAACTTCATCACTTACAACGGTCGCGGCGCGACGAACCTGCAATCAGCGAATCTGGTCGGCCAAATCCCGCAAGCGTTGCTGCCGGCCCTGATCTACACCGGCACGACGAACATCCCGGCCGCGTCGAACACGCTCACGATTGTCATTGGTGGCCATGTCATGCCGTCCACAAACTACACGCCCGGCGTCGTGGTGTTCGGCCCGGCGCTGGCCGTTACCAACTTCGTCACGTTCACCAGCCGCACGCCGTCGAACTTCGTCGCCAACTTTACCGCCCCGGTCGGGAGTGCCAACACGAACCTCGGCTGGTCGGTTTTGTTCGCCCCGTAGATTCGCTCCCATGCCTGAACTGAATTACACCATCAAAACCGGCGCGGAACTCGCCGGTGCCCAGGCCGCTGCCGACGCTCTCGAACGCCAGATCGGCAAAGCCAAGGCGCTTAAACAGGACTACTCCGAGTTGCAGCAACAGCTCGATACCGTGCGCGGCAGCCTGGATAAATACAAAGAGGAGCAGCAGGCATCCAACGTCGTCATTGAAGTCAGCCAGGAAGACATCAAAGAAGCCAGCAAGGCAACTGAGGCTTTCGGCGGCCACATGCGCGAGGCGCACCACATCATCGGCGAATTAAACCGGATTGTGCCCGGTCTCGGTGAACTGCTGCGCGCGGCCATCGTGCCGGTGTTCGGCCTGGTCGCCGGTGTGATTTATTTATTCTCAAAGTGGGTCGAAAATATCCGCGAGACCAACGCCGCGCTCAAGGAAATGGCCGACACCGAAGTAGACCTCCAGAAAATCACCGACGGCACCGAAGCCCTCAACGCGCAGATGGACGTGCTGCGTGAGCACGCCACCGATGCCGATGCGTTCGCCGATACATTAAATCATATTGCTGATGCGGAAAAGAATCTGACCGAAGCAGCCGACAGCAACGTGGAAGCCCTCAAACGCCAGCATCAAGCTAACCAGGAGGAAATGCGCGCCTTTGAAGAAATGGAGCTGGCCAAGGTCCGCGCCGCCCTGGCCGCCAAAATCATTTCACCGGAGGAAGCCAAGCGGCAAGAGGACCAGATTCGCGGCAACTATTCCAGTGAGTCAGCCGCCGCGCAGTCCAAGCAGGAGAAGGATGTCATCTCCGCTCGCAAAAAGGAACTCGACGATCTCACGCAGGAGAAAAACAAACTGGACATGTTCCCCATCCTGACTCAGGAACGGCCGGAGGGAGCCAAGCAGGCCGCTGAGACTCAAAAGAAAATCGCCGAGCAGCGGCAGAAGGACGTGGATGACCAGACGGCCTGGATGCAGAAGAACGGGCAATATCTGTCGCCGGATGAATTTTCCAAGCAGCTCGCCAAACAGAACCAGCTTATCCAGTCCGCGAATCAGGAAGCTGAAGCTGCCAGCAAAGCCGCTGACCACGCCAAGGAGGTTGAGAAAGCCTGGGCGGATAACAAGGCGGCGCTCGACGAGGTCAACCGCAAGATTGCCGCCCTCAACAAGTCCATCCCCGATCTGGAGGCGCAACATACCGAAGGCGAGAAACACCGCAGCGCCATGCTGGAAATTGAGGGACAGAAAACCACCGGCGAAAAAGCCGCTGGTGAAATCGGCGCAGCGGAAAGCGTCGCCGACAAGGTTACGGCGGGTGAAAAACCCACGACCGCCGAGGCGCAATTGCTCATGCAAATGGCCAATGCCGCCAGTGGCCACCTCAATAACCTGGCGCAAGCCGCCGCTTACTTTGAGAAGTTGAAAACCAACGGCGATAAAATGGCCTTCGCCATCAGCGCCCTGGCCGCCGCCGATGAAGCTACACAGCGTCGGATTGATGATGCCCTGGCGCGTATTAAAAACGTCGCCGCGAACGTGCGGGCAAACCAGACCCAATGATCCATGCCCAACACCGTCGAATTTACCCTCACCTGCAACGGCGTGGAAAAAGCCCTCGCCGACTGGGGCATTGACGACCTTGAATACGATTGGGAAAACCTCGCGCCGCATTTCGTCACCTTCACCGTCGCTGGTCGCGCCATTGATGCCTCGAACATTTTTCCCTACGGGGCCACGGTTATCATCCAGCAGGACCGCGTCGGTACTGCCGGCGCTTTCTCCGGCGGCAAGCGTTGGTTCTATGGCCGCGTTGAACCGTGGGACCTCGTAGGCGGCGGCGGGCGCGAGGACCAGATCGGGCGCCTGGTCAACCCTTGGTGGTATCTCATGCAGAAGGGTTACAAGATGGTGTACACGCAAACGAACAACGGCGTGAAGACCCAGTTCACCACGTCCCGCGTCGTCCTGGGCATCCTCTTCAACCAGGTGACTGCCCAACCCATGCAGATCAATACGGGCGCTCAAATCATCGCCGCGCTCCAGTGGGCCATCAGCCAGGGCGCGCCCATTCAGATCGGCAACATCGCGCCCTGGGGTTATCCGCCCACCGATTTTCAGCGCGGCATTTCCTGCGCCGAGGTCATACAAAAAATGTGGCGCGTCGAGTCCGACTTCGTCGTCGTGTGGGATTACACCACGCTGCCCTACCCGACGATCCATTGCCTTAAAGGTTCGACCGCGAATCTCGACCCCAGCCTCAGCGCCGGGCAGAAAGCCGCGCTCGTTTTGACGCCTTTAAACATAGATTTAAACGCGGCTAACTGGCTGGAAAAAGTCCACATCAAACCTCGCCCGGACTGGCAGAAGAGTTACGTCAACATTGATTACGACCAGATCAATACCCAGGGCAACAGCCAGTATCTGGCCCTTGGAAACGATCACTGGCCGGACCCGTTGCCGACGGACACCGAATCATTGTTCCGGGGCGTGGACCTTTACTTCGATCTGGCTGGCTCAAAGGTCAGCAGCAGCAGCGAGAGCACAACCATCACCAGCGCACCGTTCAACATCACGACACTTGCCCAATGGCAGTCCTGGAAACCAGAGCTGGCGTCTCAAAACATTGCCAGTGTCGGCTTTGCTGCCGTGGACAGCACTCATCCCGCGCCGGCCCTGATCACCCAGGCGGCGGAAAGCGCCTACAACGCCGCGAACTACTGCGAAGTGCTGGATGGCAACTATCATGACTGGCTCGCCAATGCGCCGAATAATATCACCGCCCAGAAGGTCCGCGCCAGCGCCTGGATCACCGTCGTTTATAAATCCGCGCCCGGCAAAAAAGGCCATAAGGTGACAAAGCTGGTCCATTACGATTTCACCGCCATCAGCCTGAACACCGCCAACGTGGCCACCACGTTCACTCAAACAACGAACACCGTGCAGGCTTACGCCGAGGCGCAGCCCGTCGGCCTGCCCAAGGTCATGTACCTGGCCTGGCAATCGCTGGCTGTTGAAGGCGCGCTCACTACATTGGAAAAGGAACTGGCCAGCCTGGTCAGTTTCGGCAACTGCCTGAATTTTATCACCCCGCCGCGCCCGGAATGGGCCACGGTCAATGCCGTCGTCCAGTCCATCACCGGCAGCGCCATAAAAGGCACTACCAACGTCAAGTTCGGCGCGCCGCTCCATTTGACCGCGCAACAGTTCATTGATTTCCTCCGCGTCGCGCGCTACCGCGTGCCGAGTGTGGACATCGCGTTCCTCTTCGGTGGCGCATTGGCCACCGGCGGTGGCACGGTTCGCCACCCGCGCAAGAGCCACGCGCACGCCGCCGGCCACGGGGCGGAGGAACTTAAAGTGACGGCCATCTATGCCTCCCAACAACCGGACATCGAGGCCGACACCACCAAACAAGGCAGTATCATCCTCGACCCAAGTGTCACCAGCGGGACTGGTCCGGCCGTTGGTATTACCGCACAAAAAATCCTTGATGCAGACGCCTTGAACACATGAGCCAGATCATCACCGACATGTTCCCGCTGCGGATCAACCTGCCCGGTTACGGTCCCCAGATCATCACCGCGCTCATGTCCAACCTCTCGGCTACGGACCTCCGCGCCCAGACGTGCGACTTCACCGGCGCCGGCGCTCCTGCCGCCGCCACACTGCTGGCCGGCAACGGCAAATACATCATCGGCGACCGCTACGTGGATACGACCAATAAAGCCTCTTACGTCTGTACCGCTGCCGGCACCAACGCCAGCAGTGTGTGGGCGCAAATCGGCAGCAGCGGCGGAGGTGGCAGCAGTGTATGGCTCTAATCCCCTACAAGGCCGCTGGCGATTCACTGACCGCTGACGAGTGGAACACCATCTTCGCGGCGGCTGATGCCATTCTGACGAATTATCTCGGCGGCCTCTCGCCGCTGTTCTTCGGTGAAAAAGGCGACCCGCGAAAGTTCTTCTTTTTCAACCCCGTCGTGCCGCCGACTACCGGCCTGCATCCGCTCGCCGCGTCGTGGCTCGCGCAAGCCGCGAACCGTACCACCGGCATCGTCGGCTTCGGTTACTGGCGTCAATACAATCATGGCGCCATCACATCACTCGTGGACGGCCTGGCCGTGGCCACCGGCAGTCCGGCGGCCACCAACGCTGCCTTCAAAGTCACGCGCCTGGCTGCGCCGACCGCTGCCGCCTGGTATGCGGCCGTCTTCCCGGAAAATGGTTATGGCTTCGCCTATTCTCAGCTCATCAATCTCGACATTTGCCTGGCCGTGCTCACGCGCGCCGGCAACGCCGTCACACTAGGCACGGCTGGCGCCGGCTCAGGCTCGGCCAATGGCTTCACCAACACCGGCGCGGTCGAGATCATCCACAACTACGATGCGATTGAACTCATCGTGATCGGCAGCCAGGCATTCGACGCATCGTGGAACAAATACAACGCCTTCCGTGTTCACAACCTTGGCAATGCGGCCGCCACAGTCTCATTCCCCGGCGCATCCATCACCGTGCCGCCCGGCGGCTGCGGTTGCATTCGTCGCGTCGGCAGCACCTACACCGTCGGTTACAACTACTTTCAAAAGATGGTCAGCGGCGACCCGCGCTTTTGGGCGCTGTCGCAAAACACGTCGAACCAGCTTTGCCCGTTCAACGCCGCCGCGCTCATCGCCACGATTGGCCTGTTCACCAATCTCAATGCGTCGAGGTATTGGGAGATGTCCGCGCTCTACACCACGCTGCTTGCGCCGCCACAGGCAGCGTCCGTCATCTTCGATTTACTCTGCGGCTTTGGCCAGGTCGCGGGAAGATCAGCCATTGCCGTCAGTGTGGTGAATGGGGGCACAGGTTATACGGATGGTCTTCGCGCGCCGGTCACCAGCAACGGCACCGGGATTGGAGCTTTTAACACCTACGTTATTGTTCACACCGTTGCTGGTGTAATCGTTTCCGCCACAATTTCAGACGGCGGAAATTACACAACCATCCCGACCAATCCGGTGTCTTTTGGGTCGGGAGGAGCTTTGTTGAATTTAACTTTTCCCCCGCCGCTGGCTTTCACCGGATGGGCGAACCTCGCCGCCATGTTCGCGCTGGCCGGCTACACCTGGAGCTACAATTCCACCACCAAAAAAGCCACCATCACAAACTCAGTGACCGGCCAGGTCTTAGTGGATATTGGCACCAACCTGATCCAGTTTCTCACCGGCGGCTCCGGCCACTCCATCAATGGCGGGTTCACCGCCGACCTGAGTGCCACCAGTGGTTTCAGCCGGCGGAACCGTCTCATCGCCACCATCGCCGATACCAATTACGACGGCGGAGTCGTCGTCCACAATGCCGGCGCGGCTTATGATCCCACCGACACTTGGGCGGCGCAAAACATCAGCTACACCATCGCCGACACGGTCCAGAAACTCATTGACTGTATCAATGCGATGGTTTGCGCGCTCATCAGCGTGCAGAACGTCCAGATTTTGCTGACGCCATTTGGGCCGATGCTCTATTGGGAGGAGTCTTATCCCATCAACAAAAATTTCGATCTGGCGCAGCTCGGCATTTCCGGCGTCATCGTCGCGCCGCCCGTCAGTGTGGTTGGAACCAACGTCATTATTTATCGGACCTTTTTGTTGGTCGGTTCATTCCAGAACTTCTTCCTCCCAATCACGCCGCCGCTCTCACAGATTCACTTCCCGCGCAAGGGCCGTGTGTATCAGGCAAAGCGCGCCGTCGTGCATGCCGGCGCGAATGAACCCTGGCAGACGAACACCGGCGCTTACACCACTTACGAGCCGCCGCAACTGAAACGGTTCTTCGAGTCACAACCGCTCGGCACTGAAGCCCCGTTGCCCGCCGCGCAAGCACAACCCGTCTTGATCAGGCCCGATGGCGCGAGCTACCTGGGGCCGCTCGACGGCTCGACCGTGCCCGCCAACGCCGCCGAATCTTTGCTCTGCGAGGTCGAGCATTACAACGCACTGGCGTCTCAAATCAACGGCGTTCCCGTCACGCCGGCAAAGAAAAGTCTGGCACCGCTTGGTAACGACAATTGCACGCTGGATTTCAGCACGCTTTTCATTGTCAACGGCGGCACCGGCTACACCGTCGGGCCGAACGCCTTCACGCTCCTTCACAACACCTTTTATATCACGGTCACATCGGTGGGACCAAACGGCGAGATCACCGGCATCGTCCCGCCAACGGTCAATAACATCATCACCATCAATGCGGCCTATCCACCGCAGCGGCCATTCCCGGCTTCCTACGGCACCGGCCAGGGCGCGACGTTCGACGTGGCCAGCGGCAGTTACGCCGGCTGCTCCTTCATCCCAGGCTACGCGCCCGGAGGCGTGCCGGTCCCGGTGGATGGCCAGGGCCATCCGCGCGTCGGCTTCAACGCCTTTGGCAGCAGCACATTTTTCCCGCGCAACTGTTTTTTTTCGTGGTACGGCGCAACGCCAGGCGGCGCTGATCCCGTCTCTGATTATTTCACGAACCTTGGCGTCCCCATCCAAAACGGTCCACCAAATGGCTACGGCAACGCCCTGCCGATCTACGAATACGTGATGGACAACACCGGCAACATCACCAGCAACACGGTGCGGGATTATGCGCAAGGGTTCGACCCCACTTTCCAGGCGCTGGCCCGGACCTGGCGCTGGATCACCATTGACGATGCCCGCGCGCTTTACGGCAGGATCAACCTCCCCTTCGTCTTGAACGCGACCATCGTGCCTGCTTCGTGGGAAGTTCAAAACATCACTGGAAGCGTGACACCCGATGTCAGCACGACAGCTCACAACGATGGTGGAAACTTCGTGCTTTCTGACCACGCTGCTGATGGGACTCCGCAGACTTATCCTGGCAACTCAAGTTTGATTACATACCCTACCTGCCAGCCACCAGCTAATGCCGGCGGCGGCGGCCTCGGCGATGTGAACGAAATTGTCTGTGGTTGGTACGCCAACTCAGATGGCAACTGGGCAACCGGTTACGGCGGTCAACCGCTCTGCTCGCCGTCATCACCAGCCGCGCCGGCATACCACCTTTTCTTCGATTGGACAGATACAAGCGGCCCCAACTCCTGCTCGGCCTACTACAATTTCAGCGTCGGCACCTGCCAATTGCTTTACACATCCGTCGCGTTTTCTGCTTGGCGTTTTTATTCGAGCAACGATCCCTACACGCGCACTGATGCGACCTATACCATTAATTACGCGCAGCCGGGCGACGTGGGCACCGTGCCGTCGCCTGGTCAATTCTCGCTCGGCGTAACGGCCGTCGTCATCCTGGCTGAAGGTGTCGCCTCAATCTGCGCCGTCGTCCTGCCGCGAAACTTCGCCTACTACAGCGGCGGAGTCCTCGTCGCTGACAATTCGCAGGAGTCAGCCGCGCCGCAGGTGATCCTCATTGATGGCTCCGGCGCTCTGGGCCCTGAAACGCTCATCACCTGCGCTGCCGCTAATGCTAACCTGATCACTTTCCCGATCAATAACACCTTCGCCGCCGGCATGGCCGCCGGCTCACCAAACGTCGGTGCCGGCGATGACAGCAAAGGCGCTGGCGACTGATAACCCAACCAAAAAAACGAACCGAAAACCGCGATATGAAATCCAAACTCACCCTCCTCATCACCATGTTGGCAATGGCTGCCAGCGCCTTCGACATTGCCTACGTGGATACCACCACCGTTCACACCGTCGGCACCAACGTAATCAAAGGCGACCAGCTCTCCGTCGCCTTCGGCAAAATCAACTCCAACTTCGGTTATTTGCAGACCAATACTTTCCAGCCCTCGCACCGTTTTGTGCAGTTCACCACCAATGCCTTCCTGATGACCGGCTCGAACTATGTTGGCCGCTTTCCGCAGCTCTACGATTGGAACCTTATCGCGCCGCAAGTTGGCGGCGGCGGACTGACTCCGCCAACGACGTTGCCGGAGTCATTGTGGGGCAGTTTTGATGGCACCAACAATTGGTTTGCTATCACGAATGGCTCAGTCTTCTGGACCAACATTTCACTCTCGGTAGTGGGCACGAATACATCCGGCATTGGCGGCATCACCATCTTTGGTCTCGACCGCCCGGACCTCTACACCAACGTCATTTCATTCGACGGTCAAATTCTGCTGACCGATGGCAGTAAAATTGCCAGCCAAGCTTACGTCAACTCGACCATCCACGTCCTCGCGCCGCCCGTCCAAATGGCCGGCAGTTGGGTGCTCGACAGCTACATCACAAACGGCTTCGACCACGTCGTCTTTTCCGCCCACAACGCTGTGGCCCTGGACATGGTTTCCAGCGCCAGTTACGTCCACATTGATTCGTTCACTTTGGACGGCACCGGCACCAACGCCCTGCTGCAACTCGCCGTCACAAATCTGGTCCCTGGTTGGATCGTCGAATACACCACCAGCCTGAATTACCCGATCCTCTGGAACACGCTCACGACCTTTACCAGCGTCACGAACAGCGGCGAGATCACCCTGACGATTCCGTTGAACATGACCGTGCCCTGCACGTTCTTCCGCGCACGCGGCGGCGCTACTACTACTACTACTATAAATGCCGTCTTGGCTCTGCTGCCGCGCACCGTAACCAACTCGACGGACACCACCTTCGGCCTCGGCTCCGGCGTGGTTTGTATTGACACCAATTACGTCTATGTCAGTGTGGCGACGAACCGATGGAAGCGGGCAGCTTTAAGCACTTGGTGAGGCAGGTTTGAGGGCGTCTTAAACGCCCCTTCTGGCGAGCGCCGGCGCGGCGCAGATTCGGGTGGAAATGGACAAACCTATTCAAATCCTTCCCAAACCGCGCGCGACCTTACAGCAGCGTAGCGGGGAGCGAAGGATGGTGGGCGATGAGGGATTCGAACCCCCGACCGTCTCCGTGTAAAGGAGCTGCGCTACCACTGCGCCAACCGCCCGACCGCGATTACGCTATCAAAGCCGGGCAATAACAACAAGTGCCTGGCGATGGTCAAGAAAAGTGCGGCCCGGGAATACAACTGGAATTTACCCATGAAGACGAATCGCTCTTACCAACTGATAACCGAATGGCGCGTTGTTCCATTTAGTGCCATCCCAAAATTCCGCCGGATGTTGTGAGTTGAGTCGCGCCGGCACACCAACCGAGCGCAGCGCAGCAACGTAGATTATTTCAAGACCGGCTTCATCAGTGATTCGTTTTAGCCAAATCTCAGGCACGTCCTGGGGCAAATCCGGCAAAGCAGCAATGGTCACCCGTTCGCGAAGATGTCGCACGACAATCCTAGCCGCGTCTTCCGGCGAAGACTCATGGCGGATGCGCGGATAAAACTCCTCCCACAAAGGCTGTCGCCAATTCAAGCTGGTTGAGAGTTGAGAGTTGAGAGTTCTATGGGTGGTGACAGCACATATTCTTGGTAAATTCTGTCATCCACCTGCCAATTGACCAATTCATGGTTGTAACCGGCCAGTTCAACATGCTCCAGCAAGGTTTTCAATCGCTGACCCTGCCAGATTGGTTGAGCAGTCAAATATTCGAAATCCACGCGTTCCTTAGGTTGTACCAGGAATTTTCTGGCAATGGCCATCGTCGTGTCACCGACGGAAAAATGAGGTGTGACCAAGTGAATAGCCGTTTCCGCCAATGCCCAGATACAATGGTGGGGCTTCTGCCTGCCATTGGGCAACGGAACGATAATTCTGCCATGCATTCTTGCCTGTCGGATGAGACCGGCAGCATTCCCCGATGCTGCGAAAATCCAACACGCACTCCGAACCGATGTAAGACCAGTTTTGCTCTTGACAGATATGTCTGACGATTGTTTTTATGTGGTGTTATGACGCACATGTGTATTAACGTAGTCCACGATCGAATGCCGACGGCGCTGCGGGTGCCACGCCGCAAGGTTCCCTCCAACCCGAGGCTTCTTTTTGATGGCGTTCCAAATGTCTGTGTCTGGATTGAGTGAGGATTGAGAAATGAATGGTGTTCAACATTCCGCGACTGTCCTGTTTAGGGTGTCTATTGTTTCATTGCTGCTTGTTCTACTTGATTTTCTCTTGATTTCAAAAGCGTCGGCACAAGAGCTGTATGTGGACGGCACCTATCAAAAACGAATCTATTTCCAAGGCAAGACATATGAGGAGCCAACGGTTCATTTTGATTTGAAACTCAAGGGAGTCAACTGGTTTGTCCACTATTCGCGTTGGAACGGAGACTATGATTTTGCCGATGCTCAATATCATGGAACGAACATTTCCTTGGTGGTTTTCATACGAAGCGGGGTTGTGGCTGCACGTAAGAGGGGGGAGAGTGTGGCCCCCAATGTTGCTCTTGGGACTATTTATCGGGGCGAGGTGCCTAATCTGGAAAGCACCGAGGATCTGGCGCCAATTTGGCTGGCTTACTTGTCCGGAAGTTATTTCAAAAACCAAACCAACGATTTTGCAGAGCCCCCTTTTGCGCGGGATCCAAATTCAGCAATGCATTATGGGCCGCCGCACTACTTCAAAATGCAGGCATTCTGGACATTAACCGATTCCAAGCCTCCCTTTATTTCGCATCTGGCTTATTTGAGTGGCGGCTACGCGACGAATGCAATGGGAAAGCCGGTAAAGCGCCAGGCCCCCTACGACCAGGGTTTTACAAATTCCTATTACCAAGTGGAATCTTTTACAAATATTGGTGGCTTGGATGTTCCATTGGTTTCGAGCTTTAAGGTTTTTCGCCAGAAACCTGATGCCATTGCAAATATGGACCTGGATCTCCTTTTTGAGTATCGCATTAACCTGGAAAGGGCTACCAGTAAAGTTGCAGATTTTCCATCTGAACAGTGGCTGGATGTAACTGCTTGCCAGGATTACAGGGTGAAAACCGATTCTGGAACGCCGTTTGCGTGCTACTATGCTAACAATAGATGGCCGACAGATGAAGAAGCGCTCAAGATGGCAGTCTCCAACGGAAAATTTATTAGAAATATTGACGAAGCTCGAGATGCAACTCGCAAATTGTTTATCAAAGTCTTTCTGTACACGATTCTTCTTCTGCCCGCACTGGCGCTGTTGCTTAAGTTAGTGCGAACCAGGCCGGCTCAAGAACCATCAGCGTAGAGACGCATTCTATGAATGTGAACGAAATAGATTTGTTTTTGCTGGCAAACTAAAAATTAACCGGGTTTAAGAAAGATGAATATCAGAATCAAATATTGCACTGTGTGTCTGGCAACATTATCTCTGGCGGCGTTCATTTCATTTCGACTGTATGCAGCAAGTCAGTCCGATTGCCCAAACACCAAAGCATCCGCATCATCAAGCACCACTGCGTGTGAGGGTTGTAGCGCCACTCCTAAAGCTGACGACACGGTTTGTGAATATGATAGCACTCCTGATTATGCCGGTTGCAGTCAGGACTGTAACAATGGCACATCCGTTCGCTTGTACAAGGGAGAGGAATCCGGTGGCTTTTATGTAAATTGCATGGATAGGCACTATTGGGGATACTGTTCATCCGGGCAATGCGTGGGGGTGGTGTCCACGAACTCGGGTTTCTTCACGGAGCACGTGGTTTATATAACTGTGAAATGTCAGTAATTGTGACTGGCATTGGCCAGCCTGAAGTTCTGCTGACTGGGAATTTTTAACTGTCACCGGTCGAATCCAGACCAGCCACGAAAGGTCGAAATGAACCAGCCACTTGTTTTGCGTAACCGAAATGAGCATTTTCATTCCAAGAAGCTCCTTAGCAGCGCGTTACAGGGTGATTCTTGGAATGAAAATGCGAATTTATGCAAGTTCACTGGCTGGTTCATTTCGACCCTGGCTGGCCGGTTTCAAGTGACCGCTGACACTTTAACAACAAACCTCGTGTGGGAGATGACAATGTGCATTTTGGTTAGAATGTTATTCGATATCAATTCGCACTATGGTGTTCTGTTGGGCTTCACGGGTTGGTTCGGCAACTATTTCTTTCGCGTCCAACTGCCGCCATAAATACAGAACTCCACAGCAAAAAACCAGGAGCAACGGCACCATGCTCAGATGCCGCTTCAACCCAATAAGTTCACCAAGGTTATGAGTGAAGTTGCCCGCCAGAAACTCTGGCATGTAAAACTTGAAAAGGGGGTTATCGACCCCGATAGGCGGCCGTCCATCCGGTAGCGTAGCCCCGCCCGTCGCCACTATCGAGAGAAGGCCAAGCATAACAGCTATGCGCGGCACTTTGGCTGCTCCCATCCCATCCGGCAGGACGAGTAATGGCAGAATGGGTGTGAGATACCGGGACCCCAACGTCCAACCGGCGGCAACATCGGGATAGCCGGACATAATTAACTCTTGAAACACTGGCACCGCATAGCACAGCCACAAGAGTTGCTGCGATTTAACGCCTAAGCTTGGGTAGCCCAAGAATGCCAAAAGCAGAAATGGGGTCCCCCAAAAAGCCCCCGTGCCGGGCGGAATAGCAATTGAAAGAGATTATTCAAATCGGGCAGATGGATTCCATAACGGAAGTATGTAGATAATCGGCATACAGTTCGTAAAAGCGCGTGTGCGCCAAGCCCAATTCGCCGGCGGCTGTTTGGGCGGAGAGTTGGCCGGCGCAATGGCTGGCCAGGAGGTGACGGATGAGAGGAGCGAGCAGACGTTTGATTAGTGGTGACTTTTCATGGCCGTGAGCATGACAGAGGGAGATGGATTTTACGCTTTGGAACTGGCTCCGGCAGTGGGCAATGTCGGGCCGCTGCGAAGCCGCCCGGCCTGCCGTTTGCCGGGCTTCAGACGGCGCTCAGGTTGCGTCCCCGCAGATCCCTATCCTCCGCTGAAGCAGCCTGCGAGGTTACAGACCAGCGGCCTTCTGGCAATAGTCCTCAAGCATTATTCCGCTTTTGATCGCACCACGACAGGCGCGTCAACATTTTTTTTAAGTTTTTGGATTCTTCCGGGTCTGTAATGGTTGACTTTGGGCTCAGTTTCGGCTCAACGATTCCACCATTTCGGGTATCGGCATACCACAATGTTGCTTCGCAAGTGGTTACTCATGAGCTATTTGTGATTATTCATCTCAGGCCATTGACCGCAGCGGGGCGCGAGCTTTGGCTCGAAAACTGCGCCGCTGCTCATTTTCTCTTCGGCGAATCAAAAAACTGATAGAAAACCAATATTCACAGCCATTTGATCCATTTCTCGACGCAACCTCTCGTTTTGTTGTGTTCGTCATGGAGCAATTTAAGGCCTGCCGGTAGCGAGATTGGGAACTTGTACAGGCACGTTCAGGTCTCTCCAAGTGTTGAGCGGCGGGCGCGGCGCGGCGCGCCATTGGCCTTCATCCCAGTACTCGGTCTGGTGAAATGAATTTAAACGGGCCGGAACACCAACCGAACGGAGCGTCGCCACGTAAATCAGTTGAAAGCCCTCTTGATCGGTGATTTGTCGGTCCCAGATGGTTTGGATTCCACGCGGCCAATTTTTGGGATTGGGTGATTTCGTTTCTCCGCCAGGCCAGATCGTGACCCGCTCGCGCAAGGCACAGGCGACAACTCCGGCGGCTCCTTTTGCTGTCTGTTCTCCACGAATTCGCGGATAGTAGAACTCCCAGAGTGGCCGCCGCCAGGCCAGTTCGATGTCGGAGTCAGGATCAATGGCGGGGGACAACACGAAGTCCCGGTAAATCTGCTCGTCTGGTTTCCATTTGACGAGTTCGTAAACGGTGTAGTTGGCCAACTCGACATGAGTCAGAAGCGTCTCAAGTTTCTGTCCTTTCCAAAGCGGCCGGCTGGCCATAGATTCAAAATCATCCTTCCATTGGGATGGGACAAGGTGGTTGCGCGCGATCTTAAGGGTTGTCGCATTGATTTCCATGCGCGGCAGGACGAGGTGCAACGCCACTTGCATCAGGGCAAGGATTGTCAGCACAACTGTCACCGCGCGCAGACCGATTGCAAGTTTTGTCAGCCGCGGCCCATCCGTCGTTTTTTGACCTCTTCGGCTGCTGTAATACCATGCGCCCAGCCAGAAAAACGCGGGCAAGGAACACACCAGAAACGGGATCGGACACAGCTGGGTAAACTCGGGCTGCGGATGATCCGGTATAAGATGCACCTTGCAATATTCGCCAATAACCCGGATAACGGCTAGACGTTCGATCCCGAACGTATGCCCCACACCGGGCAGAATCTTCAAATCCACCGGCACGCCATTCGATGCCAAAAGCCCGGCCAACTTTCGGACATCATCTGTGGGAAAAATGTCATCCCGCTCACCATGCACCAGCAATGTCTGAAATCTTAAATCAGAAATTTCCAATTGGCCGGAATTTGTCCCTCCGCCGGTCATTTCACTCAGCGCGTCAATCCACCCTCCGCTCATTCGCACCATCAATTGGGGATGCGCCGCTGGATGCCTCAATAAATATTCCAAAGAATACTGGGCTCCTTGGCTGTATCCGATCCATGCCATATGATCAGCCATTGCCCAAGGCTGTTGGCGAACATGCTCCAAAACGGCCGAAAACTGCCTCTCGAACTGCGGATAGTTGGTCTGATTATAATCAAAGCCAACCACCGCAAACCCCAGTTCAGCCCATTGTCGCAACTCTCTCCCGTCAGTCAGGTAACTGCCTCCCATACCATGCAAATAAAGGATGACGGGACGCTTCTGTTCCAGCTTGGGCAATACAATAATCCCGCGAGTCTTGGCGTCGCTTGTGTTAACCGAAAACTCAATCCGCCGAAATGGATCATCCGACTTCGCCCAAATCAAGGCCCCGGCAAAGAGCAGTGCTCCCAAACCCCAGAAAATCAGCGATTTATTATTTATGTTCATCCGTGGTTAAATTTGCTTTGTATTTCGCAGGTAGCTTCTTTCCGTATGACTCAATTCCAAAAACAGCCAAAACGGCGTGGCCAGTGCCAACCTGAATAAGCCACCATCAAACCAGAACCCGATCAGCAGTACAATAACCACACCCCGATAAGCTGTTGCCCGCCAAGAGGTCGAAGCATTTGGAGGATGTTCACTCTCCACGCATGGCTTTCGATTGCCCACTCCATTCCAAGAGCCCCAGATCAAGCCAGTAAAACAGGCCAAAGCCGGAATTCCCAGCACCATGCCGAGTGTCAAATAATCATTCAAGATGATGCTCCAATGGTCGGTTAACTTGGGCGGGGCGTAAAAGCTCTCAAATCTTGGACTTGCGTGATACCATCCAATTCCGGCAATTGGGTGGTCTGCTATGATTTGCAACGCGCCCCAGTAAGCAATGAGCCGATTGCGCCAGGAATAATCATTGGCATTAACCACCGAAGTTAACCTTCTTGTCAACCGGTGGTCCAGGTGCAGTCGGCTGGTTAGAACCAATACCATGACCGAGCAGCCGGCAATCACAAGAATCCATTTCTCCCTTCGTAACCATGCCAAAGCAGTAATTGTTTTCAGTTCAAACCGGCCGGCCTGCTTCCGCTCAGTCGCCCTGTAGATATCGGAAAAAACAAACGCACACCCAACCAACACGGCCAGCCACGCCCCCCGGCTAAAACTGTGTAACAAGCCGGTAATCAAGAACATTGCCGCGATACTGCCAACGCAAATTAAGGCCAAAGACATTAACCGGTCTTTCTCGAGCCTCCCCTTGCTGCCTTGCCGGTTACTGTCCTTGTTGGGCAGTTCGTTGGATTGATCCTTTCGTACCCGGCTGACAGTATGTGTCAGGTACGCCAATGCCAGCACCAATCCGATTCCCATGAGCAAACCGTAGGTGTTTGGGTTGATCCACAAGCCAGTCGCACGAATCCCCCCTCGATATTCGAATTGGTGTGCCCATGTATTCTGTATCAGGCTGGCAACCGCCAAAAACGCCACCAGAACTATCAACCCGAACTGCCCAAAGGACAATCTCAATTGCACATTTCGCAGCGCCATCATCTCCACAAATTGGCCAAGGACGATGCCGACAAGCAACACGAGCACGTTGGTGCTCTGGTCATTACCAAAAAGAAACAGTTCTTTATCTGCCGAGGCCGGGACCACATCCCAATCGGCAATGAAATGTACAACGGCGCACAACACCAAAAAAAATTTACACCAATCCCGTGTATCCAACGCTCTCCACCACGACATATTGACCCCGGAACCTTGGCCATTTCCACCTGCCTTCAACCGAAGTAACAAAAGGTGATACAAAAGCAGGGTGCCCACGACGAAGCCTTGGAATGTTTTTGCCAGAAATAATCCGATTACTTCATCTCGAATGTCACGAAAATCCAAGGGAAAACAGGATGGGACAGGCACCCCCCTCAGCCATTCGAAGAGCATCAAGCTCAAGACCAAGGCAAGAAGGCCAAAACACGGAAAATTATTCCAAATTCGTCTCGTATTCAAACCCATGCAATAAACCAACAACTGCGCTGTTGCAAGTATAGTTTACCTGCTTTGGATAATTGGCATCCGGAGTGGAAAAGCAATCAAAAACGATGACGGCCTGAAAGGAATTTTTGGTTGCCCTCTTCGTTTCTTGCTGCTCATTATACGTGATAACATAATGTAGGAAATGGAAAAAGCCATTAAAGGTAGAGATACGCGATTGGATGCCATAAGAGGTCTTCTGCTTGTCATCATGAGCATCGATCATTTTCCCAATGTATTCCGAAGCTATACGTGGGAGTGCTTTGGATTCGTTTCCGCAGCTGAGGGATTTATTTTCCTTTCTGGTTATGTTGCTGGTCTGGTTTATACGCGAACGCTGACGCAGAGGGGAGTCTCTGCAATGGTACGGCGAGCCAGGTACCGGGTTCGCACAATTTATATTTTTCACATCTGCACTTTCCTGATTGCTTTTGCTGCGATGGGGTTCCTAGAGAGAAACCAGCCTTGGGGGGGGACGTGGGGCTTGCGATACGAGCATCCATTTGCAGCATTGGTGTTGGGATCCGCATTGCTCTACCAGCCACAGTACCTGCTGGATATTTTGCCGATGTACTGCGTCTTCATCCTGGTGACTCCTGCATTGATCCTTGCCCTGCGGCAGAAACACTGCTCGATCGTTCTATCAGCCAGTTTGGCAGTCTGGATATTAGCGCAGGCCGGCGTGACCCGTTGTCTTGTTGACTGGTGTCGCCAACTTCTGCCGGTAGATTTGGGGTCTTTCGATATTCTTGCCTGGCAGCTTTTGTTCGTCAGTGGAATTGTGCTCGGTTATTCCAAACATGACCAAGAAGGCCAAACGACTCGATTGGGAACAAAAACACTATTCTCGATCTCTGCTTTGGCAATCGTGCTTTTTATACTTCGCCATAATTTGAAACATTGCCCCGAGTTTTTTTGGACTGAGAAACTGGTTGAAAAGGGCAGCCTTGGTCCTCTTAGAATCCTGAACTTCGCAATACTCGTCATATTGCTAGGTCATCCGCGTCTTTGGCCAAACAAGAGCTTATGGGTTCGTGCATTGAGCTACTTGGGACGCAACTCTTTGCCGGTATTCAGTTTCAACATTATTTTTATTTACCTGGTTGAGTGTTTCGTCATTCCACACATATCCGCCAACCCAATCGACATGGCTATACTCACCATCGCCACCGTCAGCCTGCTTTACCTGCCGGCGTGGGTGTCGGAAGCCTTAAAACAGCAGAGCCACATTAGGAAGGACGAGAATTGCAGTCATGCTAGACTTGGCAATTGCATTTCTATTAAACTGACGCAGATGCTCAACTTGCGCCGAAAACGTGGATTTTTGTTGGTTGCGGCAGTGGGACTGTTGCTCGCGATGCCAATGATCCGGTGTGGTTACCCGGATCCAACGCACGACGGACGCTTTCATCTTTCTCATCAGGAATGTTTTTCCCGGCAGTTGTGGGCTGGGGAATTTTACCCACGATGGTCCCCTCTGCCCGACAATGGGTTTGGGAGTCCTTCCTTGTTCTATAATCCTCCCTTGCCCTCTTATGTGGGGGCGGTTTTCTGGCGGCTTGCTCCCTTGGGGAATGGGCGGGCTGGGTTTGCATTGGGTTGGGCAGCGTCATTGGGCCTCATTCTCTCGGGGGTGGCCACGTTCTGGTGTTTGCGACGTTTTGACGTCAAGGAATGGGCCGCCGTCATTGGAGCGGTCATCTATATGGCCGCGCCCTATCACTTAGCAATCGACCTGCTGGACCGCGGGGCCAATTCGGAATTTTGGGCGTTTGTCTGGATGCCATTAATCGTTGGCGCCTTGGAAGACCTCAGCCGTATTGTAAAGCAGACAAACCAGGTTCAGAACAGAAAACATGAGAGCATCGCCAATTTGAATTGGACGCAGAAAGGTGTTCCTGAGATTCTCAGACTTGCACTATGGATCGCTTGCCTCTTTTTTACGCATATCATTACGTCGGTGACATTTGCTCCCGTGGCCGCCGGATTTGCCCTGTTTCGTGGTTGGCGGACCTTTAGAGGATTTTTAATAGCCGGGCTGATAGCGCTGGGACTGTCGGCAATTTATTGGTTACCATTAATCACCTACAGTTCTTTTATATGCGCTTCACAGTGGGACTGGGCTAATGGAGACAACATTAAAGGAACCTTTTTTTTCCCCTCGCTTGAGTGGTGCAAACCACTTATGTCAGGCGATGTCTACAATAATCGCTTGCTCCATATTTTCGTTGGTTTTGCTCTCGTCTATGTGATAGCTACGCTGGCAGTTTGGAGTCTAAAATCTGATTGGCGGGCAGAAAGGAATATAGTATTTTGGGACATGGTTCTTGGTTGGTGTTTAGTAATGATGCTGCCAATATCGCTCCCCGTTTATAACCACCTTTCTCCTTTACGGCATATCCAGTTTGCCTGGCGACTTATGAGCTGCGCGACTCTGGCGCACAGCCTGTTGGTTGCTTTTCTGCTCGCTGCATTTTGGAAGGAGGAGGCAAAAGATAAATTGGGCGGTTCGCGATTGTGGGTGGGGCGTATGGCCGCGGTGACCATTTTGGCAGTTGCGGTGTACTTGGCCTCCATGTATGGCGTGGAAAAATATCGTGAAGGGTTCTTCGACCATGGGAAACTACGATTGGCTCCTCCCATTGCGGATGTCTCTGCACATGACTCCTATGGGGAACTCATGCCCATTTCGGCAAACGAGGGAGAGGCCCTACACCTGTTTCCAAACGCAAGTTCCACAGTTCCAATGCCCAAGCTTTTGGGAGGAGAAGGCCGGGTTATGGGAAGCCCAAAAAGTGCGAGGCACTGGAGGCTAACAGTTCAAGCGACATCTCCTTGCTTGGTAGTGATTCCTCAATACTGGTTTCCAGGCTGGAAGGCATCAGGTCCAAGCACGGGAGAAGATTTTCCTGTTCAGAGTGAAGCAAAATCAGGTTTGGTGCAAATCGAGGTACCCCAAGGCCGGCATTCGGTTGACTTGCAGCTTGACGCCCTCTGGCCGGAACTTATTGGGAAGTGGGTAAGTTTTGGAACTGCCTGCGGTCTTGGGTTGACAGCCATTTTCCTGATTCGCCGAAAGCAACGTCTCCAAAATGTCATTACCCTGGTATAAGGTCATTTAGTCTGGCTCAAAGGCGGGTTCTGATTTTGATTACCGTTCATTGGTGCGCGTAATTCCAGCCTTGTGGTGGCAGAGCGGCTGATTTTACTCAAACAAAATCGTTGACGCTAGAGAGGTGAACCTATAATTGTAGCAAATTCATGGCGCAAAATGCCTCATTAACCTATCTGGTCACGGGGGGAGCCGGTTTTATCGGTTCTCATCTGCTGGATGCCTTGCTGTTCAATCCTGCGATCAAGGAAGTCAGGGTTTTGGATAACTTTTCCTCCGGCCGACGGGAACACCTCGCCCAGCATGCTGGCAACCCAAAGCTCAAGGTAAACACCCTCGATCTTCTGGATTTCCAAAAAATGCTGCCGCATTTCCAGGGCGTTGATCGGGTCTTCCATCTGGCGGCCAACCCGGACGCCCGTTGGGGAATCGAAAACACCCGGCTTGATCTCGAACAGGAAACCATCGCCACCTATAACGTCCTCGAAGCCATGCGGCGTAACCGGGTGCCGCAAATCGTGCTTTCGAGTTCCGGCACTGTGTATGGCGACGTGGGCATGACGGTGACGCATGAAGGCTTGGGGCCGTGCCTGCCCATCAGTCTTTATGGCGCCGGCAAGGAGGCTTCGGAAGCGTTGATCTCCGCTTTCTGCGCCACGTTTGGATTGCGCGGTATCATCCTGCGGTTTGGGAACATCGTCGGCGAACGTACCACCCACGGGGTCATTTACGATTTCATCCGGCAGCTCGCGAAGAATTCGAACGAACTGAAAGTGTTGGGAAACGGCCATCAAGCCAAACCCTATGTTTATGTCCGCGATCTGGTGGCCGGGTTGATGTTCGCCGCCCAACGCTGTTCCGCACTGGAACCGTCGAAATTTGACGTCTTCAACCTCGCGCCGGACGGGGCCACATCCGTGCGTTTCATCGCCAACGAATTGTTGGAGCAACTGGGATTCCGCGGCCGGACGGCCATTCATTACGGGGATTCCGCGGCCGGCTGGCCCGGCGACGTGCCGCAATCGAGAATGGATTCGTCCAAACTCCGCCAAGCGGGCTTTGCCCTGCCGCGCACTTCAGATGAAGCCTTGCAGCTGGCCATCCGGCGCATCATCGAATGGCTGGCGAAGCGTGCTGGCGCGGAAGACGACCTGAAGCTGCCACGGGATGTCAGGCCGGTCATCCCGAAGTAACAGCCGTATGGAATTTCGATGAACACACCGCAGTTGAAGCTGGCTGCCAATCCAACTGCTATTGTGCTGGCAATAGCCGTGGTTTTGCTCCTCATCGGCTGGCACATCGTTGTTATTTCACACAGACCTGCCCATTTCAACGCCGTTGTTTCCGAGTTAGCATCGATCAGGCAGTTCAAGCAAGACCTGACTCCCAACAGCACTGACACTCGTTTGGTTTATTGCCAGGACACAGAGGAAGGTGTCGGCATGTTCTTTTGTATAACCGCCAACGGGAAAAGCAAGCTCTTGTGTGAACAAAAGGAGAAGTGCCATACTTGGCAGCGTTTTTCGATGTTGGGATGGTCGCCGGATGACAGCTTTTTTGCTTTTGCTTTTCCGTCTAACCCACAGCAGAGGGAGGAAAAAATCGTGATCTGCAACGGGATCTCCGGGGAAGAGGTTGCGAGAATAACAGCGGACGTGAATCTTTACGAACTCGCTTGGCTGACGCCCCGTGCGTTTGCCTATTCGACCTCTTTTACAAAAGATCTGTATGTCGTGGAACAGCAGTCAGGGGACGAGTGGGTGACTACCCGGCATCTCAGAGGCATTAGCCAGGATAAACTGGAAGACCTGACCGCCATCTCTCAAAACTCGGTCGCCTGGCGGAATGACGGGGGACTCTGGGTTCTGCAATTAGACTCCGAACATCCAGAAAGAGTGTGGGAATCCACCACGAATCAGTATCAGTTGGTGGACTTCACCTATTCAACACAAGCAGGAGAGTTTCTGTTAAATTGCAGCGGCAAAGAAGGGCGGTTTTTGAGCCGTTTTTCTCTTGGCACCCAATGGACGCCAAATGGCGAAAGACTCCGCGGCAACGAAAGCTCAGTCCGAAAAGCGACGTGGAACGAGCATGTGACAAAATACGTTTATGTGGATTATAATAAAGGCGAACCCTTGTTTTGCATCAAGGCTAAACTTGACTTAGAACCACTCCGTGAACCCTGGCAAGGTTGGATCAGAAACTGGGCCTTGGGCAGCAATCACTTATATTTCACAGGCTGTTCGGAAGGCGGGTTTCCTGGTATTTGGGAATATGATATCAAGTCGCAAGTCAACCGTTGCATGGTTTCCAGTCTGGAACGCCCATTGAGATACGCTGTTAGCGTGACTCCATTGGTTGGCGTAGCCGCCGGTGCGTTGGGGGATCGCACCTACCACCTGTGGCAGCCAAGGCGCGTTTCTCCTAAGAAGAAATATCCTGTCATCATTACCAGGGATTTTTCAAACTGGTTTCCCTACGCCCAGGTTGCCGCGAATGGGGGGTTCTACTTTGCCATCGTTGACGAGTCTTGTGTAATGAGTTTCTGTGAGATATTGGCGAAAAATCCCAATGTGGACACCAATCGTATGTATCTATACGCATCCAACATAGGATCGTCGTTCGTAATGGAACTCATGGCGAAAAAAAACGGGCTATGGAAAGGTACGATTCTGTTCGACCCAATTTCTTTGCCCGATTTATCCACCTTGCCCGAAAAGAAAGTGTTCATTGCAAGCGGCAGGGATGACAAATGGGTTCCAACTGAAAAGTTGACACAATATCAAGACCTGGCTGCTAAAGCTGATATTCCCGTGAAACTCTTCATCCTGGATCACTCGCAACATTTACCCGCTTCAGTTGCTGCTGAGCGTGCTCGGGCACGGCAATTTGCGAAATTCTTGTGTGAAGATTAAAATCTAAATTTATGGAAGAATCCATTACCGTATTGGGATTAACGGCTGCGGACAAGGCAGCCTGCTTGAACGGGACGAATCTATGGGTCCCCATTTTCACGGATTAGAAATGCAACATGTGCAAGCAAAAGTGATCCGCTTTTTCACCGTCTCAGCGGGAGTATTGCTGCTGGCTTTGGCCACAGCGATGATCATCGCTAATTGGGCCAGCGCCGGTTTAACGCAGCCGCATGACCAGATACTCCTGGTTCCAATGCAGTATTTATTTTGGATCGCCAGTGCGGCTGAATTGGTAATGTCACTGATTTGCTTTTTTGGAGACAAGATCTGGTTGAAGCAGACATTTATTTTTTTATTGGCGGCGAATTTTTGGGTTTACCATCTGGCATACGGTAATGGCTTGAGCGGGTATCTGGGCAGTCTGGCGGATGCATTTGGTGTCTCGCCCCATACTGCCGAATTGATTCTTGAGATCGCTTTTTTGTACTTACTGATTGGCAGTTCGTGTTCTTGGCTATTGTTTCCGATGAAAGAGAATCAAGGCTATCTAAAGATTGCTTGTGCCCATTGTGGTGGCCACATCGTATTTTATCAGCGTGAGATCAATCAAAATATAAAATGTCCGCACTGCGCGGCAACAATCGTTTTGCAGGTGCCGACGGAGAGCTTATCGGTCATACCCAAAGCAACCTCGGCTTCACCATGAACCTTTCATCAGTGGGATTGTCTGCAATTTATCGGTTGCCGCCGTCTGCCTGCAGTCCTGTTATGTGTGTATCAGACTGGCGTTGGCACCAATGGAAGCGACATACTGGTTTCCAGGTTGGAAGACGTCAGATTCAGGCCAGGAAAAAGATTTTCCTATGCGCACCGAAGCAAAATCGGATTTGGTGCAAATCGAGGTGCCATCAGGCAGGCATTCGGTTGGCTATGCTGCTTGGTTGCCCTTTGGCCGGAACTTATTGGGAAATGGATGGGTTTTGGAACTGCCTGCAGTCTGGAATTGACAGATATTTTCCTGATCCGCTGAAAGCAACGTCTCCAAAAGTGCCGCACCTCGGTATAATAAAGGTCATCCACTAATCATCATGTTCATGAATCAATATCTCAAGATCCAAGTTTTCCCTTTGGGAAAAAATGCGAACGATGATCCCGGTTGTGTCGTTCGGGAAAAGGCCAGACTATGAACATTGGTATCCTTGGCGCCGGGTTGGGCGGCATTTCACTGGCCTATTTGCTGCAAGAGAGCGATCGAATCGGCAGCATCGAACTTTTTGAGAAGACCATGAATCCAGGCGGCTTGTGCTGCTCCTATTCCTTTGCCGGTGTTGCATGCGACGTGGGTCCGCATATCATCTTTTCAAAGAATACTGCAGTCCTCGAGTTAATGGTGGGCATGTTGGGGGACAATGTGCACAAACTACGGCGATCCAGCAAAATTTTTCACGACGGGCGCTTTATCAAGTACCCGTTTGAGAATGAATTATCAGCGCTTTCGGCGGCGGAGCGTGATTTCTGCCTCAACACATTTCTAAACAATCCCTATGGACAATACACGCCGCAAAACATGCTCCAATTTTTCCTCGCGACGTTCGGGGAAGGAATCACCAATCTCTATTTGCGGCCGTATAATGAAAAGATCTGGAAATTCGATCCTGCATTTATGGATACGCAGATGGTTGAGCGGATTCCCAAGCCACCGCCGGAAGACATCATCAAGAGTGCGCAAGGAGTTTCCACCGAAGGTTATGTGCATCAACTCTACTTTTACTATCCCAAGCATGGCGGAATCCAGTCGCTGGTAAAAGCTTTTTTGCAAAAATTAGGCGCCAAGGTTATCATTCACACCGGCACTGAAGTTCAACGGGTTACCCGGTCCGCCAATGGTTGGCAAGTGCTGGCATCCGGCGGTATCGAGCGATCCTATGACCGGCTGATCTCCACCATTCCCATTCCCGATTTGGTCTCCAAACTCGAGCCGCGCGCCCCCCAGGCGGTCGTGCAGGCTGCGGGAAATCTGAAGTTCAACTCGATTGCAATTTGCCCTCTTCATGTTTCGCGCGACCGCCTTGGCGACAATCTTTCATTTACGGTGGCCGACAAGGGAGCCCTCTTTCACCGGGTTTCAAAAATCGATTTTTTGCTGCCTGAAGAAGCGCGTGATGGCACCAGTCGAATCATGGCGGAAGTCACGTATCGTGACGGCGACCAAATTTCCCGGATGAACGATGCAGATCTAATGAACCGGGTCGTGGAAGATATCGTAAGGTTGGGGCTCGTTGACGGACGGGAGGTGGTCCTGGCGCAGGATGTCTTTCGCCAAAAGCACGCTTATGTGATTTATGATCTCAATCACCGTTGCAATGTGCAAGCGGTGCGGGAATATTGTGAGGGCCAACTGGGACTCATACTTCACGGGCGATTGGGCGAATTCGAATACATCAACATGGATGCGGTCCTTGAGCGATCCATCCAGCGGTCGCGGGAGATTCTTCGTCCTTGAGACCCACAACGCCAAAGCATGCAAGATGAACCGAGTCCAAAGCTTGCGGAATGAACTGGCCCTTGCCGGCGCGACCATCTGAATGCGACAAGCACAGTGAGAGAAGTTCATGAAAATTAGGGCTTGCCTAAAGGGCAAATTCCTTGTGTTCTAATATGGTTGGTGCGGCTGGCTGCTTTCGATGGTTTGGCGATCGTTTTCTATGAACAAAACTGAATTAGTTGCTCTCCCGGCAAATCTTGCGGGAACAAGTCCAAATCCTCCCGTAAGCGTCATCATCAATGTCTTCAACGAGGCCAATACGATTGAGCATGAAATCCGCGAGATCCATGCCAAAATCATTCAGAAACTACCCGGTTCGGAACTGATCGTGGCCGAGGACGGCAGCACTGACGGCACAAAGAAGATTCTGGAACGCCTGAAGGGTGAATTGGGGATCATCCATTCGACCAGCCAAGAACGAAAGGGCTACGCCAAGGCATTCCGCGATGCCGTGATGTTGGCCAGAAATCCGTACATCTTCTTCAGCGACACCGGAGGAAAGCAGGACTTCACGGATTTCTGGAAGCTCTACCCGCACTGCGATCGGTACGGTATTATCAGTGGTATACGTAGCGGAAGGCGGGACCAGTTCTATCGGCGGCTGATGACGGGGGTTTACAACTTCCTGTTAAGGCGATATTTTCGGGTCAATCTTCACGATGCCGATGCGGGGTTTCGCATTTACCAAGCTCGTGTGATCCGAAAGATTGCCAATGAGCCATGGGTAAACCGCCATCTTATTTCTTCAGAATTGGCCTTGCGGGCCATTTACAGCGGCTTCGAGGTAAAAGAAGTGCCGGTGCTTTACCGCAAGCGTCTGGGGGCTTCGCGCGGGCTTCCGCTAGGCAAGGTTCCCAAGGTGATCATCGGTGTGTTGAGGAACTTTTCACGTCTGAAAAACGTGCTTACATCACCGGGCTACCGCGTAACTTCAGCCTCGACCGATCTCCGGATTCATGGCCAAAGAAATACCGCTACATCTACCATCAATCGAAGTTGCAGTGATTCAGATGAAGTTGATCCCCCACAGGTTAAACCATGAGGACCTTCCTGACAGCATTGTACTTCAGCAACAGGCGACTCGTTCTCTATTGTGCCATTGGTCTGTGCGGGGCCTCGCTGGATTTTCTGATTTATTCCGGGTTGGTCATGTGGGATGTTGTGCATTACCAGATTGCCAATGCTATCGGCTATGCCTCCGGCACCGCATTCACCTTCACCCTGAACGCACTGTTCAATTTCAAGACCCGGGACTGGCTGCCGCTCCGCTTTCTTTCCTTCTGTGGCGTTGCGTTCCTCGGCTGGACAACCTCTGCCGCTACGTTGTACATAGTGATTGACTGTTTTGCATGGAACAAATATCTTGCTAAGCTGGCGCCAATTATAACCGTCGTGCTGGTGCAATATAACCTCAACCGGCTGATCTCCTTCCGGAAGTCCCGGGCGATTCCAACTGACTGAATTGCGAGGGAGTACACCGGTTCTGAAACCAGAGGCAGATTATTGTATACGGCTGAGGAAACACCCGGCTGATCTGGCGGATAGCCGGGAAAACAACGAAGGAAACTCTGTGAGATGAAAATTCGCTCAGGCCGCTTAAGGGCAGGATTTTCTGCTTGTTGGCGTGGGCATCTGGGCATCTGAAATCTCAAAACAGTCTGGATTAACCATTAAATCTTTGGCAAATTTACTGCCTGTGCGGCCCTTATTACGAAAAAGTGGACTCTTGTTGGTTGTAGCAGCGGGACTGTTGCTCGCGACCCCGATGATCCGGTACGGTTACCCGGATCCAACGCATGACGGGCGCTTTCATATTAGTCATCTGGAATGTTTTTCCCGTCAATTCTGGGGTGGCGAACTTTATCCACGGTGGTTTCCCACACCCAATAATGGATTTGGCAGTCCGTCCTTGTTCTATAATCCTCCCTTGCCTTGTTATGTGGGAACACTTTTCTGGCGGTTTGCCCCCTTAGGCGGGGAGGCGGGGTTCGCCTTGGCTTGGACTACATCGTTCGCCCTCATTCTCTCAGGAGTCGGTGCACTCTGCTGCTTGCGACGTTTTGTTGTCAACGAATGGGCAGCCGTCGTTGGAGCGGTCGTGTATATGGCCGTGCCCTACCACTATGCCATCGACCTGCTGGCTCGCGGGGCCAATTCGGAATTCTGGGCGTTTGTCTGGATGCCATTGATCATCAGTGCTCTGGAAGACCTCAGTCGTACTTTAAAGCGAACAAACCAGCTTCAGGACGGAAAGCATAACGGCACCACCAATTTGAGTTGGGCGCAGGCAGGTGTTCCGGAAACCCTCAAGCTTACGCTGTGGATTGCTTGCCTTTTTTTTACACATGTGATTACGGCCGTGACATTTGCTCCCGTGGCTGCCGGGTTTGCCCTGTTTCGTGGTTGGCGGACCTTTAAGAGGCTTTTAACCGCCGGACTGGTTGCAGTAGGACTGTCTGCAATATATCTGTTGCCACTGTATGCTTATGGTTCCATTATACGTGCTTCAGATTGGCTCTGGACCAATGGAGAAGACATCTCAAGATCAGTATTTTTCCCATCACTCGAGTGGAGCAAACCAATTATGTTGAGCGCCATGCCGGACGATATCTTCGCTAATCGCTTGCTCCACATTTTCTTTGGTTTCGTTCTCGTCTATGCGATAGCCATTTTGGCAGTTTGCAATCTTAAATTTGATCGGCGAGCACGGACAAATGTAATATTTTGGATTCTCGTTCTTGGTGGATGTGTTGCAACGATGTTGCCGATATCTCTGCCCATTTATCACTACATTTCCTTATTACGGCATATCCAGTTTAGCTGGCGGTTTATGAGTTGTGCGACCCTGGCACAAAGCCTATTGGTGGCTCTTCTGCTCGATGCCTTTTGGAGAAAAGAGGCAAGAGTCCTATTGAGCGATCCTCAACTCTGGTGTGCGCACGTATCCACTCTGGTCGTTTTGGAGGTCACACTTTACTTGACCTTTACATTGGACATAGCAACGTACCGTGAAGGTTTCTTTGACAATGGAAAATTGCGATTGGCGCCGCCAAGTACGGATGTCTTCGCATTGGACTCCCATGGGGAACTCGTACCCATTTCCGCGAACGAGGAAGAAGCCCAGCACCTGTTCCCAAACTCAATAAACTCAAGCTCCACAACTCCAGATCCGAAGCTTTTGGAAGGAGCGGGCCGGGTTGCGGGAACCCCCAAAAGCGCGAGGCACTGGACGCTTGACATTCAAGCGACGTCACCCTGCCGGGTTGTGGTTCCCCAGTACTGGTTTCCAGGCTGGAAGGC
>JBEKZC010000001.1:0-144260 GCA_049510295.1 Verrucomicrobiota bacterium | reverse complement strand
GCTCAAGGCGCAGATGGATTACCTGGATGTCGCGGACGAAATCCGGCTCACGATTCCACCGCCAAAAGTTGAAACCAACCAGCCGCCCCAACCGGTTCCCAATCCCCCGCCGCAAAAGGAACGCGAGATTTGGGTGAGAAAAGTTTCCGGCGGTCCCTGGCCGGCTTCAGCCAAAGAATATGTGCCGGAGTTGAAGCCGATTTTCGCCGCCCAAAAGGTGCCGCCCGAACTGGTCTGGGTGGCGGAAGTGGAATCGTCATTTGACCGTCGCGCGCTGAGTCCGGGGGGAGCCGCGGGATTATTTCAATTGATGCCGGACACGGCCAAACGGTTCGGTCTTTCCTTGTGGCCGCGCGATCAACGTTTTCAACCGGAACCGAGCGCGACCGCCTCCGCCCAGTATCTGAAATATCTTTACGACCGTTTCCACGACTGGCGGCTCGCCCTGGCCGCTTACAGCGCCGGTGAAGGCACGGTGCAAAAACTTTTGGATCGCCATAAAACGCACAGTTACGACGCCATTGCCGAACATCTGCCCGCGGAAACACAAATGTATGTGCCCCGCGTCGAAGCCGTCCTCCTGCAGCGTGAAGGCGCAAACCTCGAACAACTTTCCGCGCCGCAAGGTTAACCCCGGCCTAAAATCTGTCTCTGCGCCCGGCTGCCGGCTTGTTTAAGCGTATCCGGCTGTGGAAACACGGGTGAGGCAACGTTGGAGCTCCGGAACTGTTTTGCAAGCGCACGATCCAGCCAATGCAGGGAAGCGATCCGTTCCTGCAACTCGCAATGCCGCGGGTGCTGGGCACGGCGGTCTCCACGTTTTGACTGACGATTGTTTTTATCCTTGTCGCCTTCGCGAGTGGTTACTTGTTCGCGGCCTGGATGGGGAAAGGCAGCGTGATTTGCCAAATCAGTCTTTACCGGGCAATTCCCCAAAATGCACGGTAGGGTTACACCCCATAGCGAAGGGCCGGCCCGCAGCGTACCGTGCTGCTCGTACCAAAAAACATCAACAACGCAACAACAACCGAAAGTAAAAGCAAATGAAAATGAAATCAACTTACACCCTCGCGCTCCTGGCAGCCACGAGCGCCTTGTTAGTTACCAGCCCATCCGTGCGCGCCTCCGATACGGACAGCCGCATCGAGTCATCCGCCGCAAAGTCGTATGTGTTCAAAACCTACCTCAAAGAGGATTCAATCAAGACTGAATCCAAAGACGGGGTTGTCACCCTGACCGGAACGGTGACCAAAGCGTCCGATAAGTCTCTGGCCCAGGACACCGTGGCGAGTCTGCCCGGCGTCATAAGCGTGGACAATCAACTCACCGTCAAAGGGGAATGCCCCGCCGAACACTCGGACGCGTGGATCGGCCTGAAAGTGAAATCCGCACTCCTGTTCCATCGCAACGTGAGCGCCACCGGAACCACCGTGTATGTGAAAAATGGGATCGTCACCTTGCAAGGTGAAGCCTCCAGCATGGCCGAAAAGGAACTCACCACCGAATACGCCAAGGACGTTGACAATGTCAAATCAGTCAAGAATGAGATGACGATTGCCAAGACCCCGGCCATTCCAAGCGAAACGGTCGGCGACAAGATTGATGACGCCTCCATCACGGCTGAAGTCAAGTCGTCGTTGCTATCGCACCACTCGACCAGCGCCCTGCATACCACGGTTTCAACGACGGACGGCATCGTCACCTTGAGCGGCATTGCCAAAAACGATGCCGAAAAGAGCCTCGTCACCAAACTCGCCACCGACATCAACGGTGTGAACAGCGTGATCAACAACATGACCATCGCCGTGCCCGTGGCCGCCAACTAAACCGTCAACTTATTGCTGGCTGGCGCGAAAGCATGCCAGCCAGCAAACCAACCAATAGAAAACTTTATGTTATACACGATTGCAGTGGTGCTGCTCATTTTGTGGCTGCTGGGGCTGGTGACCGGCACGTTGGGCGGCTTAATTCATATCCTCCTCGTCCTCGCCATTGTGGCGGTTTTGCTCCGGGTCATCGCCGGCAGGCAAGCAGTGTGACGGATGCAGGTGAACCTCGCTTGTGGTCGCAAGCGACTGAATTAAGAAACTGCCAACCGAAGAAAATAAACTGAAGATTCAATATGAATACAAAAACCATTGTCGCAATCCTCCTGGTCGCTCTTGGCATCGTGGTGCTCGCTTACTCCGGCATCACCTTCACGACTCCGGGAAAGCCGGTCGAGTTCCTCGGCATGCACTTTGAGACCACCGTCAGCCACTTTATCCCGCCCGCCGTCGGAGCGTTCGCGCTCGTCGGTGGGATCGTGCTGCTGCTTGTGAACCCCAAGCGGGTCTGAATGAGGCGGAGTCGAAGCTGGCGTCGGCGTGATAGGCCGTCTGGATGCTCATTGAAGGCATCATGGCCGCCGCCGTCGTTGGCTTGACAACGCTGACACCTTTCGCACCGCGAAATAATATGCGCTTTTACCTGCAACAGAACGTCCTGTGTCTGGCCTATGAGCACCCGCTCCTTTTGGAGCGTTCCAGAGGTTGGACGCCGAAAAATCATTTCCTGGCCGTTGAGAATCCGCAGCGCCCGCATCCGGAAAATGGCGGGGCGGTGACGACGGTTGAACCGGAGGATATATGCCAGCCAGAGAACGAGAGTAATCCCGCTCCATGCACACCCTGAAACTCATTGGCCTGACCATCCTCCAACTGGTCAAACAGGTCTGGTTGCTTCCCCAATCGGTCGCGAATGCCGTCAAGCAAAGACGGCGGCAGATCGTTTTGAACGAACTTGAATCCGAGCGGCTCGACCGGATACGCAACCCGTTGAAGTATCTTGGGAAGTAAATTGGCACCGATGCCCGGGAAGGGTCCAGCCGGGGTTCGTCCATGAAAAACAAACCCTCATACAATCTGTTCTTGAGTATGACCATTTTCGCCCAACATCCGCTCGGTGCGAAAAACAATCTTTCCGGGTATTTCTCTTCCTTGAGGGGTTGGAAGTCACGTCAACCAGGTAAACGCTGTTCCAGCGCAGCCGCGATGGTGTTGACACTCTGCAGAATTTTTTTGGCCGCTTCGGGATCAGGGATTTTCAACCCGTAATTTTTATCGAGCGCAACAACGATCTGGAGCGCATCGACGGAGTCCAAACCCAGGCTGCCGGGACCAAAAAGCGGCAGGTCGTCCGCGATTTCCTCCGCCTTGGATTGGAGCATGAGGTTCTCCACCAGCAGGTGTTTGATTTGGGTTTTGAGTTCCGCCGTGTTGTTCATTAGAAGATTCCACCGTCAATTTTAAGCGTGGAGCCTGTGATGTACCCGGCCTCGGCGCAAGCCAAAAAGCGGATCGCCGCGGCAACTTCGCCTGGCTGCCCAAAACGCCGCATGGGAATCCGCTCCAGGGCGCGCCGGCGCTCAGCGTCGCCCATGACCGCAAGCGTCTCCGTGTCCACATAACCCGGGCAGACCGCATTGACGGTGATTCCGATCCGGCCCACTTCTTTTGCCAGTGACTGGGTCAAGGCAACCACACCGGCCTTGGCTGCCGCGTAGTTGGTCTGGCCGGCGGGCGCCAGCAGCGCGCTAAGCGATGCGATATTGATGATCCGCCCGCTGCGCTGGCTGATCATCGTCGGGAGCACGGCCTGGCAGCCATGAAAAACCCCATCGAGATTTGTCGCGAGCACCCGCCGCCAGGAATCCGGCGGCATCATGGCCAGCAAGGCATCCTGGTGACTGCCGGCATTGTTCACCAGCACGTCCAGACGATTGTGGCGGGCAAAGATTTCAGCCACCGCCTGTTTCCAGGAATCCGGCCGGGTCACGTCCAGCGAAACGCAAAAACAACGGCCGGGATTCTCATTGGCCAGTTTGTCAACGTGCTCACGATGGGTATGAACACCGAGCCAGATATGATTGGCGGGCGACTCTTGAAGGAAGGCTTGTGCGGTCGCCTGGCCGAGTCCCCCATTGGCACCGGTAATCAAAATGACGCGCAAGCTCATGGGGAAATAGTGGCCTTTGGCGCGCCAGCGGGCAAATGCGAATTACCGGCGGCCCGTAAAAATCCTCACGTAGCCGCCGACGTTAGTCGGCGCAAATTACCCCAAACCCCAGAACCGAGACGTCAGATCCAAATACATTCAGCGCCGACTGACGTCGGCGGCTACAAAGCGCGCTCCAATCGCCTGTTGATTTGAGCCAACCAGGCTGATGTTGGCTGCCGGGAAGCGTCCCGCTGAAACCAGGTCGCAAGCGGCCACACATTGCCACGCGGCGGCAGCCATCAAGCCTTCACCGAGCACCCGCTTGGGACTCAGGCGCGGGCCGGTCCAATCGCGCCATGCGGCCCGTTCGGCGGCGTCGGTGCGCGGGCTGTCATCCAGACCGTCACAGAGAAGTTCCACGGTGGAACTGGCTGGCAACTGTTTGCGCATGGCTTGGGCGGCTTGTGTTCGGCTGGTGGAAGCCCGGTAGGAATGCACATCCGTGATTGTCTCAAGCGCAACCCCAATGGACAACGCCGGGTCAAGGCTCAGGCATATCGCCCCGGCGCCGCCAATGATGACGGCGGGGCGATCGAGATGCCGGAGCGCGTCTGCGAGAATCCAGTTGGTTTCTTCCACCCCGATGACGAGACACGCGTCCACGGTGTTCGCCTCCAGCCACCGGATGCCGAGGGCCGCTCCCTGCAGGAACGAGGCCGGATCGCCCACGAACGTATCGGCGAGCGTAACATTTTCCAGGAGCGCCGCGACATGGCTGGCCGGAGCGGCGTAAACCGTTTCGGGAAACAGCAGCGGACTGGCGGTCGCGGGGTCCTTCAGGACTTCATCAAAGAACCGGCAGGAGTAATGCACACAACCGGCCTGCTGGCAGACCACCAGGCCCAGCCGGATTTTTTCAGCCCGGAGCGCCCGCAAACCGGCCACTGCATCCAGCGCCGCCGCCGCCGCGTAATGCGTGATCGGACTCGTCCGCCGCAGGCGGGGATGCGCCAAAAATCCGGGACGCGTAGCCGGAGCCGGCACCAGCCGCGCGCGGAGGGATTTGTCCCCGCCGGGGCGTTCCAACGGTTGAACCGGCAGCGGTTCGCCACGGTCCAGCGCCGCGCGCAAGGCGGCGACATTCCAGCCGGCCGGGGAAACCGCGCCCAATCCCGCCACAAAAATCCGGCTCATGCCCACCTCCGCAAAATCAGGGTCGCATTGACGCCGCCGAAGCCGAACGAGTTGGACAGGGCGACCTTCACCGGCGCGTCCCGGGGCTGGCGCACGATGGGAAAGTTGCAGGCCGGGTCGGGAGTTTCAAACGCCGCCTGCGCCGGCAGCCATTGTTCGCGCAGGGCCATCAGGCAAATCACCGCCTCGACCGCGCCGGCGGCGCCCAAGAGATGCCCGATGCTGGCCTTCGTGGAGCTGACCGGCAGGGTGGCGGCCCGAGGCCCGGCCCAGCGTGAAATGGCGGACGCCTCCGCACTGTCGTTGAGCACCGTGCCCGTGCCGTGGGCGTTGATGTAATCAACATCCTTCGGACCAACCCGGGCGGCGTCACAGGCGAGGTTCATGGCCGTTAGCGCCGCATTCCCTTCCGGTTGCGGCTGGGTGAGATGATGCCGGTCAATGGTCGTGCCGTAACCGATGAGTTCCCCGAGAATCGGGGCATTCCGCCGCCGCGCATGCTCCAAGGTTTCCAAAGCGACGAGCGCCGCGCCTTCACCGAGCGCCAAACCGTCGCGCCGGGCGTCGAACGGACGGCAGACGGTGGGTGACAACGCCTGCAACGCATCGAAGCCCGCAAACACCAGCAAGCTGAGCGCGTCATAACCGCCGGCCAGGGCGCGTTCGGCCTGGCCGCAGCGAACCAGGTTCCAGGCCTGGCCGATGGCGTTGCTCCCGGAGGCGCAGGCGTTTGAGATGATGGTGATCGGCCCGTTGAAACCTAGGGCGTCCAAAACCATCCGCGCCTGGACTTGCGGCTGGTAGTGGATGGCGCGAGTGGGTTGCCGGCGATGCCGGCCCGGGGATTGCACCGCCTGACGAAAATAATCCTCTCCCAGCGACATGCCGCCCGCGGTCGTGCCCAAAACGAGCGGCAGATTGCTGGTGGGTTTCCAACCGGCCTGCTGCCAGGCTTCATTCGCCGCCAGCAACAGCATTTTGCCGGCGCGGTCGAGACGGGCCAACTGGCGGCGGCTGAGGCCGGTGGGCGGCAGCGCATCCGGCAAATCCACCTCGGCGGCGGTCTTCACCCGCTGACGGCTCACGTCAAACAATGACACCGGACGGAACGCCGGGCGTCCAAGGCGGAACCCCTCTGCGTTCGATTTCCACCCGAGACCCAAAGCCGTGACAATGCCGGCGCCGGTGATGACTACTCGCGGCGGCGTGGCGGATGTTGGCGGGAATGGGAAAAGCATGGGTGAAAGTGGCGATGAAAGACCGGGTCAGCGAGGCGTTATTAAATTTGAGTTTCGACCAAACACGTCCCGGGTTTCGAGGTTAAATCGCATGGTTCAAGCCAGCGGAAGATATAGAGCATGTGACAGCGGAGCAACGGAAAAGCCGTACGGCGGGGCCGGTTGGGCAGGTCTGCAGCATTGTTTGCTGCAAGTTGTTGAATCAAGGGAAAACACCACAAGCCATCAAGGGGTGGATTCGTCCTCGTTCTCGTTCTCGTCCTCGTCCTCGATAAAGAACATCGAACTTGAACCTTGAACGTTGAATGGGAACCGGCTGAAGCCGGGACACCGAACATTAAACATCCAACCTTGAACCTTGATCAAAAAAGGAATTTGAGGACGAGGACGAGTGGATATGCGAACCGGTTTTGCCTCGATTGCCCCGAAGATTTTATTCAAGCTGGACGCGTGCCGGAACCGACGACATGCGCGGTGGTGATCCCCTGTTTCAACGAGGGTGCGAGCATCGCGGCCCTGGTCGCTGCAGCGCGCCGGCAATTCCCCCGGGTGCTGGTCGTGGACGACGGTTCGACGGACGACACGGCAGCCCGGGCGCAATCGGCGGGCGCGCAACTGGTTCCGCACGCAAAAAACCTCGGCAAAGGCGCCGCGCTCAGGACCGGCCTGTCCCAGGCGCGGCAGCAGGATTTTGCATGGGCCTTCACGCTGGACGGCGACGGCCAGCATGCGCCGGATGACATGCCGGCTTTTCTTGAGTGCGCCGAACAGACCGGGGCGGTGCTGGTCGTCGGCAACCGCATGCACAACGCATGCGCCATTCCCTGGGTGCGCCGGCAGGTGAACTGCTGGATGAGCCGCCAGCTCTCCCGGCGCGCGGGCCGGCCCCTGCCCGACTCGCAATGCGGTTTCCGGCTCATCCACCTGGCAACCTGGGCGTCACTCCCGCTCCAGACGGAACATTTTGAAGTGGAATCCGAAACGCTGATGGCGTTTCTGGTGGCGGCGCACCCGGTCGCGTTCGTGCCGATCCGGGTCATCAGCCGGGGCCGGAGCAGCCACATTCATCCGGTGGCCGACTCGCTGCGCTGGTGGCGCTGGTGGCGCGGTTATTGCAGCAGGCCCTTCTCTTCGCCTGTCGCTCGCGAGAAAACTTGATGACAAAATTATGATATACCTATATCAAAGTTTTGCATGCCATTTGGCGAGCCATGTTCTCGGACCAGGGAGCAGCGGGTGAATTTTTCCGAACCTCTCTCCGGCGCTGCCCATGAACTCCAGAGTAGGGCAGGCGTCTCGCCTGCCCGCGTCGGCAAAGCCGACGCATTGCTCCCCCGACCGGTTTGCCAGGATCACAGGGCAGGCGGGACGCCTGCCCTGCTTTAAATCAGGCTTGCGGCAGAAACCGTTGTTGCCTTACGAAAGAGCGGATGCTTTACGAACGCTGGCAGAAAATCACCCGCGACCGGCGCCACGAGGTCGCTTTGCGCGATCTGGCTTCCGGACGATGCTGGACCTTTGCGCAACTGGACCGTGCGGCGGAAACCACATTGCCGGACAAGCCGGAGATGATCTGTCCGCAGGGCCACTCGCCGGAGTTCATTTTTGCCGTTTTGCGAGCCTGGCGCTGTAACGCGGTGGTTTGTCCCCTCGAACCGCATGAACGGCCACCTTCCGTTCCACCGCCGCCCCCGCCTTTTTGTCATCTGAAAATCACCTCGGCCACCACGGGCGCGCCGCGCACCATCGCCTTTACCGGGGAACAACTGGCTGCCGACGCGGACAACATCGTGGCCACGATGGGATTGCGGCCGGACTGGCCGAATCTGGGTGCAATATCGCTGGCGCATTCCTACGGATTTTCGAACCTGGTGCTGCCACTGTTGCTGCACGGTATTCCGCTGTTCCTGGTGCCGTCGCCTTTGCCGGAAGTCCTGAAGAGCGCCGCGCCGGACCAGCCGGACCTCACGCTCGCCGGCGTTCCGGCGCTCTGGCGCGCCTGGCACGAAGCCCGGGCCATTCCGCACAACGTGCGTCTGGCCATCTCTGCCGGCGCACCCCTGCCGCTGGCGCTGGAACAGGCGGTCTTCAAAGCGCACGGACTCAAAATCCACAACTTCTACGGCTCATCCGAATGCGGCGGCATCGCCTACGACGCGACCACCATTCCGCGCACCGACGATGCCTGTGTCGGGCGGCCCATGCAAAACGTGGATTTGGCGTTCGAGCCGGACGGGACGCTGGTGGTGCGAAGTTCCGCGGTGGGCGAAACGTACTGGCCGAAACCGTCCGACACCCTTGGCCGGGGCCGGTTCCAGACCAGCGATCTTGCCGAACTCCAGGCGGGGGCGGTTTATCTTCGCGGCCGGGCCGGCGACCAGATCAACGTGGCGGGCCGCAAGGTGTCCCCGGCCGCCATCGAACAAGTTTTGCGTGAGCACGAAGCCGTCGCCGAATGCCTGGTCTTTGGCGTGCCGAGCGGGAATGCCGATCGCGCGGACCTCATTGTGGCGTGTGTGGCCGCCAAACGGCACAGCCCGGCCGGGGAATTGAAACAGTTTCTGCTCCGGAAACTGCCGGGCTGGCAGGTGCCGCGCGAGTGGTGGTTTGTGCCGTCGCTGGAGGCCAGCACGCGCGGGAAGGTTTCCCGCGCGGAATGGCGGGACAAATTTCTCGAAATGCGCGCGCAAGGAAACACCAAAAGCTGAATCAACCACACGGAGCGCGGACAGCTTTGTCCGCAAGTCCGATGCCACCGCAGACCAACGTGCGGACAAAGCTGTCCGCGCTCCTTTGGTTGCGGCTTTGCCGCGCTGGGACCTTTGCGGTTAAATGACGGATTCTATTCCGGGCGGCTCCAATTTCATTTGGACATGCCTGACCCGATCCGTTATCAATTGGCGGCATGATTTTTTGCCCGAGTTTTGGAGGTTTGGGTCGCCTGAGCAGATACGTGAGCCGGCCGGTCCTTCTTCTCTCATTGGTCATCCAAGCCCTCCCCTCAACGAGCATCGCCGCGCTCCCCAAGCGGCTGATCATCGGCCTGGATGGAGTTTCCTACCGCGACATGAAAGCCCTGCAGACCGGGATCACCTACAAGGACACCCATGGCATTCAATTCCATCGTCAGGGCTTTAATCAGGGATATTTCCCGGTCAACCGTCTGATCTCGACGTTTCCCTCGACCAGCGACGTCGCGTGGACCGACATTTTCGGCGACCGCCCGCTGCCCGGGTATCAGCGCACTTATTTCTGCGAAGCCGCGAATTTGGAAATGTCCGTGAATGGCATCACCACCTCGATGGAGCACGAAAGGCAGATGGACTGGCAGGTGGAAAACGGTTTCTTGCGCACACTGGGTTATGTCTATCCGTCCCACATGTATCAATACGAGGTGCATGAATTGGTCAGAAACTTTCTCAATACCAGGAGCGAGGGCGACAACTACTACGCCTACATTCGCACGCCGGACGATGCCCAGCACCTGTCCCGCGATGTTTTCGCCATGCTTTGCGCGCTCGATGAAAAACTCCAGAAGCTGCGCGCCCTTTACAAGGCGCGGGAAGGACATGACCTCGAAATCCTGATTCTCTCGGACCACGGAAACAATCACGCCGGCGTCGGCCAGCGCGTCGAGATCCGGACTTTTCTAAAAAACGCCGGGTACCGGATCACGAATTCCATTGTGAATCCAAAGGACGTTGTCCTCCCCACGACCGGGATCGAGTCCTGGGTGGAAATTCATAATGCGCCCGCCGAAACCGAAACTCTCATGCAACTGCTCCCGCATCTGAAAGGCGTGGACGTATTGACGGCCAGGTTCCCGGGTCAGACCAATCGGTTTATTGTCATGAATTCGAAAGGCGAACGGGCCATCATCGAGTGGAATCCCGCCAAGAACTCTTTCCGATATTCAACCGAGCGGGGGGACCCCATTAACTATCTCCCGGTGGTCGAAGCGCTCTCCCAAAAGAACCGGCTCGACGCCGGCGGCTTTGCCACGGCTGACGACTGGATGGCTGAGACCATGACCAATCGCTATCCTCTGGCGCTTGAGCGAATTGTCCGGGGCCACACCTGCGTCACCCTCAATCCGGCAACCATTCTTATCAGCCTGAACAACCATTATGTTCACTCCGGATGGCTGGTCAAAAAAGGCAGCGAGTTGGTGACCTTCGGGGGCACTCATGGAGCGCTCGACGACCTCAACTCGGACGGAATTTTGCTGAGCAGTTTTGCCCCCACCCAGGACACTTCGAGCACCCGGGTGGCCGGGCTGTATGATTGTTTTCCAGGACTGCGAAATTATCGTGCAGAGGAAATTGGCGCCGAATGGATCACCGGAAAAGAACAAGCCCTGACCCGGATCGCGCGAGTGCCGCTCGATTGGGACCGCCAGATGCTGCCGGGTGATGAGGTTTTCCTGCGGATTTGGACGCCGGGCTTTGCTCACCTTGACATCGAAGCCCCCGTCGAGCTGACGGTTAAGAAAATACCGCGTTTCTCAAGTGCGCAGATCCGTCGGGGAGAGCCCCAGCCAATTGATGCATCCGAATCCTACGAAGCGGTGCTCATCGGCAAGCATGGTCAGGGAGATCTCCAGCCAATGGATGCCTCCGAACAACATTTCACCCTCAATCTTCCGATTTCTTTTCCGGACAAATGCGCTTACGAAAGGGTCTATGCGCTCCCTGCCGATCTGAGCTTGGAGCCGCAAAAAGAGTACTCGATTTCGGGGCAGGTTCGCGACCAGGAGAAAAACACCCGGATCTTCGAATTCACCTTCCGCACCGACAGCCGCGGCCTGCCGATTGCATACTAATAAGTTCAATGCCCCCTCGGGGTTCAGTTTTTAACCACGGATGGACACGGATGGACACGGATTGAACCGCGAAAAAAACGCGGAACACGCGAAAAACTGAATTAACCGCATGGAACACAAAGATCACAAAGAGTTTCTGAGTGTTTTGTCTCTGCGTTCTCTGCGCTCTCTGTGGTTAAACTTCCGGCTCTTTTGCCTGCCATTGGATGTTGGATGTTCGATGTTGGATGTTGGATGTTCCCTCCGTTTTCCGACCCTCAACCCTCAACATTCACCTCTCAACTGCTTTTCCCATTGCAAATGGCCCTGTCCGTCCTACGATGCTTGCCACGTGAGGCTGAAAGCCTTTTACGTGGAATCTGCTTGGTAGGGGAATCAATTTGGAATCAGATTGCCAATGTCAACGGAAGCCGATACATGCCGCAAATTCGTTGTGCCGAAGCTTCAAGCTGCCGGGTGGGACAACGACCCGCATTCCATAGCCGAGCAGCGCAGTTTCACCGATGGCCGCATCGTCGTGCGCGGCAGCAAGGCCGAACGCAAAAAAACCAAGCGCGCGGATTACCTGCTCCGTTACACTCGCGATTTTCCCATCGCCGTCACCGAGGCAAAGGCCGAATACAAAAAAGCCGCCGACGGTTTGCAGCAGGCCAAGGAATATGCCGGAATCCTCGGCCTGAAATTCGCCTACGCCACCAACGGCAAGGAAATCATCGAGTTCGACTTCATCACCGGCATCGAGCGGTTCGTCGAAACCTTTCCCACGCCCGCCGAACTCTGGTCACGCTTGCGTGTGGGCGAGAAAATAAAGGACGACACCGTAGCCAACCGCCTGCTCACGCCGGCCAATCTCACCACCGGCAGGGAGCCGCGCTATTATCAGCGCATCGCGATTGACCGCGCCGTGCAATCCATTCTGCAAGGCAGGAAGCGCGTGTTGCTGACGATGGCCACCGGCACGGGCAAGACGGATGTCGCCTTTCAAATTTGCTGGAAACTCTGGTCCTCCAAATGGAACGCGAAAGGCGACCCGACGCGGAAGCCTCGCATATTATATTTGGCCGACCGGAATTTCCTCGTGGATGATCCCAAGGATAAAACTTTCTCCGCCTTCGGCGACGCCCGGCACAAAATTGAGGGCGGTAACGCCGTGTTCAGCCGTGAGATGTATTTCGCCACCTATCAATCCATCGCTGAGGACGAAAACCGCCCCGGCCTCTATAAGGAATTCGCCCGCGACTTCTTCGATCTCGTCATCGTGGACGAGTGCCATCGCGGCAGCGCGAAGGAAAAATCCAACTGGCGCGAGATTCTCGAATACTTTGAACCGGCCTATCAGCTCGGCATGACCGCCACGCCGAAACGCGAAGACAACCGCGACACCTACCTTTACTTCGGCAACCCGATTTACACCTACAGTCTCAAGCAGGGCATCGACGACGGTTTCCTCGCGCCCTATCGCGTCCACCGCATCGTCACGCAATGGGACGCTGCCGGCTGGCGTCCGAGCAAGGACGACCTCGACCGTTACGGCCGCGAAATCCCGGACGAAGTTTATACCACGGCCGATTTCGAGCGGCGTGTCGCCTTGCGCGCCCGCACTCAGGCTGTCGCCCGGCACCTCACCGATTTCCTCAAGAAAACCGACCGCTTCGCCAAAACCATCGTGTTCTGCGTGGACCAGGAACACGCGTCCGAGATGCGCACTGCGCTCAACAATCTGAACACCGACCTTGTCCAGCAATTCCCCGATTACGTCTGCCGCGTCACCGCTGACGAAGGCGACATCGGGCGCGGCCACATGCAGCGGTTTCAGGACGTGGAGACGCGCACGCCCGTCATCCTCACCACGTCGCAACTGCTCACCACCGGCCTCGACGCGCCCACCTGCCGCAACGTCGTGCTCGTGCGCCTCGTCAACTCGATGGTCGAATTCAAGCAAATCATCGGGCGCGGCACGCGCGTTCGCGACGACTACGGCAAGCTCTGGTTCAACATCCTCGACTACACCGGCACGGCCACGCGCAACTTCGCCGACCCGGCCTTCGATGGCGATCCCGCCTTTGCCACGCAGGAGGAAATTGACGAACACGGCAAAACCAAAACCGTTGAAGTCGAAACGCCGGAAGTGCCAGAGGATGAAGAGGGTGAAATCAAAGAGCCGGGAGGCAGAATCCTCAGCGGTCCCTATCCCGTTGAACACAAAAAATACTACTTCGATGGCGGCCAGGTCGAAATCGCCGCCGAACTCGTCCACGAATTGGATTCCGACGGCAAACAACTCCGCGTCGTCAAGCTCACCGACTACACTGCTGAAAAAGTGCGGACACTCTGCGCCAGCCCGGACGAACTACGCGCCCGCTGGGCAGATGCCGGACAGCGAGCCGAAATCGTCCAGCAACTTGCCGAGCGCGGGATTGATTTCCAGCATGTGGCCGCACAGGCAGGCAAGCCGGACGCCGATCCGTTCGACCTGCTGTGCCATCTGGCCTTCAACGCGCCCGTGCTCACCCGCCGTCAGCGCGCCGATCGCCTGAAGAAGCAGGAAACAGCGTTTTTCAAGTACTTCGCGCCGGAAGCCCGCGAAATCCTGAACGATCTGCTGGAGAAATATGCTGTTGACGGCGAACTCCAGTTCACGCTGCCGGACGTTCTGAAACTCCCGCCCATTTCACAACACGGCAGCGTGGCGGAAATCGCCCAGCTTTTCGGGGGATTCGATCAACTTGGCAACGCTGTTAACAAACTACAATCTCTGCTCTATGCCGCCTAAACTCTCAACTTTCAACTTTCAACTCTCAACCGGTCTGACCGGCTCAGACCAACTCCGCAACGCCGTCAACCAACTCCAATCGCTGCTGTATGCGGCGTGAGTGACCTATGAGCCTCGACCTCGCGACAATCCTTCCCAACATCAACCATTCACTTGAAGGCACGGGCTTTCTCTTCGGCGCTGGCACGTCAATTGAGGCGGGCTACCCCATGATGAGTGGCTTGACGCAAAAGGTTGTGGGGGCCCTCAAACCGGATGAACACGCCGTGCTGGATGAAGTGCTCAAGGCGGTTGGCTTGGTTTACAATGACAAAGACGCCAAACCGAACATTGAGGAGCTTGCTGACTTGATCATCGCCCATGCCATCAACTCAAAGGACGCACGTTGCACCGCTCTCGAAACCAAGTTTAGGGAATTGGTAGTTCAGGAAATCCTCTCGGTCAAACACCCGAATATCGACAACCACGTTCAGTTCTTCCGCGCTCTATCTAAGCGGACATTTGGCCGCCCATGCACGGTCTGGGTTTTCACCACGAATTACGACCTGCTGCTTGAGGTTGCTGCGGCAAAAGCAGGTGTGCTGCTGGAGAATGGCTTTTCTGGAAGCACCGAGCGTTTCTTCAACCCCGGTCAATTCAGGGCAATATCTGGTGAGATTTCTGGGAATCATTTTACTCCAAACAACCAGCTCACAGTAAAGTTGGTTAAGCTCCACGGTTCTATCTCATGGACAACGGATGGCGGGCAGATTTTCGAGCGACATCCCGATGCACTCACAGGTTTTGCGAGCCGCATTATGGTCTTGCCGCGCCGGAAGAAGGTCATGGAAACACTCGCACCGCCTTACGAGACGCTCTTTGCCTTCATGAGCCGCGTGCTTGGCGCAGAGTGTAAATACCTCCTGTGTTGCGGGTTCAGTTTTGGTGACGAGCATATAAACCAGCATCTCGTATTGCCCGCGTTGCAATCTGGGCGGATTCGGCTTTTCACCTTGAACGAATTTGAGCCGGGCGGGGTTGCTGACTTCAAAAAGTTACCGTCGTTCGGCGGCGGATATTCAAATGAAGTCTTCTTGGGCAGCAAGGTGGCGACACCGGGAACAGACCTTTGGAAGTTCAGCCAGTTCGTGAAGCTCTTTTAACCGTACAATACTATGAGCGACTATCAAATTGGAAAAGTTGTGGCGGTTTCGGGTGACGAAATCTTCGTGTCACTGCTCGATCATGAGCAGTCAACCGGCTCTGAAATGGGCGTGCCTGAGTCCATGACCGTTCATCTTACCAGCGGTGCTGGGCCGATGCCCGTGCTGATTGGTCAACCTGGAACGTTTGTGACTATTGCTCTACCAGCAGGGCGACTGCTTTGCATGGTCACCAGCGTCGAAATGCGTGAAGTGAAGACAACGGCGTCGGAGCTTCGCGAGGCCGACTCAGATGGAGCTTTCGTTCTCGACCGGGCTACGCGCGGTCTCGCGACCATCGCCGTCGGTACGACGGACGCAGCCGGAAAGTTTGAACGCGGCTCTGATGTTCTCCCAACGGTGAACGCGCCGGTGTTCGCCGTCGCGCCGGAACTCATTGACAAGGTGTATTCCAGTTACGCCGAAGGTGATTTTGCCATCGGCAAGCTTTCGCTTGTTCCAAGCCAGCAGGCGAAAATCAATCTGGATGCCTTCCTGACTCGTCACGCCGCCATTCTCGGCCAAACGGGCGGCGGCAAGTCGTGGACTGTTGCATCGCTGATTCAGAAAATGTGTAGATTCCAGCAAGCCACAATCGTGCTCTTCGATTTGCACGGTGAATATGCGGCGACCTTTGGCGTTTCAGCCGATGTGATTTCCGCGACTGATCTGGAGTTGCCTTATTGGCTGATGAACTCCGAAGAACTGCTCGGCCTCATGGTTGACCGTAGCGAGTCTGCCGCTCCGAATCAAATCGCGAAGTTCAAGGAACTGCTACAAGCCGCAAAAGAGAACCACCCCGAAAACAAAGGACTAGGCATCAAGAAAATCACTATCGATACGCCGGTGTTCTTCGATTTCGACGCAATCCTCGGCGAGTTCCGGAGGCTCGACACAGAAAAGATAAAAGGTGACCGGGGCGACAAGCAGGGACCGTTGTTTGGGCAGTTCACAAGATTGCTAATGCGCATTGACTCTCGGTTGAACGACAAACGTTACGACCTCATTTTCAAGCCGAAGACCTACAACACCAGCGCATCGATGGAGAATTTGTTCCGTCGGTTGCTGGGTGAGACGGCAGGAGCGAGGAAAAAGGTGGTTGTTGTGGATTTGAGCCCAGTGCCCTTCGACGTTCGGTCTTCTGTGATTTCCCTCATTCTGCGCTGCCTTTTCGATTTTGCTTACTGGCACCGTCGTGCCCACAAAACGCGCTTTCCAATTGCGGTCTTCGCAGACGAGGCACATATCTACTTAAACGATGACGACTCAGCAACTGACGCCGCAAAGCACTCTGCCGAACGAATTGCCAAGGAAGGGCGGAAGTATGGCATCAGTCTCACCGCCATCAGCCAGCGCCCGCGCGAAGTCTCGGCCACGATTCTCTCGCAGTGTAACAGTTTCCTCTGTCTGCGAATCTCAAACCCAGATGACCAGTCATACGTGAAAAGCCTTCTGCCGGACTCTGTGCGCGGAATCGCGAGCATGTTCTCCACATTGCGGCGTGGTGAGTGTATCCTTCTTGGGGACTCGGTGATGATGCCGACCCGTATTAAAATTGACCAGCCAAACCCAGCGCCGGTCAGTGACGACGCATCGTTCTACAAGTCATGGAATGAAGCACCGAAAGATGTTGATTTTGCTAAGGTGCTTAAGGCTTGGCGAGATCAGGAAGTAAGTCCTTAAATTATTCTGACCAGCTCAGGTAAATTCAAATGCGAGACAATTTCTCAAGTCAGATCAAGCAGAAGCTTCTAAACCGGCGAAGGATAAATAGTCATCCAGTTTCCTTCGCACCACGTTGAACCGACTATGGCAGCCAAAACGAAAATCAAGGCAGTGCCCGTGAAGCAGCCGCAAATTCCACCGGGTACGAAGAAAATCGTCATCTTCGACACAAATGCCTACCGCGATTTGACATTCGGTTTATCTTTGGCTGAGGCACGAGCAAAGGCACTTAGACTGCGAGCGCTTGAACAGAAAGCCGGGAACTTCGCTTTGGCCAGTCCTATCGTCATCTGGGAACTGATTGCTCATTTGGGCAATATCAGCGACCTAGCTTACCCCTATTGCCTCAACGCGCTTGTAGCGTTAGCAGAACACACTTGGTCACCATTTGACCCTAACGCCGGTATTTGCCTTTTCGCAGACGCCGCATCAACCGTGTGTCGGGAGTTGTTTCTTACCGTGCCACCAATTGCCGTGCAAAATGTTCAGAACCTCAGCAAACTAGCTGCGTATGTAAAAAAACATGCGCCGAATCTGACGCTACCCGCCGCACTAACGAACCTAAAAGTATTTTCCATGGAGCTGGCCAAGCGAGAGAAACAATGGCTCACCGACATGCAGAAGATTCTTACTGACTGCGATCCGAAAATCGCAAAGCCGTGGATTGGCGGCAAGGACGACAAAGACGTGCGGCAGAAACTTCGCTCTTACTTTGCGAGCCCAGCGTTCATGGATGCTTGGGCGGCCATCACGGTAGTGCGACATGCGAACATGCTTGGAGTGAAACTGACTCCGGCAGAGTTGTCAGAGAAGGCAAAAGCCATTCGGAAGATTTTTCCAGTGCCCTTTCATTTGATGTCGGCGCTACTTCAGAAATTCCCAACTCCGCAACCGATGAACTTAAGCAGTCCCAAAAGGAACCGAGGAAACTTCATGTGCGACACGGCCATCTGCTTTTCTATCGGTGGCTTCCATGAAGTGGACGGTGCATCGATGTTCCTTGTAACCGCAGATCGGGCCATTAAAGACGCAGCGAATGTTGCCCAGTGTCCCGACCGCGTCGTTACGCTCACTGACTATCGGAATAGCGTCGGACTCCAGTAACATGACAACCGTTACCACCCCCACCACCGCCCAATCACTCGGTGCGCTCTTGAAATCTGCGCGGGACATCATTCCGCCGTCGCCAAGGCTATGGCGGACAGGGCTACGGACAAAATTAATTTGGAGACGTGATGAAATCGGCTAACACACCAACAACGGCGCAGTCTCTTGGAGCACTTCTCAAGTCCGCTAGGGACATCATGAGAAAAGACAAAGGATTAAATGGGGATTTGGACCGGTTGCCGATGCTTACTTGGATCATGTTCCTGAAATTCCTCGATGACCTGGAACTTCAGCGCGAGGGCGAGGCCAAACTCACCACGAAAAAGTTCAAGCCCGCCATCGAACCGCCCTATCGCTGGCGCGATTGGGCCGCCAAGTCCGACGGCATCACCGGCGACGAATTGCTCGCCTTCATCAACAACGAGGAAACTACACTGCCGAACGGCAGGAAGGGCGCGGGATTGTTTCGTTACCTGCGCACCCTGACCAGTTCCAACGGTGACGACCGGCGGGATGTTGTCGCCACCGTGTTCAAAGGCGTGCAGAACCGCATGGTCAGCGGCTACTTGTTGCGTGACGTCATCAATAAACTCAACGGCATTCATTTCACCGCCAGCAACGAGTTGCACACGCTTGGCGCGCTCTACGAATCCATGCTGCGCGAGATGCGCGATGCTGCGGGCGATTCCGGCGAGTTCTATACCCCGCGCGCTGTCGTACGCCTCATGGTCGCCGTCACCGACCCGCGCCTCGGCGAAACCGTGCTTGATCCCGCCAGCGGCACGGGCGGATTTCTGGTCGAAGCGTATAATCATTTATCGAAGCAGGTCAAAACTGTGGCTGACCGTCGCGTTTTGCAGGAAAAATCGCTATTCGGTTGCGAACCAAAGACGCTGCCATATCTGCTCTGCCAGATGAACCTGCTGCTGCACGGCCTCGACGCTCCGCAGATTGATCCCGGTAACTCGCTGCGTTTCAAACTCACCGACATCGGCGAGCGCGACCGCGTGGATGTGATCCTGACGAATCCGCCCTTCGGCGGCGAGGAGGAGAAAGGCATTCAGGGCAATTTCCCGGAAGACAAACAAACGGCGGAAACCGCGCTGCTGTTCCTGCAATTGATTATGCGAAAGTTGCGCAAGGTAGGGCGCGGAGTCCCTTCCGCGCCGTCGTCCAAAGCGGCCGGCTCGGAGAGCCAGCCCTACCAATATGCCCGCGCTGCTGTGGTCGTACCGAACGGCACACTGTTTGGCGACGGTGTGTGTGCCCGCATCAAGGAAGAATTGCTCAAGGAATTCAACCTGCACACCATTGTCCGGCTGCCGAACGGCGTGTTTGCGCCCTACACCGGCATTAACACGAACCTACTTTTCTTTGACCGCTCCGGCCCAACGCGCGAAGTCTGGTATTACGAACACCCCCTGCCGGAAGGCAGAAAGAACTACACCAAAACCGCGCCTATACAGTTTGAGGAATTCGCCCCGCTCGTTGCGTGGTGGAACAAGCGAGAGAAAAACGAACTCGCGTGGAAAGTGCCGGTTGCCGAATTGCTGGCTAACGGCTGCAACCTCGACCGCAAGAATCCGTACGCCAAGGATGACATCACGCACCTGCCGCCCGTCCAGCTTGCCGCCGATATCCTGAAAAAAGAGCAGCGCATTGCGGAGATCGTCGGGCGCATCCAAGAACAGTTTGCCACGCCGCGCAAATGAAACACAAATGGCCAACCACCAAGCTTGGTGAAGTTTTGACCGAACGGCGCGAGACACCCACAGATGATGATCTTGCATCGGGCCGCGTGCGAATCGTGGAGAAAATCAGTTTTGACTCCGGGCGAATCCAACTTCGCGTTGATGGCTCAACGAAAACAGGAATGATTCTCGTGCGGCCTGGCGACCTTGTTGTATCAGGCATCAACGCGGCCAAAGGTGCAATTGCGATTTACGATGCTAATGCGGTCGCGCCGGTTGCAGCGACCATTCACTACGGGGCTTACGAGATAAATCACCAGCGAGCGGATGTCCGTTTCCTCTGGTGGATGCTACGCAGCCACTTCTTCCAAGACCTTCTTCTCGAATTCGTGCCGGGCGGAATTAAAACGGAATTGAAGGCCAAAAGGCTGTTGCCAGTTCCAGTCCCGCTCCCACCGTTGGCGGAGCAACGGCGGGTGGTGGCACGGATTGAGGAACTGGCCGCACAAATCCACGAGGCCCGCACCCTCCGCCACCAAGCCACCGAAGAAGCCGAGGCGCTCTCACGTTCGGGTGCTGAAGCAGTATTTCAAAAAGTTCGAACCAAGCTCGGCACAAAAATACTCGGCGATGTTTGCAGCACGATTACTGACGGTGATCACAATACGCCGCAGTTCAGTGACGAGGGCGCGCGTTTCATCTTTGTTGGAAATGTTTCGAGCGGCCGGTTGCATTTTGAGAACACGAAGCGAGTCAGCTTGGATTATTTCAGAAGCTTGAAGTCGCACCGGTTGCCGGAGCGCGGCGATATTCTTTACAGCGCAGTCGGCGCGACACTTGGTATTCCCGCCGTTGTGGATTCAGACGAGCCGTTTTGCTTTCAGCGCCATGTCGCTATTTTGAAACCGGATCGCAACAAGGTTGATAGCCGGTTCGTTTGGCACATGCTTGGTTCAAGAACCGTGACGGAAAAAGCATGGGCATCTACGACAGGTTCTGCCCAGCCGACAATTCCGTTGCGCGCAATTCGTGAATTGCCAATTCCTGTCCCACCGCTCGCCGAGCAGCGCCAAATCGTGGCCGAGCTGGACGCGTTGCAGGCGGAGGTGGACGCGCTGAAGCGCCTGCAAGCCGAGACCGCCGCCGAACTGGACGCCTTGCTCCCCGCCATCCTCGACCGCGCCTTCAAAGGAGAACTATGAGCCTCCAAAACTTAACCGGGCTAACATCGAAAACATTCTTGAACGACCCGCGCGGCGCGTCATTCTTAAAGCGTCAGGCATTGTTGTTCGACCAGATCGCCATCATTGACCTTCCTGCGCTGATTGAGACTCATAGATTTTTATCAAACGACCAAAGCCAACAATACGCAGCGGAGTTGGAATGGTTAACGACGCAAGAAATTATTTACGAACCGGACTTTCCGAGAACCAATGCGGAGGATCTGTTTGAAAAGTTGACGGCAGATCCACGACTCGATCAAAAAATGATTTCGCTCGTTCAACAGACCCTAAAACATGAAATCGCTTGTTTGGAAGATTGTCGCAAAGCCATCGACTTGATACTACGGACTGGATCTGTTGATAAATCAAAGATTAAAGATTTCGCTCAAACTCTCCATCTTCAAATCGCGGAAGCATCTGAATTGCGGCACGCGGCCCACTGGCTCACGGCGATAAAGGGAAATAGGATGGTTCTCGCTCATTCATTACCAGATTACAATTTGTGCTCAACCACCGCTGACCGCAAAGCGATGGTCTGGGAAGTGATTTTAGAACATGTGCCAGCACTCCAACAGGACACGCCTTGGGAAAGGATTCTAGAATTCCGTAGCGACCCTGATTCACGACAAAGTGTGAACGATCTTCTTCATTGGGTTCATACCTTAGCATCCTCGCCCAAAACCCGCGACGACGTGCAGGAAGAACTCGCGTATCTGCGTGCTCGTTATGAGCACGCCTTCAAACTTCACAAGTTGGAGTTTAAGTTAGGTATCTTCGAGGCAGTGATGGAGCCAATGTTGGCTGCGGCAGAGAACCTCGTAAAACTCAAGTGGTCAAAACTCGGAGACCCGTTTTTGAAACTCAAAAAACATTCGCTTCAGTTGCAGAAAGCTGAACAAAGCATTCCCGGTCGAGAAGTCTCTTACCTCGTGAAGTTGGAACAAACCTTTGAGGAGGGGCCATGATTTGCGGCGTGCGAGAAGAGAGCGTGATAGTGGCCGAACTGGACGCGTTGCAGGCGGAGGTGGACGCGGTGAAAGAGTTGCAGCAAAAAACCAGTCAGGAATTGGACGCATTACTGCCGGCAATTTTGGATCGAGCATTTCGAGGTGAATTATGAACCGCTGCCACTCTGTAGCGTCCCGCATTTGCGGGACCGAGACCGCCGCCGAACTGGACGCCTTGCTTCCCGCCATCCTCGACCGCGCCTTCAAAGGAGAATTATGAATCCGCAAGATATTACTCTTTGTCTCCGGCCTCGAAAACTGAAAGTCAGTGACGTCCGGAAACTTCTTGAGCAGAAAGATGATACTGCCAAGGAATATTTGGCAGATTTGATTCTGCATCGCCTTCGAGACAGATATGTCACTCCTCTTGAGCATGTCCCAATTAAACCAACCGATTTCAGAAGTGGTTTTCTCATGATGGCGGCATCTTGTTTGATGATTGAAGCATTTCAGTGTTTCAAAGAGGGAAGAAGAGACACGAAAGGAAAGGGCAAAGGCAAGGCCGCGTTCAAAAAATTCTTTTCGGATTACAGCTCTGAATTTTCCAGGATCGATGGCGAGGAGTTTTATGAAAAGATACGTTGTGGGATTCTTCACCAAGCCCAAACCCATGGCCGCTATCGGATATTACGAGGGGGAGCGATTTTCGACAGCGCCGAGAAATCTATTAACGCAACAGCGTTTCTGAAAACCCTCAAAACAATCGTCGAGGATTATGTCAGTGATTTGCGCGTTCAGGACATGAATGCAGACCCTTGGACGAATGCACTTCGGAAAATCGAATACATTTGTGAGACCATTGAAAACGAATGAGCGACAGATTGTGGCCGAGCTGGACGCGTTGCAAGCGAAGGTGGACGCGCTGAAGCGCCTGCAAGCCGAGACACCCGTAAATAAAAACACGGGGCAGGCCGCCGCCGAGTTGGATGCCTTGCTCCCCGCCATCCTTCCGTCTTCGCTATGCTTCGCCGCGACAGGCGACCGCGCCTTCAAAGGAGAATTGTGAATACACCAAGATTTTTGGTCTTTCTGGTTTCAATTGGCATTTTGGCGGCAGGATGCCGGACTGCGGTCAACGAAACCCCATCCAAACTGAATCTACATGCATCAACAACGGTAGGAACAAATTTTGACGGCAATACGCCCATCTCTGTTCTCCGCGCGGCCAGTGAACGCGGTGATCCCGTGGCCGAGGCGATTTTGGGACATTTCATGGTGCGGGGAATTCATGTGCCGCAGGATGTTGAACAGGGTTTGCGTCTGATGCAGAGTTCTGCCGACCAAGGTTTTTCTCACGCCATGGCCGAACTGGGTAATTTGTATCTCTATGGAAAATGGGTTCCCCAAGACTACGGCAAGGCCCTGCATTGGTTGAATCTGGCCGCAGATAAAAGTGAGTCGGATGCCGAACTGAACCTCGGGGTGTGCTACCAAAATGGCCAGGGTGTGGAGACCAATTTTGTCACGGCAGCAACCTGGTACCGGCGTGCCGCCGAACAGACCAATTTTTTCGCCATGAAAAACCTGGGGGTGCTATACATGCATGGCACCGGGGTGCCAACGAATTTCGAAATGGCCATATTCTGGCTTACCCCGGCGGCGGAAAAGGGGAAAAACGCACGGGCAATGTATGATCTTGGCATTCTCGGAGAAAACGGCCTGTTGGGCTCCAACTCGATGACCAAAGCTTTCAATTGGTATCAGCAAAGTGCCGACCTTGGCGACCCGTTTGGTTGTTGGCGGTTGGCAGTTATTTATCACTACGGCAAAAGTGTGCCGTGTGACCAAGCCAAGTATATTTTCTGGGCGGGTGAAGCCGCGGCGAAGGGTGTTGCGGAAGCCCAGTTCTTTTTGGGAGAGATCTATCGAACCGGCGAGGGGGTGCCAACGAACAACGACCTCTCTTTGTCGTGGTTTCGCAGTGCAGCGACAAACCATTATCCCGAGGCGTGCTATAACCTGGCCTTGTATTATTTGCATGACAAAACCAACCAGGAGGCCCAGATCGAAGCCAATCGTTACATGTTGCTGGCTGCCCAGGGCGGCCATCGTGAAGCGCAATTCCAATACGCTATGTCGTGTTATCAGGGCATGGTCATCGCCAAGGACCTTGACCAATACTCACAATGGTTGAAAACCTCCGCGGAGAATGGCTGGCCGAAGGCCGAATTCGCCATGGCGCGGTCCCTTCTGAACGGCCTGGCTCCATTTCCCAAAGACGAGGCAAAGGGGGTAAGTTGGCTGGAACGGGCGGCCGGACACGGCCATTTGCAAGCCTTGGACACCTTGGGCATCAGGCTGATGCAAGGCATCGGGGTGCCCCAAAATACAGCGGAAGCGATGAAATGCTGGCGTTGGGCTGCCGAACATGGTGATGCCACCGCACAGAACGATTTAGGCTACGCCCTTAAAACCGGAGATGCGGGACAGGCGGATCTGGTGGAAGCTTGCATGTGGTTTCAAATGGCAGCGAAAGCTGGGAATGAAAAAGCCCGAATCAATCTGGCAAATATTTCTTCCATCTTGACCGATGAACAATCCCGGGAAGCAACCCAGCGGGTCCAGGATTTTCATGCTCAACCCCTGCCGCAGTTAGACCCGGTCAAACGAGACGAAAATTCAGGCAGGGCTTTGGTGGACATATCAAGCGCCGAATGAACATGCAAATGTCAGTATGAAATCGTGAACGCGCCCGCCATCCTACATCTCAACCTGCACCGGGAGTGGTTCGCGGTGGTTGCGGAGCGAAAGAAACGTATCGAGTATCGCAAGCAAACGCCATACTGGCAGCGGCGGTTGGAAGGCCGGAAATATGATTTCATCCAGTTTCGAAACGGTTACGCCACCAAAGCGCCGGTAATGCTCGTGGAATTTCTTGGCGTTCGAAAATACGGCAAAGGCCGAAGTGGTTATTACGCCATCCGCCTCGGTCGCATCCTGAAAATCAAACACTGGAGGAAATGAACTGGAATATCCATGCTCTTTACGAACTGACGCCGGAAGAAATCAAAATCGTGAAGAGTGCAGCCAAATGAAACCCATCCGTTTTTCCAAGCACGCTTTGGGATACACCGCCACACGCGGCTTTACCGTGGCGGAAGTTGAAGCGGCGATTCGCACTTGTCCGTGGGGCAAGGCCGGGCTGGGGCGATTGGATTGCCGGAAAGATTTTGCTTACGACCGGGATTGGAACGGAAATGTTTATGCGATCAAACAGGTGCGCCCGGTGTTTGTGGATGAGCCTGGAGAAATAGTTGTGATAACGGTCTATACGTATTACTTTTAAATCATGAAAATCAGCTACGATGCCGAAGTGGATGCGTTGAGCATCACGTTCCGCGAAACCACGGTCACGACCAAACATCTGGCCGAGGGCATCGCTGCGGATTATGACAGCGAAGGGCGGCTGGCCGGGCTGGAAATCCTTGACGCGCAAAAACGGTTTGGCGGCAAGGAAACCATGCAGCGGGTGGAGTTGGAAGGGATCGAGTCCGACACCGCGCCGCTCGCGCTTCGAGAAAAACCACGCAAGAAATACGGCGCTTAAATCCCCGGCGCGTTGCCGGGAAAGGGTTCTGGAATTGTGACATTTCAGCTTAGGGCGCCGAACCGCTAATCTTCACTCATCCATCCTTCGCTAAGAAGCTACGGAGGACAGGTCAGCAGGAATGAGCGGTTAAAATCTTTGCGTTCTTCCGTCTTCGCATTGCTTCGCCGCGACAAGCTGCGTTCTTTGCGGCGAATAAATATGGCGGCGCGCACGGAGTGACGCACCTTACCTTTCGTGTAGTCGGCATTTTTCGCGGTTAAATCGGCGGTCTGCCGACACGCCGCTACGCCGTGGTTGCGGTGAAGACTTTCCCGTCGCGGGCGCAGATCATCTGCGCCACATACCGGCCGGAAAGCGCGGCCGACGGCAGTCCCCCCCCCGCCACCACCCAGTGGCCGGCCATGTAGAAATCCTTCAGCCCCGGCAGCGTATAGGGGATGCGCCGGCCCAGGATGCGCGGCGTCGGCAACCAGCCTTCGTAACTGCCCTGCCAGTTGCCGGTATAGCGCACAAAGGTGGCGGGTGTCGCGATGTCAGAGCACTCGACATGCTGGGCCAGTCCCGGAAACCTGCGGTCGAGGATGCCGATGACTTCCTGGAGGACACTGTTTTTTTGGGCCTGGTAACGCTGGGGACTGTTCTTCTTGAGATTGGTCCAGAACTCGTAGCTGGTTGACAACCTGACCGTCATGACGGTTTTGCCTTCCGGGCAGAGCGCCGAATTGGAACCAAACGTCTCGACTTCCATCCGGGAGTGCCGCGTTTTGTCGTCCACGATGAGCGGTTGGAGCAGCGGCAGATTGAGTGTGTGCGGCGCATCCGTGAAGGTTTTGTTGATCCCCAGCGAGACCTGGATGATGGCCGGAAAAAGGTCACATTTCTGGTACAGGTAGAGAATCTTCCGGTCAACAAACCGGCCGGCCAGCATCTTGAAAATCGTCGTATGACCGTCCGCACAGGAAACGACGGTTGCGGCCGGGACGACCGTCCCGTCGGCGCACTGCACGCCGGTGGCACGGCCATTCTCGACTTTTACCGAAGTCACCCGGGCTTTATAACGCACGGTGCCGCCCAGCCGGGCGTAGCGGTCCGCGATCGCCATCGCAAAGTCCCACGAGCCGCCGGCGACAAAGCCGGTGTTGTTACGGGTCCTGAACGCCAGCACCATCACCAGCACCAGGGCCGACATGCGTTCGTTGCTGACGATCGCCCCCAGCGCTTCGCGGAGGAAGTCGTTCTGGTAGCGCGCGAGGTAGGTGGTGATCGGCAGATTCTTCCATTTTAAAATGACGGGCGCCATCGGAAGGTAACGCAGCCCCGTTCTTATTTTCTCGAAAAGCGTCATCAATTCCACCGGTTTGTCGAAGGGTGGTTCCAGCGGCGCGCAGCGCCGCGCGGCGCGCACAAGTTTATCAATGAGCGCCGCATCTTCAGGCGCGATGCGTTTGAATTCGATCGAGAGTTTGTCCAGGTCTGCGGGCACGGCCAGGGTTTTGCCGTCGGCGCCTTCGACCCGCAGTATCTCGTCACTCATGAGGACCTCCCGGCCGGCTATCGCGCCCAGTTCCTGCCAGACCTGGTGGAAGACCGAGGGCGGACGCGTGCCCATCAGCCAGCGCAGGCAGCCGTCAAAAACATACGGTCCCCGGTGCCAGGCCGTGCATAATCCGCCCGGGAGCAGGCCCGCTTCAAGGATTTCGGTCTGGAGGCCGTTCATCTGCAGATAGCAGCCGCAAGCGAGTCCCGCGATGCCGCCCCCGATGATGATAATCTTGTCAGCGGCGGCTGCGGTTGCGGTTCCGGGCGCGGCCGCGGCCGGAGAATGATTGTCTCCGCCCGGAACGCTCATCCGTGGCGCACCTTTCCGCTCGACGTCAGGGGGATGTCGGCGACCAGATCGAGCGAGGACGGCACCTTCTGGCTCGAGAGCCGGCGGCGGCAAAACGCGAGGATGTCCTCGGTCGTGGTCGGGGAGCTGCCGTCGCGCAATTGCACTTCGGCGTGGATGGACTCGCCCAGTTGCGGGTGCGGCCGGGTGGTCACGCGCGAACGCAGCACCGCCGGGTGCTGGTCCAGAACGCCGGCGACCTCCTCCGGAAACACCTTATGGCCCGCCACGTCAATCACGGTCTTCAGCCGTCCGTCAATGACGATCCGCCCGGCGTCGTCCCGATGCGCCAGGTCGCCGGTCAGGAACCAGCCCTCGCGCAAAACTTCCTCGCGCCGTTTTTTGGGGTTCAAATAGCCGGCAAACATTCCGGGTCCGCGCAGGCCAAGCTGTCCGGTCCGGCCGGTCGCGAGGGGTTTCATCTGGTCGTCCAGGATGACCACGTCGTAGCCGGGCAGCGGACGTCCCACCGCCTCGGGATGTTCCGCGGCGTCCTCCAGGTTCATGAGCGGCACGCCCACCTCGATGATGCCGTAGCCCTGCGCCACCGGCACGTGATACCGCGCCTGGAAATCCCGCGCGATCTGGGGATGGAGACGGCTGGAGACGGACATGATCCGCCGGAGCGACGGCGGCAGGGCGCGTCCGGAACTCTCGGCTTTCAACATGCGCACGTGCATGGGGGTCACGTAGAGAAACGTGGCTTCATGGAGCTGGGCCGCGTCCAAAATGCTGCCGGCCAGGTAATCGGCGCTGACCACGATGGTGGCTCCGACTTCGAGGTACAGGAGGATGGAGGCGAAAAAGTGATATGACATCGGCAGGACCCAGAGCACCTTGTCCTGGGAGGTGAGAGCCAATCCTTGGTTGGCGCCATGCGTCCGCTCCAGGACACTCTGATGCGTCAAAATCACGCCCTTGGCCGCGCCGGTTGTGCCCGAAGTGAACCGCACGAAGGCGGCGCCTTCGACCCACGGCGCCAGCGGCGCCGGCGGCACGGCCAGCCGCGTAAACCGCATGGATGTGCCGTCCTGCAATTTCAGATCGCAGGCCATCTCGCCGGCCGGCGGGGTGGCGCTGCCGTCGTCGAGAATCACGCACAACGGCGCGCGCGCCAGCATCTCGGACATTTCGTCCGGTTTGAGCAGGTGATGAATGGGCATGACGACCGCGCCGCAACCCAGCGCCGCCAGGCAGCCGATGACGAGCGCGCGTCCGTTGCGGCCGCGCACGCCCACCCCCTGTCCGCCGCCCACGCCCAGCCGTTCGAGCTGGGCCCGGAGGGCTTCGATTTCGCGCCAGAGCGACTGGTAATCCAGCGGGCCGGCGGCATCAATGATCGCCGTCTGGTTGGGCCATTGGCGCGCGGCTTGGGAAAGAGTTTCGTAAACGTTCATTTTAATCTTCATCCTACTCTTAATCTTAATCTTAATCCTAATCTTAATCTCTCACGCGATATTCAACTGTATCGTCGTGCATCCGGTCCGGCGAGTTGCTCCGAATCAGTCCGACCAGCAGAGAGACAATGTCCTTGAGCAGGGTTTTGCCCTCGTCCAATTCCGCCTCCGAGAGCAGTTTCTTGATAAAGACAAGGTCCAGGCAACCGGCGGATTCCAACCCCGAACCACGCGCGATGTCGAAGAACTTGCAGCGATCGGCCGGGGTGAACCGGCCGTTGCCCTCGGGAATGTTCAGCACGATTGACGTTCGCGCCCGGTCAAGCTGGTTGTGGACGGCGGCAGACTTGGGGATACGCTCCAAAATCGCCTCGGCCCATTGGGCAAACGCGAGCGCCTTCTTGTAAGCTTCGAGCTTCTCGTGGTCAAAGCAGATTTTCATGGGCGGATTATGATTAAGAGTAAGATTAAGATTAAGAGTAAAAGTAAGATTATGATTGTGATTAAGATTGGCGGGGCTCGATCCAAATTTTAATCCTAATCTTAATCTTTCTCTTAATCTTAATCTGGTTTCATTCCGTTCATTGGTTCATTTCTTTTCGGATTAATTCCACCGCCCCGTTGAGCGGACGGCCCAAGGCCTGGAAGGCGGCGACGGTTCCCGCCGCCCAGCCGGTGGCCAGCGCGGTGCCGATGACCCGGGCCGAAGTCATTGCCCCCGCCGCCGCCGAGAGGCAGCGGCCGGCCGCCAGTACGTTGTCCAATCCCGCCGGACGCAGACAGTCCAGGGGAATTTCATAGTAGTCGCGCTCGCTGAAAAAAGTCATTTCCGGCCGCGGGCCGTTTCCCCAGCGCTCCATCGGCCAGGCGCCGCGGGCAATTCCGACGGGGAATTTACGGGCGGCCAGCACATCCTCGTCGGCCAGCCGGGCGCGTCCCTGAATGCGGCGGCCGGAACGGATGCCGAGTTGCGGGGCGATGGAGGAAAGGTGCGCGTTCCGGCACGCGGCAATATTCCCGACCAGGAAACGCTGGAGTTCATCCACCAGCGCGCGGGCCTCGCGTTCCCAGCCGGTAACCTGCTGCCAGAGCGGGCGGTTTGATTCCGCGACGGCCAGGTTGAGTTTGAGGGCCAGGCGGCCGTTGCGGTCCATGCCGGGGACCAGCGCAAGCCGCTCACAGGCGGCCGGCAAACTTCCCGCCTCGACGGCCCGGCGCAACTCGCGGCGAACTTCGAGCAGGCCGCGTTCCACCAGACCGGGATCGATGTTCTCCATCACAAATACCAGGGAGGGCGCCTGGTCGGCGATGCCGCTTTCCACGCCGGCGCCCGCCAGGGCGGCGGCCGTCGCCTCGCCGCTGCAATCCACAACGGTGCGGGGGCAGACGACCAGCGGCTGGTTCCACGCCAAGGCGCGGACCTGAACCAGGGAGGGGCCTTCGGCCTGCGCCTCGGCGACCGTGGCGTGCAACACCACGGTGACGTTCCCGGACTCGCCGATCACCGCGTCGGCCACGCGGGCAAAGGCCGGTATGGGAAACGGCAGCACCCAAAGGCCGGCCTCCAGCCGCATCGGCCGGCAACCGGCGGCACGCTGCAGCCGCGAGGCGTATTCCTGCACAAACCCGCCGGCGACCGGCAAGGCTTCCAGGTTCGTCGTGTCCCGCAGATACAATCCGCAGACAGTGCCCACCTGGGCGGCCGTGGCCAACCCGCCCAAAAAACCATATCGCTCCAGCAACACCACCTGTGCGCCGGCCCGTCCGGCCGCGGTGGCCGCCGCCACGCCCGCCGCGCCGCCGCCGACGACAAGCACGTCGCAGGAAATGGTGGCCGGACCGGTTCGAAGAGCGCTGGTCATTTTGTTTGTCGTCGCATGTACCGGCCGTAGTACCGGATGTATTTCCACTGCGGCCGCACCTTCAACATCACCGTCACTTTCTGTCCCCAGCGGACCGACAGTTTGCGCCAGTCCGCCGGCGAGGTCCACTCCGCCTGCCGCCGCGCGATGCGGTCAAGGTTTTCGATGGTGCGGTCGGCCAGTCCGGGCGAGAGATAATAAGCCGGCTCGAAGAGGTCGTGGTCGGGCTTCACCTGCCCTTCCTGCACGGCGATCCGGGCCAGCGGCGTGCCTTCATAGACGCGGATGCCAATGGTGGCAAAAACAGCGTGGGCTGGCGCGCAGCCATTCAAAAAATTCTGTGTCTCCTCGACGTCCGCCCACGTTTCTCCCGGACCGCCAAACAGCAGGTAAATCACGAACGGCAGGCCCGCATCGCGCGCCGCCTGCAGGGCAATCCGGGTCTCCTCCTGTCCAAACGGCTTGTGCAACGCCGCCAGCATCTTGGCCGAGGCCACGTCCTGTCCGAACTCCACCCCGTCGCAACCGCCTTCTTTCATCGCGTGCGCCAGTTCCGCATCAAAACCCGCCGGGTTGCAATAGGCCGACCAGCGGACCGGCAACCGGCGGCGGCCGAGCTCGCGGCAGATGGCGAGAGCGTGCTCGCGCGGGTCGTTAAAAACACTGTCCACGAAAAAGAAATGGCGCACCTTTGACCGGACGGCGACTGCTTCAATTTCCCGGACCACCGCTTCCGGCGGACGCAGGCGGTAGCGCCGGCCCTCGAGCTGGGGGTAGATGCAATAGATGCACTGGAACGGACACCCGCGCTTGGTTTGCACGCCGACGAATCCGCCTCCCTTCACGTACGCCGCATAGTTGCACAGGTCGTGGGCCGGCGGCGACAGCTCGCTCAACCGCTCGACCGCACGGGCGGTAAGAACGGTGATGGGAACGTCGCTTTTGGGCGCGGTGATGACGCCGTCAATTCCCTCCAGCGGGCGTCCGGCTTCCAGACGTGCGAGCACCTCGGGGAAGGCGCGTTCGCCTTCGCCGATCACGCCGCACTCGGCCTTGAGACGGCTCATCCAACCGTGAGGCGAAACGGAAAAGCCGGTGCCGCCCAGGATCAACGGCCCTTGAAAACAGTCGCGCACCGTTTCGGCCAGTTCGCGCACCTCGTCAAAATACAGCTTCGGCGCAAACGCCCAGCAATTGTCGAGGTTGCGGATGCCGAACGCCACGGCCTGGTATCCGCCCGTTTTCAAAGCCTGGCGGAGTGTCTTTTGCGGCGATGAGGCCAGCCCCAAATCCAAAAAATCCACGGCATGGCCGGCGTCGCGGGCGGCGGCGGCCACGCACAGGGTTCCCAGCGGCGCCACCGGGTAGGGAGACCGTTCCCGGTTCGTGGCCACCAGGAGCACGTTCATGACAAATCCTCCTCCAGCAGGGCGGAGCGCAGGCCCTGTTCCAGCGTATCCACCTCGGACGCGCTCAGGCAGTCATCCACCCACGACAGCAGAACGGAGAGCCGTCCGCTGAAATTCCAGAACACCACGGTCAGCCCCGGCGGCCACCAAGTCGGCACCAGATGCTCAACCGACCGGATCCGTCCGCCCAACATCTCGGTGATCCCGGCGCAGGTCTCGCCCGAATCCGAAAAGCAGAGGGTGGCGAACTTGCCGCGGGTGGGTTGTCCCAGGTGGTGAATGTAATAATTCAGCGGCAACGGCTTGAACATTTCCAGCGCCGCCATGCACGACTCCGGAAACCGGGTGCGGATCTGGTCCATCATCTGGCGGGTCAGTTCGCTGATGATGCTGGCCAGGCTGCCGGCCTGGCTCGGCTCGATGCGGAAGAACAGGATGGAGAGATGGTTTGAGAAAATGGGGCCCATGGCGCCGCGTCGGCGGGTGTCATGCGCCACGGGGATCAAATAGGCCCCGTCCCGGTTGCCTCGCCGGGTGGCGATGGTGTGCAACGCCCGGAGTGTGCCGGCGAGAAGGAAGTGACTGCGCCGGAAGCCGGCGTTGAGGTGCTCGCAGCGGGCCGCGATGCGCGCTGTTTCCTCCACGCTGAAGGTCACGATGCGGGACTGGTTGCGATGCGGGCCGGCCGTGCGTTTTTCCGGCAGCAGCGAAAAAAGCGGTTCGCTCCCGGACTTGCGGAGCCATTCCACCGAGCCGCGCGCCAGCTTCACGTTGGCCCACCATCCGGCCAGGCTCCCGCCCCGTTGTTTGGGATGGATCAGGTCCTCGATGGAAGGCGCGCCGTTCCCCCCGTTGCCGTCGTTCAGATGCAGCCAGATTAATTCCGCGCCGCGCGCATCCATCAGCGCATGGTTCCAGGAAAAAACCAGGTGCCGGGTCCCATCGGCATGCCACACCAGGTCGAACGCCAGCGCCGGCCCCCGGCTGGCGTGCAGGTCGCGTTCCATGACCTCCGGTGGCAGCACCCCGGGCTCGTGCCCGTTGCCAGCCTGATGATTGTGTTCAAAAAAGATCGGGCCGGGGCGCGACGACGTGCGCCAGAGCGGGGGAAAGACCGGCAACGGGCGGGTGAGGCGCACGCGGGCCAGCCAGTCCAGAACCGGCGAAGTTTCCACGCGCCGGCGCAACCGGTCCACATCCAGACCGTCCTCCAACCGGAGGGCCACGCGGCAGATGTAACCCGGCAGCCCGGCCCGCCGCAGCTTGTGGTCCTGGCCGTGCATGTAGTAGTCACCAGCGGCCAATCGAATCTGGCGGGGCGCGTCAGGCATGAGCAGTGGCCACCCCGGCGTTCAGGGTGAAACGTGTTGGTTGCGGGCCAGCTCGGCGATGCAGTTGGCCAGCGTCGCCACGGAAGCCAGGTTTTTGCCCGTCAGGTGGGAATCCGGCACGCTGACGCCAAAGGTGCGCTCGCAATAGAGCAACAACTCGACCAGCGCAAACGAATCAATGCCGGCCTTGGCCAGGGGGCTGTTTTCATCAAAATCCGCTCCGTCGGCTACATAGTTCTTCCGGGCAAACTGACAGAGTTGCTCGGCAATGGTTTTGGAATCCTTCTGTGAAGTCATACATCAGTCTGGACGGTGACGGAGTTGCGGTCGTTTCTGACCGCCGGAGAAATAATTGTCGTCTCTGCTCATGCCCGAAATTATGACCTGCACCGGGAGATGGCGTCAAGCATGGAAGCTGGGAAAGGTCAGAAACCATCAAAATTATTTTGCAATTGTTCGGCCCGGGCCATCCGGCGCTGGGAGAAATTGATGACCCACGAGGCGATGCTCGCCTGGGTCAGGGGCAGGGGCAGACGGGACACCATGGACGGCAGGCTGTAAAAGTCCCGGTACAGCCGGCGAATGTCGTTTTCCATTGACCCGGACGTTCCGTACGGCGGCCGGATGTAACAAATCTGGCCCGGCCAGCGGTCGATTTCCTGGTCATTGAAAATCCGGCCTTCGCTTCGCATCCGGTCGTAGAGCGGGGTGCCTTTCACAGGTGTGAGAATGTTGAAGTAGGCCACCGGCGCCTTATGGTCCTGGAGGAACTTGAGCGTGGCATCGAAGGCGCTTTCGGGCTCACCGTCCCAGCCGAAAATGAAATTCAAGGAATAGCTGATGCCGCGGCGGCGGAGGCTGGCCAGCATTTCACCGTATTTGTGGGTTTTGTTGAATGTTTTGTTCATGCTCGCCAGCGTCCCGGCGTTGATGCTCTCCATGCCGATGTTGACGTGCAACAGGCCGCTCCGCTGGGCCAGGTCCATGAAGGGCGCGTCGTTGCAGAGATACGATGACCAGAGCGCCGACCAGCGCAACCGGAGCGGGATCATCGCCTCCATCAGCTCCATCGCGTGGCTCCGCTTGCCGCCAAAATTGCTGTCGCCGAAGAAAATGCTGCGCGAGCGGCAATGCCGGATTTCCGCGATGACTTCCGGCACCGGCCGGCAACGGTAGTTCTCACCCAGCAAGAACCGTTCGGAACAGAATTCACACCGGAACGGGCAGCCCCGCGATGAGGTGACGGCAAAGGTCCGGAACGGGCGGTAACACCGCAGGTCCAACAGGTCGTAACGCGGCAGCGGCAGGCCGGCCAGGTCCGGCAGCGGGTCGGCCCGGTACAACCGGTTCAACCGCCCGCCACGGGCGTCCTCCAGCATGCGCGGCCAGATGGACTCGCCTTCGCCGACGCCGACCGCGTCGCAGTGTTCTCCCGCCTCGGCGGCGTGGAAAAAGGTGTGGGGGCCGCCCAGCATGACGGGCACGCCCCGCCGGCGGAATTCGTCCGCGATGTCGTAGGCGCGAAACGAGTTGAGCGTGGAAGAGCTGATGGCGACGAGGTCGAAGCGCCGGTCAAACGGGACCGGGTCCAGTTGTTCATCCAGAAGCGTGACGTTCCAGTCCGCCGGGGTCAGGGCCGCGAGATAAGGCAGGGTCAACGGCACCACGCTCCGGTGGCGGGCCTTGAACACGGCGCGGTCCGCCTTGGAGCGATAGTAGGACGGCTGGATGATGAGAAGCTGGTGGCTCATGCCGGGTCTGGCGTCACTCCTGCGCTTGATGTTATTATTGTTTGCCGGGCTGGCAATTCCGCAGCCCATGCCTGATCCAGACTCGCCCAGGCGCCGTCAGGGAGCAAGCCGGAAAACGCCCGGGTAAAAGGTTCGAAGGTCATCCAACTTTTAACAACAAAGGAACAAAGGCAGGGACGATGTTTGCCAACAGATGAAAAGTGCCAATGGATTTTTTGTGGGAAACGTTTTTGAATCCGTTGGAACCTTTCATCCGTTGGCGAAAAAGATGTGCCACACCCACGGCGGAAATTTATTGTCAGAAATGCGCGATTCTTCAATATGGCACTACAAAACAGGATTTCGGAGAGCCAAGCTCTGTGAGGCCCAAACCCCAGACGCCAGACCTTTTTGTGTTAAAAAAAACGGCGCGCACGGAGTGACGCGCCCTACCTTTCATGGTTTCATACGCACCGGCACTGTCTGCTAATCTGCTTGCTTCGCGGCGGTTTTCTGGAAGAGTTATGCCGCATGGAAATGCCTGAGCCAAACCAAACCACAACCAGCACTCCGCGCCCGCTGCTGAAGGAAGTGGCGGTGAAAATCGCCATCCTGGTTTTGTTGGGGGTGCTTTTGGGTTTGGGCCATGGCTGGGCGGCGTCCCGGCTCTATGGCCCCGAGCGTGTCGCCGGCTTCCACCTCGGGGTGTTGCAAGGGACCTTGATGCCCGCAGCCTTGCCGTCCCTGTTGATGGGGAAGGACCTCCCGATTTACGCGCCGAATAACATTGGACGGGGCTACAAAATCGGCTTTCTTTTGGGCATCAATTTCTGCGGCACGGTGTTCTTTGGCGTCGCCTTCTGGCGGCCGCGGAACCGGTGATGTTGCTCAGACCCGGCACGACGTTGTTCCAACGTCAGCTTCAAGCAGATGAAAAGAGGAGCGACGACCGGCATGTTTTACACTCGTCCTCGTCGTCGTACTCGTCCTCGAATTTTCTTTGGGGTTCCGAGGACGAAGACGAGAACGAGGACGAATCCGACCTCTATTGATTCAAGAATCTGCAACAGGGCATGGAGTAACTCCGTTTCAGTATAACCCGCCGCGGAAAATCTCGACCACGCTCACCCTGCCCCCCGCCCAGTAGCAGGTCGGCGGAAAATTAAACCTCCTTGCCACCCGGTCGTAGATGAGTTTGACCTGATGCGCCGGCAGGTTCGGATCGTAGGCATCAAACTGGAGGTCCCGCTCCGACTCCGACAGTCCGAACAACACGAGGCCGTGGTTGATGGTGATGCGGGGAAACCGGAAGAGATGCACGGTGGGCACCGCGCCCTGGCGCACGCGTTGCGCCAATTGCCCGGCCATCCGCTCCTGGTGCCACGCCGGGATCATGAAAACCATGCGCCAGTGGCTGCGCACAAAATAGGATTGCCATGGGCCGCCGCATTCCGCCTTGAGCAACGGTTCGTTTGTCTGGCTGAAGGCGCGCAGACCGTCGTAGCCGGGGATCACGATCCGCTCCGATTCCGCGCCCGCCCGGCGGGGGTTGCGCGAGACGACCTGGCGGATGAGCCGGCGATAGGTTTCCGCATCCACCACGGGCCGGCCCGGGTCAAAACGGGCATGATAAAAAAACTGCCGCGCCGACCTGACCATCACGAAGCACCGATGGGTATAAACGGGAGGCGGATCACAGGTGGAAACACTCATCGCCCCCGTCGCCGGGTCGAAGCGGTATTGCCAGACCAGTTCGTTGGCAAAAGCAAAGGTGTCCCGCTCGAACCGGAACGAGCGGGCGCAGTGGTCTGGCGGCGGACCCATTATGCCGGGCCCGAGACTATTGCACGTTGGCCGTGCGCTTGAAGAAATAGCCCAGGTCGCGGGCGAGGACGCGGATGTCGTTGCGCTGAATGTCCTCGCTGCTTATCGCTTCTCCGTACGCCCTGGATTCGAATGACTCGCCGCTGCGCTTGATTTCATAGACGCACACGAGCTTGTCCCCGTCGTAGATCTGGCCGCGCACCTTGATCACGGGCTGGCCGCCTGCGCCGAACGGGCCGCCAAAATGCCGCGCAACGCCACTGCCCTTGGAAAATTCGATGATGGTGTTGTCCAGCTTGAGGGTCTTGGCTTTGGACTTCACGTCCTCGCTCTTGGTCGTCACCGTGGTAAACAGCTTTGTGTCACGGAAGCTGGTCACAAGTTCGTCCGGCAGTTCCTGCATGGCCATGGCACGTATGTCAACCTCGTTGTCGCGTTCGACGCCGGCGAACACGATGGGTGTAAGGTAAAGCGTTTGGTAGCCTTTGAAATCGAAGCCATCCGCAAGCCAGACGCCTTGGATGTTTAAATCCTTGTGCAGTTTGACGCCTTCCGGCAACGGCGGCACTTTGTGCTTCGTTTCCTTTTGCTTCGGTTGCTTTTGCTCCGTTTGGTTGGTTTGTGCCATGGAGCTGGTGGCATAGCCCATCAGCAGGCTCAAGCCGCCCACCAAGCCCAGTCGCACCGTGTTTTTTATCCATCCTTGAAACATGTGGTTTGTTTTCATATTAATCCTTTCCCGCTTTGTATAACTCTCCCCGGCGGGTGGCAAGCTTTTCTTACCATGCACATTAATTCAACGGTTTGGGGGATGCCCAGCTTCTCGCAGATGAAAAGCGCTGGATTCCGTCAGGGGCGAACGGCAAACCCAATTTCATCGCCGGGCAGAAACTCGCGGTCCAAGTCATCCCCCCGTATTCCGCTCGAAAATTTCCGCGCCACAACCCCCGAAGAAAAGCTGAGCCCAACTTTGTGTCAATGCTCACAGGACCCCTTTTTCACCTTTTTCGATTATCTTCACAAGAAGCGAAACTTCAATCGCATTTCAGTTCAAGCGAAAGCTTGCACTGATCGGGGGAGGGACGGATAAAGGTCTGCAAGCCAGATTGGAATAATTCAATACGGAGTTGAAACATGAAAATGATACCCGGGACTCTTCTGGTGCTGGCCGGATTGACCAGCTTCTTCACGGTTAACTGTCTCCTCGCTCATTCGGACGCGCCGTTCACGCTCCACCGTCGCTGTCGGCGGCGATTACTCAACTCACGTTAGTCGCGACATGGTACACATGTTGCCATCAACCAAACCACAACAAGAAAACAACAAGACAAACAAAACAAACACAGGACAAAATCATGAAACAAGTCACCCCAGCCCTTCTGCGCAAGAACCTAGTTTGCATGAGTGCAGCCGTGTTGTTCGCATTCATCGGTGCCGGTTGTTCCATCAATCTCCAACACGGCAAACTGAACCCGCCGGGGAGGACGTACTCGGACACGATCTACACCAGCAAAAGCGCCACCGGGTCTGCAGATCTCCCCAAAGGGGCGGATGGCCGGGTTGGCTGGGGCCGGGGTACACTCTTTGCCATTCCTATTGTTCCTGTACACGTTGTCGGCCAGGGGAATGAGGAAGTAATGAAAGAGATCCAGGCCGCGCTCACGGAGGTAGGTTACAAAGTGCAGGTGGTCGAAGCCGGAACGCCTTCGCCCGGCAAGGTGTTGACCTGTCAGGTGGAGAAATTCAAGTTCAACAACTACACCTGGCTGTTCCCCATCGTACCCACTTGGGGCGGAATCCGCCTCAACGCGAGCTTGGTCGGAGCGGACCAGAAAGTACTCTGGACCCACCAGTTCAGCGGATCGGGCAGCACGCTCGACTTCTCCAATGGCTACACCTCTTCCGCCAAGACGAGCATGACCGAGATTCTCAACGAGATGACAACCGAATTCTCGTCGGACGAGTTCCATACCGCCCTGACCAAGTGAGTCGCGGGCCGTTCAAGGGGGCGCGCGATTTCGTGCGCCCCCTGCTGCCTTGGATACTGCGCAGGCCACCTACGGTGCTTTGGCTTTGTCAGAGGATATCCTCAAACGGCGGCGCGAAGCGGTGAATAATTATCGGAGGTTCCTTGAATTCACATCTTCACAAGATGTCAAGGAGATCGCATTTGTCCGGCAGCGAATCCAAGAATTGGAGCGGGAATTGATTGGCGGATATTAAATCACGGTTTGCGCTCTTTGGTCGGCGGGGCCGGCTGCGGCTGTGCCGCTCAGGGTGAGTTCCGCGGTCATTACTTTGACGCCCGAGACGGAGGCGGAAACTTTGGCCTGGACCATCAGACCCAGCCGGCCGGTGATGGAAGCTTCGATGATGAGGGTTTGCCCGGGCCGGGCGGAGCCAAAGATTTTGACTCCCCGCAACGCGGTCAGCTTCAGCCGCGGCAGGGATGGATTGGCCGGATCCTCCTGCGCCACCATCCCGGCCACCTGCGCGCCCGCTTCAACCAGGAGCACGCCAGGGAGGATTGGCTCGCCGGGCAGATGGCCGCGCAAATAATATTCGTCACCGCGGACGCGGTATTCGCCCACGCCTTCCTTCCCGGGGGTCAAACTCAGCATCCGATCCACGAAGCGGAATTCGGGACCGTGAGGCAGCGACGTGAGGGCCAGTTGCAGGAGATCGGTCATGGCGGTCATTGGCGCAATCGGCACCCTGAAGGGTGGACACCAAACGGGTGCGATTGCAGGAGGTCGGTCATTGGCGCAATGGTTCAACCACGGTGAAATCCGGCGCCAGTTTCACTTCGAACAGCGCGGGGTCAATCGGCCGGTTGAGCACCGTGTTGGTAAAATCGTTGCGCAGGCTGGAGCCGTCGGCGAATTTCAACTCGGTAACTGCAATCGAGAAATCGTTGGTGCGAAAGCCGATCAGAATTTCGCCGATGAATTTGCGGGCGGAAGCGCTCTTGGGCTGGAGCGTCATTTGCAGAATCGAGTTCGTTTCCGTCGCCGAGAGCAGACGAAATCGTTCTTCCATGCTTGCCCGATCCCGGGGGAGGCTGGCATCCATCAGGGCCAGCGCGTCCTTCAACGGTCCGGGTGGCACGCCTTCGAGGGAATACTTTTCGACCCGCTTGAGCCGCGGGTAGATGATGAGCAGTTGGTTGGGCTGGCGCAGCACAATGGTCTGCGCCGGCTGGCCCAGCTCCCAGCGGAACAGTCCCGGCACCGTCACCCACACCTTGCCGGTGGCCACCAGCGGCTGGGACAGCACCTTGAGCGAACGGGTCTGGATAAAGTCGGCGGACCAGCTCTGCAGGTTGGTCTGTGCGGCGAACCAGCGGTTGAACTGGACGTCACGCTCGTCGGCGCGGCAAACCGCCGCCAAGCACAGCACTGCGATGCTGCAACCGGCGAGCCTCGTAATCTTGCTCTTACTCTTGATCTCAACCGTTGGGAAAAGAATTAGATTGGGAGGCATTTTCAAAACTCCGTAGCGGCGTCTCGGCAGAGCGCCGCATTCTTTGCTCGGAAACAGGAAGTTGGCGGCGCTCTGCCGAGACGCCGCTACGCGTCCTTTGGCCAGATGGGAACGAATTGATACCATTGGTCTATATCCTGTCGAATTTGCGGCTCGAATGCACGCAGGATTTGCCGGGTCAATTCCCGGCGAACCTCGCGATTGCCCAAGGCCTTGCGGTCATAAGCAAATTCCGGGAGCACCTTCACGGCGTAACCGGCACGCCGGCGGACAATCGTCACCCCGATCAATGCGCAGCCTGACGCCCGGGCCAGTTCCGCCGCGGCCGGCGGCGCTTCGAATGGCCGGCCGAACAATTCCACTGAAACACCGCCCTTGGCCGGCGGCCGGTCGAGCGATATCGCCAGGGCCGCCCCCGCCTGGAGCCGTTTAATGACTTCCACAAAGGCGAAACTGTCCTGGCCGATGATGAGGGTCTCGACCCCGCAACGCCTCCGCAACGCGATGCGAAGGTCGGTGAGGCCATCGTCGGGTTCGGCCTGGGTAAGGACTGTCAGCGGGATGCCGAGCTGGTTCAGCAACAGGCCGCCATGCTCCCAATTGCCGAGGTGGAGCGTGATGAAAAGGATGCCGCAGCCGCGTTGCTGGGCGGTCCGGATGATTTCCAGTTCGCCGGAATTGGTCAGCCAGTTTTGCACCGGCACACCGCCCTCGACGCGCCACAGGTCCACCAGTTTCAGGGCGAATTTCCGATGGAGCCGGTGGGCGGCCTTTTCGGCAGCGGATCGGTCGCCGGCAAAGACGGGCAGAAAATTCCGCACCACCACCTCGCGGCGTTGCCGGCGGAAAAGGAAATAGAACTCAGCCACGATTACCGAGAATCCCTTCACCAATACCGGCGGCAGGATTCGCACGACGGCCAGTCCAAACCGCCACAGGCCGGCGCGATAGAAAGATGAGGAGTTGAGGGTTGATCCTCCGTCGCCGGTGCTATGGAGGATGGGTGGTTGAGGGTTGAGGGCAGGGCCTGACGCCGCGCGTGATGGCCTGACGCCGTTTTCGGACTTCGGATTTCGGATTTCGGATTTCGGACTTAACCACGTCCACCAGGCCGGGAGCAGAAACACGGAAATGATCATGTTGGCGCCGATGCCGACCGCGCACACCCTGCCCAGGCTGGCCATGCCAGGATTGCTGGACCAGCCGAGCGACCCGAACCCGGCCATGGCGGTACCACCGCACAACATCAACGCGCGTCCGACGGAGCGCCGGACCAGGCCGAGGTCACCGCCATGCCGGCGCAAAGCCAGTTGGATAAAAATGGTGTAGTCCACCCCCGCACCCAGCATCAGCGGCAGGGCCATAAGGTTCATCAGGTTCCAAGACCAGCCCGCGACCGCCATCGTCGCCAGCAGGCACAGCCCGCTCAGCAACAACACCGCCGCGCCCAGCAGGATCTCGGTTGGCCGGCGGAAGGCGAACCAGAGCGAAGCCAGCACAAGGAGAACCATGGGCGTCACCACCTGCCACATTTTTGCCTGCACCCGCTTCAGGGTCGTGCTGCCGAGCAGTTCCCAGCCGGAGAGCAGTGCCCGGTTTTCGGCCAGCCGGGTGGACAAACCGGCGAGGGAGGCGGCCTCAACCCGGTTGGTTGCCGAATAAATCAAGCCCATTACCAGCCATTCGTCGGGCGTGCGTGCCACGAACCGTTTCAACAGCCACTGGCTCACCTGATTGGTCGGCCAGACCACGCCGGTGCTGGCACCGGCGCGCGCCCATATCCGCACCAGCTCCTCGGTCAGAACCAGGGCGTTGGTGTTGAAACCTTCGCGCCGCGCCGCCTCCCGCAGCACCGGGCCTTGTTTTCCCAGAATGGCCGCCGTCGCCCGGTTCGCCGCCTGCTGTTCGGCACGCGGCCACAGCGCGGTCGGCAGCAGATACCGGGCGATGATGTGATTGGAAACCGCGTCGTTGAGCACCCCTTCGGCAAGGGATAGCCGCCGATAGACTTCCGGCTCATCCCGGCCGGAGATGATCAGCCAGAGCGGGTCCGGCGGCAGTCCCATCGCGGACTTGATTTCGTCGAGTGCCGTTTCCGCCTCGCCGCGTTGCGGGCGCAGGGCGTTCCCGCTGCGGTCCAGCCCGGGCCGGTGAAAGCACAACACCGCGCCCGCTGCGAACAAAACCAGCCCGGTCAACACCAAGGCAGTGCGGCAGGATTGTTTTGCCGGTGCCGGCCCGGCCACCGGTGATTCCTGCGGCGGGACAAAATAACTCCACCAGCTAACTGGTGTTTGGGCCGGCGGCGGCTTTCGACGGTTGGGAAACAACGGCGGCAGATAAATCATCACCATGACCAGCGCTGCCAGGCCCACGCCGATGGCCACGAGCGTGCCCAGTTGTCCCAAGCCGGGCAAACCGCCCAGATTCAGGACCAGGAACGCGCTCATGGTGGTGATGGCCGCCCAAAGAATGCTCGGCGCGATGGCCCGGCGGATTTCCGGCACCGACAATTGCGGATGTGCCAGCGCCTCCTGGTAATGCACCACGGCATAATCCACCGCCAGCCCCAGCAGCACGGCGGCAAAGCCCATGCTCACCACGCTGATGGCCCCCAGCACCAGCCCGCCCAGCGCCAGCGTTGCGCCCAAAATCAACCCCAGCAACGTCAGCAGCCAGAGCATCGGCAGCCAGCGCCGGTGCGTCAGCCAGAACAGCAGGGCGATGATGACGGTTGTCCCGGCCACCGAACCGCTCATGTCGTGCTGCATGCTCCCGGCAATTTCCGTCACAAAAACCGGACGACCGGTGTAATGGACCACGACGCCTTCCCAGTCCGCCTGCGGCTGCTCCGCGCGCAGGCTGGCCACCACGGCCCGGATGGATTTCAGCCAGCTCGCACACTGACGATAACTGGACAGGTCCACGCCGGATTGGACGAACACCAGGCGGAAGTTGCCTTCCGAGGAGGCAAACATTTGCTGTCCCTGTTCCATGGAAAAGCCGCTGAGATTGGTGAGCGCTGGCAGGTTCAACAAATCGAACGGATCGAAGGCGCGCCGGGCGACGTCCATCGGCGACATGGAAGTCGCAAGGACTTCCTTGGTTTCGGTCAGCACGGCTTGCAGCCGGTCGGGCGCGAGCCGGTTGGTGAGGGCGGCGAAAGATTCCGGCGGTTGATTGAGCCACAGGCAGCCGAGCAGTTCAGCCATTTGACCCGGATTTTCCATCCACGGCGGCTGCCAGGACACTGCGGCGACCAGGTTCGTCTGCTGCCGCAGGCGGGTCGCCAGCGCATCCGCCAGCCGCTCGGCCCGTTCGGCGTCCGGGGCACGGAGGGTGATGACCAGTTCCCGCGCGTTGGCGAAATGCTGCTGGTAAAGTTTCAGTCCCTGGACCGTCGGTTCGTCCGGCGGCAGCAGGTTGAGGATGTCCACGTCAAACCGGAGCCGGCACAATCCGAGGCCGACCGCCACAACGAGCAAGGCCCACCACCAGCGTTTCAGGAACAAACTCACGGCGCGAGAAAGCCTTCCAGGGTTTCACCTGTGCGAGTGTTTTCCAGCCGCCAGCCTCCGTCTGGTTTGCGCTCAAAACGCAACGGCGGAGGGAGCTGTTCCCCGGAAAGGGCCGCAGGCAGATAAAGCCAGGCAAAGCGGGCCGGCGGCTGCCGGCGCCCGGTGAAGCCTATTCTGCCCGCCGGGAATTGGATCAGCCAATTGGTGCGGGTGGTTTGGGCCGAAACCAGCGACAGCGGCGTTTTCGCAAACTCGATGGCGCACCGTCCGTCCTCGTGGCTGACCATCACCAGGTCTCCGCCCAACTCCGGCAACCCGCGGCCCGGTCGCCAGGTGGCCTGCCCTTCTTGCGCGTGCCAACCCGGGCCTGAGGTGGTGAATAGTGAAGTCTCGGTTGTCGTTCGGCAACCTGAGGAAAACAGGGCGATGGTCAGCAGCGCCAACCAAAGCACCGGATGAAACAAACGCCCTTCGTATAGCGCCATAGGTTTCTGATTATTGTTGTGCGACCGAGGTTGTTGTCAAAGCTTGATTACACAATCTGAACAAATCGCCAATGCATCCCCATTTGCCTGCATGCTGCCGACCGGACTCAACTTTTTGAGTTACCCAGAGGGTTTCCCATCTTGCGCACTGGTAAAAAATCCTCCGATATGGCTGACAAAATCAGGTGAAAGGATGGTTGGAACACGAAACTCCCTGAATTCAGAGCTTCCAAATTCAGCGTTTGGGCGTTGAGCGGCGGACTGCGGCGGACATTATTGCGAGGGAAACCCATGCCAGGTTCCGCCCGTTATTGTCGTTCATCTGCCTGTTGGACGGCCAACCCATACATGGCCGCACAACGCGGATTCGGACGATGTTTTTTTGGATATTTGCACGCAAGCCGGCACGTCGCTCCCGGATCGCGCGCGCCAGGCGCAAGGCACACCGGTTCACGCGACGTGCGCCGTAGAGGTTTGCCGCAGGCGGCAAGAAGATTATGGCCAAGTGCGCACTTCTGTCAGTGCGCCTAAAAAGTGAGCGGCCGTAAAGCTTTTAATGGTATGCGCCTTGCGTTTTGGGCCGTGAAATGTCGATAACCACTTGAAATACAACCGCTAATACTCTTCGTGAATTATTCGGCCGTATCGGCACTGGTTGAATCACAACCTGGGAAGACCCAAATCAAGGAATCCCCGCCCAATTTGTGGTCGCAGGATCAATCAACAATTGGTTGATCTCTACAGGGGCGACCATTATTTGCATGACGTGAAGCTCGCTGTAGACAGGCGATTCGAAACGTCGAGAACGGAAGGATGGGGAAACGTCCAAAAGGTGAATCTCAAGGCCCGTGACGTTCACTTCACATGCTTGAGCGCTTGCTTATGGAGCTTTCGAAGATACTGCTGGTGTTCTCGGAGCAGTTTCAATTCCGCTCCTGACGCGCCAACTAACATTCCATCAAGCTGTTCGATTGCTTGAGGTAAGGTCAGCCAGGATATTTCCTCGCCCTGTCCCAGTAGCCGCTTCGCAGCTGCCACATCATGCGCCCGGTGTGTCACTTCGTCCAAAAGATCAGGTCGTTCTTGGTAAATCAACTGCCTTCCGATTACTTTCAGCCGGGGGTCTTGGAATTTTTCAACTATCGCAATACGTTTGGGCCACTCCGTATCGTGGAACTGTGCCATAAGTTTCTGATCTGGCTCCCCGATGAACCCGTCGTAAATCTGCTTTTCAACATGAGGGGAGGGTGGATATTCCTCTTTTTGGGACTCTAAGGCAGAAATCAATCGTCCCCGCAAACCTGCATCCTGCCTCAGGATTTCCGCGCGGCGCTGCAACTCTTCTATTCCTAATCCCCGGCCCTTACAAATATCAGGAGCTTCGTCAGCAGAAAAAAGCATAGGGGCGGCATTTGATTTTAATTTGCGTACTGGTTTTGGTGATTGCGTAACGCGCATTGCAAGTTCACCTGCGGTGAGTTGCCGCATCAACTCAGGATCGACACTCAAATCAAAAACATAACACTCAGCACTGTTTTCGGAATTGTTACCAATTTTTGTAACGACAAACGAAAACGGACGACCAAAATAAAATTCATTCAGGCAGAATACCGGTTCCTCATTGATATAATCGATAACAGAAGCTTTCTTGCTGAAGCGCATGAAGGACGACCAGATGTCCGGCGCTTTCTCAACAAGAATCCGGCAGAGATAAATCGTAGCTTGAACGTCACCCATCGCATCGTGTGCATCGTCGTGGTTGAACCCGTTGGCTGGCGCAATATGGTCCAATTTGAATATTGTACTTCCGTCCGCGCCCGTGGGGAAAGTAAGCGCATCTGGCTGATAAATGCTGCACGCCTGCACAATGCGCATAACATCCGAACGACTATTGCCACCGCTGTTGGTCAGGTATGGGTTGTGTAAAGTCTTGTAAAAGGCTTGCCGAACCAAATCCTCATCAAACCTGATGGAATTCCAACCAAGAAATAAAGCCGGGGACCACGACAGCAATTTTGTGGAAATGGCACGAACCATCTCGTAATGCGACGGGTAAGCCGAATTCGTGAGCTGCGATACCTTCACACCCGTAACGCTCATTGCTTCGGGCGCAGGCACTACATGGGGCAAGAGGCGGCACCGAACCTCGAAGCGGTCAATCTCCTTCAAATCTTCGTCCGTTAGAACCGCAGCAAACTGGAGGATCTGGTCAAAGAATATCTCGGTCCCAGTGGTTTCCGTGTCGTAGAAGACCAAGCTCATGATGCAATCGATTTATGTAGTTTGATCGGGATTGCGTATTCGATATTCCAATGCCTGTTTGCTCACCCTAAATTTTTTTGCCATTTCTTCGATGGGACGATCATCATCGATATCGAATTTCTTTCCCGCCAACGCTTCATTTATCAGTATTCGGGGCATCAACAGTTCTGCCGCAAATTGGTTGGCTTCGATCTCAACTTGATCAGTCCCTGTCGTCGAATTTGAATCGCGCATCAGTACCGGGAATCCCTTATCTACGTGAACCTTGCTTGTAATCATTGTCTTGTGTAGTTCGAGGTGGCCTAACTCGTGGGCTATTGTGAACCGCTGGCGATTCGGGTGATGAAGCGAGTTTACACCGATGATAGGCACCCCGTCTTTTATGTGAATCATTCCGGATAATTCATCATCAAACGGTGCAAACCTAACTTGGGCTCCAAGTGCCTTCGCGATTTTTTCCACCGGAGTCGGGAGGGATTTTATGGCAAGGCGGGCAAGAAGCTTTTTTGCCTGTTCGAATGGGTTAACGTTTGATGGTTTTAGCATGAGGCAACTCTCTTTCTGTTTGCTTACGATTATCTCCTTGCATGAAAAGGCGGGCTATGTCGCGCCTCTGCTTGGGCTTGAGGTCACTTGGAAGTGGAAGCTTAGTCCGTTCATCCTCATGGTGGTCGTCTGGCGGTGACGGGAGCAGTTCGGCGGGCTTCAATTTTAAGGCGGCTGCAAACTTATAAAGTTGATGGACAAGAATTCCCTGGCGCCCTGTCTCGATGTTGGCCAGCGAGCCCCTTGAAATCCTAAGCTCACTCGCCAGCTGTTCCTGCTTGAACCCAAGCGCCTTGCGCTTGGCTTTGATAAGCGCGCCAATGTCTCTGTAAATGGATTCCGGAGGCACAGGGTGTTTATAAGCCCGGACGCGAAAAATGTCAATATCACACGCATTGCGTGTATAACGCGCATTCTGAATGCGTGTAAAAGTTGACAAAGTGAAACTGCCGCCGTAGATTCCGGGAAATGAGTACAACGATTGACTCTAAAAACAAAGGAGCCAGCCATGCTGACCAAAACTGAAACTGAAACCGGCGCCCGCGATAAGGGGCGATTAACAGCGACAATTAATAACCAGGCGGTTCACTTCGGCGATGCCACGCCAAGTGTCCGCCAGATGCTAAACGCGGCAAATTTTGTTCCAGCCGACGATTGCATCCTCATTCAGGTCTTTCCCCACGGAACGCGAGCTATTGGCCTGGATGAAACCATCAACTTGCGCGAACCGGGCATCGAGACCTTCTGGGCCTTTAAAGCCGACCGCGTTTATCGCTTCACGGTTGATGAACGCGGGTTTGACTGGGGTGCTGGCACCATCAAGGAGCCGATGTTGCGGGCGATCGTCCATGTGAAGGATGACGAGGTTCTTATTCTTGAACGGAAGGATCAACCCGACCAGGAGCTTCGTCCCGAAGATGAAGTCCATTTTTCCGCCCCGGGAACGGAACACCTGCGGGTAGAAAAACGCCTCGTGGAGGTGTTCTTCAAGGATAAACCATACTTAATCCCTCGTGGCGTCTATACCACCGAGGGACTGATGTCGAAGTTCCCCATTGAGCCTGGGTATCTGTTAAACCTCAAACAACCTGACGGGGAACTTGTGACGCTGAAACCCGGGGAAAAAATCCATGTAAAATGCGGGATGCATTTCTACAGCCAAGTGCCCGGCGGAGGTTCGTCATAATGGATGTCGCAGCCGAATTTGCAGCGATGCAGGCAATGCACCCCAGCGCCTCCCTTCACAGCGAAAACAAGGTGTCTGTGGTGCTTCTGCCCGATTTCAAATTCCGCGTCGGGACTGGGACCGAACAAATGAGCCTCCTGCTTTATCCCTCCAGCCATAGCGGTTATGTCACCCGGCTTTTTTTTGAGCGTAAGCTTGAAGGTGCAGGGCAAAGCAGGAACTGGACAATTCATACTGTCCTTAGCCGCCAATGGTGGGCGCCATCTTGGCAGGGGGTCGCTCCTGAACAGCCTTGGACCAGTATGCTGTGCGCGCATTTGAGGGCGGTCGCATGACCATTCAGTTTAAGATTACACGCCATCTTTTGGAGACAATCCGGCGGGACCTCGCCCGTCCTCACCCGTTTGCCTTTGAACGGGTCGGCTTTATCTCCGCTGGCTTATCAGCTGCGGTTGACGATTTGTTTGTTCTTGCCCGTTCCTATCGCACGGTAGAGGACAATGACTACCTTCGCGACCACTCTGTGGGCGCCATGATGGGTCCCGAGGCGATCCGCAAAGCACTCCAATGGGCAATGTCAGAACGCGTGGCCATTTTTCATGTTCACACGCATGGCGGACGTGGACAACCTAGATTCAGCGGGATCGACCTACGAGAGCAAGCGAAATTTGTCCCGAATTTTTTCCAGATCGCCCCTCAATGTCCCCACGGAGCACTGGTATTAAGCAATACCTCTGTTTACGGCCATATCTGGTTGGCTGGCGATAAACCCTACGAGGTGATTACCCGCTTTGTGGAAGTTGGCGCCCCTCTTAACACCTGGAGCACTGTATGAGCCGTTTCGACCGTCAAAGCTTTTTAGGCCCGGACAGCGAAACCAGGCTTTATGGGGCAACGATTGGTTTCGTCGGCCTTGGTGGCGGTGGTTCACATATCGGTCAACAGTGTGGCCATCTGGGAATAGGCGGATACGTGGTGGTCGATCCAGACCATATCACCGATACCAACACCAACCGTCTTATAGGCGGCACGCTGGCAGACCTCGGGCCAGCGACAAGCAAAGTTGCCATAGCCGAACGTCTGATCCGGGGGCTGGTTGAGCAACCGCGAATTATCACCATCCGGGATACCTGGCACAATGCAACCGCCGAATTGAAACGTTGCGACATCATCGTTGGTGCGGTCGATTCATTCATCGAACGCGAACAGCTTGAACGGTTCGCGCGCCGGCACCTTATTCCATATATCGACATCGGAATGGACGTACACGACCTGGGTAACAAGCAGTATCTTATCGGGGGACAGGTCTTTCTCTCCAAGCCCGGTAAGCCCTGTTTGCGTTGTTGTGGGTTGATTACCGACGAGCGATTAACTCAAGAGGCAGGCAAATACGGGGCAGCAGGAAGCCGTCCACAAGTTGTCTGGTCAAACGGTGTGCTGGCCTCCACCGCTGTCGGACTCATTACGCAACTTTTGACACCCTGGTTCATAGGATCGCCCGAATTTGTCTACCTCGACTACGATGGCAACCGTGGCACGGTCGCGCTCAACGATCGGATGAATCTGTACCACAATAAAATTTGCGGCCACCATCCGCCTGAAGAAACGGGAGATCCGCTTTTCGATGTGAGAGAATTTAGCAAGCTCAGAACAAACCTGGTACATACGATGGACCAAGCCCCGTCCAGACCTGGTCCTTCCAAAAAACGACGGAAAATATGGGCTTTGATCACAGCGATTTTCGGACTCAATGATGCGTTTTGAGCAACAGATACAGCCTTTAGGGTGGCGCTTCGGGTTTGGTCGGATAGTGTAAATCAACAATTGGTTGATCTCCGCAGAGGTGACCATTATTTGAATGACGCAGGACCCCGCTGGAACGTAAGAGATTCACCGCGACTTGTCGCCACCACCGAGGATGAATTGGGCAACAAAATCTGTCGCCCGCCGGGTGGCTTCACCCAGCGGCACGCCGAGACGGAGAAAATCTTTGGCGTTCATAAATTCAAATCTCGTCGTTTAAAATCCTTTTTATCCAACAAATACATCCCTGAATACGGCCAGTGCTCAAGCTCGACGTCCACGAGAATGACGAGTGCTTGGTTTGCGCCCGTCTCGCTCATGCCACGACTTGCGAAATTCTCCACAACGAGGTTGCGTTTGGGGTAAATCTCTGTCGTGACTGGTGCAGCCACCACGACAGCATTTGAAACTTCAGACTTAACGTGATTCCAAATGGCTTCAATATTTTCTAGTGTCATATGCTTCTTACGCTTTACCTTTTTGCAGAGCTTTCGGAATTGGACTTCAAAGGCGTGTTGTTCTTCATCAGGCATGTCAAGGAGCACACATCCAAGTTCATAACGACGGTGGACGTGCTTCTTCTCAATCGCCGAAAGGATTTGCCGCCACCATTTGCTTAACGACCGATGAGGACGCTCAAATCGGTTGTCACCTGGCCAGTTTATGAAATATTTATCCAACTTGCTGCCGAGACCATTGATCACGAGAGGACGTTTGAGGTCCGGCAGAGTCTTTTCCGTGAATCCCGTCTGAAGATAAAAGGCGAGCAAGTCGAGTTCGTCCCCGACGAATTTGCGGTGCTGTTCAAACGCAGCGCGGCGAGTTAAGTAATGCAGCAACTCAAACGGGGTCTCAAATAATTCCAAAGCAATTTCAAGATCGGCAAGTGACATTGTTGGAACGGAAGGCACGTCTTTCCTTGCAAGGCCTGCGGCTTGGAGTTCTGGAAGTTGAGTGGCAAGCGGCCCGAATCGTTCCATTGTAATGTTCAAGCAATAGAACTGCTTAATCTTTGACGTATCCACGCGATTCACAATTCCCGCCTCGGTTTCAAAAGCGTACTGCCTTGGATCGTTTTGCAAAAGGCGAGCGAACGCATGAGCTTGTTCCGCTGCTTCAGTTATCAGCTGCTCAATTTCCTGTTTGATGCTCGCTCCACCTCTCCTCGCAATCGCATTTATCGCGCCCGACTTTTCTTCAACGATAAGCCCTATCGAATCAAAAACGATTAAGAGATCGTTCTCGCCGTTTTCATTTGTAGCTCGATTGTCCCATTTGCTGCCTCTGAAAAGCTCTGCATCAGGAAACTTCTTCTGAAAGAGTTGCGACGTGTATTGTTCCAAAAACTCCCCGCGCCGCTTCAAAAATTTCTGTTTCAGAGCCGGATGTTTGCAGACAAACGCTTCGATCATGTCGAAACAGAATCCATGGAACAGTGTCGGGATTGGCCAGAAAAGAACATTGGATGTTGCACGAATGATTGGTCGCGACCAAATCGGATTCGCCAGAAACAGGTGCTCTCTGTTCGAATCGCGCAGTTCCCCAAGCTCCATGGTCCAACTGGAAAGCATCTGTCGGACATTCTTTCCGGTGGTGGTGGGACAGGCGCGGGCGAAATCGGCAATATCAAACGCGAACACTGTGAGCAAAAATGAAGTGCTCCGATGAAAAAGCATTATCCGAACGTTCTCGAACGTCCAACCGTTGTCCTTGACCAGACAACTTACCTTATCGACTGTTATGCCAGCATCCTTGAACGCTTTTAGGTAGGCCTTAACAGCGCCTTCGACGGTCTTTGGCTGCATGAAGGTCTTGGACTTGGTGAAATGCTCTTGGAGTCGATGTCCAACGGAATGAAGCTGCGCGCGAACCGCGTCTATCACCAAAGAAATGCGGACACCAAGCTCCGCTTCGATGGCATCTTCAAGCGGCTCGTATAATCTCTTCAGAACATTGATGGTTTGCTCTTCGTAGCCCCAATTCCTTACAGCCTTTGTGTGAGCTCTTAACATCGACCGCAAGTGTAATTGGGCAAATTCCTCTTTGGATGAAGCGTCACCTGGGTCAGGAAGATCTTTCGCGCTGTGAAGATATGCGACATAGGAGATGAGGTCGCGCAATTCTTGGAATTCCACCGGATCAAATAGACGCATTTGGAACTCCCGCTCTTCGTGGCACAGGATTAACGCTTGAACCAGTTCGATGTGATACTGGTCGATATCCCCAGAATCACTCATCGGCCTTCCGATGTCCGGCAAATAGGTCAGGTCAACGAAAGCGAAAGTCGCCAAAATCATGAATGGATTGTATTGGAGCAGCAGGCTTTCCAACTTCGAAAGCTGCACTGGGAATTCTTTACGCGCTAATTGCCGAGCGCGTTGCAGAATTCTAATGCGCTCTTGACGACTTGATGCGCTCGAAAGTTGCTCGATCAGTTTTTTGGAGGATGGATGTGAATGGCGCATTAATTTCAATCTTATTCAGTACACAAAGGCTGGTGCCATCTAGTGTTTGCAAAATGGCAAACAGCATTTCTGAAATTCTTTGCCACTACCACAAACACAGGGTTCTTCAAGTTTCGGCAACTTTTCACCCGGTGCGAGGGCTATTTGAAGTGGACCCATTGCCTTCATGGCCTTTTCCATTTTGGGATTTGCTTCCCACTCATTTTCCAGCCAGAGCGCCGTATCAAAATTTCTGAACGGGTCGTTTAGTTCAATAGCAAAGCCAACTGCAGCTGAAGCTCTGCGTCGATATTTCTCGACGTTTAATCGTGCAGCAAGCGTCTGACGAAGAAGTTCGACGCGGACTATTCGAGCAGCGGTAACCACGACAATTAACCCCCCGTCCACAAAGACAGCACTGGTCATTTGACCTGCGTCTCGCGGTTGCTCTCGGAATTGTTTTAAGAAGTGGTCGAGTCGCTGGATTCCGTTGCTAGAGAGGTTGAGCAATGAGAATGCAATCCAGCGCGCGCCCCTATCCGTGCGGCCACGGAGTTCCTGCAAAAGCGCTCGAATCTCGTCGGGAATTTTCAAACGGATGGTTGGAGCTTCACCTCGACCACCACGCTCTGCATTTTTCCATCTATCAAAACGCTCTGAGCCTCCGGTTAGCATCAGCATGGTGAAATCCTTCCCGTCATCAGGCTTCCGCTCCCAAAATTGAGCAGGATCAAGTCGCGTATCCAAATACAGTCCAAAAATATCTAGCTCGTCGCCGTGGATGTTTTTGCCGCTTCGTTGAAGATCGAGCCTGCGCTGAATGTAGTGTAGAAGGACATCCGGGCCTTCACAGAAACGCGTAATGATATCGAAATCCGCCAAGCTTACGGAGAACGGGTAATCTCCCTCCGAAAAAAGATGGAGAACCTTGAGATTGGCGAGTTGTGTCGTGAGGTCTGCAAGATGGTGCAGTGTGACCGAAACTTTGAAGACACGATGCAAACTTTTGCCGACTACTCGCAACTCTCGTTTGGTTCGTTTCTCTCGGAAAACTGCGGTTGGAACAGACGCGATGAAACGAGATGCTCTTTGTGCTTGGTCAAACGCGTCCGCAATATTCTTTTCCAAGTCTGTGCGTAGTCGCCCGAAATCGGAATGCGCAACTTCTTCTCGGAACTGACATCCCTTCGCCTCCACGAGAATTAGGAACGAACCCCAATTAACTGCCGCATCCAATTCCGTCTCTCCACCGGGATTGTTCGGATCAGGATAAGTCAAACCACCAAAAACAAATTCCGTCGGAAACACCCTCGTCAGCAACTCAACAACTCGACCTTCCATCCAGCGGGTCTGGTTCGGCAGATAATGTCGGTTAAAAAAAAGCTGGTCTGACCTGGCCACTCGGTCGGCGGCAGCGAAAAGCTCATCGAAAACGCACGACCAGTCGAACAGCAGTAGCCGGTCGCCTGGTAACACAAAGATGGGGTGACTTTTTACGAGACACGGTTCGGTCAATTCTGAACATGTCTCTGAAGTAAGCCCAACCAACTTTATGAGTGCCGCCCACTCTCCTGTAACCGGTGGTTGCGGCATCCAATTGAGTTGATCGCGTGAAACAGGCAAATTGTCAGCGAATGCAACACTGAATATGCACGCGAATCGGTTTTTCCAGTTAGCCAAGTCGGCCGGTTCTGCGTCTGCTTGTTCATCATCCAACGAAACGGTTGGCGAAGCAGGTTTAGCCCCGATCGTTTTCAAAACCGCTTTCCTAGTTTCATCTTCATTCCGCGTCATCTGTTCGTGAATAGCGTCAATCAATTCCAGAGCGCGTCGAATCCCGATTCCAACCTTGAACCGAAACCAATCTTCAAAAGGCCCTTGAATATTCTCAATTTCGCCACGGGTTTGGTCTGGATAAGCCGACCCACGAACGCCCTCGCGACGGAGTCGCATATGCACTGCAATGTCTCCGAGAGCGCTATCGGATTCGGCTCTCGTATCAAACATCGTCTCCATTGTCCGATTGGCTCGGATTGGTTCAAACAAATCAATCAATGCTTGGATTGCGTCGGGGTCGCGCTGTTGGGTGTTACCAAAATGTGGGAACAAAAGAAACGCTGCCAATTCAATTAGGGCTGGATCGGGGTCGCACCATCCTGTCTTATCCCATTTCTGTGACCATTGACCAACAAGATACACGGCGTAACTGACGAATGCGTGTTCAGCATTTGTTCGTGCGAGGTGTTTCTTGAACTCATCAAGCAAGCGTTCACCCTCTTCCGAGGCGCGGCTCGCGATTATTTTGGTATCAAGAATTTCGCTCACGTTGAATTTATACAATTTTGTGAAAGAGAGAGCGAGCATTGACGCTCGCTCTCCCTTGTTTCATTCATTGAGGAACAACTTCCATTCTAGGACGCCGTGGGCGTTGCGGATGAGAGCCGACACCGGCAGTTCCTTCGGTGCGCGCGGCGCCTTGAGCAGCTTTAGGCCGGCTTCGTGCGGCAGGCGGTTGCCCTTGCGGGTGTTCACCTGCTTGCTCGACCACACGAGGTTTTCCCACGTGTCCGGGCCGCCGCGCGAGCGGGGTACGACGTGGTCGAGGCTGCCTTCGTCCGGACGCAGCAACGCACCGGTGTATTGGCAGCGGTTGCCGTCGCGCTCGCGAACTGTGCGGGCGCACAGCTTCGGACGCTTCTTCGGCACCCTGGCGAAGTTCACGGCCACGATGACCGTCGGAACGCGGATCGAGCCGCGCACGGTGCGCACGGCATTGTCGCCGTCGCGGATGGGCAGCGTGATCCATTCGTCCCAAGTCACGGGACGGAGTGCTTCCGCACGGGCACCATCGCCAAGCTCGATTTCGAGAGCGGTGGCGACGTTCGTGGCCATCATGCAAAACGCCTCCTGCGGCGTGCGAATGTTGATCGCCTGCCAGTTGCGGTTGAGCACCAGCACAATCGACTTGTTCAATATGTCTGTCATAAAGCTGTTTGGTGTTTGTTCTTTGTGGAAATTGGCTGCCTCGCTTGGATTCGCACCAAGACATCCGGTGTCAGAGACCGGCGCACTGTTGGTTATGCAACGAGGCAATGGTCGCCCGAGAAGGAATTGCACCCTCAACATCTCTTTGTAGGAGAGACATGATCCTGTTTCACCATCGGGCGAAAAATGGCTGCCGGGGCTGGAATCGCACCAACATTCGCGCCTTCAAAGGGCACTGTCCTACGATTAGACGACCCGGCAATAAATGGTGGCCCGCCAGGGTAACGCGCCCTGTTCTGCGGATTAAAAGTCCGCTGCATCACTTTAATGCTTGCAGGCCGAAAATTGGTGCTCGTGGCAGGGTTCGCACCTGCACTGGCGACGCTCTCGACGTCGTGCCTCTTCTGGTTGGGCTACACGAGCGGAATTTGGGGCCCCCACCCGGGATTGCACCGAGCTTTCTCCCATACCAAAGGAGTGCATCGCTCAAAATGCTTTGGGGGCGCTAAAATTGTTGAGCGCAGAAGGAATCACGCCTTCGATCTGGTGCATGCGACGCACGCGCTCTGTTTGGCTGGGCAAGCGCCCGCTGGATTATTAATATCTCTCGGCGTTGCTGGCCGGCCGAAAACTGGATATTCTCGGCCATGCCTTGTCACATTGCATCCGAGTACATATCGCAGCTGAAGACCGCCGGCCATCCCACCGTCATCAGCGGCAACCAAATCGTTTCGGGTCGCGTTATGCTCACGGTTGAACCCTCGCTCGACCAAGGCGAACAGTTCCAGATCCACGTCCCCGGCGGTTTTGACATGAAAGAAAACCTTTGTCTTCCGCTGCTCTTTTCCCTCGTCTTTAACTCGGCGGAAGTTTGGTGGCCACTTTGGTTGCGTATCAGCGCCTCGTTAGGCAAGACTGGCGCGTTTTCTGACCTAGTGAAGGGATGGCAGGTGACGGGAACGTTAGTCGGTCGGGACGTGGTGCTTCATCTCTCGCCGAAGAAGTCACCCAAATAATGATTTTTGTGACGGTTGCATTCTGCTGTTGACCCACAACCGTAAAATTGGTGTCCCCAGCCGGATTCACACCGGCAACCTGACGCTTAGGATGCGTCGACTCTGTGGTTTGAGCTATGGGGACAAAGCATCACACCTCCGGTCGGTCTCTTTCACCGACTCATGTCCTGCATGCGGATCGCTTGAGCTTCTTCGCGCTCGGAGGTGTGAAATGGCCTGCCAGCCATAGCCCAGAGGGCGAAGGCTGGTCGGCGTGCCGGGTAACGCTCCCGGACTCGGCACTGATCTAGTGCGATTCCGTTTATAAGACGGACGGTTCTCTTTGAACTACACGCCGAAATGGCGGAATGCCGTGGACTCGCACCACTTGCCCGAAGGCACGCACTCGTTAGCACCGAGGCCCGGCGCACTCGTCCGGTTGACATTCCAAAATTGCCGAATAAAGAATTTGCTCTGGCCGTTCGACTGATCCGAACCGATAATCAGCGAGTTGGAACAGCCTATTTGGAATACGAAATTCAACTCATATGGAAGATACGAACGAACTTTCTGAACCTCTCATGTCAGGGACGCCGGTAGGATGGCAGTTGTTGAGTCGTTCGGTTCAAGATGTTATGATTAACGCCGTCAAGCCGACAGTCTCCCCTCTCAGCGTTTCTGAGGACTTGAACAGTGGCTCTGCACTGGGCACAGGGAGTTATTTCGCATTTAGGGGCACGCCATACCTAATTACCGCCGAGCACGTTGTAGCAGACGCACGCGGCGCGACAATCGCACATCTACCTGTTCCTGATGATTACTACGAGGCCTTTACAAATCCGTTCCGGAGATCAAGCTGGCCAGTCGATGTGGCCGTGATCCGGCTCTCGACTTGGCCCACTCAGTTTTCTGCACGTCAAGCCCTGAACACAAGCTGCTTCGACACGTGCTATAAGCCAGCCATTCGAGAACTCTTGTTTTGGATCGGTTTCCCCGGCTCTACTGCAGGTCGTCATGAGCCTCTGACCGAACTTCGGATTCGGAGGAGCCTTTTTGGTGTTTTGCCGAGCAGCGGGCTACCGATTCTCTCGCAATCGACAGAAATTCCAGGATTTGATCCTTCATCCTTCGATCCTGACCGCCATTTTTTAGTTTGCTACCCTACCACCGCTATTTCCAGGGCTGGGGGTCCTGAAGTTGAGCTTCGAAATCCGCACGGAATGAGCGGGAGCCTCATCTGGGACACGAAGTGGGTTGCGGCGGCTGAAGCAGGCATAGAATGGACTCCGGACATGGCGAGAGTTTGTGGTCTCGCGTGGGGCGCATCGGAGAATCCGAATGTTTTGATCGCCACGAAAATTGAATATATCCGCCCTGTGCTTCTGCAATTTCTTCGCGAAGAAGCGGCCTATTTTCGTTGGATCTCCGGCGGGCGCCAACCAGGAACAGCACTTGACGACTGGCTTTGGGCAGAGAAGACGATTCCCGCCTTATAAGAGTTTGAGTGCGGTAGTGCATGGAATTGGTCCGCGTGGCGGGACTCGCACCTGCAACCTTTCCGTCTTGAGCGGAACGCCTCTTCATTGGGCTACACGCGGCTGGTGCCCACGGGCGGATTTGCACCGACACTTGACGCGTTTTAAGTGCGCTGCCTCTGCATTGGGCTACGTGGGCAAAATGGTGCCGCGTGAGGGATTTCCACCCCCAACCTCTCCGGTCTGAGCGGAGCGCCTCTTGTAGTTGGGCTAACGCGGCATGAACTGGTACTCCCGGCAGGACTCTCACCTGCAACCGCGACGTTCGAAGCGTCGCACTCTGATAATTTGAGCTACGGGAGCGAAATGGGGCCGATGGAGAGACTCGCACTCTCGTGAGGCAATGCCCGGCAGTTTACGAAACTGCTGCTGTCGCTGCTGAGCCACATCGGCAAAATGGTGGGCTGCCACGGAATCGCACCGTGTTCTCGCCGGTTAAGAGCCGGGACTTCACTGTCAAAGTTTGCAACCCGAACGCAACGCGAAGGCGGAGTTGAACCACCGCAGTAAGGCCTGTGAAGTCCTGACCGGCACCGGTGTTCGCGTTGCGAAAATGGTCGAGCATCAGGGTAGCGCGCTCTGTATTCCGGTTTGGAAGGCCGGCGTGTATCTCTCAACACCTATGCTCGTTGGAATCCCGTGCTGGAATTGCACCAGCCTTTGCGGCTTTGCAGGCCGCCGCCTGAGCTGATCGGCCAACGGGATGGACTTGATGATTCCTTTAGAGAACTATGTGGACGGCCATGTCGCCCAAGGATTCCGAAGGTTGTGCAGAAATTGCTACACCCAATTTATTCAGCAGATAATCCGCGAATCTGTCTTTTGGCTGTCGCCTGTCTCCACTTGTATTTAGCTGACGGCCCACGCTGCTTGTGAAGAGGTCTGTCAATTGCAGAAACAAGCTGTGAGCCGACGCTTCAGCTGAAAAGCCTTCAACGTAGAGGTTGCCCTCAAATTGAGTGGCTGCTGATTGTTTCATGCGCGCAGCGAGTTCGGCAGCGACTAATTTGTCTTGGCCTGGCTCTTCGGCGTCTTTGCAAACTTGAATTCCGCGTGGCAGAGGCGCACGTCCGGTGGTATGTTCGTGCTCTAATCCACGGACAAGCAAATGAAAGCTCAGATCTAACAGTGCATTCTGAACATTGGCGATACCGCGTCTTGGAACGCTAATAACCTTGAAGCTCACAGTTGCACAATGCGAAGCAAGCATGTCCGCCACCTCAATATATAGCGGAAGTTTTGCTTCGGTAATTGTTTGAAAATGAAATTCGCTTTCAAACCCAACGCGTTTTCTCCAATCCGCAAGAAGGCGATGAATTCTCAACGTCTCGGCTCCGTTCAGAAACCAGATGCTTCCGACAACCAGGTGGTCTTGAGTCTTCCCGCTCTCATCAATAAAGATCGCAGAATGATGATAGCTTGAGCGCTTTCTCACTGCGTTTTCGTGCTCACCTTTTTGGATCTGCTTACGGCGCTTTTTCACCTCATCGCTGGCTTGGAAAAGCTTGAGTGTGTTTTGCACCACTGCGCGAGCTCGTGTCAAAGTTGTGAGTTTCGTGAGGTGGTAATAATCGCGGACAGAGATGTCGCCGCCGTCAAAGCGCTCCGGTTGGAAATTTTGCCAGTAACGGATCTGCAGAGCCAGATCCGAGTCGCGTGTATTGGGGAAATGATTCAACAACCATGCGACTCTTGTCTCAATAGTGTTTAGTTCACACGCGTTGACCGCCTTCAGCAGTGATTCACGCTTTTCGTCAGTCGTTGCGGACGGAGGCTTACCTGTAGCATCTGCAAGTTCCAACTGATGTATTGCTGGCTCGTTATTTTCCACAGCCATGATAGAATTCATAGTAACAAAACCTTTCTCATTGTTCAGCCAAATTCAGAAATTGAAGTGCCGGCGGAAGCTTGTGCTGCCGCCCGCTTTGTCTTGCCTTCACTGGGCTTTCTTGAACCGTCCGCTAGTTGCGGACAAAGTCCGCGATCACGGCCGGCACGGTCGTGTCGAAGCCGACCACGTCCAGCATGCCGCGATCCTTCGGGTCGGCGAGGGTAAAGCCGTTGGAGGTCATACCCACAACGACCGCCTTCGCATCACCGACGAACTCACTGCGATACTGACGCAGCGCCTGGGCCGGGTGGATGTTGCCCGCCCACGTTTCGCTGTCCGTGTAGGTGATGAAGCCCGCCACATTCAGCTTGTTGCGAGCAGCCCAAACCATCGGCAGGGCGCAGTCCGTGCCACCCATCGGGATGGCTTCGATGCGCTTGATAACGTCGGCCAGACGCATGCGCGGCGAGAGGTTCACGCGGGTGATCCCCGGTTCGCCACCGCCATGCATGCCGCCGTAACCACCGCGTGCCGGAGCCGAAAATGCTATGATTTCACATTCCGGTTCGGTTGCGGCAGTGATCAGCGCCATCGCTGCGCTTGCTTCACGGGCCGAGATGCATGAACCAGCGATGCGGCTCATCGCCATCGAACCACTCACATCGAGCGCGAGCAGGACCGGCTTGTTGCACGGTTCAACGTTCTGGAACGTCGCGTAGAACGCTTCGTCCAGCGCGTCCACCACGGCCGACACCGGCGACCACTTGAGCGCACCCTTGTCGCCGTGGCCCTGGGCGTAGATCTTCTGCGCCACGAGGACCGCCAGCGGGTGAATGCGCGCACGCTTGAGCGCCGTTTCATCTCGCAGCTTGCGGACGATGAGGCGCTTTGCGTCGCTGAACGGAGCGAGCAGACCGAGGCTCGTCATCTTGCCGAGGTTGCGGATCATCGCCGTCATCGGCATTCGTTCGAGCAGCGCTTCCCACACCACGGCTTCATTGAGCCACTGTGTCGGAATTGCTTCACGCGGCAGCTCGAAGTCCGTGATGAGTTTCACGATCTGACCTGCAGCCGTGGCGTGCTTTGCCTGCTCGAAGGCTTCGACCAGCTTCGGCAGCTTGCCGACTGCATCATACTTCGCGACGCGGTCTTCACCGCGAACCTTGCGCTTCACTTCGCGTTCACCCAGCGAGTCGGCGCCGGTCAGCATCCAGCGGAATACCGCGTCGTGCTGCGCCGACGGCGCCTTCGGGTGAGCGAGGCGGAGCAGGTCACTGTGCGACCAGCCATCGCGCTGCTGATACTTAACCGCCTGGTGCGCGAGGTCATCGGCACTGCGGTCCACATACCAGTGGCCAACGGCGTTGCGGAGACCGCGGCCCCAGCCGCGCATTGCGTTCACGTATTCGGCGAAGTGGAACAGGTGCGTGCCAATGCGGCAGACCTTGTCCAGGTTCGCGAATGCGTGCGCCTTCGCGGGCGCATCACCGTGAGCTGCGACAAGGGCGAGGGCGAAGATGGCCGGATCATTCTTCGCCGCGCGGCCAGTATCGCTGATTTCGACGATGCGGTTTACGGCGCGAACGCCATCCGCCTTGATGCAACGGACAATCGCGTCGTGGTTCTGCTTTACCAGATCACGTTCAGCGATGTAATACGTGCCACCTTCGGCGCCGAGGATCAGGAAGCGGTCGAGCTGCACCCAGTCATCCACCTGCCACGAATAGCCGCCACCCGAGTTGCGGACCTGGTTCGAGCCCGGAATCGGCTGCGACTGCGGGGTTACGCGGCGGTTGAAGAGCTTTGCATAGTTGATGGTCATTTGGACCTCCTTCATCTGAATGCCGCCAACTCCCGACATTGATTTCATTGGTTAAGCTGCGGACAAGTTGGTGAACCTGGGGTTGGTCATTTCGAGTGATAACCCATGTTCGTCGGCCCGCAGTAAATGAGATTCCGCTTATTCGCGGAAAAAAGTGGTGTCTGGCAACGCCGTCGTAACGCCCGGAGCGGAGGCAACAATTCTTAAAAGCTGCGTCCTGAGCCGCACGGGCAGAGGTCGTTCCGGCCCAGCTTTTCGCTGAGTTCCTTGTTCCCATGAACGATGCGCACGCCCTTCTTGACGCGTGTTTCGGACGGGAAACCTTTGCGACGTTTGCTGGTGATTTCGAATGTGGAATCTTCCCAATTATTTCTGTTGTGTGCCATACAGCCTCCTGGTTGAGGGTTGCGGTTGAAATCTCGCAGCGCGCGCCGCGAGTAAATGCGGATGGGCAAGGGACGCTATGGAATTACTCCTTGCGGAGGCTGCTCTGCCATTGAGCTACCCCGAATGCGTTCAGGGATTGGATTCGAACCAACAACACGCGATAACCCACAACTTCGGCCCATCTGAAAAGCGAGCGGGCAAGAAGCGATGGTGGATGTTTGACTGTTGCTCTGCCTAGTTGAGCTACTCGCACCGAAGCGCGAGGGTGGATTTGAACCGCCAACCAACAGTTCCGATAAACCACAATCTACGGCCCGCTGAAAACCGACGGATAAGAGACGAACTGGGAGTTTACGTGCTCTACCACTGAGCTACTCCGGCATGTGGAGCCGGAGGCCGGACTCGAACCGGCGGCCACGCGTTTATGAACGATAACCCAATCCTGCGACCCGTCGAAAAACTACTCGGAGCAACGAGATACTAATTAACTATGTGGCAACAGGAAACCACGAAGCGGAATTATTCGCTTTGATTCGCATTGTTTGCAGTGGGAACTTCAACTTTCCAGCGCTTTCTTTGCGTCTGCAATGTAGGATATGGGGTTATCACGAGCAATCTTCCTCAGCTCGTGTGCGCATTTGGCGTATTCCAACGAGAGCTTTCCGATTTCGACAACGGCACCCGTACTAAATGCCGCCAAAGCAACTTCGGGTTTTCGCATCAATATAGCCGCAACTGATGTAGCAAATGCACCCGCAAGAAATTTAGAATTCAAAAGAAAATGCAAAGACTTTAGCTTGGTTTCAAATCCCCAAGATTTCACAACTTCGTGATAGTCGGCGAGCCGCTTTTGAATGTCGTCCTCTACATAAGCCTTACTCTTACCGCTGTAATTCTCATAGGCAAACAATCTAAACTTTTTCATTTTTGCGAAGGCTTCCCTATCTTTACGGAATTCCACAATATGGCTTATGGTGACATTGGAAGTATCTACTAATTGCAATCCGTGAAAAATCGCAGTTGCCTCCCGGGTCGCATCCTTACTCGTATTTATTAAAAGCGCTGGACAGTCAACGCAAGCAGCTTCCAACGAAAACTCCTTAATAAAATAAGCGAACGCTCGTTGCACATCTTCCTTGCTGGGGTTCATCCAAGGCAATGGTGAAGTTCCCGTCAAATTTATACCACACCCAATATCCTGCTCGACAAGAATCCATCCAAATACATATGCATTTAGTTCCCTGACGGCCTCTCCAAATTCTGAATCATACTTCCATTGAGGCGGGAGGGTTTGTTCCAAAAGCTGAACACCTTTCATGTTAGCGGCCGTCAAGAACATTTGTTTCGGGTCAGGCGCAGAATCAATTGTTCTCAAAACCTCCGCATTATCTTTAGCGCTTGGGTAAACTCCGAAAATATTTCCCCCCATGTTCGCAGGAACAATATAATCGTAATATAAAAGAGCCTCTCGTACGTCGCCAAACACAATAGCAGTATTGTGATACGGTTCCATATCGAAAAGTTTTACTGACCGAATGGTTAACGCACAAGGAACTTCTCCCAATTTCGACATTCATGGATGTGTTTTTCGGCCGAAGTGTTCGGCACGTGATTAAAGCGACGGACAAAGAGCGAGTTGGAAATCCATCAGTTGCCCGATGGCGCGGGATTTGCACCCGCTCGCGGTTTCCCGCTTACGATAACCCAAACTCAACGGCCCGTCGAAATTGGCGCGCCCGATGGGCATCGAACCCACATTTCCCGGACGTATCCGGGTGTTCTATCGCGGTTGAACTACGGGACTGTCCGCGAGTCCGCGCCAACTTCGGGCGCAGATCACGGATGCGGTTTTGTTGCCGTTTAGGCAGAGTCAGATGGGCAAGTGGCGTGATCGAACGGAGGCACTCCATGCCGGGAATCGAACCCGGAGCGCTGGCGTTTTCACTCCAGACGCTACGCCCTCCTTAGGTGGAGGATAAACGATCAACTTCGGCCCATCGAAATTGGAAATGGTCAGGAAGCCGGGATTTGCACCCGGACCGTCTCCTTCACGGGGAGAGATGCTGCTAATTACACCACAATCCTGGGGAATGGCCTGCCAGCCGTAGCCGCGCAGGTTGAAATGAATTGCCCACCTCCGCTAAAGCTATGGTGGGCAGCCTTCGCCCGCCGCCTTGCAGCCGGCGGAGGCTGGATCCCCTGGTCGGACTTGCACCGACGAATAGCGGTTTACAAAACCGCTCCTGTAGCTGCTGAGGCACAGGGGCTACAAAATGGTGCTCTCACGTGGATTTGCACCACGAGCTTCCGCCTTCGCAGAGCGGCGTGCAGAACTAATTACACCTTGAGAGCAAATTGGTATCCGTGGCCGGACTTGCACCGGCTAGGGTCGGCTTGAAGGGCCGAACGCGCGAGCTGCTTTGCATTCACGGACGAAATGGTCCCTGAGGTCGGTATTGCGCCGACGTCTCCTCGTCTTCAGCGAGGCGCTAATCTGCCTCAGCTACTCAGGGAAATGGCCTGCCGGGCCGTAGCCCAACAGGCGAAGGCTGGTCGTCCCGCGCGGTAACGCTCCGCGGTCTTCCGGTTATCAACCGGGCGCTCTGCTTTTGAGCTACGGGACTATTTCGAGTTGTGGTTTCGCGCCAAATCGGTTGACAGGACGAAACACGATATTGAATTGTGCAACCGGTCTGATTCGAATCCCACGATTTGGTTTGTAGCTCTTGCGAAAGAGCAGTTGGCTTCGATAACGCATAACAGGTTTCATGGAATTTCCTTTCGTTAGGGGATCAGATTGGCGGAAGGCGTCGGTAACGCTCCGACCTCCGGTTTAAACGGATCCTGTTTTCGGGACAGGTACAGCCAGCTTATATCTGCTTGCCTTCCGTAAATTGGCTGCCAGGGTTGGACTCGCACCAACACCGTGCGGTTTAACAAACCGTCGTGCTACTTTGACACCACCTGGCAATGGCGCTGCCGGCAGGAGTTGCACCTGCATTGTTCCGTTTAGAAGACGGATGCCTCATGTATTCGACCACGGCAGCATTTTTAAACTGGTCAGCGCGGCAGGAATTGCACCTGCGATCCCCCGGTTCCAGGCCGGGCATGTTGCTACTACACCACGCGCTGGTTCACCCCGATGATTTGAGGAAATCGGGGCGGGAGAAACGCGACGCCAAAACCCTGGGAATCGGCTTCGCGGTGAGATTTGAAATTGGTCAGCGCGGCAGGAATTGCACCTGCGGTCCCTCGGTTCCAGGCCGAGCATGTTGCTGCTACACCACGCGCTGTTGGCGCTCCCGGTGGGACTTGCACCCACACTCTTCCCGCAGACAACGGGTTGCTTTTCTATTCAGCTACGAGAGCAAAATGGTGGGAAGCGCTGGTAACGCTCCAGTTCGTCACTTCCAGTTTTATTTTGCGACATCCGATTTACAGTCGGACAACTGGATCGCTTCCCTGAAAATTGGTAGCGGGAGTGGGAGTCGCACCCACCTGAAGAAGTTTATGAGGCTTCTCTCTGTGCTTTGGTCGAGTTTCCCGCAGTGAAATGGTGGAGTCGGTGGGTAACGCTCCCACATCAGCTTGCTTGCAGGGCAAGTGCATTACTTGTCTGCCACGACCCCAGGCAAATTGGCAAGTCGCCCTGGTGCTGCCCCAGGCAAACTGAGTTTTGGAGACTCGGTTACACAGGCTGGTGCGCGACTTATCTAAGACGGATTTCGGAATGCAGCGAAGTGAGAAACGAAGGTGCTTTCCGAAGAGAATTGGTGCGGTTGCCGGGAATCGCACCCGGACATGCTCCCTGGCGAGAAGCCATTCTGCTGTTAAATCACAACCGCGGAAATTAAAAGGGCCGGAAGTGTCATTGCACTTCCGGCCCGCGCCATTTCAACAAAGAACAAACACCTCTTGGTGATCTATTTGATCCCAACCCGCGGTTTCACGGCGGCTGTTTCGGTGTTTAGGGGCACACCTCCTCCGAAGCCCTTAAATTGTAAAATCGGGTAAAACCATGCCGGCGCACCTTCCGGTGATCTATGGACACACCCCACCGGTTGAGAGCCTCGGCTCTCTTGCGCCATTTTCAGTTTGTCGCTACCTGACATCATTTAGATGTCGCCTTTTTATCGTTCACAGATTGCTGCTCTTTTGTTAATTGCCATTCCTACTGTCGGTTACGCAGGGAAAACAAAAAACCCTGCCTACATTTCAGTAAGCAGGGTTAGAGAAAGTCTATTTCGATTCTTTACCTGCTTACACCAAGTCTATCCAAATTACCTTCGGGCCGTTGCCCGATAGTAGCCGTGGATAGTCCCAGGCTTAACACATAACCCGGGTTATACCGGCTATGACGTGTCGCTTTCGCGACCTTCATCATCGGCCAACTCATGGTTGATATGTTCATACAGGTTTTCATACAAACGATAGAGACGAGTACCACATAAGAATAGTTACAGTCAAGTTATATTTTACAGGAAGATGAGTTATTTTTGTTCCGAAGCATCCGGATGCGTTGATGCAAACTCAGTTAACGAAGGATGAATTTGGATTCCTTAGGCTGGCGGCACAATTCGAACCGGCTCTTCTGGGAGAGTGCGAATCGCGTTTAGCAAGTAATCGCCGTTGAGCGGATCGAGTTCATCTGCGCATCGGCGCGCCCATTCGAGCCATCGCTTGGCGGGTGAATCCGGACCGAGCAGATTTCTGTTTGCCAGACGTGCTTCGCAGGAGCCGATCAATGATCGCAGGCGATTAGCTTTGTCCCAGAGATCTGCCTGTTGCTGAAGGAGTTGTCGCCGGGCACGCTCCTCCTCCAAGCGTTGTCGCTTCGCGAATTCTCGTTTTTCTTGCTCGGCTCTGCGGCGCTGTTCTTCCTCCTCTTCGATGCGCTGAAGTCGGAAGAGTTCGCCAGCAGCAATAACTGAATTAACAATCTGTCCGATTACACTCTCAATTTTCTGTTGCTTTGTGTCAGTCCATGTTTTAGGGGCTGGCGCGTGATATTCTTCGATGGAAAATGTGAGGGTGCCAGTGGGCTCGTACGCGTAACGATTCCAAATAAATGGTCGGGCTTTTTCTTCTGCTGATACCTCTCTCTCCCGTTGAATCGTTCGCTCTGTAATCCTAACGCGCACAAATTTAGCCCCGACTTTCACCCCGGTTTCGAATCGATCTCTGTTTTTAATGATTTCAGCCTTGTGTCCCTGCGATTCGAGCGTACGGAAAACTGCATCCATGATGAAGAGTGCTCGGTGCAATTGCTGCTTCGTCGTGACGATATTAACACAAGGTTCTCTCCACCCTGGCCCCACTCTGCCATAGCGGTCAGGGGTGTCCTTTTCCAACACCTGTCGGCTCGCCCGAATTAACGGATGCGCTTTCCGAAAATCCTGAGTCACCGGCTCAGATGTTGCCTGAGCAAGAATTCCCGGGACGATCGGAGTCCTTTGAGGTGACTTCTGCTCAACAGTTGCGGCGGATTGCGATGGTGATGGTTTTGTAACCTTCTTCCGCACGTCCGGTCGGATACGTATGGAAGATGGCATTTCGGCGGTTGCGGGAGGCATGGGGCTCCGTTCCACAGAACGGCCCAATCGCAGAAGCGGCCAATAATCCGGCCTGGGGCGTGGGATAGCAAATTGTTCACAGATCTTTAAAAGGTGGTTGGATGTTATGCCCCACGATTTGCACAAATGGCAAGCGGGCGTTGTCCAAATTGCAGTGTAAAATTCTTCGCGCGTTAGAATGATTTCGGAATGTGACATGCCCGTATGGTGCCCCGGAACCATCCCCTTCGCCAAGATGTACTTGCCCCACCGACCGTCCTCGGCCTCAGATTGAAGAACCTTCGTCACGATTCTGCGGGCGGCATCGTTCAGCGATTTGAAAGCATCATCACGCCACCGAAGCAACTCCACCTCCGGATGGGTGAGTCGGAATGAGATGACATGGATCTTCTTGTTTTTCCTGCCCTCTGATTTCGTCATCCGACCTTTCACGTTCGGATGTCTTGACGGCTGCGCCATGGTTCTAGCTTGCGCGTTGGCTGCACTAGGAACATTCATCACCTGTGCAGCGCATGGTTTCGGCGTAGACGCCACCTCGTTTCCATGTGCCGGCGCCACCATGTGATCATAGCCGGGAGTCCTGTGAAGAATGGTTCTGGCTTTCGAGCGGATGCTCGCCACTAATCGGCTCAGTCTTTTGTCTGGTGGCGCTGGACCACGCATACCTGCTCCATCGGCCCCTGTTTGCACCAGCTGTACGAGGGTGATGCGTTCCTCGGGCGTTAGCACATAATCCAGTTCTTCGAGAAACTCCAACTTGTCGAAGGCTGAATCTGGCTTGCCTGCGTCGATGTGGTTCTCCTCGTCATTCAGACTGACACAAGAAACTTTGGTTCGCTGTGGATTGAATTCTCCCTCTGATAAATTGCGCTGTTTTGGTGGGGGCTTAATTCCAGTGCGCTTCTCCGTAAAAGCATATTTTTGCACAAGCGATCTGAGATGGTTTTGCATCGCTGTCTTGATGAAACCGAAAGCTTTGGCTCTGCTCGGGCATTTACTCAGGTGCCCGCCGTTAAGAATTTTCGCAAGTTTCGCCCAACATTCTGCCCGAAGTTCGTCGCCGTGCATTAACGGGTTCGAGTCATCGATGTACGGCACAACCAGAACTCCGACCAGTCGTTCAAGATCGCCTGTGACATCGTCCAACGTAATCCACCCCTGGGAACCCAAAGTTTCCGACATGACTCAATCAGCTGTTTTCAGGATGTACCTTCTTGAAGAAGGCTTCAACCGCTGCTTTCGCCTCAGCCAAGCTCACTCCGCTCTGTTTTTGGTGTAGTACGATCGCTGTAATCTTGCTGTGCACGTCCCGGGCTAATTCTTGGACTTCGGGAGACAGCTCACAATGAGAAGTTTGGCTGGTGATCAGCCTCTGCTGATTCTGGGAATTGTCCTGAACGGGTGCATTCAGAGGGAGACCATTGGTTTGGCAAAACTGAAGCACAAACGCCTCACGTTCCTGCTTCAGTTGCAACAATTGAGAGAGATCTTGCGCTTGAAATTTTGCAAAAACGTCCGGTTCCCACGGTGTATCAATCCAAAGTTCAAGGTCGGATATTGTGTGCTGATCTTTTTCGATTTTAGCACTCAGAGTAGTCATCTGCTCTTGGGGCGTCTTTTTACTTTTCGATTTCGTGTGCAGGGACCGATATATGAGCCATGCCACGCCGATCGGTGGGGCTATGACTATCGTTGTTACCATAGCAACTGTAGTCCAAACACCGCTTTGCCTATTCTGAGGCTCCGCCTCTTTTTCTTCGGGTTTTTCGACTTTTTGACGCAGTTCCTCAAGCCGTTCGAGTGACTTCTCCCTTCGCGCTTTAGTTATAGCAAGTTGCTTCTGCTTCTCTTGGTCTTCACTCTGTAATTTATTCACAAGGGCATCCAGTTCCTGAGCTTCGGCCATGTAACGCAAGTACGTTTCCATGTCGGCTTTTTGGTCACCGGACATTTGGTCGCCAGCTTTCTGCATTGCCTGTTGCATCGATAGGATGAAACCACCGAGGCGATCTTTGTCGGCAAATTGGCGGAAGGACGCCGTCGTGATTCCAAATTGTGCCATGCTCACCTGAATCTGCTTCGTCAAAATATATCGCGTGCACGGTGTGACGGCTGAGTTGCCAAGAAATCTCTCGAAATCCTGCGCCAACCGCCATATGTGTTCCCGCAACTGGCCCTCATGTTCAGCCGTCTGCCGCTCATTCAATTCCAAACGCACCTTTTCGGCCTGCAACGTGCCCAGAGCTCTTAGCGTCGTGTGGACTTCTTGGAACTGGATATTCTGGAGAACACTTGAGGCTAAATTGGCTTTGTCGGCCCAATTCGATTTATTCTCGTTCATGGCACCTTCCACGGCAGTTGTAATTGATGATTGCCCGACGATGTGGCCGCCCAAAACGTAAAGCTGGGAGACTGCCACTGCAAGAAATAATTGGAACTATAGTTCCTGTTATTACCCATTCTTTGGCTGGCACAGTAGTTAAATGCGTAATCAGGATTTGGCGAAAGCGTTTGGGTTGATCCTCCAAAAGCGCCGGAAGGGGAAAAGAGTTTCACAGGAGCTTTTGGCTGAAAAAGCTGATGTCGCTAGCAAAATGATCAGCCTCATTGAAAGGTTTGAACGGAATCCATCAATCAATCTTGCTGATTCCTTAGCGCAAGCGCTGGATGTTCCGCTCTGGCAGATGATTAAGGAAGCTGAGAATTTGAGGAGTAAGCACAGGCCCAAAAGGAACTGATAAAACTCACCCGAGCCGTTTGCGAAGTTGGCTTTAGGACATTGAGTGAGAGTCAATGTTCAACGTCGCTCGAAAAGCGCTGGAAATCATCACGCATCCGGAAGGGACCGTGTTTTTTTGCCAAGCTTTCCCAAGCAGATTTTTTCACAAGCCATCGACAGAGACGCGGCTGACACGGGTGACCCGACTGCGTAAAACGTAGGGCGCCGTGAACATATTCGTAACGGGCAATCGGTTGATTTGCAGCTAGCCACACAAGAGGATTGTCACTTGCTGGTTGCCAACCGAATTCACTTCGCCATAGACTTGCAGGCATAAACTCTGGGAAGCAAAAAACCAGCCGTTGTTGGCCGCCGACAGCAAAAGTAATTGGGCGTTTGCCGCGGCTTATATCGGGCTCCCACCAATCCTTAAAATCGAAAGCGAAAGTCCGGCCACTCATAGTCGTTGGACAATGGCCCGAGGAAATCCGCATTATCGTCCAGCACACAAAAGCAGACCGCCGTGACCAACGCGCTCTTTGCTTCGCTCGTCACGAGCGGCATTTGCAGTGTGCCACATGAGCGGCCGGCTTCCGTCTGCGGCCAGGCGGCGGGCGTTGCGCTCCGGCTGCGATTCGCTAAACGCCCCTCTCCGCCTGCGTTCCACTTCCTCCGCTCGCCGACCTCAGACCGAAGCCACAGGTCAAACTTCAAAATCAAGCTCCAGACAGTGAAGAAATTCTCGGCGCTATTACTGACGAATGCCATCGAAGTCTTGCGGGAGTTGAACTCGTGCCCCATGAGTTATCGGATATGAAAGTGTGTGCTTTACCACTTCATCCAGGATTCCTGGGCGGCTAATTCGCCTAGTCAGCCAACGCTTTTGCCAAAACGCCCCCAATAATTGTGTGTGATGTGCAGCTTGGTTCAGGGGTAGGTAATACTTTGGCTTGGCATCGAGGCCTAACAGCACTTCACGGAAATTCTTGGCGATAGGAATCCCATACACAACACGGGGGTTACCGTGCAAAAGCAAGTCATCAGCAGGTAAACCGACAAGCGCAAGCCCGTCTCTTAACTTTCGCATGAGCGGATTCACACCTTCGCCGAAAATGCTGTTCACTTTTCGTCCCGCGCCCCCCCGTGGAAGCAACGTTTCCAGATAATCAATGGACGCCTTGCTAAAGTGGTAAGAGCCGTATCCCTTGCTCATACCAAGTTCGATGTATTCCAAAACTGCCTCACCTTTGCCGCCAACCTCAGGCACAGGCACACGCACTCGATTGTACTGGCTTGACCCCATACCGTAGAGGCTTGTCGTGGCGAGCAGTACCAGATTCGGCTCGCGCACGACGGCTTCACCCTTCATCGAGGAGGCGATGATGCTGGGCTGCTCCCCGTAGCGAGCCCGGTAGAATTTCACAACCTCGGGACTTGTTAGCATCATGCACACGAGCTTGCCGCCAAGCAGAGTGTTATAGGGTGCAACTGCACCGCAGATGATGATGTCCATCATGTCCACGCCGACGTGCTCTGCTTTGACCAGTCGCACCAACTGTCGAACTGCGTGCCGCCCTTGTGAGTTCGCTAACGCTTTTTTTAACGCCGCCGCCGATTCATTGGACAATCCAGCGTTGCGCAAACTCCGACGGATGCCGAGTAGCAGCGCCAACGTCTTCGCGCGCTTTGCTCGAAAGAGAGGCGTAACCGCCTGTTTTACCCAATCAACCCCGCCATCAGCACCGCCGGTGGAGTTGCGCTTGTGATCAGCCGCGCCGGCATCCATGTAGTGTGCCTTTGCAGATCGGCCAGCCTCTTTGAGCAATTTCTCGATGACTTCTTGCGTGGGCTTTCGCAAGTGTTGTCGCTGAATGATAACGTCCGAGACCAGGTCCTTCCGGTAAATGCTGTCGAGCAGCCGCTCGACCGATTCATGAACCCAGCGACACCACTTTGCAGTGGGTTTTTCGTGCAGCTTCTTCAGGAAGGTTTCGGAATCCCAGCCGATCCATTGATCGCGCAAAGATTGTTGCGCCATTGAACTGCCCAACGCAGCAATGCCAATTACGGGGTGATTTGGCGCGGCGGCGTCACGCACCAAGAGCATCATCGAACGCCCCGGCAGCGACTTGTAGGTGCTCACCCAAGTATGCCGAAAATAACGCCAGATGTCCGTCAGCCTGAGTCCCGTCAAAGAACAAATGGCGCCTGTCTCAACAGCTTGGACATATGGTGATACGGCGGATGTCAGCATTTCAGCACGCTTCATCGCATCCGTTTCTTCGCTTGCGGCGTGTAGTTTACTGGCTAGTTCCCGTCCGTCTCGCATAAGGGAAAAAATCGAAACCCAACCCGATGGGCCAAGCCGTCGCTGTTCCATGTTCCTGATGAATTCCGTTACTGAGCCTTCGCGCAATTGGGCGTCTCGTTCGAGTAGATGCCCCGCACGAATGCGCTGCTTGATTTCCAGCGAAGTCACACCCTCGGTTTTCGGTGATTGCAGCAGTATCTTCGTGCGCCCCGGCTTTAGCGCCCAACCTTGCGCCACGACATCCACGACCACGCTCGAACAGAACTGCAAGGCGAGATCAGCGTTCGAGGCCGGCCCAGCGACTAGGGCCTGAACATCTTCACGCGCCTGTACGATAACATCGGGCCGGGTTTCATCGCCCGCCGCGCCAAGTTTTTTGGCTAGTTGCCGACAGAACTTGCGGAACGCGTCGTCCTTCCCCTTGAGCCTTGGCTCTAAGAGGACTTCCCGCCCGCTCAACTTAGAAAGGTTGCTAGAATGTTGCTCCATGATTTGCGAAATTGTTGCGTCCAATTGCGTGTTCGTTTGTCCCTCGCCAGGAAAATCTCCGCCCGCGCAGCGGCGAGGATCATCAATTCCAGGTTGCGTTGTGCCGCGTCCGACGCTTCTCCGCCTTTCATCAGCGCTGCCGCGTAAGCGTGCCTAACAAATGGATGTTGTTCATTCAACACGACGGTCAGCCGCGCTCCCTCCAAGGTCGGGATGTAAAAGGCCAGTTGATCCAGCTTTTCCATCTGAAGACGATATTCGAGTCCACCAACACGCCCGCGTTCTCCACGTCGTAGTGCGGCGTTTTTTTTATTCGCCCGCCTGGCCTGCGCGGGTGGTTCGATCAGATTGTCGAAACGTGCCGCAACGCGCTCAGACTCGCGCTGGATGTGGCCTGCAGCCTTCACCGCAATGAATGCTTTCCGAACTCGTCCGTTCAGTTCGCGCGCTGTACGTTCAATGTCCGGGGTAAGGATTGAGGACAAATGTTCTGTTGGATGGATTTCCTGCTTAGTGTGAGTCACTCCGAACAACTCGTCCAATTCAGGATCGAATTGAACCTCACATCGCCACCAATCATCGTAATTCTCGCGGCGCTTCTGCCCCATAAAGAACCAGCCACGATCTATTTCGCGGCCAGTTCGCACAACCGAAACACCAGCTCGCTTTGCAATCCCGTACTGGTTCTTTTCTTCATTGGACAGTGAATGCCAAGCATCCACCGGTAATTCCGTGAACCGCACCTTCACGACCGAAGTTTTCCCCCGACCCTCCGGAATTTCGATTTCGTATGAAAGCTCAGGGCCGAAGGCTTTCGCTCCTGAGAGGTTCGCCCCCCTGCGATCAAACAGCGGATCGAAGGGCACGACGTTTTTTCCGCTTACCGCAATTGTCCGGCCTGACCACAACTGGTAACGGAACAGGCATCCCAATTCTACCCGGAGTTTCCTCGACAAAATTTCAATCCTTCGGGTTTTGATCCGATCGCATTTCTTCCATACAACTGCTGTTCCTTTCGCAAATGGACTCAGCTTGCTGAATTCTGCGTAGGGAGTGCTGATGGCAGGGAGAATCGCTTCTGATTTACCACCCACGATCTCGTCAACGTCAAGATGCGTACGGTGCGCGCACTTTCCGTCGGTCGAAGTCCAGACCTCCACACGGCGTGCATGACTCAGCGAGGCGTTGGGCAAGCCCATCCCATAACGCCCAACGCTGTCGCGCCGGTTAAACCGGGAACTCCATCCGAATTGCAACGAGTGCTCTAGCGTTCGGACGTCCATACCCGCACCATTGTCGGCGATGACGACATTCAGATCGGGATTCCCGTTTTTGTTGGTAAAGTTAATGGTCACCGAAACCTCACTGGCTTTTGCTTCAAAGGCGTTGTCCACCAGTTCGGCTAAGGCCGATCCGAGACTTTTGTAACCAGCATCTCGGATGGCTTGGATGAACTGTGCTGGTAGAACGAGCGAATTGCCATTGTGTGAAAGCATGCTTACTCCTCCATATGTTCCTTACCCACCGCCGCGTCGGCTCTCATTCGCCACGCCTGCACGCACCCATTCGTCAACCTCTGATGCCATGAACTTCCAAAGTCGCCCGACCTTATGCCCTGGCAGTTTTCTTCTCTTGATCCATTTGTAAATAGTATCTGGATTGACGCCCAGGTGAGCAGCAATCTCTTCGACCGACAGCCATCGCTCTTTCATATATTATGCGATTTAGTTTCGGCTTGGTCACCTCAAGCCGATTTTCAAAAGTGTGTTTAGCTTTGCCAGAACCTGTCCAACAAAACCAGTAAAAACCAATTAAAAGCGGCTTAAAGCAAAACAGCGATGAATAAATCACTGCCCTGCTTTGATCGAAAACCTCGCTCAACTAACGAAAACCTCGCTGTTCCGGGTGAATGCAAAGCGCACGCCCTCCGCCGCGGTATTCGCCCTGAGTGCAAGAATACGCATCCGTCCGACACGCTCGCCCACTTTGTTTGCAACTTCTTGCGGAAGATGCAGCGCCGATGGAACACCTAAGACTATGTCTCTGACGTAAACCCCAAGTGCCGACGGCTCAATCGTGGCCGCGGTCGTTGGAGCATAATCGACAACTGACGCTTGCAGGTAGTTCTCACCTTGCCCGCTGCCGGAGAGTGATTGCCAATACTTGTCGCAAAGTCCTCGGACGTGGCAACACGCGCATTTCGCTGGCTCTGGCTTCGCCGGCAATTCGCCAGCCGACACTTGCTGGTCAGCTAAGACTGCCCGGCGACGCATTCCGGCGAGCGAGGATTTGAGTTCGCTCAACACCGGAACTGGAACGTCAAGAATCTCGTTGGTTGCGGTGTAAACCAACCGCAGGGCAGTTGGTGTCCGCCCTGTCAGCGCCAGATAGAGTGCGCCGTAGAAGGTAATTTGTTCGGCATGATGGTCGTGTCGTTCTCCGCTCTTGAAATCAACAATCTCACCCGACGAGATGAAATCCGCGCGTCCGCACAACTTTGATTCCAGATCACGCAGCCAACTTTCGGCGCCGTTGAAGAACCCCGCGCGATTACCGACCGATTCTGTGCCGACATTTGATTGACGTTCCTCCCTTTTGACATGGGAACATGCCTCGCCGAATGCTCTCAGAATCTCTTCGATTCGCACCTGTCCTGCCAGCGCCTGGCTGTCAATTCGCGGATTACTTGCGTTTCTCTTGGCCCATGCTGCTACAAGTCCCAGCAAGGTCCGGCGCGGACGAAACATTTCAGTGTTGGAATTCCTTGTTTGGCGCTCGAAGCATTCGAACAATTCGTGAAGAAGCGTCCCTTCGACACTGCTTCTGTTCGGTTTTTGAGGAATAAGGCTACCGAAGCATGGAATCACCGTGCGAGACAATGCCCATTGCATCGGGCACGCCTCGAATCCTCTGAGCGCGGAGAAAGACCATGTCTTCGGAGACTCCGGCCGGATCTCGAACTCGCCGATTACGAACGTTGGAGGCCTAGACATTTTCTGATAGCAAGATGACACGACGGCAGGTTCCGTGTGAGTTGATATGCATTCAGGGGACGCAAAGGCATGGAACTGCCGTCGAGGTCATCAACCAGCCCTGTCCGATACTGTTCCGCGATCAAGGAATGCGTCACGCACACCGCGACGCTTCGCCCCTTGTGTTTGGCAATCAGCGGAACGCGGACGCCGGCAATCGCGCCGCCCGTTTGGGCAGTGATGCCATCAAGTTCAAGCATCGTCCGCAATCCTTGCAGCATTTTTTCCTGCTCGCCGATTGGGGAGTCCTGCGGCGTTGTCCCGTTGAGAATCAGCGCGAGGAGGTCCAACGCAAGATGGCGGTCGAGCCTCGAATGATAAAACTGGTTGTAGTAGTGCCTCAAGCAGCGGTAACAAGAGCGATCACACCCTTCACCATGCTCATCGTCGCACGCAAGCACATCCCGGACGTAATCACGCAGCAGTTCCTCCATTGCATCACCAACCCGCTCTGAGTAACCCGCGCCGCCAGACAACGTGTCGAACATATAGATTTCGGCTGCGATTGAAGCTCCATCACCGTTTTGATTGATCAGCCGGTAGCCGGCGCTGAACTCCGTGAAGTCCACATCGAACATTCTACCGGCCGCAAGAGGAAGCGCGTCGGCTAAAGTCTGCAAAGCATCCTGTAGGGCGCAATATTCGGCCCCCATCGCCCGCGGCGCTTGGCACAGCGGCGGCGTGATTTGAATCCGGAGGATTACAAGGTCGGTCACAAAGCGGTGTCCGAGAAACACCGGTCCCTTAATCTCCCCGTCGCAGCGCTTGGTTTTCGCATGACTGCGATTTGGAGCTAGAATCTTATAGGGAGTGTTATGCGACGCCGACGGGGCTCCAATTTTTGCGAGCGTGGCTCGCCCGCATGCGTCACAAACACAGAACCCTGATTGGTCGTCCGGGTCACCCTTGTTTACGACGACCAATTGCGCATCAGCTCGGCGAAAGACTTCCAGTCGCTCGCTCAACTTACGCACGAGTTGCTGTTTATCGCCGTCATTATGCAACGGGACAGGAAATTGCGCTGGTGTGGCGTAGGAGTAATCGGCGTCATCATCCAACGCGGATACTTCGCGCCCATCTTCGGGCAAGAACACTTCAGGTGTGATCATTTCGACGACACGCAGCTTCCCAATGCCGCACAGCGGGCAATCCGCATTCTCACGAGTTGATGCGTTCTGATCTCCGACATCTTCGACGTAACAGCACTGTTTTTGGTCACAGAAAACATACGGTTTTCGATGCGGGTTTGTGAAAAGTGGCCGTGCGCGTTGTGCTTCCGTAAGCGACACGTTGGCCGTTACTGCCGCTGACTTGTATGTTCTCTTGTCGATTGTGAGCAAACGTCCTGGTGCATATTCCGAGAGAGCACGCGCGACCGCTTGTTGCGGAGCATAGCGTGCGACAAGATTGCGCATTTCGGCATCCCATTCCTCGACACGGAAGGTTGTCAAGTCGGTCGGGAAGGCGTAGGTCGGAAGAATCGCCTCAGACAAAAGGAACTCCAAAAGCTTTGTGCGCTCGGAATCGTTCATGCCGGACTCGCGGGCAATCATTTCCTGCACCTTCGGCTTCAAACTCTCAAGCTTGGCGACAAAATCCTTGGCCTCCGCGGTCGCCCAAGCCGCCACATCATTCACGTCCTCCAATTGGCTGCCGACCCAAGATTTCACCTTTGCCCCGATACCCGCAGCAACTTTTTGCTCCATCCATTTGCGAAAATCCGCAAGCGAACCTTCCCCAGTTTCTTCGAAGAATCCCTGTAATGTTCCCAAACTGCTCAGGATGTCTGGAGAAGTTGCCCCCTCGCGTTCGCCAAAAAACTCTTGGAGTAGAAACGACTTCACGTGTCGCCTCGCAATTTTGGCGTTGTCTACCTTGACCGCAAGCTTTCGTGGCGCGCCGGCGGCGATCTCATCAACGTGAGAGAAGTAATGATTGTCATGCGCGCCCCCTTGGCAATAGGTGACCACGGTTGAAATGGCAGAACCCCGACGGCCGGCGCGTCCTGCCCGTTGCTGGTAGTTCTCACGTTGAGGGGGAACGTTCCTTAGCCCGACCGCAACGAGCGATCCAATGTCGATGCCGACTTCCATCGTTGTCGTGCAACTCAGGACATCAACCGCAGGCTTATTCTTCGGATCGGCGAGCACGTCTTGGAATCGCAGTTCGTATTCTTCCGTCTTTACCCATCCACTCGTCGCCTCTTTGTGAGAAAGTTGAGCGGTGTGCTCCTCCGCCGAAAGCAGCCGAGGCATCCTCAATCCGTCATATGCGGCTTTGACCGGATTACGCCAATAGCCTTTTCTGCTTTGCACGTAGGGATCAGTGTTGGGATCGAATTCAGCCACCTCAGCGCCTCCGCAACGCGGACAACAACCGAGCAACCGATATGGGGAGTCCGTAAAACATGAGCGACAACGAAACCACTTATGATCTAGCGCAATTTTTAAAACAAGCCTCTCCGGTTTGAGGTAAAAACCACCCTCATCTTGTTTGAAAAAAGTGAACGATTCTTGGAGTGTCTTCTCAATTTCTCCCGGATTCAGCCCGCCCCCATTTAGCACATCGGCAATTTCCTTTCGAAAAGTTCCCTTGTGAGCCCAACTGGGCTTATCAAACCCAGCAATCTCCGCCCTTAAACGTCGATCAAAGGTATAATCAATTGCTGAATCCCAAGCCAACCATTGCACCCATGTCAGTGCAACTTCTTCCACTGCCTTGCGCTTCCCCTCTGGGAACTTGTCTGTGATGGGCTTTAGGTATAGCGGCGAAGGCGCGAGCCAACCCGCACAAATAAAGCGCATGGAATAAAGCCCTCCGCAGGCTTGGCGATAAAGTTGTGTTCGAAACGCGAGGGGCGAAGTTGGCGGGCACTCCTCGATGTAGGCGTCAAGGTCTTCTCCGAAGACTTCTCGAAATGACCGAACATCGTCTCTCGCCTGCTGTGCATCATTCCCGGAAAAAGGGCTGACTTTGGCTTCGGCGCAAGCAGCGATGAACGGTGCGTAAGCCTTCTGCAGTTGGAGGCGTTCACGCCGGCCGGTTTCCAGTTTGGAGTAGCCGCGTGCGAGCAATTCTCTAAAAGCATCAGCTTCCACTTCGTCCGGAATCGCTTTCGCAAGGCGGGCTGCTTTCTGTCGTCCATCCGAGAAGATAAGAACTTTTCTTCCCTGGTTGGGAAAGTCGTCCGCGCTTTTTGAACCGTCAGCAGCTTGGGAAAAGAGTTGGCGCTTCACCAACTGACCAAACGGTTGCTCACCTTTTGTCCGAAGATCCATGATTCGGCTCGGCTCATTTGGCCCGTTGCGTGTTCTAGCTCCGCACTGCGGACATGTATTGAACACATGCGAGATGTCCGCTGTCATTGCGGTCGAACTGTCGGGGACATAAACCGAAAGCCAATCATTCTTTTCTTCTGGCTCCGTCCACGAAAGCTGCCCGGAAGTTATATTCAGCCAGCCTGGCTGTTTTGGAAGATTCGACGCCTCCGGTGTAACGAGCAATTGCATCTCCTGAAGGGAGAGTTCCGCGCCGGACGATTCGTCACCGATACCTGTTGTCGGCTCGTGCCATAAGAAGGTCGGTCTCTGCTCCCTTGGGACGTAGCCCTTCAGAAACACAGCACCACAATCGCGGTGGGTCAGAAGTTCGAAGACGCGCGCGCCGCATTCACACGATACCCGAGGTTCAGGGAAAAGTTTACCAAGGAGCGTTGTCTTCGTGGGGTCTCGCTTCGCAGAGCATTTTGGATTTACACATCCGTAGAGACCGGACAGGCCTCTAAAGAACAGATGCAGCCGTGCCGGTAGAAATACTCTTTCGGTTTTGCTATCGCGCGCAAAATTACAAATGCGCAATAAAGCATCCAACGCTCGCGCGCGCACTACTTCGTCTGGAACGTCAGGAAATATCTTCAGTGCCACACTGTCGAGCACGAGTGCCTTTCCGCTAACCTCTGTTACCAGCATCTTGGCCGGACTGAACTGTGACACAACAGAGTAAAGGTCATTTGCAGGGTTAGTGCTTGAAACTGGAGACCATCTCAGCTTCTGTCCCAATTCATTCAGAGCCGCCGCAGCCTTCGCCGCATCATGCATCTGCGAGGCAAATCCGTCGCCGTCGAACTGTGAGAGGACTGTGGCCTGCTCACGGGTTGCGGGAACTGGTCCGGCCCACCTCTCCGGTGTTCCGCGAATGAACTCAATCTCCTTTCGTTTTGTCCTCGGAAGCCCGGTCAGGTCGCAGGCAAAGTCCCGAGCTGCTGCTTCGTCGGCTGCAGTTCCGCCAACGCTAGCAGTCGTCATGATAAACCGCACTCGGTCGCGCTTGACCCCTAAACGCGCGAACAATCTCCGAAGCAGGAATGCGACCTCGGCACCTGTTGCGCCGCGATACATGTGCGCTTCATCGAGCACAATCGTAAGAAATGTGCCCTTATTCTCAAGCCACCGCGCTGTTTGCTGGAAAATACTCCGTTCAATGGGCCGGAGCATCATGTATTCAAGCATCGAGTAGTTCGTGATGAGAATATCCGGGCACGCCGTCTGGATTTCGTGGCGCATCAGCAATTCAACGTCACCCTCCGATGTCTTCAACCGGTTCTCCCAACGCGCGCCATCGTCTCCAAAGAAGCGTGAAATATCTTTGGCAGGCCACTTTCCGCGTGCTTTCAACTGAGTAAGAAGTTTTTCATTTTCGAGGATTGGTCGGTAAAAATTATGTAAAAGTTCGCGGCATCGCCCCTTGTTCAGATCGGAGATGATATTGCCGGGGAATGGCGTTCGGCTTGTATACATGCCGAACCGGACGTGTCTGCCTCGCTTCTTGTGCAACAAGGAGGCCACTTCCTTGTTGCCGAGAACCCGGCGCATGCGCGCCAGCTGGTCAGAAACCAGTGCGTTCATCGGATAGAGTATCAACGCTCTGCACCCCGTAAGTTTGGTCACATTTTCACCAAGAGCACATTCTTCAGCGAGACTACCGAGAATCGATAAGAGGAAGATTTCGGTTTTTCCAGAGCCTGTGCCCGTGGCCGCCAAGACGTCCCGTTGCTCCTTCAGAAACGCCTTAAGAGCAAGGGCCTGATGCCCGTAAGGCCTGGTATAAATTCCACTCTTCGCGATCCCAGCCAACTCACTCAAAAGGCTCTTCGTAACAGGTGGCAGATCGAGCTTCGCATATTCATCAGTAAGCACATAGGTCGGTGTCGCTTCTAGGAATGGGCTCTGCGCGATTGTCACTCCGTCTTTTAGCAACAACTTTCGTTCGTGCAGAACAGACTCATCGCGCACGTGATATTGTGCTTCCAAATAGGCCCGAAGATCATCACCAAGCCACTGAATCACACTTTGAATTGTTTGTTGCTCGCTCATATCAGTTGAATGTTTGCGCCGCGAAGCAGAATCTCCAGCAAACCCCGTGCTTCTGGTTGTATCTCCAGCATCGAGCCCTTATCGGCGGGAAAAATAGTTGAAGCACACGCAAAAATGGCTGCTGTCCAGGCCCCCGGAAGCATATCAGGCAAGAAAAAGCCAACCCCGTTATTGTTGTCATTTCCGTGAATGAGATTTGTTGCGCCCGCGGCCTTTTCGGCGAGCAAAACCCACTTTCTGGCCTCTTCATGGCCGACCTCGAACCATAGTTTCCCGCGATGCCCCTCCTTTGGAACATATACATAATAGTGCGTCGGAAGACCACCAGTCCTGGCAACGACAAATGCCCCGTTTGGAATCCTGTTCTGCCACCTTTCACCTCGTGTGCGTGCCCGTTGAAATTGAGTGTTGTAATAAACTGTCGCGTCCTCCGGAGGCCGGGATACGCTCCGTTCTGGCAATCTCTCGCACAAGTCTGAGAAGACTTGGTCACCGCTTCGTGCCATCCATTCGAAAACCTCCGAATATTCGGTGCCGTAATCGTGCGGAGAAAAATTCTTCGCGAGTTTCACCAAACGACCAATCGTTCCGCTTTGCACAGCTTCAATGCCTCCATCTGGATGCTCGCTTAAATCGAGTGGCAATCCGCCAGCGATGCGCCCCCAGCCATGCGCCAGCCGAACGACTCTGGATTCACGGGGCAGGTAATATCCCTGACCGATGTGTGCCAGGTCTTCTAACTGTAGGAGAAGCTCGACGACCCAAGAAGCAGACAAATGCGGTGCGCTTTCACCGAGGAGTACACCGAAAGTCTTGGATACTTGGCCTGTGATCGCGCTCTTGTGGACCGCAACCGGCGTCATGTCAGTGTTTTCGCCGCTTTCAGCGCTCGTTTGAGCAAACAACCGGGTTGCTACCGTGCGAGTCACTTCAGCCAACCACACTTGAGTAGGCTGCCAGTCTCGATAGGCATCTGAAATGAATAGGCCAGCCCGGTTGGGTAATATTGCGAGCTTACTCATTGCCAATCAATGATTGACCTAACTCGGTAAGGCTCTTGTCCTGCCCCCAAACCTCTTTGCGTGCCTCCAAAATTCTTCTCACGTCATCCGATGAAAGACGTGGCAAGCACCAGTATTTGAAGAAGAGCCGCGGGATATCTGCGGGCTTATCCCAAAGTTTTCGCAAAGCACCATACGACCTTCGAAATACAACTTGTTGAGCCGACGTCGTGAATAATGGTAGACGGAGCACGTCTTCGCCGATCTCAGCGAACTCCTCAGCCGACACTGGTGCGACCTCGGGCAAATCTCTTGCATACTCTTTGAATGCACACACAGTTGTAGCAGCTTTCACGGGGTTGAAACTGAGCACTCGGTCATCAATTAACGGGCCAAAATGGAAATCCGCTTGCACCTGCATTTCCTCATTGGCTTCAAGCGTCAAAAGTACCACACCGCTGGGCTTCTGATAACCAAGGGCCTGTCGTAGAAATGATGAACGCAGTGAACCAAGGACGAGTGGGATGTCAGACCGGTTCGCGGCTTGAAGAATAATTGGGCATCCCTTTTGGTCGGCAGGAAGAACGGAGTCCCAATCGATTGGGTCGAGTAAGCCCGCTGGCACATCTGCCCATACAGTGAGTGGTTGGCCCAACGCACTCGCCACAGCTTCAGCGAGCAAATCAGAGAAGAGCGATCTGAACGAAATGGATTGTCCAGCCACAAGTGTCGCGCCGCATACAGCCGCAACTTCAGTCGCACTACTCGGTGAAAGACAGCACCCTTTAAGGTTGTTAAACAGCGCCGCCAAGAGGTTTGCTGCCTGTTGTCGATCAGCGCCCAAACGCTGGAACTTTATCAAAGGTTGTGTACGTTCAGCCGCTTTATTGCCGGAACCACTCCATACCGCTAACAGGGCCATGCTTGCCGGGGACTGAGCGAGCCGTTTTAGTTCAGCATCAAAAACATTCTTCGCTTCAGCCTTTGCTTCCTCAATTTTTCCGTTCAACTCCGATAGAATAATTCCAAGCTTAGCCTTTTCTTTTTGCAGATGGCCAACATCAGCGTGCAAGCCTTCTATGGACGCCTTGATTTCGGTCGCGATCTTCTTTAGCCGCCCAATCTCTTCTTCGGCCCGGCTGATGGCGTCAGCATGTTTGCGTTTCCACGCCGCCTCTAAGGCTTCCTCCACAACCTTAATCTGAAGAATTGCCTCAGCCACCTTCGCGTCGAGATTCCCAGAAGAACTAAGGACTTCTAGCGCACGTGGGAGATTCTCCATTACCCATTCTGAGCCGTCAACGACGGTTACACCTGCCAATGCCGTTGAGAGTTCCTGGATTTTGGCACGCGATAGCCACGCAAGGCTACCGGTCCGATTCGCCAGTTTCAAACGACGATGAATTGCTTCTTTGGGATCAAGCACGAGGGGTTTGCCCTTTGGCAGAAGTTCGGCGTCAATGAATGAATACCGCCGGCCAGCAATCTCAACCCCGATGACGTCAATCCCCTCAAAAAGAAGTGTTTGCTCCCGAACAACAAGTTTGCCTTCAGGCAAAACTCCAAAAGGACCGACAAGCTCACGCTTCCCTCGCCGCACGAAAGCGGTTCCTTGGTTTAACAGGATATTGCATGGAACTGCATCCTTGTAACTAACCAGCCACTCCCAGAACGCCAGTTGTTCTGGCTCGTGCTCCCAAACCGGGCAGTCGATCACCTTTGCAAGATGCCGTGATGTTGTTCGCACTTCCCATTCAGCAGTCTGGCCAGGCGATTCACCGCAGTTAAAAAGACCAACTTGGTTTCTTTGGGGATGCTGGTTTTCGCACGAAGAAACATGCAAGAAGACCGTTCCGCGCTCTGGGAAGAACTTGTCAAGACCGCGCGTTTCATAATCGTTGATACCTCGAATCCACACGCGCACCGATGGAAATGCGATTCCGTCCTTCTTTACCACAAGGTTTTCGAAGACCCCTATTACTTTTCGGATTTCACTCATAACGCGATGGAACGAATTGAGTATGGAGAAACGCGACCACGATTGAAAGCGCCCAACAATCGAGCATGGTGCCTTGAGCGAGGGGCAGCATCGGGTGTGTGCATTGGGGCCATAAGTCGTTGACTCACCGGTTTTTCCCGTCGCAAAGTAACATTCGGATATCCAGTGGCAGACAGGACGCATGGAAAGTGAGCCCGTTGTAGGAAGGAAAGCAGTTTCTGCACTGGTGACGTCTCCGGAATCATGATTCGCTGGCCGCTACGGTCACTCAAGCCAATTTGAACCGACTTCGGTTTGGTTATGGAAAGCAGAGTTGCGGAGCCACGGCTTGCATCCATCAGCGCTGTCGGCAGTTCATGGGAAGTCCAAGTCAAACGAGGCCGTGTTTTTGACTTAGAAGAGAATTGAAAAGTAATCCTTGCACACTGAGGCTCCGAGAGTTCAGCGGTGAAACTGATTTCAAAAAGGAATCGAATGGGATCCGCGAGGCCAATTCGGTAAAGATCCGGCCGCTGTGAACCGGGTTTGGCCTGGATTACACAATCGTCGAGGTTGGTACTCAAGGGCAGGTAGTCGCTGGAGAGATGGCCTGTGACCCTCTTCTGTACCAGCAGTCGGCTAGGCCTAGGTGAAAGATGTTTCGAGAGCCGAATCAGGATGGCCACATCAGCATCTTGACCTGCTTCCCAGCAATCTGGCGCCAATTCTGAAACGTCCATAGGAGTGAGAAAGGCGTAGTCAGCAACTCGTGATGCCGTCTCGAATTGCAGGAGTGAGCGTAGGTTTTCGCGCACTCGCCAACTTGGATCTTCCGGGATGCGAATAAACGTAGCGTGGAGGCCGGGTATGGTCTTTAGGGATCGGGCTTCCAGCGGGACGTCGAAATGAGGTTGCAGGAACTTTTTGCTAATAACCACGTACTCTCCTGGTTTCAAAAGACGGTGGTTGGGAATGCGCACCGCCTCGCGCTCAGATGCGCGGAAGATCGCTGCTCTTTCGCCAAAGCCCTCGACAATATGTACTTCATGGGGCGCGCCCGGTCGGGTCGCTTTTACGATGTAATTCTCTTCTGGCGTGGTGATTCGGAAGTACTGTTGCCGCAAGTTGGAGTGAATCGTGTAGGGGATTGAGGTCGTTCCCGAGACGAAATGCACAAAGTCGACCGCATAAGCCGGACGGAACCTGACCGCGAATGACACGAAAGTCTTGTCCCCTGCGGGGGACTGTTTCGCAACGAGCACTGCATCAAGGTGTTCGTATTCATGATGCGAAAGCGGGACCTGAGTTTGGAAATTCTTGCAATATCGCTCACATTCTTCGTGGTCCGTGCCACGCCTGTGCCGGAAGTGGGATGAAACGAATGGTCCTGACGCGTAGACAACCTCCGTTTGGCAGAGCGGACAAATATACCGGCTCGGGAAATCGGTATCGCTAGCACTCTCGGCCCTGACGCGCTGATTTTTAATTGTGTCAAATGCGTCGTCCACAAGAAATGAATATGACCAAATTTTCGAAAAGAAGCATCAAAAATCATGGATTCTTACCCCCAAGCTTACGCAAGCGGTACCGACCGCGAATCTTCTGAGTTCATTCTATTATTCCACGAAACGCTTGGTTTTATTGATGTATTCCATCCTTGGTCGTAGTGTCACCTGTCCTCAAATTTCAAATACCGCTCCGCATGCGGCCCGAATCGCAAACCGTCCGGACCACTCTCTTGTTGGTGTTGCAGAAGGGCTCTGCGCCTTGGTCTTGGCAGGTTTGTTGCGTTTTGATAGCTTAGGCAAAATGAACTACTGGATCGACCTCTTCACAGGAACCACTTGGGATGAATTCCAGAAGGCGGGTGCATCCGTCTCTGGATTCAGTTTCCGGATGCGGAAAACGGTACAGAAGATTCAGCCAGGAGATATTCTCCTCTGCTATTTGACCGGAGTTATGCATTGGGTTGGTGCGCTTGAGGTGGTTGGCCAGAGCGATAATAAAACACGGATTTGGAAGGACGCTGAGTTTCCCTCTCGCTTGAAAGTAAAACCAATTGTTATGCTTTCTCCTTCTAACGGCATTCCAATGAAGGAGCTTCAAGGAAAAGTTTGTTTTTACCAAACCGAAGCTGACAGCGGGAAATTCAAGGGCTTTGTTCGAGGAAGCCTGTCAAGGTTCAAGGCAAAAGGGGATGGCGATCTCATTCTCCGTCTTCTTCGCGATGCGGAACGGTCTCCGGTTTTTAGGCGGGTGGACCCCAAAAAACTGGCTCGAAAACCATTCTTCAAGGCGGAACGTAAAAAAGGAAAGGAGACAATCTCGACCGTCGTGTCAGTGCCGGAAAAAGAGGACGCCGAAGACTTTGAGCAGCCAGAACTAATCAACAAGGATGAAACTCGAACTGCGACCACTCGTCACACAGAGATTCAGTATCATCTGATGGCTCTTGGCGCTGAAATGGGATTCGACATTTGGGTCGCGCGCAACGACCGCTCTCGTATTTGGAATAGCAAGACTCTTGGCGAACTCCCGCAAGTCATTGACGAATTACCCACGCAATTCAACGAAGCCACAAACCGCACAATTGAATTGATTGACGTGCTCTGGCTCAAAGGGAATTCTATTGTTGCTGCCTTCGAAGTTGAATGCACCACGAGCGTTTACTCCGGCCTGCTTCGTATGAGCGATTTGCTGGCGCTTCAGCCAAATCTTGAAATCAATCTTTTCCTCGTTGCTCCCGACGAGCGACGCGAAAAAGTTAAACAGGAAATTTTGCGCCCGACCTTTTCTTTGAAAGAAAAACCTCTGGCAGAAATTTGCGGCTTTCTCGGTTTTGGTAAATTGACCGAAAAACTGGAAGGGATTCATAAATTGAGTTTAGCTTCCTCGTTGAAGCCAGACTTTCTTTTGAAGACGGCTGAGTTTTTTGCTACCGAAAGCACTGACTAAGCCCGTCGTGACCAACGCGCGGTTTATTGCCACGGTTCAATTGCTGGCCGCACACGCTCCGGTTTTATGGCTCGTTCTCGCTGTCGTGCTGCTTGTGGGATTTTCCGTTGCCGGGGTGTGGACCACGATCCGGGCTTTCCGCCTTTTTCGGGAAGCGCAGAACATCCGACTCGGCATGCGCGGCGAACAGGCCGTTGCCGAAGTGTTGCACAAAGTTGCAGACTCCCGCTTTCGCGCCTTTCACGATTTACCCGGTGACGGTGATTGGAACCAAGGCTCGCCGCCGCCGTTCCAGCCGCAACGGGCGCCGGAGCACGTTGTCATTTACGACGGCAAAACCCTTCAATTCCCTGCCGGCTACGACGCCGACGCCGTTCCCCAGGCCGAGCGAAACGCCCGTTGGTCGTTCTACCGGGCTGGTTCGTGGAGCAGGGTAAAGGCAATTTCAATGTCAAGGCCATGAACGCCGCCTGTCTCGCTGGCTTCTTGCGTCGGCAGGACGAAAACTTGAACCCCGCCCAAGTCCGTCGCATCACCGCCGCCCTGGACGAAAAATGCCGGGACGTGGAATTCTGAATCAAGACACGGGGCGCAGCAGAAAGTCCCTGCCATTTTTGTTTACGGATTTGGCTTCGCATGTGGATTGGGCGGCGGCCACAACAATTCGTGCGTTTTCTTCCAGTATGCCCGGGCTTTTTTGAATTCATATTATTCTTGGAATAAGGCCCGTCCGACCTTAAAATCCGCCAAGGAAAGTGGTTCCAATTGGCTTGTGGGTTATATTTGCGTCAATTCACCGGTAGAATCCGTTCCATACGGGCAATCCGTGATTCCCGCCAACAGGCTCGATTACATCGAGGCCCTGGCCGAGCGGACACTCGCTGAGGTGCCTGGGAACGTGCTCGAAGTTGGCGTTTACAAGGCAGGTTCGCTGTTGCCGCTCGCACGCGCACTAAACGAGAACCCCACCTGCGAAAGATACGGAGCTTACGGGATCGACACCTTTACTGGTCACCCGTACACTGATGGCCATCCCGTCCACCCGAAAGGCAAATACAGTGACGTGGATTTCGGGGAACTGGAGCGCTTTCTCATAACAACGGGCTTGTTCGATCGGATTCAACTCCATAAAGGCAGGGTGGAGGATATTTGGCCGACGCTGGAACTTCCAAAATTTTCGTTCGTTCACATTGACTGTGACCTGTACCTGCCGGTGAAGTTTTGCGCTCAACAGGTCCCGCGACTTATGAATAAAGGGGGCGTGTTATTCTTTGACGATTACGGCCACGAACATTGTCCGGGCGCAACGAGAGCAATAAAAGAAATCTTTCCGAACCATCCCTTTACGGAGGTATCGATGGAAGATGATGGCACGCGCTGGTCTTGTTTTATGAATTTCTGACATGCCTGCTAAATTCGGAGCGAATCCACATGGCTGTATACAATAAAATCGCACTAACCCCGGATGAAAGAACAGATCTCGACTGCCTGATAGCTGTTTGGCGTGAGCACGGCAAAGGAGGAGACGTTGTCGATAACATCCTCGACGATGAACGCTTTCGTGAAGGACCTATGCGAGACTTCATGCGCGCGTTTCTGCTGAAAGTGAAAGACATCCTACTCACCTTGGGACAGCCTCCTGATGCCTGCAGACGACGCGATGTACTCAAGGGACTTCCTGATGTATTCTGGTCAATGATTGAGACTTCATACAAAATCGTGTGCCAGGATACAGCTCATGTACTTAAGGGCGAGAAACTGAGGGTTAACCCTCGGCACGGCCTGCTCGGCACTAGCTACCCGAGACAGGCATTTGAAAATAGACTCAAAGCTGAATTTGGCATCAACGAGAACGCCCGATTCGTCGATTGGCTCTTGGATGAGAGCCTAGTTCCGGCGAAAGACAAAGCCAAGTTTCAGTATGCGAAAACCAAAATATGGATGACTCGATTTGCCGCTTTTGCCACTTGGGCCACATCGACAGACCCTGACCCATTTTGGTTCGCAGATGGTGAATGGCGTGGTTACAAAATCCACGTCGAACTCGGGCTTGACCCCGGACGAATCTCGCGTCAGATACTCCTTTTTGTTTACTCATTTCCGCCCACTTTAGCCCTTCTTTTTCCCACGTGTGCAGATGGTGCCGTGTTCCAATGGTTTAAAGTCGCGAGGTTTAATGCCGACCACGGATACACACGCCCTTGGCCGTATGAATTGACCCATCTGGGCTCACACCAATCAGCATTTAAGCGCCACAGGAATCCGATAACGACCGCCCTTGATACGAGTTACAGAGGCAGTCCAAGGCCAGAGACGGTCCACGACAGAATAGAGCTATCCCACGTCGTAAAGATTACACAAATATGACTACACCCAGTTACTTTACGAGATTTCAAGAGAAATTTGGGGATAAACCGACTGTAGGGAACGACATCATCTCGACTCCTTCCGACACGCAGTTCCAAGAGTTTCTTGAATCATTGCGACTTGACGATTGGATTATGCTGATTTCACATCTTGCCCTTCAACAGCCATGGCCACAGATGATGAAACCACTTTGCGGATTTCATGAACTTTTGGATTTTTATGTAATGGACTTCCAAGTATTGTCTGCACACTCAGCACGACTGATTGAAGAAGCTTGCACACGCCTTGCATCTGAATCTGCACGTGATATCTCGCCGAAGAATGTAACCATCCTAGAGGCCACTCTTCGCATTACACGGCTCGCTGGATGGGGTGTTCAACCTTATGTTATCACGGATCAGTTGCTGCCTAGCCCTAAGATCGCGGATAGCATCCTCTTGTCTGCAGCTTTCGCACTCGTTACTCATAGGGATAAGCTGCCCGCCCGCTTTTGGCTAGATGAGCTTGATGTGCAGGCACATCCCCGCCTCGGACTCACAAGAATAGCTGCGTTGTCAGAAACGGAGCCACTGAAAGCATTTGAAACATTCGCAATGCTCAAAGAGCCTCCTGAGCGAGATTTCGATATACACACATTCAAGACACTTCAGAGCTTGCTAAAGATGGATAGCGAGAACATTGCACTTGCGGTTGTTGTGTTGCGCAAGCTCGGGGAGCCCCTTTTTGAGTATTTGAAGGAAATTATCCTACAGCATTTCAGAGATCCTAGAATGCTAGGAGCGATTGAAAGGCGGACAAAAGTTCTTTTGCCCCAAGACTCTTTTGAAGTAATCAATGGTAAGGTTGAAGAGTTGTGCCAAAGCCTTCTTAATCAAAAGGAACAAACGCTTCAAAATCTAATTGAAAATATTATTGATCATGCATTTGGCAGGATTGCTCAAAGGCTTCACTTTTGCTCTCCCCACAGAATTCGGATTAGCCCGTATGAGACAGCCGAAAGGGAGTACGAAAAGATTTATCCAAAACTCTTTACATCTACCCGGAAGCGCCAGCCATTTTTGGTTATTACTCCGCCAGCCCTTCTTGGAAAAGGCAGAGATGTTTCCACTCAGGTAGCTCTCACAAATAGCTATACTGGGTTTGCATTAGTCGGGCGATCAAACATAAATCTCAAGCCCTTTGAACTGAAGGGTGACTTGGTTAAAAACTTTCTTGCTCTAATGGATCCTATCATGCGGATGAGACCAGAGATCGCGGTCGTAGACTCTGCGGCCCGCGATTTCGTCAATGTGTTGGCTGATCTCTATAGCGGACTTGCGCGGCGAAGCCGCGCTCCCGGGCCTTCGATTAAGCAACTTTACGTACTTCGTAGCAGTGGTGATGCCTTTGTTGAGGAACTCAGATCTGTTGGCCAAGACAGGGCCGAGTTCTTTGTCGGACCAGCTTCCTCAAGACTCATCGCTAACATGTTGCGGTTTCCCACCTATGTGACCTACAGGCAAATCCAGAAGATGCTAGAAAGACTCCTAACAGAAAGGGGGCACGATTGGTGCAAGCCCATTAAGGAACGATTAGAGGCGTTAAAGACCTACAATTGTTGGAATATAAGCATCCCGCAAAGCGAATGGATTGGAAGTCCAGAAAAACGTGCTATGGTCTTCCGGCTGGCATCCGTCGCTCATCGAGTGTCAGACATGATCGTACATGAAAGTCAACTAATTCTCCCTAGGATCGCCGAGGACTGGAACCAGCAACAAAACACTAGTGAACTATTTATCGACACAGCGCAATTGGAGCGGTTGGAGGAAGTATTTCTCGACTCTTATGAGTTCTACACATTTGAAGGTCTCCAGGCAAAGGTGGAGTCCTCCGATGAGGCATTACGGCGCAAGGACTCAGAGATCGGATCCGCACTGTCGGTTTTCAATAATTTGTTCGCCTTGAAAAGGGAGTTTCACGACATCCGTGACCAATTTTGCCGCTCGATTCGAAGAGCGACTCTCACGGGAAGTGTTAAGGAGAGGTCTCACCAAATTGCGGAGGGCGCCGAAAAGCATGGTACAATACTAAATTATTTCGACGCGTGCTGTTTACAAAAGCTCGCACTAGGTATGGTTCAGCAGAACACTACAAATTTAGCACTGAACTGATCAGATTCAAAATGGAAACCTTGATCAAGTTTGAATGTGTAACGAAGCAGTACATAGCGAGCGGAAGGGGAGCGTACAAAGCCCTGGTTAATCTGAATCTGTCAATCGGCAAGGGAGAACTGCTCACAATTGTCGGGCCCTCTGGGGCTGGCAAGACAACAGTCCTCAATCTAATTGGCGGAATCGAGAATCCAAGCTCAGGCAAAATAGTTCTACCGAGCTTAGATACTCAGCTGGCAACTGGATATGTATTTCAGGCGAACACAATTTTTCCATGGAGGACTGTACAACGCAATCTTACATACCCACTGGAACTAAGAGGCGTCGATCGGAATCTTAGACAAGAAAAGGCTGTGCAGCTGTGCGAAATGATAGGTTTGTCTCCAGAGACATTCCTTTCAAAATATCCCAAGGAGCTTTCAGGTGGCGAATCTCGTCGAGTCGCAATCGGAATGGCCCTTGCAAGAGAAGCAAGTCTTTTACTTTTAGACGAACCCACATCACAACTTGATTATCTAACAAAGTGGAGCATTCAAAACACAATCCAGCGCCTTTGGTTGCAGAAGAGATTTACCGTCGTTCTCGTTACACATGATTTGGAGGAAGCGATTTTTCTGGGAGACCGCGTTATAGGATTGCAAGCAGGTGTGATTGCCTGCGAGGTGCGAATCGATCTGCCTCGACCACGGATTGACCACATGCGTACCACTAAGGAATTTGGCGCTTACCGCGAACAAATTGTTACTGGTAATAACCGATGATAAAATGCGAGACGTTTCATCAAAAAGAACCTTTTGCAAACCATTGTTTTTAAGGATTGGGTTTATCTTGTTCGTGCTTGTTGTGTGGGAGGGTTTGGCGCTTTGGGTGAGCAAGCCGAAATTAATGCCTGATTTAGCCTTTCTTTGTGTCCACTCGCTGCCCAGTTTGGCCGTTTTTGGAGGCGTGTCAGGAGAGGATTGGAATGTTGCTATCCGCGTACTGTTCTCAAACGTGCTTGTTACTTTGTTGAGAATTGTGATCGGTTTCATATTAGGTTCCATTTTAGGGGTTCTCACTGGACTTTGTATTTACTACGTTCAAAGCGTTAAGCACGGTACGTCGGCTCTGCTTGCCGCGGCCAGAAGCGTGCCTCTATTCGCTTTGATCCCGCTGTTTCTTTACTGGTTCAGTGGACAAGAACTTGGGATTTACCTTTACATTACCTTCGCGGTTGCCACGGTGATCGCGACCAGCACGTACGTCGCCGTAGTGAATATCGCTCCGCAGTATGTCCACCAGTCACGTTTGATGGGTGCTTCAAAAATACAAATGTTCAGAACAGTTATTTTCCCTGCCATGCAACCAGAATTGGCGGGCGGCTTGAGAAACACACTGGGCTTGTGTTGGGCATTTTCGCTCGGAGCTGAATACATGGCGGCAAAGTCCGGAATTGGATACCTGCTTTATCAGTCATATCTGTATGCTGATATGGGAAAATTGATTGTCTTTGCTTTTGTGTACGGATGTTGTGGGTGGATGACGTACTTTGCTGTCCGCCCATGTTTACGGTGGATGCGAAGATGGGTCTAACCAGTTTGCGGAGAATGTAATTATGAAAACAAATTATAATCGAGTTGTCCAGTTGGTCTTTGTGATCACTGCAGTAGTTCTATTTGCTCTCACATCATGTAACAAGCGGCAATCCAGCAACACGGGAACCAAAGACCTGGAACAAATCAAAACGGTAAAATTCGGGATGCTACCATATGCCGATCATTGTTACGCAATCATTGGAGCGGAACAAGGCTGGTTTAAAGAAGTGGGCATCGATTTGCAGTATGAACCAATAAAAGTTGAGGAAATTGTCCCTTCCCTAAAAAATCACACGAGAGATGTAGTTTCCTGTCCTCCTGGCATCCTGTTCTCTTCTTACGACAACGCAACGAATCTCTGTAGTTTTGTGTTCGGAGATCTCTTCCAAGGGTACGCTTTAATGGCACAACCAAATGCCGGATACAAATCATACGCAGATTTCGTCAAAGAAGGACTTAACCCGGACGAGGCCATTGCCGCTACGGTCGGACAACTTAAAAGTAAAGTGTTCGCATATCCAGCCGAGACGGCGATCAAACCCTTTATCGATCTAATGCTCCAAAGAGGAAAGTTGACGCCGGAGGACTTCCGACCACTCGTTCTGGATGATCCTCTGACCGTGAATGCGATGCGTAACAAGCAGGCAGACTTCCAAGTCGGGGGCGTACCGTCTCGTATAACTCTTCAAAAAGAAGGCTTCACGCCTCTGCTGAGTTCCATTGACATCGCGAAATTGGCTCGACCATCCGCAGATTCCCCGGAGTTGGCGAGCGTTATGCAGAATGGCTGGGCTACGACCAAAGATTTCTTCCAGAACGAGCACGCATCTATTCTCCGCCTGGCATCCGTCAATTACCGCATCATGAAGTTCATGCAGGCGGACCGCAAAAAAGCCCTGCAAATTCACATGGCTTATCTGAGTCGTATCACCGGGCAACAATTTACCGAAGCCGACGGTGAAATCATCTACGATGACTTGGATCCATTCGTGACATTTGAGAACCAGAAGCCTTGGTTCCATTCAGATGACAACCCTCTCTTTTACAAGTACGTTAACGGCAGCATTTTGAAGAGCTTTGTTGATCAAAGAATCTACAAGAATAAACCGCCAACCGTCGAGGATGTGATTTTTGCCGACGACGTATATAACGAGCTTGAGAAACTCCAAGTGGAATCAAAGGACTTATTCGCGAAGATAGAACAGTCCAACATTATACAATTAAATCAGTCGGTAAAGGAACAGTATGACCGCGCGAAACACTTCTACGAAATATACGATTTCTACGATTCTGCACGGCTAGCCAAAGATATTCTCGAACGTTCTAAATAGAGGCTTGTCATGCTCCGCCGTCTAAATGGTACAGTTCTGTTTTTTGTAGTGATGGTTTGCGCATGGGAAACGATCTCGTTCTTCGTGGGCACTGACAAGCTTCCACATTTATACGCAGTGATATCGTCAATACGAACGTCGCTGTTTCACGATGCAATAATTGAGGCTCAGGGAGGCGGTACGGCGGGTTATTCGTCGCATTTGGCAGCCACATTTCTCACAATGCTGTTGTCCCTATGGATTGGCACCACTGCGGGTGCGGTGCTGTCGTTAGTATGTTTTCAGCATCCCGCTACACGGGCGTTGCACGACTCCTTTGTGGAAACTTTCCGGGTTGTTCCGCCGCTCATATTTGCCCCGTTTGCATTGGTGTTTTTGGGGCCGACGAGAGGAGCGATAATCTTGATTCCGGCAATTTATTCCTTTTTCTCCATTTCGGTTCACGCGGTGAACGGGCTTCAAAATATTCCCAGAAACTATCTGCATCTTTCGAGAATTTACGGTTCCAGCAAGATTCAGACGATGTGTAAAGTCCAATTGCCGGCGCTGTTACCTGAACTCGCTGGTGCACTGAGGATCACTTCTGCTCTGAATCTGGGGGTGGTGATCGTTGCAGAATACTTGGGAGCGCCAGCCGGAATTGGGCGAGTATTCAAGTTTGCCATTTCATACAACAATCTTGATTTAATCCTAGTTGGTATTTTTTGGGCAGTTGCGATTGCAGTGGCTATGGATGCGCTCATCGTACTTGTCGCCAAGATTTGCTTACGGTGGACCACAAGGGAATCGCTTGGTCAAGCGATTGATAAGATGGCAACATGACTTCCATGTTGTTCCCCTTTCCCTCGATTACAACCACGCTACCGGTGTTGATTCCAGCCAACAACTGCAATTGATAAATCCGAACCAGCCGAGCCCGAGTTAGAGCGAATTCTTTCCCTGAGCCTTGGCCTTCTTCCAGCGCGCTCTGGCTGCAGCCGCAATTTTTGCTCTCGCTGCTGCACTCATTTTTCGTCTGACCTTCTTCACCGGTTTTGCAACTGATTTCCGCCCCTTTACTTTCGCCCACCGTGCTCGTGCAGCAGCGGCAATCTTTGCCCTGCCGGTCGCACTCATTTTACGTTTTTTCTTCGGAGCAACAGAGGTAAAAGCTTTCGTTGAAGCACCCAAAATCCGCCCAAGCTCATTTTCTAGCGATTGGATTTTGTCCTTTATGTTGGCAGCTCGCCGCAATTGTTGCGCTGACAGATTTGTAATGGATGAACTCATGCCGGGCAATTAAGGTTTTTGGGCGGAAAAAGTCAATGCGTGATTTTTTATTTTCAAGATTCGCCGTGCCCAGCGTGCCCTTTGCTCCGCTTCACGGCTGACTGCTGCCCTGTTCCCCTCCAGCCGTGCCCGTTCCGCTGCTCAAAAGGCTCGTTCGTCACGAGCGGCAATGTGCAACCACTTCCAAATGATCTGGCCGACTTTACCACAAAACTGGCCAGCGTCCGTTTGGGGTTCGGCAGCGTCGGCGCGCTCTTTGCTCCGTTCCCGCCGCCCACTTACAGCATCGCCCTTCCCGGATACGATGCAGAGACTTTGGTTGTTTGGTTCAACGAGAATATCAAGAATGCCGGATGAGTGGGTAGAACGGTCGTTTGAGGCATAAGCTGATTGAAAAATGAAAACTGCGCCGGGGCCTTTTACTCAGCCAGGTCTGGCACTTCCTGCTGCCAGTCGAGTCCGAAGACCAGGGTCATGGCTGCCTCAGCAAGTGCATTATATGAAAAGGGCGTCAACTGGTTCAAAAACGAGTCGCTCGCCAGTTCGGTCGGAAGGCATGCGAGCAAAACGGGGTGGTAGTCCTCTTCCGCAAGAATATTCGCGACGAGCTTGGCGCGGGCCTTAATATCAGGACGTGTCAGGGGGACTTTGTCACCGTAGTTGGCCGGCGGTTCACCACTGACGAATTTGACTCCCACCTCCGTTCGGCCGGCATCGATGTCGGCCTTGGAGATTTTGGGTTTGGTCCGCTCTGCTTCCTTTGAAATGGCTTCAATCAGGGCTTGCGCCGCCGGGTTAATTCCAGCCTTTACTTCGAGGTGGCGTAAGCGTTTCGCGGCCGTTTCTGAAACCGGATACTTGCCCGTTTTTATGAAATGCAGCATGGATCGGGAAAGTTCCATCGCCTCCGCGGTTTGCTCCCAACTCCATCGGCGTTTTTGCTTCACACGCTCCAATCGGGCCATGAAATCAGCCTTTTGCATGCTTTCTTTAGGGCTTGACAATATGTTTATAAACGTTTACTTTACTAAAAATTGTTTAGGTTCGGATTCGTCCGGCCTGACCAAACAAGCAAATATCTATTTATATGACAACGACCAAATTGAAAAGCGACCTGAGGTCGCGCGTAATAACAGATTACCTCAATTCCAGCCGCAAAGTCTTGGATATCGCAAAAAGGCATAAGATTCCAGTTTCTGTCCTTAGCGCTTGTATCCAAGAGGCTGGCGCACCTCGACGTCCGCGTGGTCGTCGATCGCTGGTCCATCCATCGGCCCGTTCACAACAGATTTTGGCATATGCTGCTTCATATGGATTCTCACAAGCTGCGAGGAACTTTAACATAAGTAGACAACGTGTTTCAAGCATTGCGAAGAGGTGGGATGTTAAGCCTCCGAAACGTCTTGGGGCTTCAGGGTTGTGCCATGATGGAGTCGCGCCACGGAAAAGACGAAAGGCACGGCGTGAAATCGTGGTTTGTTTCCGACTCAAAAAAGACGAATTGTCATTGCTCCGCGAAATCCTGCCTTCGAGTGTCACTCAATCCGCCGGTTCCGTCCACAAACTTGCGCGGGCGGCGATTCTCGACCGAATTGAAAACTCCAATGCCATCGAACCGCAAGGATCTGGTTGCAGCAGGGCAGGGGTTACGGAAAGCCCCGGCTCCGGCAATGTTCCCCCCACGAAACAAAGTCGTCCTGATGTCAACGCGTAAGTGAAGCCTAACGAAGAAAACCCAGAATTGATCCTCCAGCACTGCCGGACGCTTGGCTTGCCTGAGAATGGGATAGCCTATGTGCGCGAAGTGGTAACTTCGCCACCTTCTCGCAACGTGCGCAACGGCAGGGGCAACGTCACGGTGCGCTTTGCGAGTCTAAAGATGAAGCATACAGTTCAGTGCGAATCGCATACGGTCGAGTTCGTCTTCGTCCAAATCCACGAACGCAGGAAGGCGACCCGCCGGTATTACGACCAGCCGATTCCGATCAGGCTGAATTATGTTCGGCCCGATGGTCGGGCCATAACATTTTTACACACACCCGACTTCCTGACCATCGAAGATGACAAAGTCGCCCTCAACGAATGCAAGCCCCGAGAATCATATCAAGACCTGATCGAAAAGCATCCCGGGCGTTATGTGCTCGACGAGGCAGGCCACCTCCGCTATCCCGCTGCCGAAAATGCCGCTGCGGAATTTGGAATCATTTATAGAATCTGGTCTCCCGGAGACGGCGACAGGACATTAGCCCAAAATCTTCAGTTTCTGACTGACTATTATCGTGAAGAGACCCCACAAGTTCCGCAAGACGTCACCAGTGCGGTAATCGATGTCGTTAGGAAGAAACTGGCAATCACGATTGAGGAACTACGAAGAGAGTTGCCGGCGTTGAGCGTCGACCACCTCTATACCTTAATCGCCCAGAATGTAATATTTTGTGATCTTCGGAAAGACCTCGTTTCCAATCAGAAGACTGCGCTTTTGTACATTGACGAAGCGATGGCCAAGGCCCATGAAATTGTGCGGCTTAACCAGAGCAAATGTGACAGTGCGCTGTCGGTTGTTTCGGTGACGATTGGAGCACAGGTCATCTGGAATGATCGCCTGTTTGAGATTGCCAATTTCGATGGTGATTCGGTACAGCTCGTCCAAGGAGACAGGTTAACGCGGCTCCAGCGTTCCTTATTTGACCAACTTGCGCAGCGGGGAGAAATTAAAGGTCTGGATTCAACCAATGGGCAGACTCTTCCGGCGGAGATTCGCGAGGTTTTTCAGGCTGCAACTGCACGTGATTTTGAAATCGCGACCGAGCGGTGGGAAATACTACAAGATCCTAGCGGGCTAAAGGCACGTAAAACGCCAAAATCCACTCAAAGGCGTTGGCGGCATGACCGTAAAGCGGCCGAGCACACGTTCGGTTGTGGCTATCTGGGCCTATTGCCGCAGTTTTATGCTCGTGGCAATCACAATCCACGTCTGCCGCAGGCCGTGTATGATTTAGTGGATCAGTCAATCGATCATTATTACCTCAGCTTGAAGCAGCGGAACAAGAGAGCGGTCTTCGGATTCATAAAACTTGAATGCGGCCGGCGGGGCCTGCCATCGCCCAGCTATCAATGGATTGTGGATCGAATCAATTCCCGCGATAAACGCGCTACCATTCTGGCTCGGAGGGGGCGTCGAGCTGCTTATAGATTTACTCCACAAATCCATGGAAGGCCGAATCCAAACGTCGCAGATAGGCCATGGGCGCTGGCGTTGGTTGATCATACAAGGTTAGACATCTGTTTAATTTCGGACGATACCGGGGAACCGCTCGAAAATCCCTGGCTTACCTTGGTCATAGACGCATATTCAAGGCGGGCATTAGCGTTTGCTATCAGTTTCGATTCACCCAGCTATCGCATACTGATGGTGATGGTCCGTCTGATTGCTCAACGTTGGGGGAGGATGCCCGAACAACTCTCGGTGGACGGCGGGAAGGAATTTTCGAGCATTTATTTCCAAACGCTGCTAGCGCTCTGTGAATGTTCTATCGTTAAGCGGCCTCCGGCACAACCGCGATTTGGTTGCTTGATTGAGCGCGCGTTCGGAACACTGGACACGTCTTTCCTTTATAACTTGGCAGGAAATTCTCAAATCATGAAGTGCGTCCGCCAGGTGACCAAGAGCGTCCGTCCTGAGGGTCAAGCCGTATGGTCCCTTGAGAGCCTACATGACCTGCTATCGGCCTATTTTTTCGATCTTTATGACAACCGTCCGCACTCCGAATTGGGAATGTCTCCTGCGGAGAAGTACGGCGTCGGGATGAAGCAATTCGGCGCTCGCGAGCACCGTATCATTGTACCGAACGAGGACTTCCTATTAATGACGCTTCCCAGCACTCCCAAGGGCACAGCTAAAGTTATCCCACAGCGTGGGGTGCTGGTGCGCGGCATCTATTTTTGGGCAGAAGAAATGAAATCGTCTCAGTTCGAGGGACGGCAAGTCGAAATCAGGTACAATCCCTTCAACATTGCCGAATGTTATGCTCGTCTTGGCAAGCGCTGGGTGAAGTGTGTGTCCCGCTATAATTCCGTGTTTCAGGGCAAATCCGAAAAGGAGATCATGATTGCGTCCGAAATGATTCGGCAGGACCAGCGGCGGTTCGGGAGAATTTCTAAAGGCATCACTGAATCGCAATATGCGCACTTCTTTGCCTCCCAGGTCGAGCCCGAGGAACGCCTCCGCAAACAGCGTCTAAAGGACATGGCTCTATCACGAATCTATGGCAAAACTATGGAAACCGCGCTCTCGTCCACGCCTTCGAGCAATGGTGCGCATCCCGTAACGGAGGGTGAACTAACTCCGTCCGGCAACAATGGACAATTCAGCCAAGACCTTTGGCCGGCCAACGCTAGCAGGATTCTTCCCGAATTATGAGCAGCGCGCTCTTATATCCTCCCGTTGAAGTCTTGAAAGGGTCTGTGCAGGAACGGTTGAATTATTTCTCCAGCCGAGTGGTTGGCCACAGGCGGTTGCTGGAAGCCCGCGACTACTTAATGTCACGCTCACGGCTTAGAGGAAATGTGCAACTCGTCTTCTTTCACGGTGTTACAGGCGTTGGTAAAACAACCGTCGTCAGAAGAACAAGCGAGGAGCTTCGGAGATTGCTGTTTCACGATGCCGAGCGGGACCCAAACCTCGTTCCGGTGGTTTACGTAAGGGCTTGGCGTGCGGAAACGGGGTCATTTAGCTGGCATGGTATTCATTGCGATATTCTGAAAGCTCTTGATGAACCGCACATCGACAAACGGATACCACAACTGACAATCGATGGCGTTGTACACAACCTCCGCCACCGCGGGAAAAGCGCCCGTGAAATGCGCCAGTTAGCCGTTGATTCTCTGAAACAACACAAGACGAGTGTTCTGTTTATTGATGAAGGTCAACACTTGCAGAGCGTAGCATCCGCCAAACTCTTTCATGCCCAGCTGGACATCTTGAAATCTCTGGCCGACGAAACCGGGATTTTGGTGGTTTTGATTGGTCCTTTTGAATTGGTTCGTTTTTTGGAGTTGAGCCCTCAATTGGCACGCCGCTCCGAAAGGTATTACTTCGGTCATTATCTACCCCACGACCCAACAGACCGACAGGAGTTCACGAATATCGTCGCTTCCTTGACAAACTTCCTTCCATTGCCGGAGCCCACAGATTTGATTGAGCATGTGCCGTTCCTTTACGAAGGATCATTGGGGTTGGTCGGCGTCTGCAAGAATTGGCTCGACCGCGCGCTTCTCAGGGCGCTTGATCGCAACGCCCGTTACATCTCTCTGGCAGATCTCAAGGCAACGATTATGTCCTCTGGCGCGCGTCTAAAAATTGCCCAAGAAATACACGAAATCGAACATACGGAATCAAGGGACGAGGCTGATCAGGAGCAGGTGAGGACATTACTTGGAATCGTCAAAGTATCCGGAAACTCGAAACCGGCCACACATCAAAACGGGGTGTCGAGGAGAACAATTCCGATTGGGGAGCGTCGCCCGGAGCGAGATCCTGTGGGCTCCAATGGATTCGAAAGCGAAACATGATCAGCCCCCTCGAAATCTGGGACGAAACTATCGAAGTGGCATTTCCGCCAAGGAGCCATTACCACAGTTTGCAGCCAATTGGTCTTGGTACCGGGAATGCTGAATCGCTCACTTCCTACATAACGAGATTGGCCCGATGCGTTTCGCTTCCTCCTTGGGTATTGGTGACACGCGACTTGGCTCCGGCGTTGCCGGGCGCGAAAGCTTCCGGCGATGGTCATTGCGATCTCTTCTCGCAAGCCGCAGTTTCAGTCAACAGCAATTGTGCTACGGCGAGGGAAACGGCAAGAGTTGTCGAAGGTCTGACCTTCCGTCATGACCTTACCGGACTGACGGTGGGATTTTTGGGGGGCAAGATTGACCCAGTGTCATTGATGCACACGTTTGAGCACTGGTGCCCTATTTGCTTGGCGGAATGGAGGGTGGAGGGGAAGGACGCCTACATTCCGCTCGCTTGGCAAGTGCGGGCCACAACGATATGCCCTCGGCATCGATGTAGGTTGGAGGAGAAATGCCACCATTGTTGCCGGCACCATCGCCCCCTGGCCCGCCATGGAAATCCAGGTTTCTGTCCGTGGTGTCATTCCTGGTTGGGCGTACAAAGCAGCAGTCTGGGGACGATGCCGGTAACGGAATTGGATCATACGTTTGCACTTTTCATGGCGAGGGAGGTCTGCGACCTGATTGTGAACCGCGACAAGGTCTTGGGTGCGGCCAAAGGGTTGTTTGCACAAAATATCCGCACGCTCCACCGGCGCCAAGGCAATACACTTGCAGCTTTTTCGAGAGAAGTTGGTTACCACCCCAAGAGCGTGATGATGTGGGCGGAGAATCGTCAGAAGCCGCGCCTGAGCACCCTGCTGGTCTTGGCATACCGTTTCGGCCTGCGCGCGGTTGATTTAATTGCCTCACACCTCGAACAGGGATCTATTATGGAGGGGCGTGTCCTGCCACTTTGTTCTGTGCAGCGCCTCAAACCAACGCTTCACAAACATGATATAAACGTGCTTCACAGGGCGCTTGAAGATGCAATAAGAAACGAACAGAGTCCTCCTCCTTCTGTCGCCTCAATCGGCCGCAAGTTGGGGTGTCATTCAAGCTTTCTAAAGAAGAAATTTCCTGATCTCACCAAAACGATTTCTGCGAAGTATCGTCAATATTGGTCGATCCATAAATCGGAGCGGCTTTTCTTTATGCGTCTCATTGTAAAGTCACGAACATCCGAAATCGCGGCCAGAGGGGAATATCCAAGCTGGCGCAAGGTAGCCCGAACGTTACCTGGCACTTTCAACTTTGGGACTGTAGTGATTGAGGCTTGGCAGGAAACGCTCCGCGATTGGGGATTAAGGCCACCCGAACCACGAAAGGGGAGCCACCGTAGAGCCGTTGGCAAGATTTGAATCCGTGGACGACATTCTTGAAGGCGTCCCACAGCAGGTTAAAGGCATAAAATGATCACCCTGGGGTTACAGGCAATTAATGGTTCAGGCGCTCACTTTTTGAGCGCACTGACAATTCGGTGTGGGCGCTGGTGAAAATGGGGTGGCCGACGGGATTCGAACCCGCAACAACAAGCTCCACAAGCTTGGACTCTACCGTTGAGCTACGACCACCAGCCGGCTGATAAATTAGGTTTATCAGCCGCGTCCGTCAAGTTTGCCATGATGTGTGTGGGGTGGCATTGTTTGAGTTTCCGCCATTAAAAATCCAGTCCGATCGGTTAGCACGATTCTTGCTACAGGTGGCGCGTATGAAGCATAAGGACGAGGGTGATTATGAGTTGGTTGAACCGTTTGAAACGAACGACAATTCGTTACAGGGAGTCAACTCGGAAATCGCATTTACTCTTGGGGTTGAATGGCAAATGTTCCGGCAGCGTCTAAAAACAGGACGGCCATTTCAAACACTATGTCTTTCTCTGAATACAAGTCGGCTGGTAAAAATGGCCGAACGTCAGCGTCGTTTTGTTGAAGACAGACCCACACCTTGGGCCGGATGGTCGGAAATTTGGGTGGGCGATTACTTGGGCTGAGTTTCCACCACCAGAACCCAAGTGACTATCTTGTAGCCGGTTTTCTGACAGTACTCACAGGGAGGAAAAATGTGTCCTTGGGGAATTACCCGCTCAACCGAATGGCCGCAATTTCCAACGGCACGGTACATTCCAGAAACAGGACAGACCTGTCCAGTGGTTCGGCTCATAGGTTACTCTCAGTTTCTTCGAACACAAATACCTGTATGTTTTATGAAGTTTTGAAACTATTTCGCTAAAAAGTCAAGCGATTTAGTTTCTTGGCGGTGTCCCGATTTAGGACAGCGGGTTGGCTTGGCTGCGCAATTCTCTCTGCATGACCGAAATTTCATGACCGCAATAGTCGAACCTCTCAAGTCTCACCCAGCCAAGATTCGCATAGAGAACTTCAGCGGAAGAGGTCCAAAGATAAAGGCGTTTTACACTCAATCGGCGCGCTTCTTTTATCAATCGGTGGATAAGCTCAGTCGCCACGCCACGTCCTCGATATTCTTTAACCACGAAGATTCCACCCATCCACGGGGTTAATTGGGGACGCACATCCAGATCCTGCCGTTTCAAAGAACCAGTGCCGATGACCATGTCTTGATAAATCGCCACCAAAGCCAATGGCAAAGTATCGAGATTAACCCGCTGGGCGTAGGATGCAACGACGTCACCCAATGTCATTCCGGCTTTGTCATATACCGGTTTCCATTCGTCATGGGAATATTTCGCAAGTTGCGGAATGCAGGCCGCGTGATTCTTGAGAAAGTCAATTTTTATTGCGTCCCGGTGCATGGGTGGCAAACGAATCAAAACTGGGCCGTAACTTCCCAAAAGACAAGCACGACAGTATTTTTTCATTTTCGTTCCGCCATTGCAAACCTCCGGCCCCCGTTTTAGAATTTTCACAATTCATTCAGCGCATGGCGGAATACAAAGTCCAGTTCGAGGTCTTCGAAGGCCCGCTCGATTTGCTCCTTTACCTCATTAAAAAGGAGGAGGTGGACATTTATGAGGTCAACCTCACGCGGCTCGCCACGCAGTTCATCGAATACATTGACCTCATGCGCCAGTTCGATCTGGAGATCGCCGGCGAATTCCTCGTCATGGCCTCGACGCTCATGTACATCAAGAGTCGCGAACTGCTGCCCGTGGACCAGCAGGTGCAGGTGGAAGGCGAGGAGGAAGGCGCAGACCCGCGCTGGGAATTGATCCGTCAGCTCGTCGAATACAAAAAGTTCAAGGACGCCGCCGCCCGCCTGCAGGTGCTCGAGGCCGAACAGGAAAACATTTTTCCGCGCCTGCCCGCCAAGCTCGAATTTGAAAGCGCCGCCCCGCCGCCCCGGCCGGACGTTTCGATTTTCGATCTGCTCAACGCCGTCAACGGCGTGCTTCAACGGTTCACCAGGCGTGAAGACCGGGGCGACATTTTTGAGGACAAATGGATCGTCAGTGAAAAAATCGAGGTCATTCTCCGCGCGATTTCCGGGCGCGGCAGCCTGCGCTTCGCCGAATTGTTCGAGAGTGCCGCCAGCCGCTCCGAAGTCATTTGCACCTTTCTGGCGCTGCTGGAATTGATCCGCCTGCGGCAACTCGTTTGCTCGCAACCCGAACCGTTCGGCGAAATTGAAATCCGCCTCGCTGTGGCGGCGGGCGTCCCGCCTGCCGTAGAGGGCAGCATCCTGCCGCCCGGAAATACGCCCAACCCGTCCAGACCGCAGGAAACTTTGGCTGAAAGTCCGCCGGGCGCGACGCCCGGCTCCACGGCAGACGAGACGTCCGCCGCCACGGACACGCGTCAATCGTAAATCGCAAATCGAAAATTTAAAATGGAACTTAAACTCATTCTGGAATCGTTGCTGTTCTCCGCGCAAAAACCGCTGAGTGTGAAGGAACTTCGCGACGTGCTCGCCGCCGCCGCCGGACACGAAGATGCCGATGCCACAGCCAAATCGCTGACCAAGGTCAAGGAGGGCGAACTGACCGCGGCGTTGGAACAATTGGCGCGCGAACACGAAACCGCCGCGCGCAGCTATCGCCTCGCGTGTGTCGCGGGTTCCTGGCAATTTGTCACGCAGCCGGAATTTGGCCCGTGGTTGCGCGCGCTCGTGGGTGTGAAGACGCGCCCGCCGCGGCTTTCGCTGCCCGCGCTCGAAACGCTGGCCATCATCGCGTATCGCCAGCCCATCACGCGCGCCGAGGTCGAACAGATTCGCGGTGTGAACGTGGACGCCACGATGCAGACGCTCATGGAACGCGGTTTGGTGGAGGCCGTTGGCCGCGCTGAGGTGGTGGGCCGTCCGCCGACTTACGGCACGACCGCGTTGTTCCTCGAATACTTCGGCCTGCGTGGCCTGGAAGATTTGCCCGCCGCGGATGAACTCCGTCGCATTGTGATTGAAAGACCGCCCGCGCCGGTCACTGCCGAACCCGGCCTGGCCACCACGCCGCCGGAACAACTCGCATTGCAGCCTGCCGCACCGGAGCCGGGCGAAGGCGGGAATAAGGAAGCTGAAAGCCAGAAGACTGAAGACATTCCAAAGGGATGAAATCAATCAGCTCAAGTTGCGAGGAACGAGCTGCCCTGGGTTAACCCCGCCGCCGCACCATCGTGGTAGCCGCGGACGTCAGTCCGCGCCAATCTTCAAGAGTTTGCGCCGACTCACGTCGGCGTCTACTACGGTTTTCGAGTTAAATCCTGGCCAGCGCCTGCTTCAGGTCGGCGATCAAATCTTCGACGTCTTCCAGGCCGAGGGCGATGCGCACGAGGTTGTCCACCATGCCGAGGGACTCGCGGTATTCCACCGGATAGTCGAAGAACGACATCATGGACATCTGGGTGACGAGACTCTCGGAACCGCCGAGGCTGGGCGTGATGAGAAAGAGTTCCAGCGAGTCAATGAACCGCCGCGTTTCCTTGTCATCGCCTTTCACCAGGAAGCTGATGACGCTGCCGAACCCGCCCATCTGTTTTTTCGCCAGCCGGTAATCAGGATGTGATTTCAATCCGGGATACCAGACCTTTTTGATTTTGGAATGGGATTCGAGAAAGAGTGCCACTGCCAGTCCCGCGCGATTGTGATGTTCCATCCGCAGGCCGAAGGTTTTCAATCCGCGTTCCAGCAGAAAGCAGGTGAGCGGTCCCGGAATGGAACCGATCATCCGTTGCAATTTGTTCAGCTCTTCGAGCAACTTGTGATTGCCCAGCGTGACGCCGGCCAGCAAATCGTTGTGGCCGCCGAGATATTTCGTGGCCGAGTGGATGACAATGTCCACGCCCAGTTCCAGCGGCCGGATGTTGAAGGGCGTGGCCAGCGTCGCGTCAATCATCGTGAGCAGCTTGTGCCGCTTGGCGACTTTCACAATGGCCGGGAGGTCCGGCACACGCAGATAGGGATTCGTCGGCAATTCGGTGAAAATGATGTTCGTGTTGGGCTGGATGGCCTTTTCGATGGCCGCCGCCATCGGGTCCACGAGGCTGGATTGAATTCCGAATTTCTTCAGCAGGTTGGTCGCGAAATCACGCGTCTGCCGGTAGCAGTCGCTCGTGAAAATGATATGGCCGTCCTTTTTCATGTAGGCCATGAGCGTGAGAATGACGGCGCTCATGCCGGTCGAGAAAAGAATGGCCCGTTCGGCGCCTTCGATGGCGGCGAGCTTGCGTTCGGTCTCCTGCTGGGTCGGATTGCCGTAGCGGCCGTATTCGTGTTCGCGGATGACGCGGCCCTGGCCCTTGGCCTTCATGAACTCGAAGACTTCGGACGTGGAATCGAAGCTGTAGTTCGAGGTGTGGACGATGGGTGTGGAAACGGCATGGTGTGCCTTGCGCCGCCGGCCCCGGCCATGAATGGCGAGCGTGGACGAACCCCAGTTGCGGGCGCCAGACGATTTAGACTTGGCCATAAAAAAAAGATTTGTTGCCGTAAACACCAAAGTAGCGCAGGCGTCTCGCCTGCCCAGTCCATCCGTAACGGGGTTGTTTGAACAATGGCAGGCGGGACGCCTGCGCTACCTTAATGCATTGTCTCTCAAACATTGAATCGGCCCCTTTTCTTGAGCGCCTTGTGCAGCGCGTCTTTCACCGCGTCCAAACGGGCGGGCAGTTCAATCGGCTGATTCGCATGGCGGCACGGAAAATCCAGTTCCCGCCGATGATACTTCACCTTCATCTCGACGAACTTCAGTCCGTGCGCCGTGGAGATGACGACCACGCGCTCGGATTTGTCAATCTTGCCGGCCTTGAGCAGCTTGATCAAAACCGCCAGCGCGACGCCGGTATGCGGGCAGTTGAACATTCCGGTGCGATCGCCCAGCGCCGCGGCGTTGGCCAACTCCTCCTCGGTGGCCTGTTCCACGATGCCGTTGAATTGTTTCAATGTGCGGATCGCCTTCTGTATGCTGACTGGATTGCCGATTTGAATGGCGCTGGCCAAAGTCTTTTGCGCCTGGACCGGCTCGAACGTCTTGAAGTTCTTCAGATAAGACCGGTAAAGCGGGTTGGCCCGCCTGGCTTGCGCGACGACGATGCGCGGCAGCCTGGAAATCAAGCCGAGGTCTTTCATCATCATCAGACCTTTGCCGAGCGCGGAGACGTTGCCCAGATTGCCGCCGGGAATAATGATCACGTCCGGCGCTTCCCAGTCGAACTGCTGGACAATTTCGATGCCCACCGTCTTCTGGCCCTCGACCCGCAGCGAATTCATCGAGTTCGCCAGATAAAGCGTTTCGTCCTTGGTGATTTCCTGGACCAGCCGCATGCAGCCATCGAAGTCGGTGTCGAGATAGAGCACGAGCGCGCCGTTGGAAATCGGCTGGATGAGCTGCGCGCCGGAAATTTTTCCGCGCGGGAGGAGCACGATGGACTGGATGCCCGCCGCAGCGCAGTAGGTCGCCAGCGCCGCCGAGGTGTCGCCGGTGGAGGCGCAGACGACGGCTTTGATCGGCGCGCCTTCGGAAATCATCTGCTTGACCTGCGACACGAGCACTGTCATGCCGAGGTCTTTGAACGAGCCGCTGTGCGTGTTGCCGCAGAGTTTGACCCAAAGTTCGTTTATCCCGATTATCTTTCCGAAGCGTTCGGCCCAGAAAAGATTGGTGCCACCTTCGTAAAGTGAAACGACATCGTCGTTCTTGATCTGCGGCAGGATCCATTCCTTCTTGCCCCACACACCGGAACCATAGGGCCATTCGTTGCTCATGTACCGCTTTTCAAAGAGCTTTTTCCAGCTCGCGGCGCTGCGGCGGGACAGCGCCTTGAGGTCATGCTGCACTTCCAGCAACGAATGGCAGCGCCGGCATTGGTACACAATGGAGTTGAGCGGATAAGTTTCTCCGCACTCCGGGTCGATACATTGAAACCAGGCTCGATATGACATGGTCATCTTTCCTGTGCCGCGCGCGGCCGGGATTCTCAACCGGGACAGCCACGGCACAATTCACAATGCTTCAGAATGAACACGAAGTTCGTAATTTTCAAGGAAACAGCGCACGCCAGCCGGAAAAATTAGACCGGTTACTTGGCTGGGTAAGCTGTGGAGAGCCTATCGCCGTCCCAGCCGCTCCAGCAGCTTGGCGTGAATCCCGCCGAAGCCGCCGTTGCTGAACACGACAAACGATGTCGCCGCCCTGCGTGCTTTTTGCGACATGCGCGACGATGGCGTCCACGTCGGGTAGATAAGCCGCATTCTTGCCGGAGGTTTTCAAATCCTGCATCAACTTTTCAGGGTTGAGCCGCTCTTCGGGCGCGATCTGTTCCAGTCGCGCAACTTCCGCCACCACGACCGCGTCGGCATCGGCAAAGGCGGTGGCCAGTTCGGATTGAAAAATATTCCGGCGCGTCGTATTGCTGCGCGGCTCGAACAGCACCCAGATTTTTTGCGCGGGATATTTGAGGTTTGACCTCACTTCATCTAAGAATAACATTCCCCAAAAAAATGAACCCTCGCACAGAAGCGTTCGTGATTAATCTGGCTGCCGGGTTTGCTCTATTGTTGATAGTTTTTCTGTACAATAGATGTATCAAGGTAATTAGGCGCTGCGCGAAGTCGCCAAGAATAAGAGAAATTCTTAAAGATCAACGCATTACAATTTTTCTCCAACTTTTTCTCTTAATACTGGTCACGGCGCTCGCGTTGATTCTCTTGGGATCAAAACTATCAAAAATCTCTGAACTTGTCCTTTTGGCCACAACCCTTATCTCCTGTATTTTCGTTCTCACCAGAGAGCTTATGCGATTTTGGAGCTTCGGTATAAACACTGTCGAGCCATCAATCGCAGCCGATACATATGCAAAGGCTCTAAACGCATCGCAGACGTCGTTTTTCTTGCTTGGGACGAACGCACACAGCTATTGCGCTCTTTCTGCATTTGAGGAAATGTTAAAACGAATCCGCCAGTCAAGCGGCCAAGTAGAGCTTTTACTTGCGCACCCTGATTCCAACGCTTTAGTAGAAGCTGCTAGAAACAGAGATTGCGAAGAACATTTGTACCAAACTCAAGCACGAATCGCCCTCGGACGAATCTTGCTACTGAAGAAAAAGTTGGGAATAAAAATCGAAATATATCTGTACAAGGCTGACAATATTGAAGACCTACCGATATTTAGGGCAATGTTCGTGAATGCGAGCTATTGTATTGCATCCATCGCCGTTTATGGTCGAGAGGATCACGGTCGCGCAATGCCTCAAATGCATGTCAGGCACAACGCGAATGCCACTGATTCTCAAAGAAGCATGTATAGCGTGTTGTATCGCTATTATCGCGGTGTTAAAGATCGGTCGCCGCCTCTTTCAGTCGCCGAGGAAGCAAGTTTTGTTTCGTGCGCAGAGAAGGCGGAGCCTATTGTTACCGCTTTCAACGCAGCGAAATCATGATCTCGAATTTCAAAGGTTTTAGTGTGGTGGAACCATCGTGGCCCGAACTTAATTCGATTTGTGCCTTCACGACCTTGGCGCGATCAGGCGACAAACAAATTTCTTTTTCAGGCAAATCTGATAATGCCGTTCAGTGTCGAGCAGCCCTAGAAAAGGTGCTTAATCCAATAAAACCAATCCATTGGCTAGAGCAGGTGCATGAAAACGACGTGCTGGAACTTCCGTTCGATCATGCTCATCGAGGTGATGCCGCGGTGACTTCAATGCCGGGTGTAGTATGCGTTGTCAGGTCTGCAGACTGCTTGCCCGTCGTTTTCGCAGCAACGGATGGCCGCCGTGTCGGCGTAGCACATGCTGGATGGCGGGGTTTGCACGCGGGCGTGTTACTGAAAACTCTGGCTGCTGTACGGAAACAAGGCGCAGATGTGATGGTTTGGTTGGGACCAGCAATCGGGCCCAACAGCTTTGAAGTTGGACCTGAGGTTTTTGAAACATTTGTTAGGCATGAAAGCAACGCCGCCGCCGCGTTTGCTAAAAGAGAGAATGACAAATATCTATGCGATATCTATGCGCTGGCCAGGCTCCAGCTTACAAGTGCTGGTGTCGAACAGGCCGCAATTTCTGGCGGCGGGTGGTGTACTTATCGGGATGAGCGGTTTCATTCTGCTAGGCGCGACGGTAATCTTGCTGGGCGTATGGCGACTGTTGTTCTCATACGAATAGGCTAAGACGTCGCAGGGGTCTTGTATATTTGCAGGAGAGAAAGCGCCTTACTGTTTCCCAAGTCGTTCGAGCAACTTGCCGTGAATTCCGCCAAACCCGCCATTGCTAAACACTACAACAATGTCGCCGCCTTGCGCATTCTTTGCGACATGCGTGACGATGGAACCTACATCTTGTAAATACGCTGAAGGTTTGCCAGAAGCGGTGATGTCTTGCATCAATTTCTCTGGGTTCAAACGTTCTTCGACCGGCAGTTGTTCCAGACGTGCGACTTGTGAGACGACGACGGCATCGGCGTCGGCAAACGACTCGGCGAGCTCCTTTTGGAAAACATTCCGGCGCGTCGTGTTCGAGCGCGGCTCGAAGATGGCCCAGATTTTCTCGTGCGGATATTTCAGGCGCAACGCCCGCAGCGTTTCGCGAATCGCTGTCGGGTGATGGCCGAAGTCGTCCATCACCGTTACACCGCCCGCGATGCCGCGCACCTCCATCCGGCGTTTGGTGCCCTTGAACGTGTCGAAGGCGGACTGAATCTGCTGGTTTTTCAGCCCGCAATGTTTCGCGCACGCCACCACAGCCAGCGCGTTCCGCACGTTGAATTCGCCTATCAGGTTCAAGTGGAATTTGAAACTGGGGATTTCAAACTCGCTCGCCGTCGGGCCGTAGCGGATGTTGAAGGCATGCACCGCGTTGTCCTCGCCGAGGCCGAAGCGCTTCACCGGACAATGGGTCACCTTGAGCAGCGGAGCGAGGTTCGCGTCGTCGCCGTTGCCGAGCAGCAGGCCGTTGCGCGGAATGATCCGGATGAAATGCGAGAACGTTTTTTTGATGGCGTCCAGGTTTTCAAAAATGTCCGCGTGATCGAACTCCAGGTTGTTGACAATGCCGATTTCCGGCTGGTAATGGACGAACTTGCTGCGTTTGTCGAAAAACGCGGTGTCGTATTCGTCGCCCTCAATGATGAACCATTCGCTGTCGGTGAACCGCGCGCCCTGGCTTAGATTGTTCGGAATGCCGCCGACGAGATAACTCGGGTTCAGTCCATTGTGTTCGAACACCCAGGTCAGCAGCGAGGTCGTCGTGGTCTTGCCATGCGTGCCGGCGACGACAATCGAGCGTTTGCCGCGGATGAAGAATTCCTTGAGCAATTCCGGCAGCGAGCAATAACGCAGTTTGTGGTCGAGCACGAACTCCGCTTCCGGGTTGCCGCGGGAAATGGCGTTGCCGATGATGACGAGGTCGGGCTTGGGCGCAAGGTTCCGCTCCGCGTAACCGTTCATCACCGCGATCTTCCGCTCCGCGAGGAACGTGGACATCGGCGGATAAACATTCTGGTCCGAGCCGGTGACTGCAAAACCTTTTTCCTGCATGGCCACGGCGGCGGATGCCATCGCCGTGCCGCCAATGCCAACAAAGTGAACCGATTTGATTTCCGATGAAAACATGCGACCGCGAAGATAGAGGAACCGGCAGTTGAGTGAAACGGAAATTCACGGGGGGATGGACCCGGGCCGGACGGCCAGACATTTTTGAAAGAAACACGTCGCTTTCTGCGAGTAATCGTTGTATGAGCTGTACCATGACGTTGACGGTGGAAGATCCGATTCCCACGCGTTACACCCTCCTGAGCCGGTTGGAAGACTGGGACGACCAGGACAGTTGGAAGGAATTTTTTGATATCTACTGGCGGTTGATCTATTCGGTCGCCATCAAGTCCGGGCTGACGGAAGCCGAGGCCCAGGACGTGATCCAGGAGACTGTCATCTCGGTGGCCAGGGACATCCAAAAGTTCAAGCGCGACCGCACGCTGGGTTCGTTCAAGGGCTGGCTGCGAAACATCATCCGCTGGCGCATTGCCGACCAGTTGCGAAAACGCACCCGTGCCGGACGGGGGGACGATTCCAAAACCGGAGCGGACCTGCCGCGGCCGGACGTGGCGGAAATTCCCGACCCGGCCGGCACTGCTGCGGAATCCGTCTGGGAGGAGGAATGGCAGGCTAATCTGTTGAAAACAGCGATGGAAACAATCAAACCCCGCGTCAAGGAAGAACACTATCAAATCTTTGATTTATACGTGATCAAGCAATGGCCGGTGAGAAATGTGGCCCGGGCGTTGGGGGTCAACGTGGGACTGGTTTACCTGGTCAAATATCGCATTTCGGCGTTGCTCAAAAAGGAAATACGCCGGCTGGAGGGAAAATGGAATCAGGACTGAGGGAACGGAAGCCAACATCATGATCGAACCTGCCAATCCGGCCCGTGAAGCATCAGCCGCGGCTGACCCGCCGGCCGTCCCGCCGGTCGTGCCGGACCACGAACTTATCCGAGTCATTGGCTGGGGCAGCAGTGGTGAAGTATGGCTGGCCCGGAACGTTCTGGGGACCTACCGGGCGGTGAAAATTGTGCATGAACGGGTATTCGAGCACCGCCGCTCTTTTCAGCGCGAGTTTGATGGCGTGTTGAAATTCGAGCCGGTTTCGCGGTTGCACGATGGATTGATGGATATCCTCCAGGTGGGATGCAACGATGCCGCCGGATATTTTTATTACGTGATGGAACTCTGCGACGATGTCAATACCGGCCAGGTCATCATTCCGGAACAATACTGTCCCCGCACCCTGGCGTATGATTACCGGCAGCGCCGGCGCCTGCCCATCGGTGAATGTATCCGGCTGGGCGCGGCCATTGCCTCGGCCCTGGGTTACCTGCACCGGAACGGCCTGATCCATCGGGACGTCAAGCCTTCCAACATCATTTTTGTGAACGGTTTTCCCAAGCTGGCGGACGTGGGATTGGTTTCGGAACTGTCCGAACCCGGTTCGCAGGTGGGGACGGAAGGTTTCATCGCGCCGGAAGGCGCCGGCACGCCGCAGGCGGACATCTACTCACTCGGCAAGGTCCTCTACGAAATCAGCACCGGCAAGGACCGGAACGAATACCCGGTGCTGCCGTCGCCGCTGGAGGACAGCGCTGAGGGCCGGGACCTGGTCCATTTCAATAAAATTGTCCTGGATGCCTGCCGCGCCGACCCGCGCCGGCGTTATAAATCCGCTGATGAGATGATGACCGTCTTGCTGGCGTTCCAATTCAGCCACTACGATCCGCGCCTCGAAAATGCCCGTCAACGGTTGATCCGGGCCATCAGCGTCGCCGGTCCGTATATCGGCTTTGGTGTCATCGTCGGCATGCTCTGGCGCCTGATCTGGCTGCTAAAACACAACCATTGACCTGCCTGGTGTGCAAGTCATTGCCAGTGAGGCAAATCCCAATGAGAATATTTTTTATAAAATTTTTGAAAGAATCGCCCTTATACTTACGAGTTATCTTGTGAAAGGATAAACAGTTTATGAGCAAATCGAGCCTTTTAAAACGATTGGACCGGGCGCCGATGGTTCCGAGACAACCGGAACACGCCTTCACACTGATTGAACTGTTGGTGGTGCTGGCGATGGTCACATTGCTGGCGATGACGTTGTTGCCGGCGCTGGCCAAGGCGAAATATCCCTCCATGGTTTCCAATTGCGCCGCTAATTTTCGCCAATGGGTGGTAATGGCCCAGGTGTATGCCTCGGATGATGCCCAGGGCAGCATGCCCTCCTTTGTCTGCGGCGGTTCTGGCGGGGATGCAACCGACGTTGCCACCAGTTTCATTCCCAATCTGGTGCCTTATGGGATGACAGTAGCCATGAATTTCTGCCCCGCCCGGCCGGGGGACTTTGATGTGGCAAATAGTCAGTTCAAGAACAACTATGGGCGTAATATCCAGAATATTGCTGACTTCAACGAATGGGTTGTCCTGGCGCGTTCGAACAATGGTCAATTCGCGAAACTGATTCATTTGTGGTGGGTGCCGCGGCTGTCAAGTTTACAAGGGTATGGATTACCACAGTCCGGCGGGTCTCTCTTTCCCTGGCCTGGCTCCCCTGTTGGGAATGCCCCGGCTGGTGCGGTCCCTTGGCCGTCAAAGTTGAGCGATAAAAGCGTTCGTCTACAGCCGGTCATCAGCGATTTGACGGAAGTAAGCGGCAGCACCAAAGTAAATAACATCCCACAATTTCAAGGACAGGCTGGGCAGTCGATCGGTGAGGCTCATTTCTATAATGGCACGTTGCAATCGGTCAACGCGGCTTATGCCGATGGCCATGTGGAAACCCATACCCGTGAAAACATGGCGTGGCAATATACAGGCAATTCAGGCTCGCAAAGTTATTTTTATTGAAAAATAGAATCTTCAACCTCCCAAAACCATGAAAACAAGAATTGTTGACGGCGGTGAATTCACGAATCAAAACCCGCCGATGATGCCAGCGGCCCCGGAGATCTTCAGTGGCAGCTTCGCGGTGGCCGTCTGGTTTCTGGCCGTGGCGATATTTGTTCTCCCGGCCAATGCAGGGCCGGTGCAATTGTTTTCGGTGCGGAATCCCTTCGTCCCTCTGCTGGTGGGTGGTGACGATAATTCCGTTGCTCCCAGCCTCAGTCCCGACGGCCGTTTTGTTGTATTCATCAGCGCGGCGAATGATCTGGTGCCCGGAGGCAACAGTTTTTATAGCCTGAACGTGTTCCTGCACGACTGCGCCAGCAACACCACGGTGCTGGTCAGCGGCAACTTGAGCGGGGCTGGCGGCGGCAACGGCAGTTCAATGCCCGGCCAAGCCTCCACCAACGGGCAATTCGTTGTCTTCCAAAGCGACGCCAGTAATCTCGTGCCGAACGATACGAACGGGGTCACGGACATTTTTGTTCGCGATCTGGTGGCGGGGACAACCACGCTGGTGAGCGTGTCCACGAATGGCGGTCCGGCGAACGGGGCCTCGACCGATCCGGTCATGACGCCGGATGGCCGGTATGTGGCCTTCATCAGTTGGGCATCAAACCTGGTTTCTGGAGACAACAACTGCATTCCAGACGTTTTCGTGCGTGATTTGGTTGCCGGGACGAACCAATTGGTGAGCGTGGGGGCGCTCCCTCCCATCGTCCCTAACATAAATCCGGTCATGGCGACACCGGTCATCACCCCGGACGGCCGGTATGTGGCGTTTTTCAGCTCGGCGAGAGGCTTGGTGTCCGCAGTCCCAAGCAGTTTTTCCACCGGCGAAGTGTATGTGCGAGATCGGCTCATGGGCACCACAACTTGGGCCAGCACCAACGCCGCCGTGATTGTGTCCAACACGCTCGGTTTGATCCGCATGCCGGCCTATCATCCCAAGTTGAGTGATGACGGACGCTACGTCGCCTTCAAAGCCGGCGCGACGGCTTCGACGGGCGTCGCAGTGGTGCTCCAATATGATTCAACCACGGGGACGACCACGGTGGTCAATACAAACGGAATCGGAGGGTCGGTGGACGTTGATGAGACCTATGGCCCGGAAATGACACCGGACGGGCGCTTCATCGCTTTTGCCAGGCTTGAAGGCTCCACCAATTCGGGCTATGCCAGTGTTCACGTTTGGGATGCGCAACTGGCCTCGGACACACTGGTCAGTGATAATGGCAGCGGCGTCCCGGCCAACACGACCTCGCACACGCCCAACATCAGTCCCGATGGCCGGTTCGTGGCGTTCCTGAGCAACGCCACCAATCTGGTCGGCAATACCGTGTCCAATGGGTTTCATATTTACCTGCGCGACCTGCAATCCGACACCACGGAATTGGTGGACGTGGACACCAACGGCGTTGGCTCGACCGACGAATCATTCACGACCTTGAGCCTGAGTGCGGATGGACGATACGTCGCCTTCGGCAGTCCGGATGGCAGCCTGGTCGGCTCGGACGATAATAACGCCGAGGATGTTTTCGTACGGGACCTGGTCGCGGGAACCACGGAAATGATTTCTCAAAGGGATGTGACGGTGATTCCACAAGCGGCTGATGGGTTCACCATGATGTCCCCGTCATCGGTCAGTGAGGATGGGCGATGGCTGGCTTTCACCAGCAAGGCGGATGACCTGGTGCTCAACGATACGAACCAGGCGCTGAACGTTTTTGTGCGCGATCTGGTGAACGGCACCAACTTTCTGGCCAGCGTCGGGGCCGATGGCGGTCCGGCCCTGGGTGGCAACTCCGAAAACGCGCTCATCAGCGCGGACGGCCGTTACGTGGTGTTTATCAGCGCGGCAACCAACCTGGTCACGGGCCCGATCAATACCAATGCCAACGTGTTTCGCCGCGATCTTCAGACCGGGATCACCGTTCTGGTGAGCGTGGGAACCGATGGTGTCAGTCCCGGGAACGGTGATGCTTCCCTTCCGGTGATCAGCCCGGATGGACGGTATGTTGCCTTCCTGAGCTGGGCGGCAAACCTGGTTGCGGGGATGACCAGCGGGCTGAACACTTACTGGCGGGACATGAATCTGGGGCAGACTGTGGGACTGAATGGTTATTACTATGTTTACGGTCCTTCGCTGAGCAGCGACGGTCGTTACGTTGCCTACGCGAACGGCGGTTTTTATTCATCCCCAAAGTTGCATATCTGGGACACTCAGCTCGGCATGGACATCTACACCAATGCGGGAACTGTAACCTCGGCGGCCATCGATCCGACCGGGACAAAAATACTTTATCGGATTGCCAACACCCTTTACGTGGACAACATCGCCACCCGGTCAAATCTTTTCTCGATCCAGAGCACGGCTTCCATCCGAAACGCCGCCTGCTGGAGCGATGACGGCAGTTGTTTGGTTTTTTTATCCAGCACCAACCTGGGTTCCGGAAGCGACGGCACCAACAAGGTTTACCTGCGCGATTTCCAGGCGGGCACGCTTTCCCTCATTGGCGTTGCCGGCCCGAGCGCCGGCGGCTGGGTGGCAGTTTCTGATGCGCCGGTGATAAGTGGTGACGGACGGTTCGTGGCGTACCGCAGTGTCGCAACCAATACGGCCACTGGATCCACTGCGCTCGCGAACGTGTTCCTCTTTGACCGCTTGACGGGATCGAACACGCTGCTGACCGTGGGGCAGGCCGGGTCCGGCCCGATTGTCTGGGTGTCACGGCCTGTGATCAGCGATGACGGCGCGACGGTTGCCTTTCTGGACCTGGGTACCGACCTGGTTAACGGCGATTTGAATCGTGTGCCGGATGCTTTCGGAACCTTTTTAGATGCTGCTTTGATTGACAGCGATGGGGACGGTATTCCGGATTGGTGGATGATGAAATATTTCGGGCATCCGACCGGGCAGGCATACGATCATTCGCTTGCGTCGGACGACGCCGATGGCGATGGCATGTCAAACCTGCAGGAGTATCTCGCGGGTACGGATCCCACCGATCCAAACTCTGTGTTCCGGCTTTGGGCGGCCGCTCCGGTCACCAACACGATGACCCTGACCTGGTTTGCGGTGCCGGGCAAGGATTACCAGGTTCAATACACGACCAATTTGAATAATCCAGTGTGGTTGACCGCACCGGGCAACGTCTGGGTGACGGGCAGCCAGGGTTATTACCTTGCTCCGGTGGCTCAACCCAACAGCTTTTACCGCATTTTCAAATCCGATTAATCGTTACTGAAAAACTGTGGGGAAAGTTGCCGCCGGCGTCGGCATGCTCTGGCGCCTGATCTGGCTGCTAAAACACGCTCCCCACTGACCGCAGGTTTTTGGGTTGGTTCACGTTTTGGCATGTTCCCTCGATTCCAAAACCCACAACTGGCTTGCCGGCGAAGTGATAAGTGCCAATCTCCTAATGAGCCTTGAGACCAATTCACCATGACATTCAGAACATTGGTAGGGCGCGTCACTCCGTGCGCGCCGCAACCGTTGTGCAGATGTAGGGCGGGCAGGGGACTGCCCGCCCTATCCAAAAAGGTTCCTGCAAGATTTTTTGAAAGAATCGCCCTTGTGCCTGCGAGTTATCTTGTGAAAGATACTAACGTTTATGAATCCATCAAACCGTTTAAACCGGACGCCGTCGGTCCAGGTACAACCTAACCAAGCTTTTACCCTCACCGAACTGCTCGTGGTGGTTGGAACGCTCGCGGTGCTGGCACTGCTGCTGGTGCCGGCACTCGCGGGCACCAAAACGGACAGTTGGCGGACCCAGTGCCAGAACAACCTGAAACAGCTCCAGGTGGGTTTCAGCCTGTTCGTGCAGGACCATAATGAAATGTTCCCCCCCGCTGGTTATCAAACCAGTGGCGGCGTGCTGACGTGGGACGCTTATATTCACCACTATTTCGGTGACACGAATTCAGACAGTTCATGGACGCAAGGCCTTCTGTTTACCGGTTCCTCGCCCACCATGGAAACAATCGAATTATGCCCGGCGGATCGGCAGCCCCGGATCATTTGGATGTACGGACCGGGTGGCAATCTTCAGTTTGCTCCTAGGACTTATGCCATGAACAGCGCGGGTTCCGCTTCTGGGACTACTATTCAAGTCAACACCCAAAACGGGACGTATCCCCTGCCGGATTTAAACCAACCGAACCGCCATGGCGTCGGAATTTATTGGCAAGCCGCATCCGGCGCTCCGGATTGGGACGCGAAAGGATACAAAACTTCCGTGGTGAAGGATCCCGGTGGCACGATACTGCTCACGGAACAGGCCAGCAGCATGAATGCGATTGGCAATATCTGGCCCTGCGTTTCTCTGGGGCCAATCACCACGGATGGGACGGCCGGTGGTTGGGGCAACCTCTACCAAATTGACACAGCCGCCCCCCAGAATCCGGCGACACTGACTCAAAACGGTTACAACGAAGGCCAGCAGTTGTATCAGGCGCACTGGAACCGGTTCAACTATCTCTTCCATGACGGCCACGTGGAAGCACTCCAGTACCAGCAAACCATCGGCACCGGCACGTTGAGCTCCCCCAAAGGCATGTGGACGGTTATGTCCGGCGACTGAAACGATGTAATTCACCAAATAATCTCCAGACGCGATGAACAAAAATAGAACCTTCAACTTCCCGTAACCATGAAAACAAGAACGGTTGATAACGGTGAATTCACGCATCAAAACCCGCGGATGATGCCTGCGGCCCCGAGGCCTTTCAGCGGCAGTTTCGCGGTGCTAGTCTGGTTTCTGGCCATGGCAATGCTTGCTCCCCTGGCCGATGCAGTGCCGGTGCAATTGCTTTCGGCGCGAAATCCCTCCGTGCCCCTGTCGGCGGGTGGCGACGATAATTCCGTTGCTCCCAGCCTTAGTCCCGACGGCCGTTTTGTGGTTTTCACCAGCACGGCCAACGACCTCGTGCCCGGTGGCAACAGTGTGTATGCCTTGAACGTGTTCCTGCGCGATTGCACCAGCAACACCACGGTGCTGGCCAGCGGCAACTTGAGTGGAACCGGCGGCGGCAACGGCAATTCGATGTCCGGCCAGGCCTCCACCAACGGGCAATTCGTTGTCTTCCAAAGCGACGCCAGCAATCTCGTGCCGAACGATACGAACGGAGTCACGGACATTTTTGTTAGCGACCTGGTGGCGGGGACAACCACGCTGGTGAGCGTGTCCACGAATGGCGGTCCGGCGAACGGGGCCTCGACCGATCCGGTCATGACGCCGGACGGCCGGTATGTGGCCTTTATCAGCCGGGCGTCAAACCTGGTTCCCGGTGACACCAACGGTATTCCGGACATTTTTATACGGGATCTGGTTGCCGGGACGAACTGTCTGGTCAGCGTGGGGGCGCTCCTTCCCTCCGGCAGCATAAGCCCGGTCATGGCGGCACCGGTCATCACCCCGGACGGCCGGTATGTGGCGTTTTTTAGCCTGGCGACAAACCTGGTGCCTGCGGTCCCGGGCACTTCCAAGGGCGAAGTGTATGTGCGAGATCGGTTCGCGGGCAGGACTATCTGGGCCAGCACGAATGCCGCGGCGATTGTGTCGGCCGCGCTCGGTTTGAGCGGCATGCCGGCCTATCATCCGCGGTTGAGTGATGACGGACGATACGTCGCTTTCAAAGCCGGCGCGACAACTCCGGGGAGTGCCGCCGTGATTCTGCAATATGATTCAACCACGGGGGCGACCGCGGTGGTCAATACCAACGGGATCGGAGGGTCGGTTGACCTCGATGACAGCTACGGTCCCGAAATGACACCGGACGGGCGTTTCATTGCTTTTGCCAGGTATGAAAGCTCTCCTAGTTCGGGTTATTCCAGTGTTCACGTTTGGGATACGCAACTAACCTTGGACACGCTTGTCAGTGATGACGGCAGCGGCGTCCCAGCCAATACGACCTCGTGTGCGCCGGTGATCAGTCCCGATGGCCATTTCGTGGCGTTCCTGAGTAATGCCACCAACCTGGTCGGCAATGCCGTGACCAATGGCTTTCATGTTTATCTGCGCAACCTGCAATCCAGCACCACGCAACTGGTGGATGTGGACACCAACGGCATCGGCTCGACCGGAGACACAATGACGTCCTTGAGCTTGAGTGCGGATGGGCAGTTCGTCGCTTTCAGCAATCCGGATGGCAGCCTGGTCAACCTGGACAAAAATCGCGCCGAGGATGTTTTCGTGCGGGACCAGGTCGCGGGGATCGCGGAAATGGTTTCGCAAAGGAATGCGACGGTGATTCCGCAAGCGGCTGATGCGCTCAGCACGCTGTCCCCGTCATCGGTCAGTGCGGATGGCCGGTGGGTGGCTTTCGCCAGTCCGGCGGATGACCTGGTTCCCAACGACACGAACAAGCAGCCGGACGTTTTTGTGCGCGACCTGGTGAACGGCACCAACCTGCTGGTGAGCGTCGGATTTGACGGGGGGCCGGCCCTGGGCGGCGGCTCCGGATGCCCGGTCATCAGTACGAACGGCCGTTACGTGGTGTTTATCAGCGCGGCGACCAACCTGGTTGCGGGCCCGGTCAATACCAATGGCAATGTGTTTCGCAGCGATCTTCAGGCCGGCACCACCGCCCTGGTCAGCGTGGGGACCGATGGTGTCAGTCCCGGGAACGATGACGCTTCCGATTTGGTGATCAGCCCGGATGGACGGTATGTTGCCTTCCTGAGTCGGGCGTCAAACCTGGCTGCGGGAATAACCACCAGCGGAGTGAACACTTACTGGTGGGACATGAATCTGGGACAGACCGTGGGACTGAAGGGTGCCAATTACTATGCTTTCGGTCCTTCGCTGGGCGGCAATGGCCGTTACGTTGCCTACGCGTACGGCGTTTCCACTTCAACCACAAGGTTGCAAATCCGGGACACCCAGCTCGGCATGGACATCTACACCAATGCGGGGGCGGTCACCTCGGCGGCCATCGATCCGACCGGGACAAAAATCCTTTATCGGATTGCCAACGCCCTCTACGTGGACAATATCGCCACCCGGTCAAATCTTTTCTCATTCACCAGCGCGGGTATGATTCGGAACGCAGCCTGCTGGAGCGATGACGGCCGCTGGTTGACCTTTGTTTCCACCACCAACCTGGGGTGCCGGAAACGACGGCACCAACAAGGTTTACCTGCTCGATTTCCAGACCGGCACGCTTTCCCTGATTGGCGTTGCCGGCCCGGGTACCGGCAGTTGGGACGCATTGTCTGATGCGCCGGTGGTGAATGGTGGCGGACGGTTCGTGGCGTACCGCAGTGTCGTGACCAATACGGTGATTGGCGACAACACCGCACCCCCGAACGTGTTTCTCCTGGACCGCGTGACGGGATCCAACACGGTGCTGACCGTGGGGCAGGCCGGGTCCAGCCCGATGCTGTGGGTGTCCCGGCCCGTGATCAGTGATGGCGGCGCCACAATTGCCTTCCTGGACTTGGGCTCCGGCCTGGCGACCGGCGATTTGAATCGCGTACAGGATGCTTTCGGGGCCTCGATAGATATCAACGCTGCTTTGGTTGACAGCGATGGGGACGGGATTCCGGATTGGTGGATGATGAAATATTTCGGGCATCCGACCGGGCAGGCGAGCGACCTTTCGCTGGCGTCGGATGACGCCGACGGCGACGGCATGTCAAACCTGCAGGAGTATCTCGCCGGTACGGATCCCACCAATCCAAACTCCGTGGTCCGGCTTTGGGCGGCCACTCCGGTCAACGGGACGATGAACCTGACCTGGCCGGCGGTGATAGGCAAGAGCTATCAAATTCAATACACGACCAATTTGAATAATCCAGTCTGGTTGACCGCACCGGGCAACATCTGGGTGACGGGCAGCCAGGGTTATTACCTTGCTCCTGCGGTTCAACCCCACAGCTTTTACCGCGTTTTAGTATCCAATTAATCGCTCCTGAAAAACGGTGGGGAAGATTGGCGCCAGCGTCAACAGTGCCTGGACGTCAAGTTGTAATGCTTTTGGATGGTGTCCTGATTTGAACTTGGTGGATGCGCCGCTGCCGCGGCACATGCGGGGCGGCAGCACCGCCGCCACCAAACCAGGACATTGTCGGCTTTTGGACTTAACTTCGGATTGCCTTCGCGCGTCCAAGATGGGATATAGGCGAAATCACAACCATTTCAAGCGCATCTCTTTTGAAAAGATTTTCCCCCATTCTGATGCCTGGCGTTTGCCTGCTGGCCCTGTACGCACGGGCGGAGGTGGTGACCAATCAGTCCCCAACGGAATGGATTGATCCCGACACCAGCCATCGCGTCGTCCAGCTTTCGCGTGAACCGGGCAGCCAGAGCCTTTATTTCAATCTCAACGCCTTCACGCCCGACGGGGAAAGGATGGTCATCGGCACACCGACCGGTGTCTCCACCGTCAACCTGAAAACACGGGCCATTGAAAAGATCGTGGACGGCCGCGTCCGCGTCATCATGGTTGGTCACAAGACCGGCCAGGTTTATTACAGCCGGAACGGCGTAGTTTACGCGACCGACCCCGACACCAAAGCCACGCGCGAAATCGCCAGGCTGCCGCCGGGTGGCTCGGGGTCCACTGTCAACGCGGACGAGACGTTGCTGGCCGGAACCATCACCGACCGAAGCAGTGCGGTGACCAACGAAGAAAACGTGGATTTCGGTCCCAACCGGTTGATGACCGAACAATCCCGGAGCAAGGCCAGAAACATCGAAGGCCAGTTTGACGAACATCCGCCGATGGAGCTTTTCTTCCTTAATATCCAGACCGGTGAAATCAAAAAATACGACCGCTGCAACGACTGGCTCAACCATCTCATGTTTTCGCCCACCGACCCGGACCTGCTCATGTTCTGTCACGAAGGGCCGTGGCAAAAGGTGGATCGTATCTGGACCATCCGCTCCGACGGCACGGGATTGACGAACATCCACAAGCGCACCATGGCCATGGAAATTGCCGGACACGAATTCTGGGGCGCCGACGGCAAAACGATTTGGTATGACCTGCAAACGCCGCGCGGCGAGGATTTCTGGGTGGCGGGCTGCAACGTCACGACCGGCCAAAGGACGTGGTATCATCTCCAGCGAGACGAATGGTCGGTGCATTTCAACGTGTCGCCCGACGGAAAACTGTTCTGCGGTGACGGCGGCGGGGCCGGCATGGTCGCCCATGCTGAATACGGCAAATGGATTTACCTGTTCCACCCGGAACTTGTGCCGGATGCCGCCGGGACGAACATTGAAGAGACCGGACTCATCCGGACCGGCGTCTTCAAAGCCGGGCGGCTGGTGAACATGAGCAGGCACGATTACGCGCTGGAACCCAACGCCATGTTTTCGCCGGATGGGAAATGGGTCATCTTCCGCTCCAACCTGAGCGGCAAGAGCCAAGTCTATGCCGTGGAGGTGAAGAAGGCCAATTAAACCACGAAGAGGATTTTGGATTGCGGTGGCAGAGCGCAGCGGCGACATCGCTTTGGGACGCCGCCCCACGGTGTAAAAGCGGCGTGGCGCTTCGCTTCCCGCCGCACTCCAAAAAGTTTGGTTGCGACTGCACCGCGCTGAGTTTTGGTGGTTGATCAGCCTTTCAGTTTCTTTTCCAAGATTTCACCGGCGACCGCCGGGTTCGCCTTGCCCTTGCTCAACTTCATCACCTGGCCTTTGAGAAAAGGCAACGCGGTGGCCTGTAGCCGGAGTGGAAAACGATGCCCGCCACAATCCGGCACCAGCGATAAAGTCAGGCCTGATCTTCCAGCGGTGGATTCTCCCATTCGGGATAGACCTCCGGCTTGAGCTGGCCGCGGCGGATCATCTCCTGCAGGTCGCGGATGATGGTGCGGCGGGCCACCTTGAATTGGCGGGCGAGGGCGGAGATGTTTGGACGTTCCTTCGATTTTCCCAGCAGATCCAGAAGATGGTTCTGCCGGGCGAGGCGGTCAGTGGAGCGGCTGAACAATTCCTGCGCGTCCACGCGGTGCGAGCGTTCGAGGGCCTCGAACTGCCGGACCACCTCGGTTTCGCCGCACTCGTGCAGCGCGGTCTCCACGGTGCGCCGCAGGGCATGGACGTCCACTGGCTTGGGCAGGCAGTAGTGCGCGCGGCGCGGGCCCTGCAGCGCCGCCATCTGCTGGCGCACCTCCAGCGCGCCGGACACGATGATGACGGGCACGTGCGGCAGCAGTTCCTTGAACTCCGGCAGAAAATCCAGTCCGAGTTCGCCTTCCGACAGCACGTGGTCCAGCACGAGCAAATGCGGCGGGTCGCGTCGGATTTGGGCCAGCGCCTCGCTGCCGTTTTTCACGCGGACCAGCTGGTACTTCACCAGCGCTTCCTCGTAGATTTCGAACTGAAGATCGTCGTCTTCAACAATCAGAATGGTGGGTGGGTTCATGGGAACTGGAAGAAAACATCGAACATCCAACAACGAACGCCCAACGTCCAATGAAAGACGCGCCCCAACCCCGTTCGAAGTTCGATGTTCGATGTTCGATGTTTCGGTTCATGATTTATGGGTTTGCCTTTGGTGGCAATTCCCGCACCGGCAGGATGAGTGTGAACGTGCTGCCCCGGTTCACGGCGGATTCCACCGCCAGGCCGGCCTCCATTTTTTTGGCCAGTTCATAGGCCATGGAAAGGCCCAGACCCGTGCCGCGGCGGGTGGACAGCGCCTTGGTGGTGAAAAACGGTTCAAAGATGCGCGGCAGGTTTTCGGGCGGGATGCCGCAGCCGAAATCGCGCACGGAAACCGCAACGTGGGCGGCCGCCGCCGCCGGCATCAGCACCAGGCCGCCAGGCAGCCGTTCCAGCTTGTGCGTGGTGAGGATGAGCTGTTTGCGCGCGGTCATGGCCTCGGCACCGTTGAAGATGAAGTTCAGCAGGATCTGCTGGATGAAATTTTTTGAGGCCCACACTTCGGGCAGGTCCGGCGCGGATTCAAATTTCACCCCCACTTCGCGCAGGAAGCGGTCGCCGAGCAATTTGAGGGTGTCCGCCGCGACGGCGTTTAGATCGCACGGGCCGGGCTGTTCGCCGCCGCCGCCGCTGAAGCCGAGCATGGCGTTCACGATGTCCGCGCCCTGTTCCACCACGATCTTGATGCGATCCACGCGCGTGCGGATTTTCTGCGGATTGTCCGGGTCCTCCTCGATGAGTTGGGCGGAACCCTTGATGATGGAGAGGATGTTGTTGAAATCATGCGCGATGCCGGCGGCGAGTGTGCCCAAGGCGTTCATCTTCTGGCTGTGCAGCAGTTCCTGGCCGGCAATTTCGAGTTCGCGGGTGCGCTCGGCGACCTTCTTTTCCACCTCGGCGTAACTGCGGAGCAATTGCCGGTGGCGGTTGAACGCCAGCGCCGCGAAGAACAGCGCCGCCGCCGCGCCGGCCAGCGTGATGAGAACCAGCCGGATTTCCCGGTACCACGGCAGGGTCACCACAAATTCAACCAGCGCCGGCTTGGGGTCGATGTTCCCGTTGCGGTCCATGGTGCGTGCCTGGCAGACATGCCGGCCGGCCGGCAGGTCGGAGAAGGAAAAGGTGTGCGTCTCCGTGAAAGGGGACCAGTCGCGGTAATCCAGTTTGTAGGAGTAAAGCAGCCGGTCCTGGGACGTGAACTTCCATTTGTCCTGCCCGCTGAACGTGAGCGAAATGGGATCGCCCTCGCGGACGCGCAGTTCCCGGTCGGCCGGCTTTTCAATGAACGTGTGCGGTGGGTCCGGGTCGGCTTCGGGATGGTACCGGCTCAACCCGTGTGGCGTGCCGGCCCAGATGTTTCCGTGCTGATCCTCAAAAATCTCATGCACCGTGGCGTCGGGCAGCCCATCTTCCCTGCTGTTCTCGATCCAGACTTTCTGGAAGTAACGATGGACACCGGCGTCATCGGCCACCCACACGCTGCCGTCACGGGCGCACCGGAGGGCATTGATGTGGTCGAAGCCGGCATGCACAGACGACCAGTCGCGCCCGTTGAATTCCCAAAGCCCATCCTGCGTGGCGCACCAAATCCGCCCGTCGGTCAGTTCCGTGAAGCAAAGGACCACGTCGGGCACGGCACGGTTCGATACCGGGAACACCCGCCACTTTTTCTCGTGATACCAGGCCATGCCCTTGTCGCCGCTCAACCAGAGATCGCCGTTGCGCGCGGCGAACAGGGTGGAGCAAACGCCGACCGCGTCCGGGTCGGGCGGCGTTTCGGCCAGCGGTTGGTATTGGACTCCGTCGAACCGGTCGAAATAACACGTGGTCCATTTCCCGGTGGCCGCTTCGGAATTCCAACTTTGGACACCAAGACTGCCGTCCCGCAACAGGCCCAGCGGCTTCACGTGCCGGATGTCGTCCCGGAGATGGAGGCCGGGGCCAAACGCGCCTGAATCCGGATTGAACCGGAGCGGGTTTTCGACCGCGTCCAGCAACAGGGTCCCGTCCTTTAGCGGAAACAGCGCGCGGACGGACTGCGCGTCGTGCGTCACGGGTTCCGGCAGCGCAAACTCGCAGTGCGTTTCGCCCTGGAGCGAGTGCAACCGGCCGTTGGCGACAAACCAAAGCCGGCCGGCGGCATCGTCCGCGAGGCAGTGAACCAGGGAATTGAGCTGCTGGAGCGGGCGGGGGTTGCGCCAGAGGGGAGGGGCGTAATGAAACAAACCGGCGGAAGTGGCCAGCCAGAAGGTGCCGCCGGGTCCCATCGCCAGGTCATAGTACCGGCGGGCGGAAACATCCTGATCCTCCGTCAGCTTTGTCTCTCCCGGCGCCTGCCAAAGCAGGGCATCCGATGTCAGAACCCATAATCCCTTGTTGTCGCTCCGCCACGCGCGCCGGATTTTTTCCACGCCGGCTGGTTGCGCCGTCCAGCCGGTGCCGTCGAAACGCGCCACAACGGCCTGTCCACCGGCGATGAATTCGGCGACGAAGGTAACGCCGCCTTCGTCGTCCTCGCGCGGCTCGCGCAGGTTTTGGATCCGCAGCGATTCCGGCGGGAGGTAATCACTCCAGGCTTTTCCGGGTTTCGACGCCTTGCCCAGGCCCCGCTCACCGGTGATCCACAGTCCGCCGTCGCGCGCCACCACCAGGTCCGTGAATTTCCCGAGGCGCGTCTGGTCGCACCGGAGCAACACCTGGGTTTGGGGGAGTTCTGGATTTTCCACGTTGAAATCCATCAACCGGTCGTCGCTCAAAAACAGAACATGACCCTGGCGGGCCGGGTAGAGCGGCGTGAGGGTGTTGAATTCGGCGGCGATTTCCGGCACCGGATGCGCCACCCAAATGTCCGGTTTGACCTCTTGCAACAGGCCGTTCCGGACGGTCACCCAAAGCTGGCCGCCGGGGTTTTCGGAAACCGCCCCGACCGGTTCCGGCAGGGCGACCGGCGTGACGCTGTAGCCATCCAGTTCGGCGACGAAGGTGCGGTTGAGGTGGACGGCCAGGACCTTTCCATTCGGCGCGACCGACACGGCAACGCAGGCGGATTGATGCAATCCGTCGTCAACCCTGTACACGCGCCAATAGGAAGCGCTCTGGCCGGGGCTTGCCTGCGCCGGCGCCAGAAGAGCGGTTCCCAGAAGGAAAATGCGCCACCAAAACTTCATTTTAACCGGCCCGCTTTTGGGTCGCGCTCGATTATCCACCGGTTCGGTCGGGTGTGCAATCAAATGCACAGGGTGTGCCTCCAAACGCACAGTTCCCCAAGGTTTGGACAAAGAGTAAAACGAGACAGGAGTTATTATGAAGCGGCAATTTCAAATACGGGTTTCGTGGCCGGAACGCCGGGAGTTCCGGGTGCGTGTGAAGGTCAAACGGCCATCTTCGTGGTCACAGGACGAACAACAGCGGTTCATTGTTGCTGCGCGACTCTGACGCCGCCAGACTGCCGCACCGCTTTTACCGCATCTTGGAACACTGACGGCAAACCGACGATGGTGATGACAACCTAAACCAAAGTCATCGCGTGAAAATCAACCCTTCAACTTTCGTTCAAGGATTTCGCCGGCGAGTGCCGGATTTGCCTTGCCCTTGCTCAGCTTCATCACCTGGCCCTTGAGAAAGTTCAACGCGGCGGCCTTGCCGGATTTGAAATCGGCGACCGGGCCGGGATTCGCGGCAATGGCTTCGTCGCAGAACTTTTCAATCGCGCCGGTGTCGCTGACCTGCGCCAGTCCCTTTTCCTGAATAATCACGGCGGGCGATTTGCCGGTGTCGAACATTTCGGCAAAAACCTGCTGTGCGGCCGAGCTGCTGATGGTTTTGGCTTCGACCAGTCCGGCTAGCTCAAGAATAGCTTCGGGCTTGAATTTTAAATTGGCCAGCGTAATTCCCGTAGCAGCCGACGTTAGTCGGCTCTGATCAATTGTGGGGTCTTCAGATGGAGCCGACTCACGTCGGCTGCTACTTTCAGCGAGTTTCGCCCGCAAATTGTTGATCACCCAGTTCGCAATGGATTTCGGGTTCTTCGACTTTTTTGCAATCCCTTCGAAATAATTCCCCAGCGGAACGTCCCAGACAAATGTCTGCGCGTCGGATGCGGGCAGGCCGTAATCACGCATGAACCGCTGCTTGCGCGCCAGCGGCAGTTCCACCATGCGCGACTTCACCTCGGCCAGCCATTCATCGGTGGGCGCTTGCGGCATCAGGTCGGGATCGGGGAAATACCGGTAATCGTGCGCGTGTTCCTTGGTGCGCATTTCCTCGGTGATGCCCGCCACGTCATCCCAGCGCCGCGTGGATTGAACCAGCTTGCCGCCTTTCGTCAGCACCTCGATCTGGCGCGGGATTTCGTATTCCAGCGCGCGGCGTATGCCGGAAAAGCTGTTCATGTTCTTGATTTCAATCTTCGCGCCGAGTTCCTTCGTGCCCTTGGGCCGCACGCTCACGTTCACGTCGCAGCGCACCATGCCCTTTTCCATGTCGCAATCGCTCACGCCGCCATAAACCAGGATGTCCTTGAGCGCGTTGAGATATTCGTAGGCCATGTCGGCGCTGGTCAGGTCCGGTTCGGAAACGATTTCCATGAGCGGCACGCCGGCGCGGTTGAAGTCCACGCCGCTGTTGCGCTCGAAATGGAAGCTCTTGCCCACGTCCTCCTCGAGGTGCGCGCGGGTGATGCGCACGCGCGCCCGGCCGCCGTTGAATTCGAATTCGACGTGGCCGTTGGCCGTGGATGGCTTGTCGTATTGCGTGATCTGGTAATTCTTGGGCATGTCCGGGTAGAAATAACTTTTCCGGTCGAACTTGGCGAAGCGGGGAATCTCACAATTGAGGAGGAAGCCGGTGAGCACGGTCAGGCGCAGCGCCTCGTCGTTGGGCACGGGCAGCACGCCGGGCAGGCCGAGGCAGATGGGGCAGACGTTGGTGTTGGGCGGCGCGCCGAACGCGTTGGCGCACCCGCACCACATCTTCGATTTCGTTTTGAGCTGGACGTGCGTTTCCAACCCGATGACCGCTTCGTATTCCATAAATCGCGCTCAGATTTAACCACGTCCTTCGTAGTCCCGCAATGCGGGACGAAGGAGGATGGACACGGCTTGCCACGACGAAGTGAAACGAAGGCGGGAGGCACACGGATTTTTAACCGCCGCAGGCAGGTGTTCGGTTGAAGAAACCCTCTCGCTTTTTGCGTGCCGGTCAATTATCATGGCTGTTATGCAGTCCCAAAAGGCAGGTAGCCCGATGCGAATACTGATCGTTGACGACGAGGAAAATATTCGCCGGATAATGGTTGTCGTGCTCGAAGCGATGGGGCACGAAACGGTGAGCGTGGATACTGGCGCCGCCGCGCGGCAGCAGCTTGAAAACAACACGTTCGACATCGCGTTCCTGGACCTGAAATTGAACCAGGAAAACGGACTGGATTTGCTGCCCGAGTTGTTGAAGGTCAATCCGGAATTGGAGGTGATCGTGTTCACCGCCTATGCCTCGATTGAAACGGCGGTGGAAGCGATGCGGCGCGGCGCGGTGGATTACATCCCCAAACCGTTCACGCCCGAACAAGTCCGTCAAGTGATGGGCCGGTTGATCCAGGCCCGCAAGCTCCGGAGCCGCGTGGCGGAACTGGAGTCCCGCATTTCGGCTGACACCTTGACGGCCGACCTGACCACGTGCGAGCCGGCGATGCAAAAGGCGCTCGATCTGGCGTTCAAGGCCGCCGCGACACCCGCAACCATTCTGCTGCTGGGCGAAAGCGGCACGGGGAAAACCGTGGTGGCCCGCGCGCTGCATGAAAACAGTCCGCAAAAGGACAGCGCTTTTGTGACCGTGAGTTGTCCGAGCCTGTCGCGGGAGTTGTTGGAGAGCGAATTGTTCGGCCATGCCAAGGGCGCATTCACCGGCGCGGTGGGCGACAAGGTGGGCAAGGTCGCGCTGGCGGATGGCGGCACGCTGTTTCTCGATGAAATCGGGGAAATGCCGCTGGAGATACAACCCAAGTTGCTGCGCCTGTTGCAGGAAAAGGAATATGAACGCGTCGGGGAAGCCAAGACTCGTCACGCCAACGTGCGGGTGATTTCCGCGACGAACCGGAATCTCGAAAAAGCCGTTCAGGAAGGACGTTTCCGGGACGACTTGTATTACCGGCTCCACGTCATTGCTGTCCCCATACCGCCCCTGCGGGAGCGCCCGGGCGATTTGCTGAAAATCGCGGAGCGTTATCTTCAGTTTTTCTCCAGGCAATGCGGCAAACAGCTCAAAGGTTTTTCCAGGGAAGCGGAAGCGGTCCTGCGACAATATGCCTGGCCGGGCAACCTGCGCGAATTGCGCAATGTCGTTGAACGGGCCGTCATTCTGGCCGACACCAACGAGATTCATCTGCTGGATTTGCCGGAGAAACTTTTCCAAAATTCCCCGCCAACGCCGGTGCCGGGAGTCCAAATCGGCGCGAAGGTGTCCCTGAGGGAAATCGAAACTGAACATATCTCCCGCGTGATGAAACAGGCGGCCACGATGACTGAAGCCGCAAGGATTTTGGGCATCACCCGGGACACGCTGCATCGCAAGAAGAAGGAAATATCCCGTGCCCCGGACGTTCAGGACGGATAACCTGTTCCCGCACCATGTTGCGCACCCGATTGTTCCTTTATCTGACGCCGTTCGTGGTCATTCTGCTGGCCGTCGGCGCTTATGCCATCGTGCTCTTTGCCCGCCTGGCCAACGTCGTTGACGCCTCCGTGACGAACAGTTACCAGAGTTTCACCGCGGCATCGGCCATGAGCCTGGCCCTGGCGGGAATGGACCGGGAGGTGTCGTGGGTGATCTCCGGACCACGCGTCAGCAACAAAAATGCCTTGATGGAATACCGGAAACATTTTGAGACAAACCTCGACTTGCTGATCAAGGCCAGCACGCTGCCCGGGGAAGGGGCCTTGAGCCTGGATGTGGCGACCAATTACCAGGCCTTTCTCAAGGCGGTTGATACCATCAGTTCCCTCGACAGCCCGGAAAACCAGCGTCAGGTGTATGAACGGGACGTTGTGCCGAGTGGGCAGGCGATAAACCTGCTGCTGCAGAAAATCCACGATCTGAACCACAAGGCCATGCTGGCGACCAGCCAGAACATTCGGGCCATCACCCAGCAGGTCACGCATCTCATGATCTTCGGCACGGTTCTCGCGCTGCTTTTTTCCGCCTACGCCGGTTATCAACTTGGCCGCTCGATTTTGGAGCCGATTCAATTGTTGACCCGGGCGACACGCGAATTGGGCGAAGGCCGGCTGGATCAACCCGTGCCGGTCACTACGCGGGACGAACTGGGTGAGCTGGCCCTGGCGTTCAACAAAATGGCGGCCCAACTTCAGGAATACCGCCAAAGCACCACGGAGAAAATCGTCCGCCTCCATCGCACAATGGAGGCGACGCTCGCTTCGTTTCCGGACCCGATTTTTGTTTTGGACAAGGAAGGGCGCATCGAATTGAAAAACCCGGCGGCGGATGGTCTGGCATCCAGCCTCCACCTGGACGATCAATTGCCCGACCGGCTGCAGACCATCGCCCGGAATACTCTCGCCAGCGGCGAAAATTTTCTCCCGGACAGCTTCAACGAAGTAATCACCTATCGGATCGACGGCGAGGACACGTTTTTTTTGCCGCGCGTCCTGGCCATGCGAAACAAGGAGGACGTTCTGTTCGGGGTGGCGGTGGTTTTGTACGACGTCACCCGCTTCCGCCTGCTGGATGCCACCAAAACCGATCTCGTCGCAACCGTCAGCCACGAAATAAAAAGTCCGCTGACCAGCGTGCGAATGGTGCTGCACATTTTGCTCGAAAAAACCGTCGGGGCGCTTACGCCGAAGCAGGACGAATTGCTCCAGGCGGCCCGGAACGACACGGAACGGCTGTTGCGGATTTTGAACGACCTGCTTGATCTCGCCCGGTTGGAGGAAGGGAACGACGGCTTGCGCAAAGAGCCGGTTGCCCCGGCCGAGTTGCTGACCGGCGTGATGAAGGAAATGGCCGGCAAATTTTCAACCAAGGGTTTGAATGTGAACTTCACGATTGAACCGGATTTGCCCGCCGTCCCGGTGGATCGGCAGCGCATCAATCACGTTTTCACCAACCTCATCTCCAATGCCATCAAGCATTCACCCGTTAACGGCGAGATTGTTCTGGGGGCCAGGCTGGTTAAAGAGAATGCCGTTGAATTCAACGTCACCGACCAGGGCCCCGGCATTCCGGAAGAATATCACAGCCGGATTTTCGATCGTTTTTTCCGTGTGCCCGGCCAGCCCCAATCCGGGGCCGGACTGGGACTGTCCATCGCCAGGGAAATCGCTGTGTCGCATGGCGGACACATTGGAGTGAAAAGCGCGCCCGGCCAGGGCTGCACCTTTTACGTGGTTTTGAAAAGCGATGCATCCCCGCCCGCATGATTGGGGCGCATTCGGGCACTGCCCCCGAACGCAACCGGATTGGAGCGCGGCTGTGTGCAAAGCACCAGCCGCAGCACGTGGAAAAGCTCTGCGCACCAGGCGTATTTCAGCAGGCTGGTTTTGCGAAGCTGCTGCGGCTGGTCCCATTTTGTGGGACACAGCCGCGCTCCGGAGGCAGTGCGCGGATGCGCCCCGTGGTCGAAGACGGCCATTATCGGTCTGCGACCGTCGCCATTGATTTCACCGGCGCTCACACACCGCCGCTGCAAATAAAATCCCCTTAAAACTTGCGCCGATTGGGGGCGTTTTCTAAAACAAACCGTCATGTCCGCAAAGACCCAATTCGATTTGCAGCAATTTCTGGCCACGCGCACCAAAACCGTCAACGCCGCGCTCGATAAATTCCTGCCCAGCGACAAAACCCGGCCCGCGACCATCCACAAAGCCATGCGCTACTCGCTCTTCGCTGGCGGCAAGCGGATGCGCCCCGCGCTTTGCCTCGCGGCGGCGGTGGCTTGTGGCGGACGCGAAGCTGACGCCCTGCCGCTGGCGTGCGCCGTCGAGTGCATCCACACCTACTCGCTCATCCACGACGATTTGCCGGCGATGGACAACGACGATTTCCGCCGTGGCAAGCCGACCAACCACAAGGTGTTCGGCGAAGGCATCGCCGTGCTGGCGGGCGATGCGCTGTTGACGCAGGCATTTGAAATTGCCGCGCAGGCCAAAGGCTGGCCGCGCTATCCGCACCGCGATTTGATTCTGGAAATCGCGAAAGCTTCCGGCTCGCTGCAACTCGTCGCCGGGCAAGTGGCGGACCTGGAAGGCGAAGGCAAAAAACTTTCCGTGGCCGAACTGCGCTACATCCACGAACGCAAAACGTCCGCGTTGTTGTGCTGTTCCGTGCGGCTCGGCGGCATGAGCGCCAATTGCACGGCGGCGCAACTCAAGGCGCTCACGGATTTCGGCTATCACGTCGGGCTCGCGTTCCAGGTGATTGACGACATCCTGGACGTGACGCAGACGAGCGAGCAGCTCGGCAAAACGGCAGGCAAGGACACGCAGGCACAAAAGGCGACCTATCCGGCGATTGTGGGCCTGGAAAAATCACGGAAAATTGCGGAGAAACTGACGGCGAAGGCATTTGCCGCATTAAAAACTTTCAACGGCAAGGTTGTCGCCCTCAAAGCCTTGGCGGAATTTCTATTGAAGCGGGATCGGTAATCTGAAAACGATTCATGGCTTGGGTGCTAATGTGACGACTCTCGCACCTTTGCAAAGCGGATAAGTCGTCATGTATTCTGCGATGAGGTTCTTCATCAACTCGGCATCGTCTCCGTAGATGTAAAGGGCCGTCTCAGTCTGACCCTGCCAATAACTTTGAATGCTTCCGTGACCCTTGAGCAGTGTGTCGAACTCCTTCATCACCAAATTCACATCACAAGTTTTGTAAACCTCATCGGGAAGATTCACACCATCAAGGTAAACTCCAAAACCTTCAACTTTTCCAAAGGGAATTTCGCGTTTTTTATCGCCTTCTCGAATTATGAGTTTTGATCCTTTGGGTGCTCCATATGATTCAAGGCGTTCAATAACGAAGGGAATACTCTTGTCCGTTTGAGTTAAGAACATTTCGACATCAATGAACTCTACCTCTTTCGATTTTTCCAACATCGTGCCGCCACCGTCAGTTTCCCCGAAGCCACTCTTTTTAAGTTCATCATTAAGCGGATCTTCATATCGTTTGCCGCGATCCAGTGGCAACAATTTGTGATTTAGCCGTGCGGTTACTTCTATTCGGTTTGGTGTCGGAGTTGGAGTGGAAGAAGATCGGCTACATCCGAACGTGTTGACGATTATGGAAAACAATCCCATATATAAAATTAGGGTTTGGCGGCTCACAATGTTGCGAGCAAATAGTTTGGTTCGGAAAATGAATTATCAAGAGAAATTGAGTCAAAGTTAGATTTGGTCAAAGTTAGCGCGACGTTCGCCCCTGTCGGCGACTCGCGACCGGTTTTCATTTCCAACCGGGCGTAGCGGCTTTCGGCAGAAAGCCGCACCCATCATTTTTCTTGAAGAATTGCAGCGATCTGCCGACCGCCGCTACGACTGCCAGCGGGACGTCCGCCCTTTCGGAGGGGCGAGTTCCACGAGCCCCCATATTCCAGGCCGGTCAGGGCGTCGCAGCGCTCCGCCCTCCGAAACTTACGTTTTCATTCCGCCCAATCGCCGCTACGCAGTTAGCGTTTGAGCTTTTCCTTGAGCGTTTCGCGCCCGCGAATTTGAGTTTAAGGTAGCGCGACCGTCCCGGTCGCCCCTGTCGGCGTCTCGCCGGCAGGTTTTCCTCAAATGTGTTCGGCGGGACGCCAAACACTGCGGGCGAGACGCCCGCGCTCCCCACAAAATTTCACACACTCCAATCGCCGGTTTGCAGGTAGCGTTTGAGCTTTTCCTTCAGCGTTTCGCGGCCGCGATGAATGAGTGATTTCGTGGCCGAAAGCGAGCAGTCCAGGATGCCGGCGATTTCCTCGTAGCTAAACTCCTCCTGCCGGCAGAGCAGGATGGCGCTGCGCTGGTTCTCGGGCAGTCCGGCGAGCGCCTCCTCGATTTTTTGGGCCAGTTCGCCCTGTAACAGGTTTTCCGGCGGGGCCATCTGCGATTTGTCCTCGTACTGCCGCTGTGGCTGATCCTCATTGTCGGCCTGGGTTTCCTCGATGGATTCGGCGGGGTGGCGTGAGCGGCGGCGGAACTCGTTCAGGCAGAGATTGCGCGCGATGGTAAAGAGCCAGGTGGAAAATTTCGCGGTTTGTTTGTACCGGCTGCGGGATTTATACACCTGCAGAAAAACGTTTTGCGCCAGGTCCTCGGCCTCGGTCTCGTCGCGCAGCGAGCGGTAAACGAAATTCATCACCGGTTGCTTGTATTTGTCCACCAGTTCGGCGAATGCCGCCCGGTCGCCGCGTTTGACGCGCAGCATCAGGACGGCATCGGGATCGGGTGGAACCGGCATCGCGGACAAAGTGTAGCAGACGCCGCGCAAACGAAAAGGTTTCGCTGCTTCGAAGGAACGAGCCATGCAAGTCCCAAAAATCAGGGACTCGTGTAACTCACCTCTCCGATGGCTTGCTTTGATGCCGGTTTGCTCGCAACTTATGCGCCCGTGCAGGATTTAATCAAAAAAATTGAAGCCGACGCCAAAGCGCGTCTGCCGTCATCGCCGAGCAGCAACCCGGCGGAAAAACTCGCACGCTACAAAGGCTTCCTCAAGGTCGAGACGCACCGGCTCAAGCTGCAGCATCGTGCCGGCGCGGGCGGGCGCGAAATCTGCCAGGCGCGCGCGGCGATCCTTGATGCGCTGTTGCGGCATCTTTGGGCGGAGGCCAGGGGCAGTTTGTCGCCGCAGGCGCAAAAGGAGTTTCCACCACTCGCGCTCGTCGCCATCGGCGGTTACGGCCGCGCGGAATTAAACCCGCACAGCGACATTGACTTCATGTTTTTGCACGACGGCCAGGTCGCGGCGGGCAAACCGCTGCCGCATTTGTCCAAACTGATTGACGGTGTGCTGTATCCGCTGTGGGACACCGGCCTGAAGGTCGGCCACTCGGTGCGGAGCATTGACGATTGCGTCAAGGTCGCCAACACCGACATGCAATCGAAAACCTCGCTCATTGAGGCGCGGTTGATTGCGGGCAACGAGGCGTTGTTCAAAAAATTTGAAAAGACGCTCGTGGCCCGGTGTGTTGACGGTTATGAGGGAAAATACATTGCCGCGCGGCTCGAAGACCAGACGGGGCGTCATGGCAAGTTCGGCAACTCGGCTTGCATGCAGGAACCGAACATCAAAAACGGCTGCGGCGGTTTGCGCGATTTCCAAAATGTGCTGTGGATGGCGTTTTTCAAGTATCGCTCGCGCTCGCTGAAGGAATTGCAGGAACGCGAGTTCGTCGCCGAAGCCGAGCGCCGGCAGCTCGAGGCCGCCTACGACTTTCTGCTGCGCGTGCGGACGGAATTGCACTACCACGTCAACCGCCCGCTCGACGCGCTGGGCAAAAATTTGCAGCCCGCCGTTGCGCTCGGCCTCGGCTACGGCGAGCGGTCGCCGAGCCTGCGCATCGAAAAATTCATGCGCGACCTCTACACGCACATGCGGAACATTTTTCTCATCACGCGCACGCTGGAACAGCGCATGGCCCTGCTCGCGCCGTCGCCGAACCGGCTGACCTCGCTGCGCGCCTGGCTGCCCAAACGGGGCCGCCCGGTGGAGCCGGTGGATGGTTTTTTGTTCGGGGACGGCGAAATCCGCGCCGCGTCCAGCCGCATTTTCCGCGACCAGCCGCGCCGGTTGATGCGCGTGTTCCTCCACGCGCAACAACACCGGTTGCAGTTGCATCCCGACCTCGCACAACTCATCCGGAACCAGCTTTCGCTGGTGGACCGCGATTTTTTGAACGACGAGCGCGTGCGCGAGACGTTTCTGACCATTCTCGAACGCCGCGGCAGCGTCGCGCCGATTCTGCGCACCATGCATGAGGTGAATTTGCTCGGCAAATACATTCCTGAATTCGGCCGGCTCACCTGCCTGGTGCAACACGAGTTTTATCATCAATACGCCGCCGACGAACACACGCTGGTCTGTCTCGAACAACTCGACCGGATTTGGGAGGCGCCGGACGAGCCGTATAAACATTACGCGCCCATGTTTCAAAGTCTCGACCGCCCCGGCCTGCTTTACCTCGCGCTGCTGCTGCATGACGTCGGCAAGTCCGAACACCACAAAAAAATCCTCCACCCCGAAGTCAGCGCAGAGATGGCCATGCGCGCCGCGAAACGGTTGCGACTGGACGGTCCGGCGTCCCGCCTGCTGCACACCATTGTCGAAAATCATTTGCTCATGGCCGGCGTGTCCCAGCGGCGCGACCTCGACGATCCCGCCGTCATCCGCCAGTTCGCCCGGCAAATCCAGACGCCCGAGACGCTGGATTTGCTCACGCTGCTGACGTTCGCCGATTCCCAGGGCACGAGCGACAAGCTTTGGAACGGCTTCAAGGATTTGCTGCTCTGGCAACTGCACGACCGCGCCATGGCGTTGCTCACCGGCGGCACGGAATTCGTCCGCGCTTCGCGGAAACAACGCGAGTCGCTGCTGCAGGAAGTCCGCGAACTGGCGCCGAAACCAATCAGCAACGAGGAACTCAACGCGCATTTCGCCGCGCTGCCGCAGCGTTATTTTGAAATTCACACGGCGAAGGACATTGGCAACGACCTCGAACTGACGCATCGCTTCATGCGCCGGCAAATTCTGGAGGACGACCGTGTGTTGTCGCCCGCGACGGCCTGGCAGGATGAACCCGACCGCGGTTACAACCTCGTCAAGGTTTGCACCTGGGATCGCGCCGGGCTGTTCAGCAAAATTGCCGGCTCGTTCAGCGCCGTCGGGCTGAACATTCTCAGTGCGCAGATTTTTACGCGCAGCGATGGCGTCGTGCTCGACAAATTTTTCATCAACGACGCCAAAACCGGCAACCTCGCGCCGCGTGAGCGCCAGGATAAATTCACCGCGTTGCTCGGAAAGGTTTTGAATAACGAAGGCATTGACCTGTCGGCGCTCATCGCGCGCGAAATCAACCGCCAGCCGGCCTATTCGGCCTACGCCGGCGAGCGCCTGGCGACGCAAGTTTATTTCGACAACGGGGCCTCCGACACGCGCACGCTGGTTGAGATCGAAACCGAGGACCGCCTCGGCCTGCTTTATGTGATTTCGCAAACGTTCACCGAACTCGCGCTGGACATTTCCGCCGCGCGCATCGTCACCGAACGCGGCGCGGCCATTGACACTTTTTACGTGCACGAACTCGACGGTGGCAAGGTCACTTCGCCGGAAAGGCGGGTGTTGATTGAAAATCGTTTGCGCGACGCCATCAGCCGGCTGGATGCCGTGGCGTGAGGGTGCCGCAAAACCGGGTGATGTCCTGATTTATTGTAGCGTCGAGCCTGTGGCTCGATTCCTTTCGGCGCATAGCGCCGACACTACACTCAAGTCAGGCGCTTCCTCAAAGCAGTTGCCAGCCGCCGTTCGGTCTGGTAGAAGCAAGCCGGGTTGAATGAATTCGTTGGAGTTCCTGGCGGGCCTGCCGCGTCGGTCTACGCCCTGCGGGCTACGACCTGACAGGCTGAAGCTGATGTTATAATATCAAGGCGGGCCTGCCCGCCGTAGCGCAACGTAGGCGGGTGTGGTTCAGTGGTAGAATGCGGGCTTCCCAAGCCTGAGATGAGGGTTCGATTCCCTTCACCCGCTCCAATCCTTGTAAATAAAGGGGATTGTGAGTTTCAGACCCCTCCAGAAATGGCAAAGTAAGAATAAAAGTAAGAATGACGGGTTTGGTTTTCACCGTTTTTTCACCCAAGGTTTTTTTCAACCACCCTGCATCTGACAGCAATAAAACATCCCGAACCCATCCTGAAAATCATCTGCATCCAAGCCCATTTTTCCAGCCCCAGTGATTAGCAATTAGAATAAAAATCCACCTCCCGCCTCCCCACACATTCAGTCAAGCCCAATTTCCCGGTCCAGCAGAATTTTTTACGCGGGTTTGAATCGAGGATCACCAGCAAAAATTCCGGCGTTGTTTTGTTCGACTGGTTTGGGGAGTTGAATGACCTGTCCGAACTGTCCGAGGCTGGGTTGAACAGGCTGAGTGTGTGTTCCAGGTTGCACGCATAATTACAGTCCCCCTTGATTTTGGATGGCGTTGCAACCAGCACTGTGCCCCGTCACCCTTCGCGGATCTGGTTTCAAATCCGACACCGCCAGGACAAATCTCTCGCGAACAGGCGTCACGGGTTTTCGTTCAACATGGCCGCGAGTCTAACAGTCGTTGAACTTTGAAGATTTTTGATGGTGTGCCCCCTACCACGGGACTTGCCTCGGCCGGCCTTTGCGGATAAAAAAATCGTGTGTCACAAAAGGCCTTCCCTAGGCGAATGTTCCTTCGCGGACGAACGCTGCCGGTCTGGCAGGGCGCCCTGATTGTTTGGTTTGTCTTCCTGGCCTATCTTCCGGCACTGCTGGGGCAATTTGTCTGGGACGACAGCCGTTACGTGGTCAACAACCTTCTGCTGCATTCTCTGAAAGGCCTGTCGCAAATCTGGTTTGCGCCGGGGACCACGCCGCAATATTACCCACTGTCGTTCACGAGTTTCTGGGTGGATTATCATTTGTGGAAATTAAACCCACTGGGCTACCACCTGACCAACATCTTGTTTCACGCAATCAACGCAATCCTGTTGTGGACCATCCTGCGCCAATTGAGCGTGCGGGGCGCCTGGCTGGCGGCGGCCGTCTTTGCGGTGCATCCGGTGAATGTGGAATCGGTGGCGTGGATCACCGAACGCAAGAACGTGTTGGCCGGATTTTTTTACTTGAGTTCGGCACTGGCCTGCCTCCAGTTCTGGTTGCCGAACTTGGCGGCGGCGGATAGTCGCACTCAAAGTGGCCCCCAAACTACAGCCGCCGGCTTGGGCAACTGGAAATTCTACTGGCTGGCACTGTTGCTTTATCTCTGCGCACTGCTGGCGAAAACGGCAGCGATTGCGCTGCCGGTGGCCGTTTTGCTGGTGGTGTGGTGGAAACGCGGCAAGGTTGGGTGGTGGGAGCTTTTCCCGCTGGCGCCGTTTCTGGCGGTGGGGATGGCGATGGGGCTGTTTACGGTGTGGGTTGAAAAACACCTTGTGCAGGCGGCGGGAAGAGCGTGGGCGTTTTCGTTCCTGGAGCGGTGTCTCATTGCCGGCCGGGCGGTCTGGTTTTATCTGGGCAAGCTGGTGTGGCCGCATCCGCTGATGTTCGTTTATCCGCGCTGGGAAATTCATGCCGCCCAGCCGCTGGCGTATCTGCCGGTGCTGGCACTGATTGCCGTGCTGTTCATTTTGTGGCTCAACCGCAAGGGCTGGGCGCGACCGATGCTGGTGGCGCTGGCCTATTTTCTGGCGTTGTTGTTTCCGGTGTTGGGCTTTTTCAACGTCTATTTTTTCCGCTATTCGTTTGTGGCCGATCATTTCCAGTATCTCGCCGGGATCGGCCCGTTGACACTGGCGGCGGTCGGAATCAGCCGGCTGTTTGGTCTTTTCAAGAAACAGGAAACGGCACTTTGCGGTGCGTTGGTGGTGGTGCTGGGCGCGTTGACCTGGCAGCAATGCGGGACGTTTGCCGACATGGAAACCCTCTGGCGGAAGACGCTGGCCAAGAACCCGGATTGCTTGATAGCCCATAACAATCTGGGTGTTTTGCTTAGAAATCAAGGGCGCATTGAAGAGTCAATGGAACACTGCCTTAAGGCTATCCAGATTGATCCGAATTCCTCCGAAGCGCTGGAAAATCTGGGTGCCGCCCTCGCCGATAAGGGCCGGTTTGATGAAGCGATCGAGAACTTTCGCAAGGCCATCCAGATCAATCCGAATTACGCCCCCGCGCTGGACAATCTGGGCATCGTCCTCACCACCAAGGGCCGGTTTGATGAAGCGATCGAGAACTTTCGCAAGGCCATCCAGATCAATCCGAATTACGCCCCCGCGCTGGACAATCTGGGCATCGCTCTCGCCGCCAGGGGCCGGTTTGATGAAGCGATCGAGAACTTTCGCAAGGCCATCCAGATCAATCCGAATTACGCCCCCGCGCTGGACAATCTGGCGTGGGTGTTGGCCGTCAGTCCCGATGACGAGCTTCGCAATGGGGCCGAGGCGGTCCGTTTGGCCGAACGCGCGTGTGAGCTGACTCATTATGGCGAACCCTCGTTCATCGGGACGCTGGCTGCCGCTTATGCCGAATCCGGCCGTTTCCCGGAAGCGGTGACCACGGCGGAAAAGGCGGAGCAACTCGCAACCACAGCCGGTTTGACGGCTGTGGCGGCGAAAAACCGGCAATTGCTTGAGTTCTACCGGGCCGGCAAAACCTATCATGAGCCTGCCCCAACGGGACAATGAGTTCCGTTGATGGCCGCAAAACTTCTCGACCGGACAGAAAGACAAAACAAAACAGTCACGCCAGGGAATATCGCCTATTTCACGATTTTGCACATAAAAAGTGGCCGGCGCTCAACCGGGTCCTCGATGGTTGACGTGATGGGCACCGGCACACAACTCGCCGAGTGCAAAACTTGTCGCGGAGCGAACGGGCAATGAATTGAATTTGAGCGGCAACAATCGGGCGACCGTGATGGTGGAGTGGTGGGCGACAGAGAGGTTTTCAGAGAATGAAATGTGCTACGGCGTCGTTTCCGATTTCTCACGAATCGCATTGCATGATTTGGAACCGAGAGACTAACGTGGATTGCCGCTGTTTGATAATCGTCGCATCTTGCCTGACACTGGTTAAAAGCTTCATGCGTGAGTCATAGGTCATAGGTGTTTCCACCTATATTCAACACCCGTAAAAAGTGTTAGGTTAATAACACGTTACGAACCCTTAAAACCAAAATATAAGTATACGAATTATGAAAATAACTCCTATCGTTCAAATAACAAAAATTGCCTGTTTGGCCCTGGCTGCGATCGGTTTCATCGCAGTCAGTGCTCACGCCCAAACTATCCTCGGTAGTTTTCAAGGCAGCAGCGATCCCCTGAATGCAGGATGGATCGATCCTAATAACAGTGACCCGA